>DITC01000041.1:9749-12355 GCA_002422685.1 Thauera sp. UBA6194 | reverse complement strand
CGTGAAGCCGACGGTGGCGTCCGCTGCCTGCAGTGCGAGCCGGATGGCCATCAAATGGCGCAGGCATGTGCCGATGCGGCCATCCAGGTATTCGAGAGCGGCTTCCTCAGCACCGAACCCGTCTCCTTGCCAGACCCACACGAGCTGATCCTGCTGCCGATCGGGCGCGAGCGTCAGCGCACGGCTTACGTGCTGGTCGCGGCCCACAGGGGCGGCGCTCCCCTGCCCCGTGAAACGCTGGATCTCTATCTCGCACTGGCAGGGCTGATCGAAACCACCCTGGACCGCATCGCGTCGCAGCACCGTTTCCTCAGCATGGCGGACAATGTGCCGGAGCTGCTTTTCCAGCTCGTGGAGCACGATGGAGCCTGGCGCTTCAGCTACGCCAGCGGCGGCGCCCGCGCGGCCCTCGGCCTGCCGGCACAGGACCTACTCGACAACCCCGCCCTGCTTTTTGGCGGGCTCGCCGACGAGCAGCGCGTTCGGCTGACGCAGGCGCTCCGCGGCAGCGAGGCTGGACGGCGTCTTCACCTCCCGCTGCGCTGGACCGCGGCGGATGGCAGCCTGCGCCACCTCCTGCTCGACGCTGCCAGTGCTACCGGCGAGCAGGGCCGCCCGGTGTGGGATGGCGCCGTGCGCGACATCAGCGAGCAGGTTCGGCTGGAGGAGGAAAGCCGTCGCAACCTGCTGCGCCTGAACAAGAGCATGGAAGACGCCATCCAGGCGATCGCGACCACGATCGAGAAGCGCGACCCTTACACGGCCGGCCATCAACGCCGTGTCGCAGACCTCGCCGCCCGGCTTGCGAGCACGCTCGGCATGCCCGAAGAGCTGATCCATGGCATCCGGCTCACCGCGGCGATCCACGACATCGGCAAAATCCATGTGCCGGCCGAGATCCTGAGTTTTCCCGGGCCGCTGCCGGAGATCGAATTCGCCCTCATCCGCACGCACCCCGAAGTGGGTTATCAGATTCTCAAGAACGTCGACTTCCCCTGGCCCGTGGCCGAGATGGTCTTTCAGCACCACGAGCACCTCGACGGTTCAGGCTATCCGAGGGGGTTGCGGGGCGACGAGATCATGGTTGGCGCCCGCATCATCACGGTGGCGGACGTGGTGGAAGCCATCGCGCTCTATCGACCTTATCGCCCGGGCCTGGGCGTAGACACGGCACTGGACGAGATCACGCGCAACAGAGGCACGCACTACGACCCGCAGGTGGTCGATGCGTGCCTGGATCTGTTCAGGAACCAGGGATATGCCTTCCCCGACGGCGGAGACATTGGCCGCTTGTTCTCGCGTCGCCCCTCCCCCGCCCGAGCGGGTGCCTGAGCGCGCCGTCAAGCAACGCGAAGCAACAAGTCCGGCTCCGGCGATGAGCTCAGAATCACTCGCCCAACTCGTCCAGTGTCCGCGCAGCTGGAAGCGCGGTGCGATCGCGCGCTGTCGCACCGTTGAGCGGCGCATTACGAATTCGACCCCGTGACTCAAGCCTGCGCGGGTGCTGGCTTGGCGCCCCCGGCGCTTCGATAAAGCGCGTCGAGCACTTCCCGCATGTCCGCAGGCAAGTGCTCACGGCCTTGCCGTGCAAGCGGCGCAGGAATGCTGAACAGGGCCTCGGCCACGCCTCCGGCGATCGCGGCCACGGTGTCGCTGTCGCCGCCGATCGAGATCGCGTTGCGGATCGCGTCCTCGTAGCTCGTCGCCGTCAGCGCGCACACGAGCGCCTCGGGCACGGTGCCCTGGCAGGTGTCGTTGAAGCGATAAGTCGGGCGGATATCGTCGGCGGTGCGCTCCAGATCGTAGCCATAACGCTCGACGATCGCGTCCTTGATGCTCGCCGCCGTGACCCGCCGCCGCGCAAAAAAGATGGCGAGCGCCGTGGCCTCGGCGCCCTTGAGCGCTTCCGGGTGATCGTGGGTGACCACGGTGACCTTGCGCGCCAGCGCAATCGCCTCATCGACGCTGCCCGCCAGCAGGCCCGCCGGCGCCACGCGCATCGCGGCCCCGTTGCCGAAGCTGCCGTAGGGCTCGAGCGCGTCCGAAGCCAGCCACGCTGCGAAGCGCTGCCCCCAGCCGCCGTTGTCCCAATAGCGCCGGCCCCAGTCTTTCAGCGCCTGGGCCGGGTGGCGTCCATTGATCAGCGCATCGGCCACCGCGATCGTGCATACGGTGTCATCGGTGTAGAACGCGTGCGGATGAAAGAAGGGCTCGAAGGCCTTGGAGCGGTGGTTGTGAAGCTCGTAGACCGAGCCCACGATGTCGCCGATGATCGCGCCGAGCATGCCCCCTCCGTGACGGATTTCATGCTGTAACTTTACGCTGCGCAGCGCTCGGGTGCGGCGCCCTGCCCCATCTGAGCGCTTCACGTTCACCAAGCGCGGGCCCGCGCCCGGGATCACTCGCCCACCCTTCCCCGCGCGGCCTTTATCGAAGCCCGCCGCGCCTTCCCCTCCAGCCGGCGGGTGTTGGAGGCCCGTGTCGGTCGGGTCGGCCGGCGCGTCTTCGGGGGCGCCGCGACGCGCTCGATGAGCTCTTCCAGGCGGCGCAGCGCCTCGAGCCGGTTCTTTTCCAGGCTGCGAAATCGTTGCGCCTTGATGATCACG
>DITC01000041.1:9291-9602 GCA_002422685.1 Thauera sp. UBA6194 | reverse complement strand
CCCACCTGCACCTTGCCCTCGGTCATCATCTTCGGCGCGGCACGATGATGCGGCGCCGAAGATGGAGGAGCCGCCCCGGCGGGGTCGTGCGGCGTCGGCTGCCAGCGTGCGAAAAGGGCTGCGTCGACCCCGGCTTCGATAAACCAGAGCTTGCGCGCGGCATCCCAGCGCGCGCCCAGCTTCTTCGCCTGGTCTTTTTCGGCGAAGGGGACCTTGAGATTGTGGCGCATGGCAGCTTCGGGGGCGTCTTTGGGGGAAGGCATCACACCGGCTCCTTGGTGCCGTTCAGGTGGCCCGTCTTCAGGCAGCAT
>DITC01000041.1:0-9199 GCA_002422685.1 Thauera sp. UBA6194 | reverse complement strand
AGCGCATGTGCGCTGGTGGGCGGTACTGGGATCGAACCAGTGACCCCTGCCGTGTGAAGGCAGTGCTCTACCGCTGAGCTAACCGCCCTTCCACAAAAGAGGCCGCATTTTAGGAGGCGCATGGCCTTACGTCAAGCACGTGGCGGAGCACGTGGCGGAGACAGCTTGATCAGATGCACCACGCTGGTGCGTTGTTTGCGGAAATGGTGCGCTGACCGCGCGCTCACCACATGCGAAGCGGCCCGCGGAACGCCCGGAGGGCGGCGATTTCAGCGAATGGGCGCCTTCGCTGTCGATAGCATGCTTCTTGCTGGGGTAGGGCATCGCCCAATACGCTGCAAACGAGGCCCCCGTGTCCATTCACGTCAAACTGAGT
The DNA here is from genome assembly GCA_002422685.1 of Thauera sp. UBA6194. Lineage (GTDB taxonomy): Bacteria > Pseudomonadota > Gammaproteobacteria > Burkholderiales > Rhodocyclaceae > Thauera. The sequence goes on along the minus strand of DITC01000041.1, from coordinate 8,823 downwards.
CATATCACCCATTACCGCTACGACCGTCCGGTGACGCTGTCGCCCCAGGTCGTGCGCCTGCGTCCGGCCCCGCATTGCCGCACGCCGATCCACGCCTACTCGCTGAAGGTCGAGCCCGCCGAGCACTTCATCAACTGGCAGCAGGATCCGCAGGCAAACTACCTCGCTCGCCTCGTCTTTCCGGAAAAAACCACCGAACTGCGCGTCGAGGTCGATCTGGTGGCCGAGATGTCGGTCATCAACCCGTTCGACTTCTTTCTCGAGCCCTATGCCGAGAAGATTCCCTTCAAGTACGAAGACTGGCAACTCACCGAACTGGCCCCTTACCTGGCGAAGGCGCCGGCCGCGGCGCTCGGCCCCCGGTTCGACGCCTACCTCGCTGCGATTCCGCGTGCGCCCGCGGCCAGCGTCGATTTTCTGGTGGCGCTCAACCAGCGTCTGCAGGAAGACATCGCCTACCTGGTGCGCCTGAAACCGGGTGTGCAGACACCCGAGGAGACCCTGACGCTGGCGAGCGGCTCCTGCCGCGACTCGGCCTGGCTGCTGGTGCAGCTGCTGCGCCACCTGGGGCTCGCTGCGCGTTTCGTGTCGGGCTATCTGATCCAGCTCACGCCCGACGTGAAATCGCTCGATGGCCCCTCGGGTACCGAGGTCGACTTCACCGACCTGCATGCCTGGTGCGAGTTGTATCTGCCCGGCGCAGGCTGGGTTGGGCTCGACCCGACCTCCGGCCTGTTTGCCGGCGAGGGCCATATCCCGGTTGCGTGCACCCCCGAGCCGTCGTCGGCAGCGCCGATCACCGGCTTTTCCGACGAGTGCGAATGCGAATTCGAGCACCACATGAAGGTCGAGCGCGTATGGGAGGCGCCGCGCGTCACCAAGCCCTATACCGACGAACAGTGGGCGGCGATCGAGGCGCTCGGACACCTCATCGACGGCGACCTCGCCGCGCACGATGTGCGCCTGACCCAGGGTGGCGAGCCCACCTTCGTGTCGCTCGACGACCGTGATGGCGCGGCCTGGAACAGCGACGCGCTCGACCCGCAGGACCGGGACGCCAGCAAGCCGAGCAAGCGCACGCTGGCCGAGAACCTGATGTTCCGGCTGAAGGACCACTACGCGCCGCTTGGCCTGCTGCACTTCGGCCAGGGCAAGTGGTACCCCGGCGAGCAACTGCCGCGCTGGTCGCTGAACTGCTACTGGCGTCGCGACGGCGAAGCCCTGTGGCGCAACCCCGACCTGCTGGCGCGCGAGACGTCGGGCACGCAGGTCGACGCCGAGACGGCTGGGCGTTTCCTCGCCAGCGTGGCCGAGCGGCTGGGGCTGGATGCAAAGTGGATGATGCCGGCGTATGAGGACATCTTTTACTACCTGTGGCGCGAGCGCAGGCTGCCGGCCAACGTCGATCCCTTCGACTCACGCGTCGATGACGCGCTCGAGCGCGCCCGTCTGACCAGGATCTTCGAGCAGGGTCTGACCGAAGTGGTCGGTCATGTGCTGCCGATTGCCCGCGCCACCCGGCGCGACGGGCCGCGCTGGCAAAGCGGATCGTGGTTCCTGCGCCCCGAGCGCCTGTACCTGATCCCGGGCGATTCGTCGATCGGTTACCGTCTGCCGCTCGATTCACAGCCCTGGGCGGACAAGGCAGAGTATCCGTGGATCTACCAGCCCGATCCGAACCAGGGCTTTGCGGCCCTGCCGAGCTACGTTGCCCTGCGTGCGCAATGGCCGTCGGGTGCCACGGCAGCGCCGGCGGCGCCGTCAGCGAGGGGAGACGACGAGCGCAGCCCCGATGCGTTCGAGTCCGCAGGCTGGATCACGCGCAGTGCGATGTGCGCGGAGCCGCGCGGCGGCCTGCTGCATCTGTTCATGCCGCCGATCACGGCGCTCGAGGACTACCTGGAGATCGTCGCTGCCGTCGAGGCGACTGCCGAGGCGTTTACCTTGCCGGTGATCCTCGAGGGCTACACGCCGCCGTCCGACCCGCGCCTTGCGCACTTCAGCGTCACCCCCGCCCCCGGCGTGATCGAGGTCATCGTCCAGCCCTCGGCCGATTGGGACGAACTCGTCGAACGCACCAGCTTCCTGTACGAGCAGGCCCACCAGTCGCGCCTGTCGACCGAAAAGTTCATGCTTGACGGACGCCACACCGGTACCGGCGGCGGCAACCACTTCGTGCTCGGTGGCGCCACGCCCGCCGATTCGCCCTTCCTGCGCCGGCCCGACCTGCTGCGCAGTCTGGTGAGCTACTGGCACAACCATCCCAGCCTGTCCTACCTGTTCTCGGGCATGTTCATCGGCCCGACCTCGCAGGCGCCGCGGGTGGACGAGGCGCGTCACGATTCGGTGCATGAGCTGGAGGTCGCCTTCCAGCAATTCCCCGAGGTGGGCAAGGCTGTGCCGCCCTGGCTGATCGACCGCCTGCTGCGCAACCTGCTGATCGACGCCACCGGCAACACCCACCGCGCCGAATTCTGCATCGACAAGCTTTACAGCCCGGACGGCCCCGTGGGTCGTCATGGCCTGCTGGAACTGCGGGCCTTCGAGATGCCCCCGCATGCGCGCATGAGCCTCGCCCAGCAGCTGCTGTTGCGCGCGCTGGTGGCGCGCTTCTGGCAGCACCCCTATGCGCCGGACCGGCTGCGGCGCTGGGGTACCGAGCTGCACGACCGCTTCCTGCTGCCACATTGGGTCGCAGAGGACTTCCGCGACGTCATCGACGAGCTGCGCGATTTCGGCTATCCGGTGGTGTTCGACTGGTTCGCGCCGCACTTCGAGTTCCGTTTCCCTAAATACGGCGAATTTGCCGCGCGCGGGGTCGAGGTCGAGCTGCGCATGGCGCTCGAGCCCTGGCATGTGATGGGCGAGGAGGGTGCGCCCGGTGGTACCGTACGCTACGTCGATTCTTCGGTGGAGCGGCTGCAGGTGAAGGTTTCCGGACTCAATGACGACCGCCATGTACTTGCCTGCAATGGCCGTACCGTCCCGCTTCAGCCGACCGGAAGGGTGGGCGAATTCGTCGCCGGCGTACGCTACCGCGCGTGGCAGCCGCCGTCCTGCCTGCATCCCACCATCGGCGTGCATGCGCCACTGGTGTTCGACCTCGTCGACGGCTGGATGCAGCGCTCGATGGGCGGCTGCGTGTATCACGTAGCGCACCCCGGTGGGCGCAATTACGAGACCTATCCGGTGAACCCTTACGAGGCCGAAGGCCGCCGCCTGGCGCGCTTCACCACGACGGGCCACACGCCCGGCCGCGTTGCCGTGCCCGAGAGCGTCCGCAACGCCGATTTTCCCTTCACACTCGACCTGCGCCGTCAGGGCTGATGCGCGATGCAGGTCCAACCCCATAGCCCGCCCGAACTGCTCGCCGGGTACGCTGCCCGGCCCGACCGCTACGACGAGCTGTGCCAGCGCATCGGTAGCGTGGTGGTGGTGCGGCCGCACTGGCGCGAGTTCCACCGTGCGCTCGAGGCGATGCCGCCCGACGAGCTGGGCGCTCGGCGCGGTGCGCTGCGCCGGCAGGTCCACGAGAACGGCATCACCTACAACGTCTATGCCGACCCGCGCGGCTTCGAGCGGCCGTGGGAACTCGACCTGCTGCCCTACATCCTGCCGGCGGCGGAATGGGCGCAGATCGAGGCGGCGGTCGTGCAGCGCGCTACGCTGTTCAACCGCATCCTGGCCGACCTGTACGGCGAGCAGACCCTGCTCCAGCAAGGCCTGATCCCGCCTGCACTGATCTACGGCCACAGTGGCTTTCTGCGTCCGCTGGTGGGGACACGGCAGCCGGGCAACCTGTTCCTGCATCTGTATGCCGTGGACCTGGCGCGCTCGCCCGACGGACGCTGGTGGGTGGTGGCCGACCGTACCCAGGCGCCTTCGGGTGCGGGCTATGCGCTGGAGAACCGCAGCCTGGTGGCGCGCGCGCTCCCCGAGCTTTACCGTGCGGCCGGGGTGCAGCCGCTGGTGCCGTTCTTCGAGGGCTTTCGCGACAGTCTGGCCGGCTTGGCGCCGCCCGACGCCGAGGCGGCGGGCGAGGACCCGCTGATCGTGGTGATGACGCCAGGGCCGTACAACGAGACCTACTTCGAGCACGCCTTCCTCGCCCGCGAGATGGGTTTTCCGCTGGTCGAGGGCCAGGACCTGACCGTGCGCGAGGAGAAAGTCTATCTCCGTACCCTCGAAGGCCTGCGGCGCGTGCACGTGATCCTGCGCCGGGTGGACGACATCTGGTGCGACCCGCTCGAGCTGCGCGACGACTCCGCGCTCGGGGTCGCCGGCCTGGTGGCGGCGGTGCGTGCGGGCACAGTGACGGTCGCCAACGCGCTCGGCAGCGGCATCCTCGAGACCGGTGCGTTGCTTGGTTACCTGCCACGGCTGTGCCAGCACCTGCTCGGCCAGAAGCTGAAGATGCCCTCGGTGGCGACCTGGTGGTGCGGCGAGCCGGCCGCCTGCGCATACGCGCTCAAGCACCTGCGCGAGCTGGTGGTGAAACCCGCCTACCCGACGTTGGGTGAGCGGCCGGTGTTCTGCCGCGACCTCCCGACGGCCGAGCTGGACGCGCTGGCGGCGCGGATTGCGGCGCGTCCTTTCGATTTCGTCGCGCAGGAGATGGTGAACATTTCACAGGCGCCGGTACTGGCGGTGGATGGCGAGGCGCCTGGCGAACGCAGGCGCGACGACGCCTGCTCACATGGGCTGGTCGCACGCAACATCGGCCTGCGCGTCTTTGCCGCCGCGGGGCCGGACGGTTTTCGGGTGCTGCCGGGCGGCCTCACCCGGGTGGCCTCGGAAGCCGACATGCGCATCGTGTCGATGCAGCACGGGGGCGGCAGCAAGGACGCGTGGGTGTTGAGCACCCCGGCACGGACGCCGCCCCTGCCACGGATCGTGCCCGGGCAGATCACCCCGCCCGCGCGCGGCTTGCGCAATCTCAGCCTGTCGAGCAGGGTGGCCGAGAACTTCTTCTGGCTCGGGCGCTACAGCGAGCGCGCCGACGCGGCCGCGCGGCTGGGCCGTGAAACCCTGGCGCGGCTGGGTGAGGCGGGCAGTGCCACAGGTGCAGGCAGCCCGGCGGAGGACGGTAACGTTGCCGCCGTGCTGCTCGCCCTGTGCCGGCAGCGCAACATGCTCGCGCCCGAACCCGCCGAGGCATCCGAAGCGCCTGGGGCGCCCAAGGTGGCGCAGCAGGCCGACACACCGCCGGCGCCGCTGGTGCAAGCGCTGTTCGACCCTGAGCAGCCCGGCAGCGTGGTGGCGAGCCTGCGGCAGGTGCTGCGCCTGGCGGCGCTGGTGCGCGACCGCCTGTCGCCGGACAGCTGGCGCATCTACAACCGGCTGTCGGAGTTTGCGACGCCTCCGGAGCACGCGCCCCGCCTGGGCGATGCGCTGCAGCGCCTGGATGAGTCGCTGCTGTCGCTGGTCACGCTGTCGGGCTTCGTGATCGAGAGCATGCCGCGCGACGCCGGCTGGCGCTTCCTGTCGATCGGGCGGCGTATCGAGCGCCTGCAGTTCCTCGCCGCCGCGCTCTCGGCGCTGCTGCTGACGCCGTGCGCGGGCGGGCTGAAGGCCTTGCTCGCCGTCACCGACGCCGAACTGCGCTATCGCAGCCGGCACGCCCGCGGCCTGGCCCCGCAGCCCGTGGCCGAGCTGGTGATGCTCGATGCCGATAACCCCCGGGCGCTGCGTTATCAGCTCGATTCACTCGCCGAGCATGTGGCGCTGCTGCCCGACGGCCGTGCGCTGGCGGCGCCGCTGCGGCGTCAGCTCGAGGCGCTCGATGCGCTGGCCTTGTGCGACTGCTTCGTGCATGAGCTGTCGGAGCATGGCGCGCGTGCCGGGCAACGTCCGCGTCACTGCGAGCCGCTGCGCGAGGTGCTGGCCGACATCTGGCAGTGTGGCAATCAGCTCACCGACGCGCTTGGCGAACGCTACTTCACCCACCTCGACGCCCGCAGCCGGGCGACCGTGTCGCGCTAGGTGCGTGCTGCCATGGCGCTCTACGACATCCTGCACGACACCACGTACCGCTATGAAAGCGCGGTGTCGCTGTCGCAGCAGATTGCCCATCTGCGTCCGCGCGAATGCGTCGGCCAGCATACGCTGGCGCACCGGCTCGAGATCGTGCCCACGCCGGCGCAGTGCAGCGAGCGCAGTGATTTCTTCGGCAATCCGGTGACCGCTTTCGCCCTCCATGCGCCACATTCACAGCTTGTGGTGCGCGCGCGCAGCCGTATCCGCGTCAACGCCCCGGCCTGGCCCGACCCGGCGCTGAGCCCGGCGTGGGAGGCGGCGCGCGACCATCTGCGTGACGGCCTCTCGGGCCACGCCCCCTTGCAGGCCGACGCGCGCGACGCCGGTCAGTACCGATTCGCGTCCCCCTTCGTGCCGCTGGGTGACGAGGCGGTGACCTACGCCGACTATGCCTTGCAGTGCTTCACCCCGGGACGGCCATTGCTCGAGGCCTTGCTGGCGCTATCGGCGCAGATTCATGCCGATTTCCGCTTTGATCCCGCCGCCACCAGTGTCGCCACCCCGGTAGCCGAGGTCTTCGCTGCCCGCCGCGGTGTATGTCAGGACTTCTCGCACCTGACGATCGCGTGCTTGCGCGCGCTCGGGCTGGCCGCGCGCTACGTCTCGGGCTATCTGCTCACCGAGCCGCCACCCGGTCAGCCGCGCTTGATCGGTGCAGACGCCTCGCACGCCTGGGTGGCGTTGTGGTCTCCGGGGCTGGGCTGGATCGACATCGACCCGACCAATGCGATGCAGCCCGGTGTCGGGCACATCACCCTTGCCTGGGGTCGGGACTACGGTGACGTGTGCCCGCTGCGCGGCGTGATTCTTGGCGGAGGGGGCCACGCCGTCGATGTCGCGGTGACGGTGATGCCGGTGGAGGACGAGGCGCCTGGTGGCGCCGATGCACCAGATTGAGGCATCGCAATCCATCCTGGTGCGCACCAAGGCGGTGCACGCCCGCTCAACCCCGCGCGCGACGCGGATTTTGCGGGCCTTGTCTGCATGGCACGTTTTCTGCTGTGGAGTGCTTGAAGGGAGTTAAACCATGAGCGCAGACCACAACATGACCGCTGCAAAGCCCTACGATGAGATGCATGCCGCCGACGGTGCGGTGCGCGCGCACTACCAGCCTTATGCCGACTGGCTCGCCGAAACCCCGCGCGATCGCATCGCGCGCAAGCGCAAGGAGGCCGACCTCGCCTTTCACCGTGTCGGCATCACCTTCAACGTCTATGGCGCCGAAGGCGGCAAGGAGCGCCTGATCCCCTTCGACCTGCTGCCGCGCATCATCCCCGGCGATGAATGGCGCGCGCTCGAGGCCGGCCTGCGCCAGCGGGTGCGGGCGCTCAACGCCTTCCTCGCAGACATTTACCACGGCCAGGAGATCCTGCGTGCCGGGCGCATCCCCGCCGAACAGGTGCTGAACAACGCCCAGTTCCGCGCCGAGATGCAGGGCGTGGATGTGCCCGGCGGGTTGTACGCGATGATCGCCGGCATCGACCTGGTGCGCGCCGCAGGCGCCGACGGCAAGGGCGAGTACTACGTGCTGGAAGACAACCTGCGCGTGCCCTCGGGGGTGAGCTACCTGCTCGAGAACCGCAAGATGATGATGCGGCTCTTCCCCGACCTGTTCTCGCGCTACAACGTGCAGCCGGTCGAGCACTATCCCGACCTGCTGCTCGAGACCCTGCGCGCGGTGGCGCCGGCCGGCGTGCTCGACCCCACCGCGGTGCTGCTGACCCCGGGCGCCTTCAATAGCGCCTATTTCGAGCATAGCTTCCTCGCCCAGCAGATGGGGGTCGAGCTGGTCGAAGGCCAGGACCTCTTCGTCAAGGACGACACGCTCTACATGCGCACCACCCAGGGGCCGAAGCGGGTGGACGTGATCTACCGGCGCCTGGACGACGACTTCCTCGATCCCGAGGTGTTCCGTCGCGATTCGATGCTCGGTGTGCCCGGGCTGATGTCGGCCTACCGCGCCGGCCGCGTGACGCTCGCCAATGCAGTGGGTACGGGCGTGGCCGACGACAAGTCGATCTATCCCTATGTGCCCGAGATGGTGCGCTTCTACCTCGGCGAGGAGCCGATCCTCAACAACGTGCCGACCTACATGCTGCGTGAGCCGGACGACCTGGCGTACACGCTCGCCCATCTGCCCGAGCTGGTGGTCAAGGAGGTTCATGGCGCGGGCGGCTACGGCATGCTGGTGGGGCCTGCAGCGACCAAGGCCGAGATCGAGGAATTCCGCTTGCGCATCCTCGCCGCACCGGAGAAGTACATCGCGCAGCCTACGCTGGCGCTGTCGACCTGCCCGACCTTCGTCGATGCCGGCATCGCGCCGCGCCATATCGACCTGCGCCCTTTCGTGCTGTCGGGCGGCAAGGAGATCCGCATGGTGCCGGGCGGCCTCACCCGCGTTGCCATGAAGGCGGGCTCGCTGGTGGTCAATTCCTCGCAGGGCGGGGGCACCAAGGACACCTGGGTTGTCGGCTGACGTACCTGCGCCCCGACACCTTCCGTAAGGAGAAATCACATGCTGAGCCGAACTGCCGATCACCTCTACTGGATGGCCCGCTACACCGAGCGCGCCGAGAACACCGTGCGCATGCTCGACGTGTCCTATCGCATGTCGCTGCTGCCCGGCACCAACGGCGGCGACACCGAGGGCTGGTCCGCCATCCTCGACATCAGCGAGCTGTCGGAGGCCTTCGCCCGCACCGGCCGGCCGCTGACCGCGCGCGATGTCATCGAATTCGTCGTCCTCGACCGCGACAACCCCTCGAGCGTGTGGAACTGCCTGCGCGC
>DITC01000033.1:12680-17900 GCA_002422685.1 Thauera sp. UBA6194 | reverse complement strand
GCTCCTGCCAGTCTTCGATGTTGCCACGCTCGGCAACACCGTCATTGAGCGCCACGTGCAGGCCAAGCTCGTCGTAGGTTCCCAGCTGCGCCAAGGCGCTGAAGTTGAACAAGGAGTTGCGGACCTCCTCCCCGGCCGTCGGAACGCCGGTCTTGTCGTCATAGCGCGCACGGTAGTTCTGCGCTCGCCGGTGCGAACCCGATAGCCGCCAGTCGAGCACGCCATCGGCGTGGCCGTTCACCCGGAAGCCGTGATCCTGGAAGCCCTTGCGACCCGCACGCGTGACGATCGCCACACCGTCTTCGGTCGCCGGCGAGCGAGTGATGATGTTGATCACGCCATCGAAGGCGTTGACGCCGTAGGCGGCACCGTTCGGCCCGCGCACCACCTCGACGCGCTCGATGTCATCGACCCGCACGGGCAGATCGAGCCAAGCGGTGTCACCCGATAACGGACGATTGACGGTTCGCCCGTCGACCATCACCTTGATGCGGCGATCGTAGGCATCGCCGAGGCCATGGCGCGCCACCACCGGCGAGCCCTCCGGCCAGTCCGCGACCAGGAAGCCGGGCACCAGGCGCAGCAGATCGTGGATCTCGGTGAAACCGGAGGCGCGGATCATCTCGCGGTCGATCACGCTGACCGCCACCGGCGCGTCCAGCGGCGACTGCGCGATGCGCGAGGCTGTGAGCACGATCGGGATGTCTTCGAAGAACAGCTCGGCGGCCTGGGCGGCACCGCCGGCGAACATGGCGATCGTCACAGCGGCGGCACGCGGCAGAAGGCGGTGGGCGGGCACGAGGAGGTCCTGCAGGATTCTGAATGGATTGGCCAAAAGCTTTACATGCGCGGGGCATGGCGTCCAGCGACGCGCGGCCACGAGTGCGAGAATATGCACACTCGCGACAGGGTCGGCGCCGCTGCCTTGCTAAACTGCGCACGCCCCGCCCGCTCCCCAAACGAACCGCGTCCGCAGCCGCCCCGACGACATCCGCATGGCCCGAACCCACCCCGAAGGCTGGCAACAGCTCCCCGCCGCCGGCGCCCGCGGACGCGAGCGCGCCACCCTCGCCCTGCTCGCCGCCGCCCTGTCGCGGGCGTGGACGATCTACCACGGCCTGCACTGGACGCGCGCCGAAGGCGCACAGCTGATCTTCGGCGAGATCGCGTTCGCGGTCGTGGGCCCCGGCGGCCGCGTGCTGCTGATCGAGCAGCACGCGGGCTTCCTCGACGAGACCGCCGAGGGCCTGATGCGACCGGGGCGCAGGCGCGCGCAGCACATCAGCGTCGAACTCGCGCGCAGCGCCGACGAGCTGCGCACCCGCCTGCGCCCGCTGCTCGACGGCGCCGAGCCGCAGCTCGACATCCTGCTGTACTGCCCCGACTACCACGTGCGCCAGCCCGGCAGCGCCGGGCTCGATCCGGCACGCATCGTCGACGCCAGCCGGCGCGACGCCTTCGCCGCCATCGTGCAGGAACTGACCGCCGCGCAGGCGGGCGATGCGCCCACCGAGCCCGCCCGCCTGCAGGCGCTGCACCGCTTCTTCGCCGACATCCTGGAACTGGTGCCCGACGTGCAGGCCCACATCGGCCAGGCCGACGACCTCACCACCCGGCTGTCGGGCGGCCTCACCGAATGGGCGCGCCGCATCGACATGGCTCCGCACCGCCTGCGCGTGACCGCCACCGCCGGCAGCGGCAAGACCCAGCTCGCGCTCGCCGCCTACACCGATGCGCTCGCCGCCGGCCGGCGGCCGCTCTACGTGTGCTACAACCGCCCGCTCGCCGACCACTTCGCCCGCATCGCGCCGGCCGGCGGCGAGGTCGCCACCTTCCACCAGCTGTGCGACCGCCGCCTGCGCGATGCCGGGCGCAAGCCGCACTTCGGTGCGCCCGGTGCCTTCCGCCGCATGGAGGCGGACTTCGCCGCGCTGGTCACCACCCACACCACCGCCGACTGGCAGTTCGACGAACTGATCATCGACGAGGGCCAGGACTTCATGGAGCCCTGGCGCGACGCCCTGCTCGCGCTGCTCGAGCCCGGCGGGCGGGCGTGGTGGCTGGAAGATCCGCTGCAGAACCTCTACGACCGCCCGCCGGTGGCGCTGCCGGGCTGGGTGGGCCTGACCGCCGACACCAACTACCGCACCCCGGCCGACGTGCTCGCCCTGCTCAACGCCCGCCTGCCGCTGCCCGCGCCGATCCGCGCCGGCAGCCCGGTCGCCGACAGCGAGCCCGAGCTCTTCGCCTGGCACGACGACGCCGGTCTGCTCGAGGCCACGAAGCGCGCGATCACCCGTGCGCTCGGCCTCGGCTTCAGGCGCGAGATGATCGTGCTGCTCACCTTCCGCGGCCGCGAGCACTCGCGCTTCACCGCCCTCGAGCACCTCGGCCCCCATCGCCTGCGCGCCTTCACCGGGCGCTACGACCTGCTCGGCGAGCCCGAGCACTCGCAGGGCGAACTGCTGATCGATTCCGTCTACCGCTTCAAGGGCCAGTCCGCGCCCTGCATCATCTTCACCGAGATCGACTTCGAGGCCATGGACGAGCTCACCATGCGCAAGCTCTTCGTCGGCGCCACGCGGGCGACGATGAAGCTGATCATGGTGGCCTCGGAACGCAGCGCCGCGCAGCTCGCACCACCCCGACCGTGATGCCCGGCCCCCGGCCGACTAAGATGCAGGCAGGGGGTATCGATCGACAAGGACCGGCGCGGGGGGCGACGCGCGGACACCCGGACACTTCACCATGAGCACACCGCAACGCAAGCTCACCGTCTATTACGACGGCGCCTGCCCGCGCTGCGTGCGCGACCGCGAGCGCTACGAGGAACTCGCCGGCGCGCAGGCGCACACGGTGTGCTGGATCGACATCACCGGCCGCGACGACGAGTTGCGCGCCTGCGGCATCGACCCGCAGCATGCCCTGCGCGAGTTGCACGTCGCCGACGAGGAGGGACGGGTGCGGCGTGAACTCGACGCCTACATCCTGCTGATGTCGCGCGTGCCGCGGCTGCGGGCGCTCGCCTGGCTGATCGGCCTGCCCGGTGTCCGCACTCTATCGCGCTAGCGTGCTGCGGCGGCTGCGCGCGAGCGGGCGCATGCCGGAGGATGCGGGCGCGGCGGTGCCACCAAGGCGCGGACCCGCCGCATGACAGGCCGCGCCGTGACGGACTACGATGAAGCAGTCGCCATTGCCTCGAGAGGTCCGCCATGAGCAACAAGCATCGCCACACCCTGGAAGCGATCTTCCGCGACCCGCCGGCCGGCAACCTGCAGTGGCGCGAGGTGGAGTCGCTGCTCCATCACCTCGGCGCCCTGGTCGAATCCGGCCACGGTGCCCGCTTCCGGATCGTCATCAACCGCCACGAGTTCTACCTGCACCATCCGCACCACAGCAACGAGTTCGGCAGGCAGGCGGTGAAGGCCTTGCGGGAGTTCCTGGCGGGCGCGGGCGTGACGCCCTCGCAGTACGACCAGATGCAGCAATCCCAGCAGTAGGCCTGGTGCCCAAGGAACGCCGTGAGCGACCGCCGCCCGGCATCGATTTTCCTCATGGCTGGATTCCATGACGAATGTCAAATGCTGCGCCGCAAGATCTTCGTAAGGTGATTCTCACGCCCCGCAGTCGCGCGGGTACCGTCGCCGCCCGCAGAGAGGTCAGGCCATGAATCACCAGAAGATCACCATCGACGGCAACGAAGCCGCCGCCTCCGTTGCCTTCCGCGCGTCCGAAGTGATCGCGATCTACCCGATCACACCCTCGTCCAACATGGGCGAGCTGGCCGACGAATGGGCGGCCCACGGCAAGACCAACATCTGGGGCAGCGTGCCGCGGGTGGTGGAGATGCAGTCCGAAGGCGGCGCCGCCGGCGCGGTCCATGGCGCGCTGCAGGCCGGCGCGCTGGCGACCACCTTCACCGCCTCGCAGGGCCTGCTGCTGATGATCCCGAACATGTACAAGATCGCCGGCGAACTCACGCCCACGGTCTTCCATGTCGCGGCGCGCGCGCTCGCCACCCATGCGCTGTCGATCTTCGGCGACCACTCCGACGTGATGTCCACCCGCGCCACCGGCTTTGCCCTGCTGGCCTCGAACTCGGTGCAGGAGGCGCACGACTTCGCCGCCATCGCCACCGCCGCGACGCTGGCCGGGCGGGTGCCGGTGCTGCACTTCTTCGACGGCTTCCGCACCTCGCACGAGGTGTCGAAGATCGACTTCATCCCCGACGAGGTCCTGCACGCGCTGCTACCCGACGCGCGCATCGCCGCCCAGCGCGCACGCGCGCTGTCGCCCGAGCATCCGGTGATCCGCGGCACCTCGCAGAACCCGGACGTGTTCTTCCAGGCGCGCGAGGCGCAGAACCCCTGGTTCGACGCCTTCCCTGGCGTGGTGCAGCAGGCCATGGACGAATTCGCCGCGCTCACCGGCCGGCAGTACCGCCTGTTCGATTACGTCGGCGCGCCGGACGCGGAGCGCGTGATCGTGATCATGGGCTCCGGCGCGGACACGGTGGAAGAGACGGTCGCCCACCTCAACGCCCGTGGCGACAAGGTCGGCGTGCTCAAGCTGCGCCTGTTCCGTCCCTTCGCTCCGGCAGCGCTGCTCGCGGCGCTGCCGCAGAGCGTGCGCGCGCTCGCCGTGCTCGACCGCTGCAAGGAGCCCGGCGCCGACGGCGAGCCGCTGTTCAAGGACGTGATGGTGGCGCTGGCCGAGGACCAGGCCGGCGCGACGCCGCGCTTTGCCGCGATGCCGAAGGTGATCGGCGGACGCTACGGTCTGGGCTCGAAGGAATTCAACCCGGCCATGGTGTGCGCGATCCTCGCAGAGCTGCGGGAGGCCGCGCCGCGCCGCCGGTTCACGATCGGCATCGAGGACGACGTCACCGGCCTGTCCCTGCCCTGGGACGCGGCCTTCCGCACCGACGCCGCCGCCAGCGCCTTCGCCGCGGTGTTCTACGGCCTGGGNNCTCTTCGCCCAGGGCTACTTCGTCTACGACTCGAAGAAGTCCGGCGCGATGACGGTGTCGCACCTGCGCTTCGGCCCGCAGCCGATCCGCTCGGCCTACCTCACCGGCGAGGGCGACGCCAGGTTCGTGGCCTGTCACCAGCCGCTCTTCATCGAGCAGCACGACGTGCTCGCCCACGCCGCCCCGGGCGCGGTGTTCCTGCTCAACGCCAGCGTGCCGGCGGACAAGGTGTGGGCGACGCTGCCGGCGGC
>DITC01000033.1:0-12583 GCA_002422685.1 Thauera sp. UBA6194 | reverse complement strand
GCGCTGCAGCGCGTCGAAGTGCCGGCAAGCCTCCAAGCCGCCGACGCCACCGGCAAGGCGCCCATCGTCGTCGATGGGCTCGACACCTTCACCCGCCGCGTCACCATCCCGCTGATCCAGGGCAAGGGCGACGCGCTGCCGGTGTCGCTGCTGCCGGTAGACGGCACCTGGCCCACCGGCACCGCCCGCCACGAGAAGCGCAACCTCGCGCTCGAGATCCCGGTGTGGGACGAGAAGCTGTGCACCCAGTGCGGCAAGTGCGTGTTCGTGTGTCCGCACTCGGCGATCCGTGCCAAGGTCTTCCCGGCCGAGCGCGTCGCCGATGCGCCCGCCGCGTTCAAGCACGTCCCGGCGCGCAGCAAGGACTACCCGGCGGGCACCCACATGAGCTACCAGGTGGCGCCCGAGGATTGCACCGGGTGCACGCTGTGCGTGGACGTGTGCCCGATCCGCGACAAGTCCAACGTCTCGCACAAGGCGCTCAACATGGCGCCGCAGCCGCCGCTGCGCGCGCAGGAGGCCGAGAACTGGGACTATTTCCTGCGCCTGCCCGACCTCGCCCGCCGCGACGCCAAGCGCAGCACCATCCCCGGCTCGATGCTGCTGCAGCCGCTGTTCGAGTTCTCCGGCGCCTGCGTGGGCTGCGGCGAGACGCCCTACATCCGTCTCGCCACCCAGCTCTTCGGCGACCGCATGATGGTGGCCAACGCCACCGGCTGCTCGTCGATCTACGGCGGCAACCTGCCGACCACGCCCTACACCACCGACGCCGACGGCCGCGGCCCGGCGTGGAACAACTCGCTGTTCGAGGACAACGCCGAGTTCGGCCTCGGCATGCGCCTGGCCACCGACCAGCTCGGCGCCGCCGCGCGCACCCAGTTGCAGGCGCTGGTAGCCACGCACGGCGCGCAGCTCGGTGAAGACCTGGTCGCGGCGCTGCTCGACGCCGACCAGCACTCCGAAGCCGGCATCCACGAGCAACGCGAACGCGTGGCGCTGCTCAAGCAGAAGCTCGCGACCATCGACACCCCGGCCGCGCGCCAGCTCGCCGCGCTCTCGGAATACCTGATCCGGCGCAGCGTGTGGATCATCGGCGGCGACGGCTGGGCGTACGACATCGGCTTCGGCGGCCTCGACCACGTGCTGGCCTCGGGCGAGGACGTGAACATTCTGGTGCTCGACACCGAGGTCTACTCCAACACCGGCGGGCAGAACTCCAAGGCCACGCCGCTGGGCGCGGTGGCCAAGTTCGCCGCCGGCGGCAAGCCCGCGTACAAGAAGGACCTCGCCAAGATCGCGATGGACTACGAGAACGTCTTCGTCGCCAAGGTCGCCTACGGCGCCAAGGACGTGCATACGCTGAAGGCCTTCCTCGACGCCGAGCGCTACCCCGGGGTGTCGATCATCATCGCCTACAGCCCCTGCATCGCCCACGGCGTCGACATGTCCTTCAACCTGCACCAGCAGGACCTGGCGGTGAAGTCCGGCCACTGGCCGCTGCTGCGCTACGACCCACGCCTGCGCGCGCAGGGCCGCAACCCGCTGTCGGTGGATAGCGCTGCGCCAAGCGTGCCCTACCGCGATTTCGCCCGCAACGAGGCGCGCTTCACCGTGCTCGAGCGCCAGAACCCGGAGGCCTCCGAGCGCTTCCTCGACGAGGCCGAACGCCACGCCCGCCACCGCCACCACGAGTACGTGGAACTGGCGGCGCTGCCCGGGGTGGACGCGGCTGCACCCAGGGACGCAGCCACCGACGGCGCCGGACAGGACGCCGCCCCCGCCGCCCGCACCGGAGACACCCAGAATGGCTGACCTGAACGCCCCCGACCTGCGCACCACCTATCTCGGCCTGGCGCTGAAGAACCCGATCGTGCCCTCGTCCACGCCGCTGAGCCGCAGCCTCGATCCGGTGCTGCACCTGGAGGATGCCGGCGCGGCGGCGATCGTCATGCACTCGCTGTTCGAGGAGGACGTCGTCAACGACGAGCGCATGCTGGACCGCTTCCTGATCCATCCCGACACCTTCGGCGAGGCCGCCGGCCACCTGCCCGCCGACGCCAGCTACCTGAGCAGGCTCGACACCTACCTGGAGCAGATCGCGCGCCTGAAGGCGCGGCTGTCCATCCCGGTCATCGCCAGCCTCAACGGCTCATCGCTGTCGGGCTGGGTGGAGCTCGGCCGCGAGATGCAGGCAGCCGGGGCCGACGCGCTCGAGCTCAACGCCTGGTACATGGCCGGCGACCCGAGCTTCTGCGGCGACGAGCTGGAGGAGCGCTACCTCGCGCTGCTGTGCGAGCTGAAGACGGTGGTGAGCATCCCGGTGACGATGAAGCTGTCGCCCTTCTTCTCCGCGCTGCCCAACTTCATCACCCGCATCGAACGCGACGGCGGCGCCGGGGTGTCGCTGTTCAACCGCTTCTTCCAGCCCGACATCGACCTCGACACCCTGTCGGTGGTCGATCGCGTGCAGCTGTCCTCGTCCGCCGACGGCCTGCTGACCATGCGCTGGATCGCCCTGCTGCACGGCCACACCGGCCTGAGCCTGGCCGCGACCGGCGGCGTGCATCGGGCGGAGGACGCGCTGAAGATGCTGCTCGCCGGCGCCGACGTGGTGCACATGGCGAGCGCGCTGCTGAAGAACGGCCCGCGGGCCGTCACCGAGGTGCTGGACGGGATGACGCGCTGGATGGGCGAGCGCGAGTACGCATCGGTCGCGCAGCTGAAGGGCTCGATGAGCCAGCGCAATCTCGCCGACCCGGGCGCCTTCGCCCGCGCGGCCTACCTCAACGCGATCGACGCCTTCACCCCGCCACCGGGGGTGCGGTACTGACGACGGCCGGCGCGCGAAGCTGACGCCCCCGCGCGCCAGGCAGCAGCGGGCCGGGACGGATCGCGGGCCGGCGCGCCGGCAGCCGTCCCTGGATCAGGCGAGCGTCTCGGCCAGTTCGGCGATGGCCCCGTCCTTGTCCTCGTCGTTGCCGTCCTGCGCCCACTCGGGATGGGCGCGCGCACGAACCAGCGCGGCGGGCAAGGTTCCGCTGCGCCACTGCCGGGTCGCTGGATCGGTCGCGTCCGCCACCGGCAGGCGGGTGCCCGAGTCGCCCGCGTTTCCCGCACTACCCCTGCCGACCTCGATCGGCGTCAGCGCCGCATGGCCGCGGCCTTCCAGCGCCGCCAGCAGTTCGCGCTGGCGCAGCGCGACGATGCGCAGGATGGCGTCGTCCACGGTCAGCTCGCGATGGCCGCGCAGCCGGGCGGCGATGCGTTCGCCATAGTGACCGAAGGTCTGCCACAGGCCGCCGGCGAGGGCGCCGAGCGCGGCCGCGGCGCCCAGCGTGAGGCCGCCGGTCATCAGGTCGATGCCGACCCCGGCCGCGGCGCCCGCGGCCGCGCCGGTGCCCAGGCGCACGCCCATCTGGCGCAGGGTCTCGGGGTTGAAGAGGTCGTCGTCCCAGCGCCCGTCGGTCAGCGGCAGCGCATTCATGCGCGCATCGTCGGGACGGAAGCGGTACAGGCGCAGCAGCGCATCGACGCAGGCCTGCTCGCGCCGGCGCACGTCCTCGCGCAGGCGGGCGACGGCGGCCTGCAGCACCCGCTCCGCCTCGCCTTCCGATGCCTCCTCGACGCGGTCGCGGCGGGCGGCGAGCTCCACCAGCAGCCCGGCGACCAGGCGGCGCGCCGCCTCGCGGCGGGCGTCCGCCTCGCGCGCGCGGGCGTCGATCAGCGCCTGCAGGCGGGCGCGGTGGGCGTGGATCAGCGTGGCCAGGGTGTCGAACAGCTCGCGCTCGCCGTCCAGCGGCGGCGCCACCGTGTCGAAGCTCACCACGGCATGCAGGCCGAGGCGGGCGAGCGCGGCGCGCCAGTCGTCCACGCGCGCCACCGGCGCGGCGACGAAGTTGAGCACCGGCAGAAGCGGCCGCGCGCAGGCGGCGAGCAGTTCGAGCTCGTCGCGGTGCTTGGGCAGCACCGGGTCGCGCGCATCGACCACGTACAGCGCGGCGTCGCTCGCCAGCATCTGGCGCAGCACCTTGGCCTCCTGCTCGAAGCGGCCGGCGGCCTCGTCGCGGGCGAGGAAGCGCGCCACCCGCTCGGGGCCGTCGATGCGCTCGCCGGGCGCGACCAGTCCGTCGATGAACTCGAGCAGCGCGATCGCGTCCTCCATGCCCGGGGTGTCGAACAGCTCCACCGCCGGCACGCCGTCGGCCATCAGGCGCAGGCCCTCGACGTGGCGGGTGGTGCCGGCCGAATCCGACACCTCGCCGAAGCCGACGTCGCGCGCCAGCGTGCGCAGCAGCGAGGTCTTGCCGGTGTTGGTGTGGCCGACCACGGCCACGCGCAGGATGTCGCTCATCGCGCTTCGTCTCCGTGTTCCAGCCAGGCGCGTGCGGCGGCGGCATCGGTGAACACGGCCACGCCGGCGTCCGCCCCGCCCTGGCCTGCCGCGCCCGTTCCACCGAGGCCGATGCCGGCCAGGCCCTCGCGCCACTGGCGCAGGCGTCCAGCCGGTGCCGGGCCCGCGGCAGCATCCGTGCCCCGCTGCCCGCCGCTGCCCGCGCCAGCGTGCGGATCAGCCACGGCGGACGCCTCCACGCCGGCCAGCCAGACGCGGACCGACTGCGCGTGATCGGCCAGCTCGGCGATCAGCCCCAGGCTGCCGCGGTCGGGGGTCTGACGGGCGTCGACCGCCACCAGCAGGCGCGCCGGCGGATGGGCGGCGAAGCGTTCACGCGCGGCGCGACGCTGTTCGCGGCCGTCGAGGCGGCCGCCGTCGCTCCATCCGGAATCCGCGCCGGAAGCGGACGCCTGGCCCGTTGCGCCGGACGCGCGCTTCGCCGGCGCGGCGAGGACGTCCGGCCACGACAGGTCGTCGCCGAGTTCGAGCGCCACCGCGACCGCGCTGCCGTCGCCACGGGCGACCGCGGCATGGCGCAGCGGCCGCGGCATCGCCGCCGGCGCGGGATCGCGCACGCCGATGCGCTCGCTGTCGGGCATCAGCAGCGGGCGCAGGCGGGCGTAGCCCGGACGCGACAGGTCGAGCGCCAGGCGGCGCGTGCCGCGCCGCCACATCAGCGCGCACAGCAGCGCGAGCACGAGGCGCGGCAGCACGCCGTAGACCACCAGCGCGCCCACCAGCCATCCGGCCCAGGCGCGGCGACCGGCCTCGNNAAGCCGAGCGTGGCGGGCAAGGCGCCGAGCGCCGCGCTCAGGCCGACGAAGCTGTCCGCGGGCAGGATCGTGGTCTCCCACACGAAGCCGTAGCGCCGGGTGGCGAGCAGCGCGAGCACGCCGAGCGTGGCGCCGAGCAGCGCCGCGCACCACAGCGCATGGTTGGCCGCCCCCACGCCCCAGGCCGCGAGCCGCCCGCGCCCGAGCAGGCCGCCGAGCGCCAGCGGCAGGTCGGCCGCCGCCTTGCTGCGGTCGAGGAACCCGGTCAGCGCCAGCCACGCGCGGCCGAGCACGCCGCCATGCTGGAAGCCGGCGCGCGCCCCGCCCTGCAGCGCCAGGCTCAGCAGCCACAGCAGCAGGCTCAGCAGATGCACGCCGAGCAGTCCGCCCAGCGTCCACACCACGTTCACCGGCCGCGTGCCGTCGCCGAGCACGCCGGCCGCCGCACCGAATCCCAGCACCAGCGCGAGCAGCGCCGCGGCGACCAGCAGCACGCGCGCGCGCGCCTGCCAGCGCAGGATCGCGTCGCGCCAGCCCATGCCCCCGCCGAGCGCGTCGGCACGGTGCAGCAGCCGGCCCTCGAAGTCCGGCGCTGCCGCGCGCGCGGCGGCATGCACGCGCTCGTCGTCGAGCGCTGCATGGCGCTCCTCGTGGCGACGCACCAGTTCGGCTAGCCAGCGGGACTGGAGGGCGGGCGGATGACTGTTCTGATGCGGGCTCAAATCGGCAGGGGCGCTCAAGGCGTGTCGTTCATGCGGTATCCGAGTCCGACATGGTAACGCGCACCGCGCCCGTCATCGCCGGTGCCATCCGAATCCCGGCGCGCCGGCAGCGCCGGCAGCGGCACGAGCGCACGCCGGGGGACCGCCTACCGTGAGCGGGCTGGATGCACAAGGCATCCTCGCGATGCGAGAAATCGGTCACGGAAGCGAGGCGAAACGCCGGGGAGGAGGCCTGGCCTATTGATCGTGATCAAGTTTTGCCATGCAGAAGCGTTTAGCCTTCGGAGCCTGTCAATCGCACTCCGGCACAGATCATGACCACCGACCTCTTCCACTGGTCCGACGAATTCAGCGTCGGCCTGCAGGAAATCGACGAGCAGCACAAGGAGCTCGTCGACCTGCTCAACCAGCTCCACACCGCGATCCAGGAGCATCACGGCTCCGCCACCTCGCGCCAGATCCTCGACAAGCTGGCCGACTACACCCGCACGCATTTCGCGGTCGAGGAAAGCCTGATGCGTGTGTCGAACTATCCCGACTTCGGCGCGCACAAGCAGAACCACGAGGACCTGATCGGCCAGGTCCAGGCCCTGCAGGACAAGCTCGACTCAGGGCAGGCCACGATCACCTTCGAGCTCCTGCACTTCCTGAAGGTCTGGCTGACGCGCCACATCAACGAGGCGGACAAGCGTTTCGGTGCATACTTCCTCGAGGCCGGCGGCGCCAGCAAGTGGTCCGATCACGTCGAGGACGCGATGCGGAAGCGCAAGTGGTGGTGGAAGTTCTGGTGAGGCGCCCGCGCCCCGCCGGTTCCGCTGCGACGCCGATGCCCGCGAACGCCCGCTGCACCCGGCCCGCGGCCGGGTCCGGGCACGAACCGTTCCCGAACCGACACACAGCCAGACGACCATGACGATGCCTTTCAGCGCCCGCGCCCGACTCGCCCTCCTGTCCCTCGCCCTGCCCGCCTGCATGCTCGCCACCCCGGCACGGGCCGAAACCGTGTCCTGCCCGGCGCTGGACAAGGCTGTCCAGGTCGCCGCCTGCCCCAGCGACGCCGAACTGCATTACACCTTCGTCGGCTACTGCAGCGACAACGCGCGCCTCTACGGCCGCGACGTGCTCACCTGCTCGAGCTTCGAAAACTACAAGGAGGTCAAGAACACCGCCCTGTGGGAATCGAGCGACGGCGCCTTCAGCGGCTACCTGGACTGCAACCGCGAGCCCTCTGTACTGCGCGCCGGGAAGGCGGTGAAGATGAGCGTGGAGCGCAAGAACGGCCTGACCCGGCTGATCTGCGATTACGGCAACGACCAGCGCATGGTGATGCGCACCAAGGCCAGCTGCACGGTGGAAGCCGCGGACTGCAGCGCCGGCGAATGCCGTGCGAGTTGCGAATGAGGCGGACGAGCCGCGTGCGGCAGGCGCGCGCGTCATGAACGGCACCCCGTCCCCGGACCGGCCGGCGGCCGGCGCACGCGGTGCGCGCCTGCTGGTCGCCATCATCGGCGGCGGCTTCCTGCTGCTGATCGCGGCCTTCGTCGGCATGATCTTCCTGGTCCACGACGAGGCGCGCCTGAACGCCGTCGGCCCGATCGCCGCCGCGCCCGGCGCCGAGCGTGGCGGCGTCGTCTTCCACGGCACCGCCAACATCTGGGAGGTGCGCGGCCGCCTGACGCTGGATGGCGAGCGCCAGGCCAGCGTCGCGATCGACTTCGTCGGCCCCACCGGCCAGCCTGCGCCGGCCGAGCTGGCGGTTCGCCTCGGCTTGGAGCGCGCCGACGACGGCGCCGCCGCGCAGGCGCTCGAGCATCGCCTGGTCCGCCCCGGCAGTCTGGTCGCGACCAGCGCGCCGCTGGCGCCCGGGCGCTGGCGGCTGCGCATCACCCTGCCCGAGATCGAGGCGGTGCAGGAATTCCGCGTCGAACCGTGACCCCCGAAGCAGCGCGAAAGGCGGCGCCGCAGCCGCGCTTCAGTTCGCCGGCTGCGGCGCCTGGCCGGTGAAGCTGGCGAGGATGGAGATCACCTCGTCCTGCGCCAGATCGCGCACGATGAACACCAGCCGGCTGCGCCGGTCGTCGTAGGGCGGCACGTCCGGCCAGGCGGGCAGGCTGGAGGGCGGGTAGACGCTGTGCTGCACGCATTGCAGCACCCGCGGCAGCGGGTCGCCGGCCACGTTCAGCAGGCCCTTGATGCGCAGGATGCGCGCCCCATAGACCTGCAGCAGCAGCGCCAGGCCATCCGAGAACTCGTACCACGACAGCGGCTCGTCGAAGCGCAGCACGAAGCTGGCGACGCCGGCATCGTGGCGCGGCGGACTGCCCTCGTGCGCCGTGTCCGCGAGGGCTTCGGCGTTCGCGGCCGAGCCTGCTCCCGCAGGCGCCACGCCCGCGGCGTTCTGATCTGCGGCAGCCACGCCCACGCCCGGCGCATGCACCGGCGTGCCGCCCGCGCGCGACCGCGACCACGTCACCCCCGCGGGCCGGCGCCCGGCGGCGCGCACCGCCTCCTCGCCGAGCCAGGCGGCGACGTCGGGCACCTTGCCCGCCGGATCGTACAGGCCGCAGCCGAACACCTCGTCGGCGGCGATCGCGCCGCCGTACACCTCGACCTGGCGCGCGCCGGGGTTGAGCACGCCGATGCGGGCGCCGACCGCCTCGCGTTGCGCCGCGTCGGCCAGGTCGCACTTGGTCAGCAGCAGGCGGTCGGCCATCGCCACCTGGCGCACCGCCTCCCTGTTCTCGCCGAGCTGGTCGAGCGCGTGGGTGACATCAACCGCGGTCACCACGCCATCGAGCCGATAGCGCTCGGAGAGGAAAGGCTCGGCCATCAGGGTGTGGATTACCGGCGCGGGGTCGGCCAGGCCGGTAGTTTCGATCAGCACCCGGCGCAAGCCCTTGAGCTCGCGCCGCAGCGCGCGCATGAAAAGGCCCTTGAGCGCCCGCACCAGGTCGCCCTGCACGCTGCAGCAGATGCAGCCGGAGTCGAGCACGACCAGGCTCTCGTCGACCTTCTCCACCAGGTGGTGGTCGACGCCGACTGCGCCGAACTCGTTGATCAGCACCGCGCTGCCGTCCATCTGCGGCTGGCGCAGCAGGTGGTTCAGCAGCGTGGTCTTGCCGGCGCCGAGAAAGCCGGTGAGGATCGTCACCGGGATGCGGCGGTCGGGTTCGGCGGAGGTGAGCGTCGTGTCCATGGCTGCGAAGTGTAGCGCGGCCCTGCCCGGACCCGGAGACGCCGCGGACGCCGCGCTACTGCCAGCCGCCGCCGAGCGCCTTGTAGAGTTCGACGCGGTTGGTCGCCTCGCTGAAGCGGACACCGATCAGCTCGAGCTCGGCCGCGTACAGGCTGCGCTGGGCGTCGAGCAGGCTCAGGTAGCTGTCGACGCCTCCGCGGTAGCGGGCGTCGGACAGCTTCAGGCTGTTCTGCGTCGCCGCCACCTGCTTGCGCCGGGCGTCGATGCGCTCGGTCATGGTGGCGCGCTCGGCAAGGGCGTCGGCCACTTCCCTGAACGCCGACTGGATCGCCTTCTCGTACTGGGCGACGTTGATGTCGCGCTGGATCTCGGCGAGATCGAGGCTGGCCTGGAGCCGGCCGGCCTCGAAGATCGGCAGGCGCAGCTGCGGCACGAAACTCCAGGCGCCGGAGCCGCCGTCGAACAGGCCGTCGAGCGTGCTGCTCGCGGTGCCGGCGGTGGCGGTCAGCGTGATGCGCGGGAAGAAGGCGGCGCGTGCGGCGCCGATGCTGGCGTTGGCCGCCAGTAGGGCACGTTCGGCTTGCAGGATGTCGGGGCGACGCGTCAGCACCTCGGACGGCACCCCGGCGGGGAGTTCCGCCACCGCGGCGACCGCCCGCTCGAGCCCGTCCGGCAGCAGGGTGGCCGGGACACCGGCGCCGACCAGTTGCGCGAGCGCGTTCTGGTCCTGTGCAACCACGGTCTCGAAGCGTGCCGCATCGGCGCGCGCACTCTGCAGCAGGGTATCGGCCTGATGCACGTCGAGGGCGGACACTGCGCCCAGCTCGAAACTGCGCCTCACCAGATCGAGGGATTCCTGGCGGGTGTGCTGCGTGCGCTGCGCCAGCGCCAGGCGCTCGCGGTCGGCGGCCAGGCGCAGCCAGGCGTTGGCGACCTCGGCCACAAGGCTGATCTGTGCGCTGCGGCGGGCCTCCTCGGTGCCGAGGTAGGTCTGCAGCGCCTGCTCTTCGAGGCTGCGCACGCGGCCGAAGAAGTCGAGCTCGTAGCTGGCGAAGCCGAGGTTGGCGGAGTACTGGCGATTGATGTCGGCCTGCTGGGTCGAGCTGAGGTCCGCCGGCACGCGCTGCGCGCTCTGCCCGCCGCTGACCGCGATCGACGGGAACAGGTCGGCGCGCTGGATGCCGTACTGGGCGCGCGCGCGCTCGATGTTGAGCGCGGCCACGCGCAGGTCGCGGTTGTTGTCGAGCGCGAGCGCGATCACCTCGCGCAGGCGCTCGTCGGCGAAGTAGTCGCGCCAGGCGATGGTGTCGGCCAGCGGCGCCACCGCCGAGGCCTCTGTCGGTGCGGCTTGCGGGAAGCTCGCCGGCACCGGCGCCGCGGGGCGCTCGAACACCGGGATCATCGAGCAGGCGCCGAGCAGGGTGGCAGCCAGCGTCACCGTCAGCGCGCGCAGCGGCCGCTTGGTCGGGTACTTGTTCATGTCAACGTCCCTCCTGGGAAGACGGCGCAACGGCCGCCTCCCGGGGCTTGTCCGGAAAAACGCGCTTGATCACGACGTAGAACAGCGGCACGAAGAAGATGCCGAGCACGGTCGCAGCGATGGTTCCACCCAGCACGCCGGTGCCGATCGCGTTCTGGCTGCCGGCGCCGGCGCCGGTGGCGATCGCCAGCGGCAGCACGCCGAAGCCGAAGGCGAGCGAGGTCATGATGATCGGGCGCAGGCGCATGCGCACCGCGGTCAGCGTGGCGGAGATGAGGTCCTTGCCCTCTTCCATCTGGGCCTTGGCGAATTCCACGATCAGGATCGCGTTCTTCGACGACAGGCCGATGGTGGCGAGCAGGCCGACCTGGAAGTAGATGTCGTTCGACATGCCGCGGCTGGTCGCCGCCAGCAGCGCGCCGAGCACGCCGAGCGGCACCACCAGCATCACCGCGAACGGCACCGACCAGCTCTCGTACAGCGCCGCCAGGCACAGGAACACCACCAGCAGCGACAGCGCGTACAGCGCCGGCGCCTGCGAGCCGGAACGGCGCTCCTCGTAGGAGGTGCCCGACCAGTCGTAGCCGATGCCCGGCGGCATCTTCGCCATGATCTCCTCGACTGCCTGCATCGCCTCGCCGGACGACAGCCCGGGCGCGGACTGGCCGAGGATCTCCATCGACGGCTGGCCGTTGAAGCGCTCGAGGCGCGGCGAGCCGTAGGTCCAGTGCGCGGTGGCGAAGGCCGAGAACGGCACCATGTCGCCGGCCTTGTTGCGCACGTACCACTTGTCGAGGTCCTCGGGCGTCATGCGCGCGGGCGCATCGCCCTGCAGATACACCTTCTTGATGCGGCCGCGGTCGAGGAAGTCGTTGATGTAGCTGCCGCCCCAGGCGGTGGACAGCGTGTCGTTGATGTCGGCAACCGACAGGCCGAGCGCGCCGGCCTTGGCGTGGTCGATGTCGAGCTTGAGCTCGGGCATGTCCTCCTGGCCGTTGGGGCGCACGCCCACCAGGCGCTTGTCCTGCGCTGCCATGCCCAGGAACTGGTTGCGCGCGGCGAGCAGCGCCTCGTGGCCGAGGCCGGAGCGGTCCTGCATCTGCACGGTGAAGCCGCCCGAGGTGCCGAGCTCGATCACCGCCGGCGGCACGAAGGCGAACACCATGGCCTCGCGAATCTGCGCGAAGGCGCCCATCGCGCGCCCGGCCACCGACTTCACGTCCATGCCCGGCGCCTTGCGCTCGTCCCAGTGCTTGAGGTTCACGAAGCCGATGCCCATGTGCTGGCCGCTGCCGCCGAAGGAAAAGCCGGCGACGGTGAAGATGGCGCGCACGGTGTCCTTCTCGTTCTCGAGGAAGTGGTTCTCGACCTTCTTCAGCACCTCGAGCGTGCGCTCCTGGGTGGCGCCGGCAGGCAGCATCACCTGGTTGAACATCACGCCCTGGTCTTCCTCGGGCAGGAAGGAGGTGGGCATGCGCACGAAGAGCAGACCAAGCACCGCGACGATGGCGAGGTAGATGGCGAGGAAGCGCACGCTGCGCTTGAGGATGCCGCCCACCGCCGACTCGTAGCCCTGGGTGCTGCGCTCGAACCTGACGTTGAACCAGTGGAAGAACTTGCCGAACAGGCCGCCTTCGCCATGCTCGTGGCCCTTCTCCACCGGCTTCATGATGGTCGCGCACAGCGCCGGGGTGAAGACGATGGCCACCAGCACCGACAGCGCCATCGCGGACACGATGGTGATCGAGAACTGGCGGTAGATCACGCCGGTCGAGCCGCCGAAGAAGGCCATCGGCACGAACACCGCCGACAGCACCAGGCCGATGCCGATCAGCGCGCTGGTGATCTGGTCCATCGAGCGCTTGGTGGCTTCCTTGGGCGGCAGGCCCTCCTCGCTCATCACGCGCTCGACGTTCTCGACCACCACGATGGCGTCGTCCACCAGCAGGCCGATCGCCAGCACCATGCCGAACATGGTGAGCGTGTTGATCGAGAAGCCGAACGCCGCCATCAGGCCGA
>DITC01000074.1 GCA_002422685.1 Thauera sp. UBA6194 | reverse complement strand
GCTGGCGCGTGTCATTCGGGCTGCTCAGGCACGTCGTCGATCTCTGAAGTCGCCGGCTCCGCCGGGTGGGGCGGGGTTGCTCGGACGGTTACGATTGCGCCGCTTCATCCGCTCCTTCGGGATCGTCCAAAGCGCGTCGCTGAAATTGATCTCGCTCCAGGTCGCGTTGGTCAGCTCGCTCTTGCGCACCATCGTCAACAGCAGCAGCTTGGCCGCCGCCCGAATGGATGGCGCTGTGCCGATGCGCTCCATGTACTGGTACATCAGGCCGATCTCGTCGGGCGTCAGCGCACGGTCGCGCGGCTCGAATTTGGCGATGGACGTTGGGCGCACCAGCTCCGCCGGGTTCTCGACCTTCTGGCCACGCTCGATGGCCCAGCGATAGACCTGCATCACCACCTCGCGGACATGCACTGCCGTTGCCGGCGCGCCGCGCTCCACGATGGCATCGGTCAGTGCCCGCAAGTCCTCGTGGGTAATCTCCACCAGCTTCTGATTGCCGAATTTCGGCTTCAAGTCGCGCTCGTAGACTGAGCGGCGCATGTCGCGGGTGGAGTCGGCCATCTGGTAGCCGCGCAGCCACTTTTCCGCCCAGGCCCCGAACGTCTCCGCGTCCTTGACGCGGGCCTTATCCCGCGCCTTTTCCTTGGCCGGTGACTTCCCGGCCGCGACCATCTTCTTGGCCTCGCCCAACCGCTCGCGGGCTTCCGCCAGGGTGATGCCGCCGACACCGTAGCGGCCGAAGGTGATGGTCTCCTGCCTACCGTGGATCGAGTAGTTGTAGCGGAACGAGATCGCTCCGGCGGCCGTGACGGCTACATAGAGGCCGTCACGGTCATTCACCTTGTAGAGCTTGTCCTTCGGCTTGAGGTTGCGCAGCTTGGTATCGGTCAGCATGGTTCTCGCCCTGATTCAGCTCAAATACCATGATCCGAAAAGCGGCCAATAATGGCGTAAAACAACAACAAAATCATTGTGTTACGCCAATTCAATACCATGAACATCCGCAAGGTGGTTGCATGGTATCGGTGACTTTTCATGGCATAGAAGCATTTGATGCCATCCATCATGCCATGAAAAAACGGTGCTTGGCGATGCCAAATGTTGCCAGGCGGCGCCGAACGAAATCACAAAAAAGCCCGCATTGACGCGGGCTTAGGTCTGTTTTCGTGCCACTAGGTGCCAGCCAGTGCCAGACGCCGAATCACTCCCACTCGATGGTCGCCGGCGGCTTGCCCGAGATGTCGTACACCACGCGGTTGATGCCGCGCACCTCGTTGATGATGCGGTTGCTGACCTTGCCGAGCAGGCTGTGCGGCAGTTCGGCCCAGTGCGCGGTCATGAAGTCCTGCGTCTGCACCGCGCGCAGCGCCACCACGTATTCGTAGGTGCGGCCGTCACCCATCACGCCCACGCTCTTCACGGGCAGGAACACCGCGAAAGCCTGGCTGGTCTTGTCGTACCAGTCGGCGGCGCGCAGTTCGTCGATGAAGATCGCGTCGGCACGGCGCAGCAGGTCGGCGTATTCCTGCTTGACCTCGCCGAGGATGCGCACGCCCAGGCCCGGGCCCGGGAAGGGGTGGCGATAGACCATGTCGTGCGGCAGGCCGAGCGCCACGCCGAGCTCGCGCACCTCGTCCTTGAACAGGTCGCGCAGCGGCTCGAGCAGCTTGAGGCCAAGCGTCTCGGGCAGGCCGCCGACGTTGTGGTGGCTCTTGATGGTGTGCGCTTTCTTGCTCTTGGCGCCGCCCGATTCGATCACGTCGGGGTAGATCGTGCCCTGGGCGAGCCACTTGGCCTCAGTCCCCCCCACGCGCAGCTTCTTCGCCTCGGCCTGGAACACCTCCACAAACTCGCGGCCGATGATCTTGCGCTTCTGCTCGGGGTCGGTGACACCCTTCAGGTGGCCCATGAACTGCTCGGTGGCGTCCACATGCACGACTCTGGCGTGCAACCGGCCGGCAAACATCTCCATGACCAGCTTGCCCTCGTTCAGGCGCAGCAGGCCGTGGTCGACGAACACGCAGGTGAGCTGGTCGCCGATCGCGCGGTGGATCAGCGCCGCCGCCACCGAAGAATCAACGCCGCCCGACAGGCCGAGGATCACCTCCTCGTCGCCGACCTGCTCGCGGATCTTCGCCACCGCCTCGTCGATGTAGTCGGGCATGTTCCAGTCGTGGCCGCAGCCGCAGATGTCATGCACGAAGCGCGCGATCATCTCGCGTCCCTTGATCGTATGCGTGACCTCGGGGTGGAACTGCACGCCGTAGAAGCCGCGCGCCTCGTCCGCCATCGCGGCGATCGGGGTGGACTCGTTGCTGCCGATCACCTTGAACCCGGGCGGCAGCGCGGTGACCTTGTCGCCATGGCTCATCCACACGTCCAGCAGGCCGTGGCCCTCGGCGTTGCTGCGGTCCTCAATGCCCTCGAACAGCTTCGAGTGCCCGCGCGCGCGCATCTCGGCGTAGCCGAACTCGCGCGTGGACGAGCTCTCGACCTTGCCACCGAGCTGGCTGGCCATGGTCTGCATGCCGTAGCAGATGCCGAGCACCGGGACGCCGAGCTCGAACACCGCCTGCGGCGCACGCCATTCCTCCGCCTCGTAGACCGAGTTCGGACCGCCCGACAGGATCACGCCCTGCGCACCGAATTCGCGCACGAACGCGTCGGACACGTCGAAGGGATGCAGCTCGCAATACACCTGCTGCTCGCGCACGCGGCGCGCGATGAGCTGGGAGACCTGGGAGCCGAAGTCGAGGATGAGGATTTTCTGGTGAGCCATGGGCGCGAACGTCTCGAGCGTCTTGAAAAAAGGAAAGGCGGCCTCGCAGCCGCCCGGAAATACGAGTCAGCCCGATCAGCTGATCTGATAGTTGGGTGCTTCCTTGGTGATCTGCACGTCGTGGACGTGCGACTCGCGCATGCCGGCCGCGCTGATCTGCACGAACTGGGCGCGCTCGTGCATGCCCGGAATATCGGCGCAACCAAGGTAGCCCATGGATGCACGCAGCCCGCCGACCAGCTGGTGAATCACCACCCCGACCGAGCCCTTGTAAGGCACGCGTCCCTCGATGCCCTCGGGCACGAGCTTGTCGATGTTGCCGGTGTTTTCTTCCTGGAAGTAGCGGTCGGCCGCGCCCTTCTCCATTGCGCCGAGCGAACCCATGCCACGATAGGACTTGTACGAGCGCCCCTGGAACAGCACCGTCTCGCCCGGCGCCTCTTCGGTGCCGGCAAACAGGCCGCCGAGCATCACGCAGTCGGCGCCCGCGGCGATCGCCTTGGCGATATCGCCCGAGAAGCGGATGCCGCCGTCGGCGATCATCGGCACGCCGGTTCCGGCGAGCGCGTTGGCCACGTTGTCGATCGCGGTGATCTGCGGCACGCCGACACCGGCCACGATCCGCGTGGTGCAGATTGAGCCCGGGCCGATGCCCACCTTGACGCCGTCCGCGCCTGCGTCGACGAGCGCGCGCGCCGCATCTGCCGTCGCGATGTTGCCGCCCACCACCTCGATGTTCGGAAACTGTTTCTTGACCCAGCTGACACGGTCGAGCACGCCTTGCGAGTGACCATGCGCGGTGTCGACCACGATCATGTCCACACCGGCTTCGGCCAGCCGTTCGGCACGTTCCTCGGTGCCGGCCCCGACGCCGATCGCCGCGGCGACGCGCAGGCGGCCCTGCTCGTCCTTGGCGGCGAACGGATGCTCGGTGGACTTCATCATGTCCTTGACGGTGATAAGACCGCACAGCTCGCCGGCGTCGTTGAGTACCAGCACGCGCTCGAGGCGATGCACGCGCAGCAACTCACGCGCCTCGTCCAGGCTGGCGCCTTCGCGCACGGTGACCAGGCGCGCCTGCGGTGTCATGATCGCGCTCACCAGCTGGTCGAGGTTGGTCTCGAAGCGGGTGTCACGGTTGGTGACGATGCCGACCACCTTGTGACCCTCCACCACGGGCACGCCGGAAAAGCGATGCTGGCGCTGCAAGGCCACCACTTCGCCCACGGTGACCGTCGGCGGAACGGTGATCGGATCCTTGAGGATGCCCGACTCGTGGCGCTTCACCTTGTGCACCTCGGCGGCCTGCTCGGCCGGGGAGAGGTTCTTGTGCACCACACCAATGCCGCCTTCCTGCGCGAGCGCGATGGCCAGGCGGCTTTCGGTCACCGTATCCATGGCGGCCGAAACGAGCGGGATATTGAGACGGATGCGGCGCGTGACCTGGCTCTGCAGGCTCACGTCGCGCGGAAGAACCGTGGAGTGGGCAGGAACGAGAAGGACGTCATCGAAGGTCAGCGCCTTCTGAATCACTCGCATGGCTTTTTTCCTTTCGACCAAAACCGTATTATACAGAGCGTCAGAGCACGGTGTAAGCAGCGCCGCCCGGAGATTTTCCATGATTCGACACCCCCTGTTGCTTGCCGCCCTGCTCCTGTCCCTGCCTGCCGCCGCGCAGATCTACAGCTGGAAGGACAAGGACGGTCGCGTCCATTACACCGACACCCCCCCACCCACCGTGGAGGTGGAGCGCGTGCACGGGGGCCGCGTCACCGCGCCCGCAGCCGAGCCTGCGCCCGGTGCTGACGAAGCCCCTGCGGACGAAGCCCAAAAGGGCCCGCCCACGCTTGCCGAGCGCGAGCAGGCCTTCCGCGAGCGTCGCGCAAAGGCTGCGGAAGAAGCCGCAAAAGCCGAAGAAGAAGCGGCGCGCGAGGCCGAGCGCGCACGTTTCTGCGAACAGGCGCGCAATCAGCTCGGCGCGCTGCAATCAGGGCAGCGCATCAGCCGCTTCAATGCTGCAGGCGAACGCGAATTTCTCGACGACACGGCACGCCAGGCCGAAACGAGCCGCCTGCAACAACAGGTCGCCGAACACTGTCGGTGAGCAACGCGGCGGCGACGAGGTGCGGGGCGAGTCGATCGCAGCGCGTCAGCCCTCGTCTTCGGCCGACCCGCCGCCTTTCTTCATGACCTTGCCTTCGTCGGCGCGCTTCTTGCGCACCGCCTTGGGGTCGGCGATCAGCGGACGGTAGATCTCGACGCGGTCGCGATCGCGCAGCGCGCTGTCCGCCTTTACCAGCTTGGCGTAGATACCGAGCTTGTTGGTGCGCGCCAGATCGATCTCGGGATGCTTGTCGAGCAGCCCGGAGGCCTGCACCGCCTCGCCCGCAGTCGCGCCCGCGGGCAGGCTCAGCGGCACCACCTCCGCCCCTCCCGGCAAGGCATAAACGACTTCCACACGTATCATCTCGCCCATCATCGCACTCCAGCCGAGCCAGCCGGCTTGTAGATCTCGCCCGCACGCTTGACGAAGGAGTCGACGAAGGTGTTGGCAATGTGGTTGAACACCGGCCCCAGCACCTTCTCGAGCAGCTTGCTCGCGAACTGATAGCGCAACTGGAACTGCACCTTGCATGCGGTATCGCCGAGCGCAGTGAATTGCCAGTGACCATCCAGATGGGTGAAGGGGCCATCAGTGAGGCGCAGCTTCATTTCGTATGGAAAACGTTTTTCGTTTTCGGTGCTGAAGTGCGCCTTGATGCCGTGATAATTGATGTACAGGGTCGCCGCGGTGATGGTGTCGGTGCGCTTGTGCACCTCGGCGCCGCCGCACCAGGGCAGGAAGTGCTGGTAATCCTCGCACCGGTCGACGAGTTCGAACATCTGCACCGGGGTGAATTCGATCAGGACAAGCTTGTTGACTTCGGCCATGGGCGAGCAATGAAGCGGCACGCAGCGACCGGAACGGGCACGCGGCCGAACTGTTAAAATGCGCAATTCTACCGCATGCGGCAACCGGTTTCCGTCCGCCGTGCAGCTTCCGGAACAGCACCGCCATGAGCATCATCCAAAACCGCAAGGCCTCTCACGACTACTTCATCGAGGAAAAGCACGAGGCCGGAATCGTCCTCGAGGGCTGGGAGGTGAAAGCCATCCGCGCCGGGCGCGCGAACATCAAGGAGTCCTACGTCGTCATCCGCAGCGAGGAAATTTTCCTGTTCGGCATGCACATCACCCCGCTCACCACGGCCTCGAGCCATGTGCGCCACGACCCCACGCGGACCCGCAAGCTGCTGCTGCACAAGAAGGAAATCGCCCGGCTGATCGGCAAGGTCGAGCGCGCCGGCTATACGCTGGTGCCGCTCGACCTGCACTTCAAGAAGGGTCGCGTCAAACTCGAGATCGGTCTCGCCAAGGGCAAGAAGCTGCACGACAAGCGCGAGGACGAAAAGAAGAAGGACTGGGAGCGCGAAAAGCAGCGCCTGATGCGCGTGAAAGTCTGAGCACCACGCCGCTCACAACACCGCGAGCGGCACCACGGTGACGACGAGCAGCACGCCCCAGGCGAGCACGCCCATGGTCATCACCTGAACCGCCATCTCGCTCGCGATCACATCCTCCTTGATGCCGAGCACGCGCCGCACGCCGTTGTGGATCAGCACGCCCGCCGCAGCCAGGGCCACGAGCGCCAACGGAATCGCCAGCCACAGGGTTCCGGTGAGCAGACCGATGGACGACAACCAGAGCGGCACCGGCGCAACTGCAGCCACCGTGTAGGCATCGCGCAGCGTGACCGCAGCGCCCTGCGCCAATGCTGCGCGGCGCACGACGCCGGCCATCATGGGCACGCTGACATGCTCGGCGACGAAAAAGAAAGTCGCGGCCAGCAGCCAGTCGCCGATATGCGCTCCCGGGAAGATTTCGGCACCCAGCCCCCCCGAGGCGAGCAGGATCATCACAGGAGGAAGCACGGACAAGGGCAGCACGAGCCAGAGGAAAAGCGCGTTCATGTCCGGATGCCAACGCTCGAGTTCATCCCATCCTTCATGCGTGGACGTCAGCATGCGGGGATATTGCATGATGTTCATGGCCTTGCCTCCTTGGGAGATTTCTGCGGTGCCGACTGGCCCATCCGCTGCGCTGGGTGACGCGAAGCTTTACATCACAGCTTGATATTAGACCCCGGGGCCCGCATGGCAAGCAGAAACTCGATGCGGTCGCCCGCCTCGGATTAGAATCTCGGGCCATGAACACGCCGCCCACCCTCGCCGAACTCGAAAAATCCGAATTCGAGGCATTGGCCGACTTCCGCTACCAGCTGCGCCGCTTCCTGCGGTTTTCCGAGCTGCTCACGCGACGCCATGGCATCACCAACCTGCAGTATCTGCTGCTGCTGCAGGTCAAGGGTTTTCCCGGGCGGGACTGGGCCAACGTGGGTGAGCTGGCCGAGCGCCTGCAGGCGCATCAGCACGGCGTGGTGTCGCTGGTGTCGCGGTGCGAAAAACTCGGTCTGGTGGAGCGCCGCCCCGGCCGCGACGACCGACGTGCGGTCGAAGTGCACCTCACGCCGGCTGGCGAGCAGCTCGTGGCGCAGATCGCTCAACGCCACCGTGACGAGCTCAGGTCGCTGCAGGCGCTGCTCGGCGGGGTGTTCGGCCGCCTGCACTGAGCGCAGCCGGGGGCAGCTCAACCACGCTCGCGCTCAACCGCCCGCCCCGGACTCCAGGCCATTTTCGACCGCATACACCGCGGCCTGCACACGGCTGCTCAGGTTGAGCTTGCGCAGCATGTTCTGCACATGGATCTTGACCGTGCTCTCGGCCAGCTCGAGTGTGCGCGCGATTTCCTTGTTGCTCTGCCCACGCGCGATCAGCTGCAGGATCTCGCGCTCGCGCGGCGAGAGCTTGTCGAGTTCGCCCCCCTCGCCAGCGCCGCGCGCTTCGGCCTGCACGCGCACGGATGCGTCGCGCGTGGGTGCGCCCGCGGCGCGGCTGGCCTGCGAACGCACGCCATTGAGCAGCTTGCCCATCATCTGTGGCGACACCACCGACTCGCCCTGCGCCGCAGTCTTGATGGCCGACACCAGGGTCTCGGCCTGGATGTTCTTGAGCAGATAACCGCAGGCGCCGGCGCGCAGGGTCTCGATCAGGTCGTCCGAGTCCTCGGACACCGTCAGCATCAGCACGCGCGTCTCGGGCATCTCCTCGAGCAGCAGACGCGCGGCCTCGCGCCCGGACAGGCCCGGCATGTTGTTGTCGAGCAGCACGACATCGGGGCGCAGTTGCGCGGCGAGCCGGATACCCTCACGGCCGTCCCCGGCCTCGCCGACCACCTCGAAACAGGCGTAGCTCTGCAGCAGCGAGCGGATGCCGCTGCGGAACAAGGTGTGGTCATCCACGAGCAGGACGCGGATTACGGATTCAGTCATCAGGCTTCCACTTTTGTCGTTCTGGGCAGGTGCAGTCGCATCTGGGTGCCGCGCCCGGGGGAGGAGCGCACCGCGAACTGGCCGCCGATGCGCAGGGCGCGTTCACGCATGATGTGCAGTCCGATGTGCGCCTCCTTGTCGATGCTTTCGTCATCCTCGACAAAGCCGACCCCGTCATCGCGCACGATCACCGACAGGCCGTCACGCCCGCGCCGCACGCTCACCGACACCGCTTTCGCGCTCGCGTGCTTGCGCACGTTCGACAGCGCCTCCTGCACGATGTAGAGCACCTGGGTCTCGGCCTCGGGATCGAGCGGCGCCCCATCGCCCTGCACGTCCAGGTCCGTCGCCACGCCTGTCTGCTCGGCCAGGCGGCGCAGCGCTGCGGCGATTGCCGCATCCAGATCCTGCTTCTCGACCCGGGTGCGAAAGTGCACGAGCAGCTCGCGCACATCCTCGTAGCTTTCCTGGATGCCGTGGCGGAGCATGTCGACCGTCGCCGCGACGTCCTTGTCGCGGTGCTCGGCGAGCGCGCGCTCGAGCATCTGCACCTGCAGGTTCAAAAAGGCCAGGCCCTGCGCGATCGAGTCGTGCAGCTCGCGTGCGAGCAGGTTGCGTTCTTCGGATACGGCCAGCTCGCGCTCACGCGCATGCAGGCGCTGGTTCTCGATCGCGGTGCCGAGCTGCTGCCCCAGGGTCTCGAGGAGCTGGCGGTCTTCGTCGCTGATCGGTTGCGAATGATCGTAGAACAGATTGAACACCCCGAGGGTGCGCTTGTGGGCGGTGATCGTGGTCGCCGACACGGTGCGAAAACCCGCCCGCATGCACGTGTCGCGCGTGCCCCCCCCGTTCGCGGCGAACACGTCCAGCGTCAGCGATCGGCCCCCGCTCTGCGCGGCCTCGCCGCAGACGCACTCGCCGCAAGCGAGGACTTCTTCGCGGTCGAGAAACTCCTGCCCCAGCCCATCGTGCACGATCATGCACAGATTGCGCGACTCGAGATCGAGCAGGCGGGCCGAGCTCGCCACCGCGCCCATGGTGTTCTGCACGCGCTCGAGAAAGCCCTTGCACAAGGTATCCACATCGGCCGGCTCGCGCAGGAAGGCGACCACGTCGTAGAGGATCTCGAGCTCGCGATTCTTCTCTTCGAGACTCCGCGTCTTGGAGGCGACGCGCTCCTCGAGCGTGTCATAGACGTGCTGCAGATGCGCCGCCATGCGGTTGAAACCCGCCGAAAGCTCGCCGAATTCGTCGCCGGCGAATACCGGCACGCGCGCATCGAAATCCTCCTCGCTCATGCGCTTGACGCCCTCGTGCAGGTCGAGCAGCGGCCGGATCACGGTCACGAAGAAAAAGCGCAGCAAAAGCAGCGTCCCGATCACGGCGAGCGCAATCAGGGTGACCTGCGAGGAGCGCAGGATATTGGTGTTGCGTGCGTAGTTGTGCTCCATGCGCACCACCAGCTCGTTGATGATGCCGACGAACTGTGGCGCGAGCGTATCGAACGCGGCGACCAGCCCGGCGCGCGCTTCGGGCGAGGGTTCGGCGAGGATGCGATCGAGCAGCGGGCGCATCTCTTCGCTCCACTGCGCAGTCATGGCCTCGAGCGCGACCGGGATGTCGTCCCCCTTCGGCACGAACAAGGGGCGCGCGGGATCGCCGACGCGCAAGCCATCGAGGACACGCTCGAAGTCGGCGATGTGCACGCGCAGATCGGCGTCGAAGGTCGCGCCGAGGGAAGCCGGCATCGCGGAAGTTTCGGAACTACCGGCCGCTTCGGGACGACTTGAGGCGCTGGACGGGCCGGGCAGCCGGGCGACGGCTTCGGCACGGGCCAGAAAATGAGCTAGGCGATACACCCGCATGCGCAGGCTGCCGGCATCGTTGATTGCCGCGGCAGCCCCTTCGAGGTGCCACGAGATGAACAGGGTCAGCGTGATCGCCGCCAGCGCTGCGAGGAAAAACCCAAGCAGGATGGCGGTGATCTTGGTCGATAGCCCCGCGCTGCGACCGAGCATGGCTTGATTGAGGCTCTTCAGGTGCATGCGCGAACGCTAGGGGCAAACCACGCCAAAGGCAAGACATGCGCCGCGAAGGCCGCATGTCCTGCCCTGGCCGGCGCCTGCCTCAGGCGCGCTTGGTGCGGACGATCTGGTAGGCGCGCGTCAGGTAGTTGAACGGCGCGGTGAGGATGTGCACCAGACGGGTGAAGGGGAACACCAGGAACACCGTCAGACCGAAGAAGATGTGCAGGCGGAAGATCGGATCGACCTGCTCCATCAGCTGCGGCTGCGGGTTGAGCAGCAGGATGCTCTTGACCCACTCGGCCAGCGCGAGCATCACCGCGGGGTCGCCCTTGTTGGCATGCCCAATCGAGAACGGCACGGTCAGCAGCCCGATGATCAGCGTGACCATCAGCCAGCTGATGATGAACACGTCGGTACGACGGCTGTTGATGCGCACGCGCGGGTTGTACATGCGGCGATACCACAGCATGGCGCCACCGACCAGGCAGGTGATCCCGAAGATCGCGCCAGCGGTGAGCGCGATCCACTGGTGCGCGAGATCGGAGATCCCGAGCGCCAACCACAGTCCATGCGGCAGCACCAGGCCCGCGAAGTGGCCAAGGAACAGCATGATGATGCCGATATGGAACAGGTTGCTCGCAAGCATCATGCCTTGCTTGGAGAGCAGCTGCGACGAGTCGGTCTTCCAGGTGTACTGCTCGTTGTCGTAACGGATCCAGCTACCGATCACGAATACGGTCAGTGCGATGTACGGGTAGACCCCGAAAAGCAGATTGCACAGAGACATCTTCTTCTCCTCAGGCGGCCAGGCGGGCCAGCGAGCTGTGGTTTTCGATCACGCGGACGAGCGCTGCATACGGGCTCTCCGCTTTTTCCAGGTTGGTCGCAAGCACGTTGAACACCTTGACCGCGTCGGTCAGGAACACGCGGGCCTCGGTCTCCTCGAGTTGCGACACGAACTCCATCATCATCGGCAGGTAGTCCGGGATCTCGTGCTCATCGTGCTGGAGACCGTAGGACTTGTAGAACTCCGACAGGTCGATGAGTGCGGGGCCGCGGTTCTTGTCGTCGCCGAAGACGTGGTGTGTCAGGTGCAGGCTGTGCTCGGGCGTCATGTCGAAGGTCTTGACGAAACGCCCCTCGAGCTCGGTCTGGTCCTGCGCCAGCATCCAGTCGATGAAACCGGCGATGCTGGCGTGCTCTGCCTCGGTGAACACCTTGTCGGTGTCCACCGAGCGGACCAGACCCAGCGCGCCGCCCTGGTCGGCGACTGCATCACGCAGGTCGCCGACGATCTCGCCGCCCGGATAGTCGAGCAGCATGGCAAGCAGCTTGTAGGTCTGCATTGTTTTTTTGCCTCCTCAGTAGCGTTCGCCGGTGACGTCGTGCGTCTCGTCGGCGTGCGGGGCCAGCTTGCGCGGCTCCATCGAATCCTTGCGGCGCTCGGGGAACAGCGAGTTGGGCGACATGCCCACCGACGCCGCGCTGCCGAAGCTGAAGCCCGCCTGGCCCTGGAAGCCGTGGTAGTCCTCGAGGCGCATCTCTTCCTTCGAGGTCGGAATGACGAAGCGGTCTTCGTAGTTCGCGATCGCGAGGTAGCGATACATCTCTTTGGCCATGTCCTCGGTCATGCCCACGGCGTCGAGCGCGCGCATGTCGGCCTTGCCCTCGACGTGCACCGAACGCTGGTACGAACGCATCGCGATCATGCGGTTGAGCGCGTCGATGATCGGCTGCTCACGGCCCGCGGTCATCAGGTTGGCGAGGTACTTGACCGGCAGGCGCATCGCGGAGGCCTTCGGGATCACGCCGTCGGCCTCGGTCGGCAGGGCCTTCTGGTCGATCTGCGACTGCACCGGCGAGAGCGGCGGCACGTACCAGATCATCGGCAGCGTGCGGTACTCGGGGTGCAGCGGGAAGGCGATCTTCCACTGCACGGCCATCTTGTAGATGGGCGACTTCTGCGCGGCGAGGATCCAGTCGTCGGTGATACCGTCCTTCTTGGCCTGGGCGATCACGGCCGGGTCGAAGGGATCGACGAACATGTCGAGGTGGGCCTTGTACAGGTCCTGCTCGTTGTCCGTGCTGGCGGCGTCGAGGATCTTGTCGGCGTCGTACAGGATGATGCCGTTATAGCGGATGCGGCCCACGCACGACTCGGAGCAGACGGTCGGCATGCCGTTCTCGACGCGCGGGTAGCAGCCCACGCACTTCTCGGCCTTCGACGATTCCCAGTTGAAGAACACCTTCTTGTACGGGCAGCCCGAGATACACATCCGCCAGCCGCGGCAGCGGTCCTGGTCGGCGAGCACGATGCCGTCTTCCTCGCGCTTGTACAGCGCGCCGGACGGGCAGGAGGCCACGCATGCCGGGTTGATGCAGTGGTTGCAGATACGCGGCAGGTACATGTGGAAGGTGTTTTCGAACTGCTTGTACATTTCCTTCTCCATGTTGGAGAAGTTCTTGTCACGAGCACGGGAGGCGAACTCGCCGGCGAGGTCGTCTTCCCAGTTCGGGCCCCAGGTGATCTTGTCCATCTTCTCGCCGGTGATCTGCGACACCGGACGGGCGGTCGGCGCGGCCTCGGACAGCGGCGCGTTCTGCAGATGGGCGTAGTCGTAGGTGAAGGGCTCGTAGTAGTCGTCGATCTCGGGCAGGTTGGGGTTGGAGAAGATCTGCACGATCTTCTTCAGGCGGCCACCGGCCTTGAGCTCGAGCTTGCCGTTGAGTTTGGTCCAGCCGCCCTTCCACTTTTCCTGGTTCTCCCATTCCTTCGGGTAACCGATACCGGGCTTGGACTCGACGTTGTTGAACCAGGCGTACTCGACGCCCTTGCGGTTGGTCCACACGTTCTTGCAGGTCACCGAGCAGGTGTGGCAACCGATGCACTTGTCGAGGTTGAACACCATCGCGAATTGCGCGCGGATTTTCATGTGTTTCTCCTGAATGTCTGGTCTCGAGCCGGCGCTTACTTCTTGCCGATGCCCACGGGGTTGCGCTGGGCTTCGCGTTCGGGCGTGAGCGGGCGCTCAAGCCAGTCGATGTCCTGGTCCTCGATCTTGTGGATCACCACGACCTCGTCACGCTGGCAACCGACGGTGCCGTAGTAGTTGAAGCTGTAGGCCAGTTGCGCATAGCCGCCGACCATGTTGGTGGGCTTGACGATGACGCGGGTGACCGAGTTGAGGATGCCGCCACGCTTGCCGGTGCTGTTCGAGCCGGGCACGTTCACGTTCTTTTCCTGGGCGTGGTACATGATCGCCATGCCGCGCGGGATGCGCTGCGACACCACCGCACGCGCCACCGTTGCACCGTTGGC
The DNA here is from genome assembly GCA_002422685.1 of Thauera sp. UBA6194. GTDB lineage: Bacteria > Pseudomonadota > Gammaproteobacteria > Burkholderiales > Rhodocyclaceae > Thauera. Next base: position 5,154 of record DITC01000074.1, on the reverse strand, counting down.
GTTGATCGCCTCGACCCAGTCGTTGTCCTTGATGCCGATGCTCGCGGCCTCTTCCTCCGACAGCCAGACGTACGGGCCGCCGCGGAACAGGTTCAGCATGCGCAGGGTGTCCTGGTAGCTGGAGTGGATGCCCCACTTGGAGTGCGGCGTGATCCACGACAGGGTCAGGTGCGGCTTGCGACGCACGCTGTCGGGCACGTTCTCATGCGCCTTCAGGTCGACCGGCGGCTTGTAGGCGCAGAAGCCTTCGCCGAAGTCGAGGAACCACTCGTGGTCCTGGTAGAAGTGCGCGCGGCCGGTCAGGGTACGGAACGGGATGTGCTCGTGGATGTTGGTGTAGCCCGCGGTGTAGGACACGGTCTCCGACTCGATGCCGGACCAGGTGGGCGCGGTGATGATCTTGCGCGGCTGGGCGACGATGTCGCGGAAGGTGATCTTGTCCTCGTGACGGCCGGCATACAGGTGGTGGTGATCGATGCCGGTCTTCTTCGACAGCGCGCTCCACGACTTGTGCGCCACCTCGCCGTTGGTCTCGGGCGCCATGCGCATGACCGAGTCGCAGACGTAGATGTCTTCCTCGAGCGAGGGCATGCCCTTCGAGACACCCTCGACCTGCACCGGGTAGTTGCACTTCTTGAGCTCTTCGTATTCCTGGGTGGTATCCCAGTCGATGCCCTTGATGTTGTTGCCCAGCTTGACCATCAGCGGGCCGAGCGCGATGTACTTGTTGTAGATCTGCGCGTAGTCGCGCTCGACGAGCTTGAGCATCGGCATGGTCTTGCCCGGGATGGGCTCGCACTCGCCGTGCTTCCAGTCCTTGCCCACGCCCATCGGGGTGGCGAGCTCGGTCGGCGAGTCGTGCTGCATCGGCAGCGCGACCACGTCCTTGCGGGTGCCGAGGTGCTTGGCGCCCAGCGCGGTGAAGGTCTTCGCCAGGGTGCGGAAGATCTGCCAGTCGGACTTCGACTCCCAGCCCGGGGTCACCGCCTCACCCAGCGGGTGGATGAAGGGGTGCATGTCGGTGGTGTTGAGGTCGTTCTTCTCGTACCAGGTCGCCGTCGGCAGGATGATGTCCGAGTAGGCGCCGGTGGAGTTGAGGCGGAAGTTGATGTCCACCATCAAGTCGAGCTTGCCGGTGGGGCCATGCTCGCGCCACTTCACTTCCTTGCAGTTGTTGCCCGCGCCGCCTTCCTGCATCACGCCGTTCTGCGCGCCCAGCAGGTGCTTGAGGAAGTACTCGTGGCCCTTGGCCGACGAGCCGATCAGGTTGGCACGCCACACGATCAGGTTGCGCGGCCAGTTCTCCTCGGCGTCCGGGTCGGCGAAGGACACGTCGAGCGCGCCCGACTTGAGCTGGTCGACCACGTACTTCGACACGCTCGCCTCGTCGGTGGCACCGGCCTTGGCAGCTTCCTCGGCCAGTTCGATCGGGTTGCGGTTGAAATGCGGCGCACACGGCAGCCAGCCCATGCGCACGGCCTTGACGTTGTAGTCGGCGAGCGAGGAGCCCTTGTTGCGGTTCGGACCGGCCGGCGTCAACAGCGCGTCGGCGTCGATCGTCTCGTAGCGCCACTGGTCGGTGTGGAAGTACCAGAACGAGGTCGAGTTCATGTGACGCGGGGGACGCTGCCAGTCGAGCGCGAACGCGATCGGCGCCCAGCCGGCCTGCGGACGCAGCTTCTCCTGACCCACGTAGTGCGCCCAGCCACCACCGGTCTGACCCACGCAGCCGCACATGTGCAGCAGGTTCATGATCGCGCGGTAGGCGAGGTCGTTGTGGTACCAGTGGTTGATCGCCGCGCCCATGATGACCATGGACTTGCCCTTGGTCTTGGAGGCGTTGTCGGCGAACTCGCGGCCGGTGCGCTCCAGATCGGCAGCCTTCACGCCGGTCTGCTTGGCGGCCCAGGCCGGGGTATAGGCCACGCTGTCGTCGTCGTAGGACGAGGCCACGTTGCCGCCACCCAGACCGCGATCGATACCGTACTGCGCGACCTGCATGTCGAACACCGAGGCGACGAACGCTTCTTCGCCACTGGCGAGCTTGATCCGGCGCACCGGCACGTTGCGGTACAGCAGCTCGGGCTCGCCCGGCACGAAGTGCGGGAAGCCGACCGAGACGACCTCGTCGCGACTGTCGATGCAGGTGAGCTCGGCTTCGGTCTCGGCCTGGTCGGCACCGGCCTGCTCGAGCAGGTTCCACTTGCCGTCCTCGCCCCAGCGGAAGCCGATCGAGCCGTTGGGCGCAATGAAGCGACCGCTCTTCTTGTCGAAGACGATGGTCTTCCACTCGGGGTTGTTGGCCTCGCCGAGGTTGTCGTCGAAGTCCGAAGCGCGCAGGTTGCGGTCGGAGACGTAGCCCTCGCCATGCTGGCGCAGCAAGACCTGCATCGGCAGGTCGGTGTACTTGCGTGCGTACTCGGTGAAGTACGGGTCCTGCTTCTCGACCAGGAATTCCTTGAGCGCGACGTGGCCCATGGCCAGGAAGGCGGCGGCGTCGGTGCCCTGCTTGACCGGCATCCACAGGTCGGCGAACTTGACGTACTCGGCGTAGTCCGGCGCCATCGACACGATCTTGGTGCCCTTGTAGCGCACTTCGGTGGCGAAGTGGGCGTCGGGCGTGCGGGTCATCGGCAGGTTGGCGCCGGTGATGATCAGGTAGGTCGAGTTGTACCAGTCGGCGGCCTCGGGCACGTCGGTCTGCTCGCCCCAGGTCTGCGGCGAGGCAGCGGGCAGGTCACAGTACCAGTCGTAGAACGAACCGCAGGCGGCACCGATCAGCGACAGGTAACGCGAGCCGGCGGCGTACGAGATCATCGACATCGCGGGAATCGGCGAGAAACCGTAGATGCGGTCCGGGCCCCACTTCTTGATCGTGTAGACGTTGGCCGCTGCGATGATCTCGGTGACTTCATCCCAGTTGGTGCGCACGAAGCCGCCCAGGCCACGCACGTGCACGTACTTCTCGCGCTTGGCGGGGTCTTTCTGGATGGCCTCCCAGGCCTCGACCGGATCACGACCCGCCTTGCGCTCGGCGCGGTACAGATCGAGCAGGCGACCACGGATCATCGGGTACTTGATGCGGTGCGGCGAGTACAGATACCACGAGAACGAGGCGCCACGCTGGCAGCCGCGCGGCTCGTGGTTGGGCAGATCCTCGCGGGTGCGCGGGTAGTCGGTCTGCTGCATCTCGAACGACACCAGGCCGTTCTTGACGAAGATCTTCCACGAACAGCCGCCCGTGCAGTTCACGCCGTGGGTGGAGCGCACCACCTTGTCGTGGCGCCAGCGGTTGCGGTAGGCATCCTCCCAGTTGCGGTCTTCATTGGTGACGATGCCGTGCCCGTTCGAGAAGGTGTCTTTGACCTGGTCGAAAAACCTCAGGCGATCGAGAAAATGACTCATGGTTTGCTCCTCTCAAGTCGTCGCTTCTTACGTCAAGCGCGATCAGTAAAACCCTAAAATTAAAAATGAAACCCGCTAATCGATTGATAAATCAAGGATTCTTGATATACGCACCCTTGCGCAGGTAGAACCACCAGTTGAGCACCACGCAGATGGCGTAGAACACCGCGAAGCCGTACATCGCGTATTCGGGCGTGCCGGCCTTGATCTGGCCGCCGATCACCACCGGGGCGATGAACGAGCCGTACGCCGCCACCGCCGAGGTCCAGCCCAGCACCGGGCCGCGCTCGTCCTTGTCGAACACGTAGCCCACGGTGCGGAAGGTCGAGCCGTTGCCGATGCCCGAGGCCGCGAACAGCACCACGAACAGCGCCATGAACACGAAGAAGTACTCTTCGGGTGTGGCCGAGTGGTAGGCCAGGAACATCACGTAGCCAGTCACCGCCGAGGCGATCACGAGCACGATCGAGATCCACTGGGTCACGATCGAGCCGCCCAGCTTGTCCGAGATCCAGCCGCCCACCGGACGGATCAGCGCGCCCACGAAGGGGCCGATCCAGGCGAACATCAGCGCCGAGGGCGCGTTCGGGTTCTTGGCGTGCACCCAGGCCTGGGTGGCCGGGTCGAGCACGTGGGTGTTGCCGAAGATCACCGTGATCGACAGCGGCAGCGCCATCGAGAAGCCGATGAACGAGCCGAAGGTCACCACGTAGAGCGCGGTCATCGACCAGGTGTGCTTGTTGCGAAAGATCGCGAACTGCTTGTTCAGGTTCGCCTTCATCTCGCCGCTGGCCACCGCCTTCATGCCATACAGCGTGCCCAGGATCACCAGCGGCAGCATGATCCACATGCCGCCGCCCGAGAGCACGCCCAGCCCGCTCGGCAGGTACAGGTACAGGCCGATCGCCGACACTACCAGCGCGATGCCGTAGAACAGGATGATCTTGCCCAGCGCCGCCCCGGTCGAGCCGATGTTGGGCGACACGGTGAGCAGATTGTTCATGCCGAACCAGCCGATCACGGCCAGCGGCACCAGCAGCAGCAGCCACACGAAGCCGGCGTTCTGCACGAAGGTCGGCGTGCCCGCGGTGATCTTGCCGATCAGCGAGGCCGAGTCCTTGACCAGCGGGATCGGGTCGCCCGCGAGCGCGCCGAACAGCCCCGCCGTCATCACCAGCGGAATCAGCACCTGCATCGTGGTCACGCCGAAGTTGCCCAGGCCCGCGTTCAGGCCCAGCGCCGTGCCCTGCTGGCTGCGCGGGAAAAAGGTCGAGATGTTCGACATCGAGCACGCGAAGTTGCCCCCGCCGATCCCCGACAGCAGCGCCAGCAACTGAAACACCCACAGCGGCGTGTCCAGACTCTGCAACGCGAAGCCCGCCCCCGCGGCCGGGATCATCAGCAGCGCCGTGGTCAGCCATACCGTGTTGCGCCCGCCGCAGATGCGAATGAAGAACGAGGCCGGAATGCGCAGCGTCGCCCCCGACAGGCCGGCGATCGCGGCGATCGTAAACAGCTCATCGGGCTTGAACGGGTAGCCGGCGTTGGACATCTGCACCGTCACCAGCCCCCACATCAGCCACACCGCGAAGCCGCACAGCAGGCTGTGGATCGAGATCCACAGATGGAGGCGCGGCCTTGAAGCCACTCAGCCTCGCATCGCGTCTCGCGCTTCAAATCACACTGACCGGCGCCGCTTTGGTCGCGCTGCTGATTGCACTGAGCTACTGGGTACTGGTGCGCCAACTG
>DITC01000073.1:45856-46273 GCA_002422685.1 Thauera sp. UBA6194 | reverse complement strand
GGCTCGACCACCTGGTCGATGCGCAGCGCCGACTGCACGCGCGCGGGCACGTCCATGCGCCGCATCGCGTCGGCCAGCGCCATCGCGTTCATCACGGTGGCGAGCATGCCCATGTAGTCGGCGGTGGCGCGGTCCATGCCGGAGGCCGCGCCCTTCATGCCACGGAAGATGTTGCCGCCGCCGATCACCACGCCGACCTGGACGCCGAGACGGGTGATCTCGGCGACTTCGGACACCATGCGGGTGACGACCTCCTCGTTGATGCCGTAGGCGTCGTCGCCCATCAGGGCTTCGCCGGAGAGCTTGAGCAGGATGCGCTTGTAGGCGGCGGACATTTCCATCTCCTTACTGCTTGGCAGCAGCAGCGGCAGCCTGTTCGGCCACTTCGGCGGCGAAGTCGGTGACCTTCTTCTCGAT
>DITC01000073.1:0-45756 GCA_002422685.1 Thauera sp. UBA6194 | reverse complement strand
TCCTGCGACACGCCCGAGGCGTCGAGCGCCTTCGGCTTGGACGCGGCGATGTGCATCGCGATGTCCTTGCCCAGTTGCTCGTCACCGCCGACCAGGTCGAGCAGCACGCCGATCTTGGCGCCACCGTGGATGTAGGACAGCAGCTGACCCTTGGCTTCGACGCGGGTGAAGCGGCGGATGGACATGTTCTCGCCGATCTTGCCGACCAGCGCGGCGCGGGTCGACTCGACCGTGCCCTCGCCCATCGGCAGCGCCGACAGCGCGGCCACGTCGGCCGGGTTGTGCGCCGAGACGAGGGCCGCACAGTTTTGAACCAGCGCCAGGAAGTCGTCGTTCTTGGCGACGAAGTCGGTCTCGCAGTTGACCTCGATGATCGTGCCGAGCTTGCCGTCGGCCGAGATGTCGATGCCGACCACGCCTTCGGCGGCGATGCGGGCAGCGGCCTTGGAGGCCTTGTTGCCGAGCTTGACGCGCAGGATCTCTTCGGCCTTGCCCATGTCGCCGGCCGCTTCGGTCAGCGCCTTCTTGCATTCCATCATCGGCGCGTCGGTTTTCTCGCGCAGTTCCTTGACCATGCTTGCGGTGATTTCCGCCATGCTAGCTCCTGAAAGTTCGGTTTGACGTTCGGGTTGCGGCTGCCGCGTCGCGCCTGCGCGAGGGGCGCGGGCGCTGCGGCAGCCTGAATTCTTGCGGGCCGCGAGCGCGCGATGCGCAGCCGCTGCCCGGATTGCAAAAGGGGCCCCGCGGGCCCCCTTTACTGAGGATCAGGCCTGTTCCTGCGTGCCTTCTTCCTCGACCTCGACGAATTCGTCGCCGCCGGCATCGACGATCTCCTGCAGCACCTGGGTGCGACCCTGCAGGACAGCGTCGGCCACGCCGCGGGCGTACAGGCGGATGGCGCGCGAGGAGTCGTCGTTGCCCGGAATGACGTAATCAACGCCTTCGGGCGAGTGGTTGGTGTCGACCACGGCCACGACCGGGATGCCGAGCTTTTGCGCTTCGGTGATGGCGATCTTGTGGTAGCCGACGTCGATGACGAACAGCGCGTCGGGCAGGCCGCCCATGTCCTTGATGCCGCCGATGGACTTCTGCAGCTTCTCGAGCTCGCGACGAACGGTCAGCGCCTCACGCTTGGACAGACGCTCGATCGAGCCGTCTTCCATCATCGCCTCGACTTCCTTCAGGCGCTTGATCGACTGCTTGACGGTCTTGAAGTTGGTCAGCATGCCGCCGAGCCAGCGCTCATCCACGAACGGCATGCCGGCGCGCTGCGCCTCTTCGGCGATGATCTCGCGCGCCTGGCGCTTGGTGCTGACGAACATGATGTTGCCGCGGTTGGCGGCGAGCTTGCGCACGAAGTCCATGGCTTCGTTGTACTTCACCATCGTCTTTTCGAGGTTGACGATGTGGATCTTGTTGCGCTGGCCGAAGATATAGGGGGCCATGCGCGGGTTCCAGAAGCGGGTCTGGTGACCAAAGTGGACGCCGGCTTCCAGCATCTGACGCATCGTGACGGACATGTGTTGCTCCAAACGGATTTAAAGGGTTTCTACCTCCGCCCCGTGGTTGCGGTGCGCATCGGCGCGCTGCGCCGACCCGACCCGCGAATACGCCACCCGTGACACGTCGAGCGGGGCCGAATACGGCGCCTTCGTTCGCGTGCTCCGGACGGACCCTTTGCCACAGGACGTGCGGATTTTGCCTGCCAGTGCAGACAAGCCCGCGATGTTAGCACGTGCGATTCATGAGACTCAAGATGTGTATCGACCTGCGTTTGCCGGCCGGGGCTTCGATGCGCTAGCCTTGGCGCTTTCCAGCCCCATCCCAGAAGAAAACAGAATGAGCATCGTGATCAAGACCGCCGAAGAGATCGAACACATGCGCGTGGCCTGCCGGCTCGCCGCCGAGGTGCTCGATTACATCGAACCCCACGTCAAGCCGGGCGTGACCACCGGCGAGCTCGACCGCCTGTGCCACGACTACATGGTCAACGTGCAGGGCACCGTACCCGCCCCGCTCAACTACGCCCCACCGGGCTACACGCCCTACCCCAAGTCGATCTGCACCTCGATCAACCACCAGGTCTGCCACGGCGTGCCCGGCGACAAGGCGCTCAAGAAGGGCGACATCGTCAACATCGACATCACCGTCATCAAGGACGGCTTCCACGGCGACACCAGCCGCATGTTCCTGGTCGGCGGACCGGGCGCGGCGAGCATCATCGCCAAGCGGCTCAGCCAGATCACCTACGAGTGCATGTGGCTCGGCATCGCGGCGGTGAAACCCGGCGGCCGGCTCGGCGACATCGGCGCGGTCATCCAGAAGCACGCCGAGGGCAACGGCTTCTCGGTGGTGCGCGAGTTCTGCGGCCACGGCATCGGGCGCAAGTTCCACGAAGAGCCGCAGGTGCTGCACTACGGCAAGGCCGGCACCGGCCCGGAGCTCAAGCCGGGGATGATCTTCACCATCGAGCCCATGATCAACGCCGGCAAGGCGGCCATCTCCGAGCTGCCCGACGGGTGGACGATCGTGACCAAGGACCGCAGCCTGTCGGCGCAGTGGGAGCACACCGTGGTGATCACCGAAACCGGTGTCGAGGTGCTGACCTTGTCCGAGAAGTGCCCGCCGCCTCCGGCGCTGGTCGCCGACCGCTTTGCCTGAAGCCGCGAGCACGCCCCCATGAGCGACACCGCCCCGTCCGCCTTGCAGACCCATGTCCATACCGCCCGAGCCCGGCTGGACGAGGGCATGCGCGCCCTGCGCGCGGCCTACGAGGCCAGCCCGCACACCGCCAACCTGCTGCAGGGCCGCGCTGCGCTGGTCGATCGCGAGATCGCCGCGCTGTGGGCGCACTGCGGCATGCCGGCAGAGGCCGCGCTGGTGGCGGTGGGCGGCTACGGGCGCGGCGAGCTCTTTCCGGCGTCGGACGTCGACGTGCTGGCCCTGTTGCCGAACGCGCCGGACGCTGCGATGCAGGAGCGGCTGGCGGCGTTCGTGGGTGCGCTGTGGGACATCGGGCTCGAGGTCGGCCACGCCGCGCGTACGGTGGACGAGTGCCTGCTCGGCGCAGCCGACGACATCACCGTGCAGACGAGCCTGCTCGAGGCGCGCCGCATCGCCGGCAGCGAGGCGCTGTTCAGCGAACTCGAGCAGCGCTTTCGCGCCGCGCTCGACATCCGCGCCTTCTACAAGGCCAAACTGCTCGAGCAGGAGCAGCGCTACGCGCGCTTCAACGACACGCCCTACGCGCTCGAGCCCAACTGCAAGGAGAGCCCGGGCGGACTGCGCGACATCCAGATGCTGGGCTGGATCGCGCGCGCGGCGGGGCTGGGGCGAAACTGGCGCGAACTCGCACGCCGACGGCTGATCACCGGTGGCGAGGCGAGCGAGCTGCGCAACGCCGAGCGCTTCGTGCAGCATCTGCGCATTCGCCTGCACTATCTCGCCGGCCGCGCCGAAGACCGCCTGCTGTTCGATCACCAGGAAAAGCTGGCCGGCATGCTGGGCATCGCAGCCAGCAGCACGCGGCGCGCGGCCGAAGTACTGATGCAGCGCTACTACGTCAACGCCAAGATGGTGCTGCAGCTCAACACCGTGCTGCTGCAGAACTACGGCAGCGTGATCTTTCCGGACCGCGGCCCGGCCATCGTCATCAACCCGCGCTTCCAGGCGGTACGCGAGCTGCTCGACCTGCGCGACGAGGATGTCTTCGAGCGCCACCCCGCGGCGCTGCTCGAGTGCTTTTTACTGCTCGAGCAGCGCTCCGAACTCAAGGGCATGACCGCGCGCACGCTGCGTGCGCTGTGGCTGAACCGCAAGCGCGTGAATGCGGCCTTTCGCGCAGACCCCGCCCATCGCGCGCTGTTCATGCAGATCCTGCAGCAAAAGCGCGGCGTGCTGCACGCCTTCCGGCGCATGAACGAGTACGGCATCCTGTCGCGCTACATCCCCGCCTGGCGGCGCATCGTCGGGCAGATGCAGCATGACCTGTTCCACGTGTATACGGTGGATCAGCACATCTTGATGGTGCTGCGCAACATGCGCCGTTTCTCGATGGGCGAGCACGCGCACGAATACCCGCTCATGACGCGCCTCATCATGGGCTTCGATCGCCACTGGCTGCTCTACGTCGCGGCGCTCTTCCACGACATCGCCAAGGGCCGCGGCGGCGACCATTCGAAGCTCGGCATGGTCGATGCGCACGAGTTCTGCGTCCGCCACGACATCGAGGCCGAGGACACCGAGCTCATCGTGTGGCTGGTCGAGCACCACCTCACCATGTCGCAGGTCGCGCAGAAGGAGGACACCTCGGACCCGGAGGTCATCCAGCGTTTCGCCCACATCGTCGGCGACGAGCGCCGGCTGACTGCGCTCTACCTGCTCACCCATGCCGACATCCGCGGCACCAGCCCCAAGGTGTGGAACGGCTGGAAAGGCAAGCTGCTCGAAGACCTCTTCTTCGCCACCCAGCGCCTGCTGCGCGGCGCCACGCCGCAAGAGGCGCTCGGCCTGGACGGGCGGCTCGAGGACGCGCGCCGGCAGCTGCGCTTTCATGGCCTGCGCCCCGGTGTCGAAGACGAGCTCTGGAGCCGGCTCGACCCGGTGTACTTCATGCGTCATTCGGCCGAGGAGATCGCCTGGCACACCCGGGTGCTGTATTACCGCACCACGAGCGAGGCGCCGGTGGTCAAGGCGCGGGTGGCGGAAGACGAGGACGGGGTGCAGGTCATGGTGTTCACCCGCGACCAGAAGGATCTGTTCGTGCGCCTGACCGGTTTCTTCGGGCGCATGGGCTTCACCATCCTGGATGCCAAGGTGCACACCACGCGGCACGGCTACGCGCTCGACAGCTTCATGCTGCAGGACCCCGGTCACCAGGCCGCCTACCGCGACATCGTCACCCTGATCGAGCACGAGCTGAGCGCGCGCCTGCAGCACCTCGGCCCGCCCGACCGCCCCTCACGCGGGCGCATGTCGCGCCAGGTGAAGCATTTCCCGATCAGCCCGCAGATCAGCATCCGCCCGGACGAATCGGGGCGCCATCACGTGCTGTCGCTCATCGCCGCCGACCGCCCGGGCCTGCTCTTCGATGTGGCGTCGGTGCTGGCCGAACACGGCATCCGCCTGCACACGGCAAAGATCGCCACGCTCGGCGAGCGCGTCGAAGACGCATTCTTGCTCACCGGACAGGTGCTCGCGCAGGACGCGCAGGTGCTCAGGATCGAGCGTGAGCTGCTCGACCGACTTCAGCTCTAGGCCGGCGGGCGCCCGCCCGCGCCGAGGCCCGCGCCGGGGCTCAGACCTTGCAGATGCATTCGAGCACCTTGCGCACTCGCACCATGGAGTCCTGCAGCACGAGCTCGATGTCTTCGAACTGGATGCCGTGCTCGCTCGACCAGCGCCCGGCCGCGTAATTGACCACCACGCCGATGGCGGCGTAGGGCAGCCCCAGCTCGCGCGCGAGCGCCGCCTCCGGCATGCCGGTCATGCCGACGATGTCGGCGCCGTCGCGCTCGAAGCGGTCGATCTCGGCCGCCGTCTCCAGGCGCGGCCCCTGGGTGCTGGCATATACGCCGCCATCGACCGCCTGCTCGCCTGCCGCGCCGATCGCCGCGAGCAGACGCTGGCGCAGCGGCGCATCGTACGGGTGCGTGAAGTCGATGTGGCGCACCGGCGCATCGCCGCCGTCGAAGAAGGTGCTGCTGCGCCCCCAGGTGTAGTCGATGATCTGGTCGGGCACGATCAGCGTGCCCGGCGGCAGATCGGCGCGGATGCTGCCCACCGAGGCCACCGACACGATGGCGCTCACCTTCGCGTCCTTGAGCGCCCAGATGTTGGCGCGGTAATTGACCAGGTGCGGCGGGATGGTGTGGCCGAAGCCATGGCGGGCGAGAAACACCACCGGCTGGTCGCACATGCGCCCGAAGATGAGCGCGCCCGAGGGCTCGCCGTAGGGCGTGCGCGCCACCTCGCGCCGTTCGATCTCCATGTTGGACAACTGCGTGAGTCCGCTGCCACCGATGATCGCGAGCATTCCTGATCCTTTGAGAGCTGTCTTCGAGTAGGGCGCGCGATTCTAGCACGCGCCCTCGGCCCGCCCTTTTTGCCCCCCAGAATTCCATGCTGCGCCGCCGCAGCCCATGGTAGAATCCGCGTCCTTTCAAAGACTTCCCGCCCCCATGTCCCGCGCCATTCGCAACATCGCCATCATCGCCCACGTCGACCACGGCAAGACCACCCTCGTCGACCAACTGCTGCGCCAGTCCGGCACCTTCCGCGAAAACCAGCAGGTTGCCGAACGCATCATGGACTCGGGGGACATCGAGAAGGAACGCGGCATCACGATCCTGTCGAAGAACTGCGCGATCCAGTACGGCGACACCCACATCANNTCGACAGCGTGCTGCTGCTGGTCGACGCGGTCGAGGGCCCAATGCCGCAGACCCGCTTCGTGACCCGCAAGGCGCTCGCGCTCGGTCTCAAGCCGATCGTCGTCATCAACAAGATCGACCGCCCGGGCGCGCGTCCGGACTGGGTGATCAACCACACCTTCGACCTCTTCGACAAGCTTGGCGCCACCGACGAGCAGCTCGACTTCCCGGTGATCTACGCCTCGGGCCTGAACGGCTTCGCGGTGATCAACGAGCACGACGAGCGCACTGACATGCGTCCGCTGTTCGAGGCCATCCTCGAGCACGTGCCCGCGCCCGAGGTCGACGCCGACGGCCCCCTGCAGATGCAGGTATGCTCGCTCGACTACTCGACCTACATGGGTCAGCTCGGCATCGGCCGCATCAAGCGTGGCCGCGTGCGCCCCAACCAGGAAGTCGTCGTCATGTACGGCGACGAGAACCGCGGCAAGGGCAAGATCAGCCAGATCCTCACCTTCGAGGGCCTGGAGCGCAAACAGTCGGAGCTGGCCGAGGCCGGCGACATCGTGCTGATCGCGGGCATCCAGCAGGTCAACATCGGCGTGACGCTGTGCGACCCGGAGTGCCTCGAGGGCATGAAGCCGATCGCGGTCGACGAGCCCACGCTGACCATGAACTTCATGGTCAACACCTCGCCGCTGGCCGGCCGCGAAGGCAAGTACGTCACCAGCCGCCAGATCCGCGAGCGCCTCGAGAAAGAGCTGCTCAAGAACGTCGCCCTGCGCGTGACCTACACCGGCGACTCCGACGTCTTCGAGGTCGCCGGCCGCGGCGAACTGCACCTTACCATCCTGCTCGAGAACATGCGCCGTGAAGGCTACGAGCTGGCGGTGGGCCGCCCGCGCGTGGTGTACAAGGAGATCGATGGCGTCAAGTGCGAGCCCTACGAGATGCTCACCGTCGACGTCGAGGAAGACCACCAGGGCAGCGTCATGGAAGAGCTCGGCCGCCGCCGTGGCGAGCTCCAGGACATGCAGCCCGACGGCAAGGGTCGCGTGCGCCTCGAGTACCGCATCCCGGCCCGCGGCCTGATCGGCTTCCAGGGCGAGTTCCTCACCATGACGCGCGGCACCGGACTGGCCAGCCACGTCTTCGACGACTACGGCCCGATGGCCGGCGCGATGGCCGAGCGCCGCAACGGCGTGCTGATCTCGCAGAACGACGGCGACGCGGTGGCCTACGCGCTGTGGAACCTGCAGGACCGCGGCCGCATGTTCGTGAGCCCCGGCGAGGCGCTGTACGAAGGCATGATCATCGGCATCCACACCCGCGACAACGACCTGGTGGTGAACCCGATCAAGGGCAAGCAGCTCACCAACGTGCGCGCCTCGGGCACCGACGAAGCCGTGCGCCTGATCACCCCGATCCAGCTCACGCTGGAGTCCGCGATCGAGTTCATCGCCGACGACGAACTGGTCGAGATCACGCCCAAGAACATCCGTCTGCGCAAGCGTCACCTGAAAGAGACTGACCGCAAGCGCGCGGCGAAGGCCGCCGAGGCCTGATCCCACGCTTTTGCTGCAGCGCCACCGCGGCCTGCACCACAGCCTGAAGCACCGAGGCCCCGCCGGGATCATCCCGCCGGGGCCTCGGATTTGATGGGCACGTCCTCCTGCCTCGCACGCGGCGCCGGGGCCGCGCGGGCGCAGCCCCGCGTGATCAGCCGAGCCGCTGATGTCTCGAGCTCGCGCTTACTTCTTCTTGCCGCCGCCCGTCTCCACGCCGAAACGCCCGCTCAGGTACTGCGCGAACTCCGCGCCAGTCTCGGGGTGGCGCAGACCGAACTCGATCGTCGCCTTCAGGTAGCCGAGCTTGGAGCCGCAGTCGTAGCGCACGCCGTCGAACTGATAGGCCAGCACCGCCTCTTCCTTGAGCAGCGAGGCGATCGCGTCGGTGAGCTGGTATTCGCCACCGGCGCCGGGCTTCAACGCGCGGATGTGGTCGAAGATGCGCGGGGTCAGGATGTAGCGGCCAACCACGGCCTGGGTGGTGGGCGCCTCCTCGGGCTTCGGCTTCTCGACGATGCCGGTCATGCGCTGCACCTGGCCCTTGTCGGACTCGGTGCTGACGATGCCGTAGCTGCGGGTTTCCTCGCGCGGCACGTTCATGGTGCCGAGCACCGAGCAGCGGTGGTAGTTGTACACGTCGACCATCTGCTTCAATACCGGCGCGCCCGCCTTGTTGTCGAGCATGTCGTCGGCGAGGATCACCGCGAAGGCTTCATCGCTCACCACATGGCTCGCGCACAGCACCGCGTGACCCAGACCGAGCGCCTCGGACTGGCGGATGTAGATGCAGTTAACCTCCTTCGGCACCGTGTTGCGCACGATCTCGAGCAGTTCCTTCTTGCCGCGCGCCTCGAGCTCGGTCTCGAGCTCGTAGGCCTTGTCGAAGTGGTCCTCGATCGAGCGCTTGGTGCGGCCGGTGATGAAGATCATGTCGGTGATGCCGGCGGCGACCGCCTCCTCGACCGCGTACTGGATCAAGGGCTTGTCGACGATCGGCAGCATCTCCTTCGGGCTCGCCTTGGTGGCGGGCAAGAAGCGCGTGCCCATGCCGGCAACCGGGAAAATCGCCTTGGTGACCTTCTTCATTTTTCTTGCTCTCCCATGAATAGAGGGTGTTGCGACGCAGCAGCGGGCGCGATCATGCGGCAAGCGTTCGCGGTTTGCATCAAGCGTTTGTATCCGTTTCGTTCAGCAGCGCGCGCAGGCCGTCCTCGTCGAGGATCGCGACGCCGAGCGCCTGCGCCTTGTCGAGCTTGGAACCGGCCTCGGTGCCGGCGACCACGTAGTGCGTCTTCTTCGACACCGAACCGGCCACCTTGCCGCCCCGAGCCTCGATCAGCGCCTTGGCCTCGTCGCGCGTCAGCGTCGGCAGCGTGCCGGTGAGCACGAAGGTCTTGCCGGCGAACGCGCCGGCGACCGTGCCCTGCGGCTCGCCCTCGGCCCACTGCACCCCGGCCGCGCGCAACTGCTCGATCACCTCGCGATTGTGCGGCTCGGCGAAAAACTCGGCGATCGACTGCGCCACGATCGGCCCCACGTCCGGCACCTGCTGCAGCGCGTCGACGTCGGCCGCGATCAGCGCATCGAGCTTGCCGAAATGGCGTGCAAGCTCGCGCGCAGTGGCTTCGCCGACGTTGCGGATGCCAAGCGCAAAGATGAAGCGCGCCAGCGTGGTGTGGCGGCTCTTCTCGATCGCCAGCAGCAGGTTCTGCGCTGATTTCTCGCCCATGCGCTCGAGGTTGGCGAGCGCGAGCACGCCCAGGCGGTAGAGGTCCACCGGCGTCTTGACGATGGCCGCATCGACGAGCTGGTCGACCAGCTTGTCGCCCAGGCCCTCGATGTCCATCGCCCGCCGGCTGGCAAAGTGCAGCAAGGCCTGCTTGCGCTGCGCCGGGCAGAACAGCCCGCCAGTGCAGCGCGCCACCGCCTCGTCCTCGCCGCGCACCACGTGCGAACCGCACACCGGGCAGGTGGGGAACTTGTCCAGCAGCACGAAGCGCGGCGGCTCGCCGGTTCGGCGCTCCAGCACCGGTGCGACCACCTCGGGGATCACGTCCCCTGCCCTGCGCACGATCACCCAGTCGCCGATGCGCACGTCCTTGCGGTCGATCTCGTCCTGGTTGTGCAGCGTGGCGTTGGTCACCGTGACGCCGCCGACGAAGACCGGCTCGAGGCGCGCGACCGGGGTCAGCGCGCCGGTGCGACCGACCTGCACCTCGATGTCGCGCAGCAGGGTCACCGCCTCCTGCGCCGGATACTTGTGCGCCACCGCCCAGCGCGGCTCGCGGGTCACGAAGCCGAGCTGCTGCTGCAGCGCGCGCGAATTGACCTTGTACACCACGCCGTCGATGTCGAAGGGCAGCGTGTCGCGCAGCGCGCCGATGCGCGCGTGGAAGTCGGCCAGCCCCTGCGCGCCCTGCACCACCGCGCGGTGCGCGCACACCGGCAGCCCGAAGGCAGCGATCGCGTCGAGCACCTCGGCGTGGGTGGCCGGTGGCGTCCACTCGCCGGTGTCGCCGAGGCCATAGGCGAAGAAGGACAGCGGCCTGCGGGCGGCGATGCCGGGGTCGAGCTGGCGGATGCTGCCGGCGGCGGCGTTGCGCGGATTGACGAAGGTCTTGTCGCCGGCCTCGGCCTGGCGCACGTTGAGACGCTCGAAGTCGTCGCGGCGCATGTAGACCTCGCCGCGGATCTCGAGCATCGCCGGTGCGTCGCCGGAAAGGCGCAGCGGGATCGCCTTGACCGTGCGCACGTTGCTGGTGACGTCCTCGCCGGTCTCGCCGTCGCCGCGGGTGGCGGCCTGGGCGAGCACGCCGTCCTCGTAGCGCAGACTGATCGCTAGGCCATCGAACTTTAGCTCGGCGGCGTATTCGACCGGCGGGTCCGCGTCGCTCAGCTTGAGCGCGCTGCGCACACGGGAATCAAAGACGAAGGCCCCGCTCGCCTCGGTGTCGGTCTCGGTGCGGATCGACAGCATCGGGATGCGATGGCGCACCGCCGGAAACTGCGCGAGCGGCCTGCCGCCGACACGCTGAGTGGGCGAGTCGGGCGTGCGCAAGGCGGGGTGGGCCGCCTCCAGGGCCTGGAGCTCGCGAAACAGCCGATCGTATTCGGCGTCCGGGATCGTTGGCGCGTCCTCGACGTAATAGGCGTGGTCGTGGCGCGCGATCTCGGCGCGCAGCGCAGCCGCACGCGTTGCCGGATCAGCCTCGGGGCGATCCGGCACAGAGTCGAAGAGATCCATCAATGCGAGAAAAGACGTTTTGCAAGCGGCCCACCGGCGGGGATGCCGGACTCGGTCATGCGTGCCTGAAATTGTTCGATCTGCGCTCCGATCAGGGCCGCAGCTTCGGCACCGAAGGGTGCGCGGTTGTCATCGACCACTTCGCCGTCGAGCGCGCGCGCGAGCTCGGCCGCGGTCTGCATCATGCGTGCGAAAACCCGGCCGCCGTCGGCGACGCGCGGCACATCGATGACCAGGGTGACGCCCTGGGTGACGAGCTCGTCGAGGTTGTCGCTCGAGAACATGCCGGCTTCGAGGTTGGCGAGCACGAAGCTGCTGTTGCCCTCTTCCAGCGCATGGAAGCAGCCGTCTTCGCCGAGGCTCAGCCCGAGCTTTTCGGCGCTGCGCCGCAGCGCGCGGCCTTCGAACTGCCCTTCGCGGGGGACGACATTCACGCCGATCTGCACGTCGACGTCGGCGCAGAAGCGGTCGAGCTCAGCGGCCTGATGCACGGTCTCGGCGCGCGGCGGCAAGCCGGGCGGCAGCGTCATCAGGGCGTCGGCGACGCGCTGTACGCCACCGGTGAAGCGCATGAAATCGTTTTCGCCGATCGAGCCGTTACGATCGACCAGCTGCAGCGCGGCGCAGAACCATTGGCAGGCGCCCTCGCTGTCGGGACCGATCGCTTGCCACAGGTTCTCGCTGTCCTTGAAGCCGAACCAGCGCACCGGCTTGCTCAGGCCGGCGAGCTGGGTGTGCTGCTCGGCCCACACCCGCGCCACCTCGAGCGGCTCGATGGCCTCGAGGCGGATCACGCAGTCCGCGCGCTCGTCGAGCAGGCGCGGCAGGTCGGGCACGCTGCGTCCCAGCGGCGCTTCGGTGTAGCGTGGCGCGGCCGCAGCGCCGGCCTCGCCCAGGCTGGGCTCCCGACGCTCGGCCTCGTCCGCTTCGTCGCGCGGCTCGAGCAAGACGTCGCGGTGATCCGATCTGAATGCGCGCTCGGCGTTACGCTGATGCTTGCGCTCCTGCCACTTGTTGTAGCCCACCACCAGCACCACCGCGGCAATGCCCGCGGCCACCAGCGCGATCTGAAGTTCGCTGTCCATGTGTCTTCCGAATGACTCCGTCTTGGCCCGTGTGCCTTACGCTGCGGCCGGATCGGCCAGGCGCAGCGCCTCTTCCATGTTCACTTCCACCACGCGCGACACGCCCTGCTCCTGCATCGTCACGCCTACGAGCTGCTGCGCATACTCCATCGTGATCTTGCTGTGGCTGATGAAGATGAACTGCGTCTGCGATGACATGCGCTTGACCATGTTCGCGTAGCGCTCGGTGTTCGTATCGTCCAGTGGCGCATCCACCTCGTCAAGCATGCAGAAGGGTGCCGGATTGAGCTGGAACATCGAGAACACCAGCGCAATCGCGGTNNTGCGCCACGATCTGGATGCCCGCGTCGAGGATCTCCTCGCCGGTGAGCACCAGCTCGGCCCGCCCGCCCCCGAACAGCTGCGGGAACAAGGCGGCGAACTGGCGATTGACCGTATTGTAGGTCTCCTGCAGCTGTTCGCGGGTTTCGCGGTCGATACGGCGAATGGCGTCCTCGAGCGTGTCGATGGCCTGCACCAGGTCCTCGGTCTGAGCATCGAGGTAGCCCTTGCGCTCGGCCGCGGTTTTGAGTTCGTCGAGCGCGGCGAGGTTGACCGCGCCCAGCTCGGCGATCTCGCGTGCCAGCCGCGCCACCCCGCGCTGCAGGCTGCCCTCCCTGGGGGCGCCGCCCGCGCCTTCGGCGAGCAGCGGCGCGAGCGCGGCTTCGTCCGCGTCGGCTTCGAGCAGGCGCTCTTCGAACTGCTGCACCGACAGCTCGGCCGCCTGCAGGGCCAGGCGCAGCTCACCCACCCGGGCACGCACCGGCGCTGCTTCGTGCTCGGTGCGCAGGCGGGTTTCCTCGGCCTGCTTGAGGGCCGCGGCGGCGTCGGCAAGCGCATCGCGGCGCGCAGCCAGGGCCGTGTCGCGGCTGGCGCGCAGCGCGAGCGCCGTCTGCAGCGCCTCGGCGCCCTGGCTGTCATCGGTGGCGTCGAGCTCGGCCTGGCGTGCGTGGCGCTCGGTGTCGATGCGCGCGAGCTGCTCGTCGGCAAGCTGGCGGTTGCGGGTGATGTCTTCGAGCTTTCCGGCACACTCGCGCGCGGAGAAACGCGCCTCCTGCAGCTCGCGCGTGGCCGACTGCTCGAGCGCGCGCGCCTCGCGCAGGGCCTGCTCGCGCTCGCGCAGGATCTCGCTCGCGGCGTCGAGGCGCTCGCCCTGGACTTCGGCCAGTTCGGTGGAGCGCGCCTGCTCCAGCTCGGCGCGGGCGAGATGTTCGCGTTCGGTGGTTTCGAGGTGGGTGATGTCGTCGAGGTCGCGCACGAGCTGGCTGCGCCGCTCCTCCGCCCGGCTGCGCGCCTGCGCGAGCTTGAGCACTTCGACCTGCTCGGCATGGACCTGGGCCTGCATCGACTGCGCCTCGCGGCGCCCCTCGGCGATGCGCTCCTGCAGCGCGCTCGCTGCGGCCTCGGCGGCGAGCAGGGCGTCGTGCGCGCGCATCGCCTCTTCTTCGAGGCTGTGCTGACTCAGGGCGAGGCTCTCGATCTCGCGCTGGCGTTCGATCACGCCGTGGGTGCGCGCCTCGGGCGCATGGTGCACCAGCGCATCGCGGCTCAGCACCTGGCCGTGCGGGCCGACGAGGCGCACGCCGAGGGGCAGCTGTTGCCGGCGCGCAATCCAGGGCGCGAGGGTATCCACCGCGTAACAGTTGGCGAACAGGTCGGCGAGCAGGGGCTCGAGCGCGGGGTGCGTGCATCCGACGTGGCCGATGAGGGGCGAGAGAGCGGGCTCGAAGGCGACGTGACCGAGGCCTTGCGCGCTCGGCTGCGGCGGTGGCTCCGCGTGTTCCGGAGCCACCGCCAGCGCGATCGCGAGCGACTCGGGCGGGGCCTCGTCGAGCAGGGTCATGGCGGCGGCGCTCGCCTCGTCGAAATCGGCGGCGACCAGGGCCGGCAGGCGCTCGCGCAGCACCGCCTCCACCGCAGCATCCCAGCCCTGCGCCACCTGAAGGTGCTTCCACAGGGGTGGCAAAGCGTCGAGTCCGTGGCGCTTGAGCCAGTCGCCGAGCTTGCCCTGAGACTGCACACGTGCCTGCAGCTGGACCAGCGCATCGCGCCGGGCGCGCAGCTCGGTGAGCTTGCGCTGCGCCGCGCGCTCGCGCTCGAGCGCGCCCTTGAGCGCCGCCTGCGCGTCGGGCAGGCGCGCCTGCTGCGCGGCTTGCTCCTGCTGCAGCGCGGCGAGCTCGTCCTGCACCGCCTCCAGGCGCGCCTCGCGCTCGGCCAGCGTGCGCGCGTCCGGGCCGGTGATCGCGCCCTGCTCCGTCTCGAGCCGAGCGCGGCGTTGCTGCAGCGCTTCGAGGGCGCGCTGCGCGCTCGCGCGTCTGGTCTCTTCCACGCGCAGCTGCTGTTCGGTCTGCGCCAGCTCGCGGCGCGCGGCCGCCACCGTGGTGTCGGCGGCCTGGCGCGCGGCCTCGAGCTCGGGCAGGCGATCGGCGATCTCGTCGTGGCGGGCCTCGGCCTGCTCCGCGCGCATGGCCGCGTTGAGGGCGAGCTCGGACCAGCGCGCATGATCGTTCGCGAGCGCCACGTTACGCGCCTGCCAGTGCTCGTGATCGAGCGCCAGCTGGGCGATGCGGGCCTCGAGGCGCTGGCGTGCCTGGCCCAGGTGCTGGAGCTCGGCTTCCAGGCGCGTGACCTCGGCGCTGACGGCGAACAGGTCGTTCTGTGCCACATGCACCGACTCGGAGGCCTGGAAGTGCGCGTCACGGCAGGTCTCGATCGCGGCCTCGAGCGCCTGCAGCCGCGTGCTGTCGGCCTCGATGCGGCGCGTGGCCTCGTCGAGCTCGGTTGCCACGCGCGTCCGGGTCGCGCGCGCCTCGTTGCGCTTGATCAGCCACAGCAGCTGCTGCTTTTCGACGTGCGCGGCGTTGAGCTGCTGGTAACGCGCGGCGACTTCGGCCTGCGCCTCGAGGTGGCCGATGCGCTCGCCCAGCTCCATGCGGATGTCGTCCAGGCGGGCGAGGTTGTCGCGCGCGTCGCGCAGGCGGCCTTCGGTCTCCTTGCGCCGCTCGCGGTACTTGGTGACGCCCGCCGCCTCCTCGAGGAAGCCGCGAATCTCCTCCGGGCGCGCCTCGATGATGCGCGAGATCATGCCCTGCTCGATGATCGCGTAGGCGCGGGGCCCCAGACCGGTGCCGAGAAAGAGGTCGATGACGTCCTTGCGGCGGACGTGCACGTTGTTGATGTAATAGGTGGACTCGCCCGAACGGTCGAGCACGCGCTTGACCGAGATCTCGGCGTAGCGGGACCACTGCCCGGCGGCCTTGCCCTCGGCGTTGTCGAAGACGAGTTCGACGCTCGCGCGCGACACCGCCTTGCGCGTGGTCGAGCCGTTGAAGATCACATCCTGCATCGACTCGCCGCGCAGCGCCGAGGCGCGCGTCTCGCCCAGCACCCAGCGCACGGCGTCGATGATGTTCGACTTGCCGCAACCGTTGGGGCCGACCACGCCGACCAGGTTGCCGGGCGTGAGCACGGTGGTCGGGTCGACGAAGGTCTTGAAACCGGCGAGCTTGAGTTTGGAAAGACGCACGTCTGGACGAAGGCGGGAGGCGGGAACGCGAAAGCGCCGCTGCGGGCGGTCGCGAAGGCCGCGCATGATAACATTTCCGCCCTTCCCCACTTCGCGTGGACGCGCCCGGCGCGTACCCGATACGTATCAAAGTGAATCCAAACCTCGCCCGCCTGCAGACCTACCCGTTCGAGAAGCTGCGCGCGTTGTTCGCCGGCATCGAAGCGCCTGCCGATCTCAAGCCGATCCGCCTGTCGATCGGCGAGCCGCAGCACCCGACCCCCGGCTTCATCCGCCAGACCCTGGCAGACAACCTCGGCGGCCTGTCGAGCTACCCGGCCACGCTCGGCAGTGACGCGTTGCGGGGTGCGATTGCGCACTGGCTCGAACGCCGCTTCGGCCTGCCGAAGATCGACCCGGCAACGCAGGTGATCCCGGTCGCCGGGACGCGCGAGGCGCTGTTCGCCTTCGCACAGTGCGTGGTCGATGGTTCGAAACCCGGCGCCAAGGTCCTGTGCCCAAACCCCTTCTATCAGATCTACGAAGGCGCGGCCCTGCTCGCCAACGCCGAGCCGATCTTCATCAACAACCTGCCAGAGAACGACTTCGGCTCGGACTTCGCCAGTATTGACGAGGCCACCTGGCGCGACATCCAGCTCGTCTACGTCTGCTCACCCGGCAACCCCACCGGGCGCCTGTTGAAGCTGGACGAATGGAAGACGCTGTTCGAGCTCTCCGACCGCTACGGCTTCGTGATCGCCGCCGACGAGTGCTACTCCGAGATCTACTTCGACGACGACGCCAAGCCGATCGGCGGCCTGGAGGCGGCGTGGCGCCTGGGGCGCACGGATTTTCGCAACGTGGTGATGTTCTCGAGCCTGTCCAAGCGCTCGAACGTGCCCGGCATGCGCTCGGGCTTCGTGGCCGGCGACGCGAAAATTCTCAAGGACTTCCTGCTCTATCGCACCTACCACGGTTGCGCGCTCAATCCGGCGGTGCAGGCCGCCTCGGTCGTCGCCTGGAACGACGAGGAACACGTCGAGGAAAACCGCCGCCTCTACCGCGACAAGTTCGCCCGCATCACGCCGATGCTGCAGCCGTATCTGCCGGTGGCGCTGCCGGATGCCGGCTTCTACTACTGGGTGCGCACACCGATCCCGGACACCGAGTTCGCTCGCCGTCTGCAGGCTGAATATAATGTGACGGTCCTGCCGGGCAGCTATCTTGCCCGCGAAGCACACGGCGTCAATCCTGGCGCCAATTTCGTGCGCATCGCGCTGGTGGCCGACACCCATGAGTGTCTGGAGGCCGCCGGGCGCATCATCGATTTCTGCAAAACCCTCTGAGAGAGAATCCCCAATGCAAGCTCTGCAACAGATCATCGACGACGCTTTTGAAAACCGCGCCAGCCTGTCGCCCACTTCCGCGCCTGCCGAAATCCGCAACGCGGTGGAAGAAGTCATCGCCGGCCTCGACGCCGGCACGCTCCGCGTGGCCGAGAAGAAGGACGGCCAGTGGGTGGTCAACCAGTGGATCAAGAAGGCGGTGCTCATTTCCTTCCGCCTGCGCGACAACGAAGTGGTCCAGGCTGGTGGACTCAACTTCTTCGACAAGGTGGCGACCAAGTTCGGCGACTACACCCCCGAGCAGTTCCGCGAAGGCGGCTTTCGCGTGGTGCCGCCGGCGGTAGCGCGAAAGGGCAGCTTCATCGGCAGGAACGTGGTGCTGATGCCCTCGTACGTGAACATCGGCGCCTACGTGGATGAAGGCACGATGGTCGACACCTGGGCCACGGTCGGCTCGTGCGCGCAGATCGGCAAGAACGTGCACCTGTCGGGCGGTGTCGGCATCGGCGGCGTGCTCGAACCGGTGCAGGCCGGCCCGGTCATCATCGAGGACAACGTTTTCGTCGGTGCGCGCTCCGAAGTCGTGGAAGGCGTGATCATCGAAGAGAACGCCGTGCTGTCGATGGGCGTGTACATAGGCATGAGCACCAAGATCTACGACCGCGAGACCGGCGAGGTCACCTACGGCCGCGTGCCCTCCGGCGCCGTCGTGGTCCCGGGCAGCCTGCCCTCGGCCTGCGGCAAGTACAGCCTGTACTGCGCGGTGATCGTGAAGAAGGTGGACGCGCAGACGCGCGCCAAGACCGGCATCAACGAACTGCTGCGCGGCGCCTGAGCGCGCGCACGACGGAGTCCGAAGGCATGATTTTCGACAGTCTCTTCCAGCTGATGGCCGAAAAGAAGGCCTCGGACCTCTTCATCACCGCGGGCGCCCCGATCCACATCAAGATCCAGGGCCACAGCATGCCGATCAACCAGCAGGTGATGGATCCGCACATGATCCAGCGCATGCTGGGCGAGGCGGTCACGCCCGCGCAGATGGCCGTGCTCGAGCGCGACCGCGAGCTCAACCTGTCCTTCGGCCGCCGCGATCTGGGCAACTTTCGTATCAACGTGTTCTGGCAGCGCAACTCGATGGCGCTTGTCGTGCGCTACATCCAGAGCAACATCCCCACCATCGAGAGTCTGGGCATGCCCACCGTGCTCAATGAGGTGGTGATGGAAAAGCGCGGCCTCGTTCTGGTGGTGGGTGCGACCGGCTCGGGCAAATCGACCACGCTCGCGGCCATGCTCGACTACCGCAACAAGAACCGCAGCGGTCACATCCTCACCGTCGAAGACCCGATCGAGTACCTCTTCCAGCATCGCAAGTCGGTGGTCAACCAGCGCGAGGTCGGCATCGACACGCGGAGCTGGGGCGAAGCCCTGCGCAACGCCATGCGCCAGGCCCCCGACTGCATCCTGATCGGCGAGATCCGCGACCGCGAGACCATGCAGGCCGCGATCTCGTATTCGCAGACCGGCCACCTGTGCCTCGCGACCCTGCACGCGAACAACGCCTACCACGCACTCAACCGCATCGTTAACTTCTTCCCGCTCGAGAACCGCCAGCTGCTGTATCTCGACCTCGCGGTGGCGCTGCGCTGCATCGTCTCGCAGCGCCTGGTGCGCAAGCCCGACGGCACGCGCATCCCCGCGGTCGAGATCCTCATGAACACCCGTAACACCGCCGAGCTGATCGAGCGCGGCGAGCTCAACAGCATCAAGGAGGCGATGGAGCAGTCGCTCGCGCCCGGTTCGCAGACCTTCGAACAAGCCCTCTACCGGCTGTACAACGACAAGACGATTTCGCTCGACGAGGCGCTCGCCAACGCCGACTCGCCGACCAACCTGCACTGGCTGATCAACAACGCCCAGATCCAGAGCCAGGAGCTCCCGTCCGGCCAGGCGAAGTCGTCGAAGGCCATGGACTTCGAATCATCCACTCCCGATGGGGCCTCCTTCCAGGAGTTCACCCTCAACCTGAACAATCACTGAGGCGCAGCACGCGACCGCCGCGCGCCGCGCCCGCGCACCCACCCCCTGAACCCTGATGGCAGATACCTCTCCCACGCTGGCGCTCGCGCGCGAGCTCATTGCCCGGCCTTCGGTCACCCCGGATGACGCGGGCTGCCTCGAGCTGATCGCGGCACGCCTCGAGCCGCTCGGCTTCACCATCGAACGCATCGACACCGGCGGCGTGTGCAACCTGTGGGCGCGACGCGGCAGCGCTGCGCCGGTGCTGTGCCTTGCCGGCCACACCGACGTGGTGCCGCCCGGCCCTGCCGAGGCCTGGAGCAGCCCGCCTTTCGCGCCCACCGAACGCGAGGGCATGCTCTATGGCCGCGGCGCAGCCGACATGAAGACCTCGCTCGCCGCCTTCGTCACCGCCATCGAACGCTTCGTGGCCGCGCACCCGGATCATGCGGGGAGCATCGCGCTGCTGCTGACCTCGGACGAGGAAGGCATCGCCAGCCATGGCACGGTCAAGGTGGTGGAGGCGCTGGCTGCACGCGGCGAGCGCCTCGACTACTGCATCGTCGGCGAGCCCACTTCGGTCGAGACCCTCGGCGACATGATCAAGAACGGCCGGCGCGGTTCGCTCTCGGGCACCTTGCGCGTCAAGGGCAAACAGGGGCATGTGGCTTACCCGCAGCTGGCGCGCAACCCGATCCACCTCTTCGCGCCCGCGCTCGCCGAGCTGGCGGCCACGACCTGGGATGCGGGCAACGAGTTCTTTCCGCCCACCACCTGGCAGGTCTCGAACATCCACGCCGGCACCGGCGCGAACAACGTCATCCCGGGCGTGTGCGAGGTGTTGTTCAACTTTCGCTTCAGCTCCGAGTCCAGCGCCGACGGCCTCAAGGCGCGCACGCACGAGGTGCTCGATCGGCATGGGCTGGACTACACGCTCGACTGGCACCTGTCGGGCAAGCCGTTCATCACCGGCCGCGGCAAGCTGGTCGGCGCGCTCTCCGCCGCGATCCGCGCCACGCTCGGCGTGGACACCGCCTTGTCCACCACCGGCGGCACCTCGGATGGGCGCTTCATCGCCGACATCTGCGCCGAAGTGGTCGAGTTCGGGCCGGTGAACGCCACCATCCACCAGCTCGATGAGTGCGTCGCGATCGACGCGATCGAGCCCTTGTCGGTGGTCTACGAGCGCACGCTGGCGGGCTTGCTGACGGTCTGAAGCCCGCGCCAGATTCATTCGCGGGCGCGCCCGCGCCACACCGAACACAAGAGGTCCCGATGCATCACGACGAACACGCGCAAGAAGATCACGAACACGAACACGAGCACGGTCCGCTCGCCGAGCTGGTTACCGTGCGCGACTGGCTGCGCTACGCCGTCACCCACTTCAACCGTGCCGGCATCTTCTGCGGGCACGGCGTGCAGGACAGCTACGACGAGGCGGTCTGGCTGATCCTCGGCACGCTCGCCCTGCCCCTGAATCGGCTCGAACCTTTTCTGGACGCCTGCATCCCGGGCGAGGAGCGGCTCGAGCTGCTCGAGGCGATCGAGCAGCGCATCGAGGACCGCCTGCCCACCGCCTACATCCTGGGCGAGGCCTGGCTGGGTGATTTTCGCTTCACCGTCGATCAGCGCGTGATCGTGCCGCGCTCGTTCTTCGCCGAGCTGCTCGAAGACGGACTGGCGCCCTGGGTGCCCGATGCGGACGCGGTCGGCAGCGTGCTCGACATGTGCACCGGCTCGGGCTGCCTCGCCATCCTGATGGCGCATGCCTTCCCGCAGGCCGAGGTGGTGGGGGCGGACCTGTCGGCGGACGCGCTCGAGGTGGCACGCATCAACGTCGCCGACTACGGCCTCGAGGATCGCATCGAGCTCGCGCAAAGCGACGTCTTCTCGGCGCTGCAAGGGCGCCGCTTCGACCTCATACTCAGCAACCCGCCCTATGTGACCGCCGAGGCCATGGACGCGCTGCCGCCCGAATATCTGCACGAGCCGCGCATGGCGCTGGCCTCGGGCGAGGACGGCCTGGACGTGGTGCGGCGCCTGATCGCTGAATCGGCCGCGCATCTGAACCCGGGCGGCGTGCTCGCGGTCGAGGTCGGCCACAATCGTCACATCGTCGAGGACGCCTTCCCCGACCTGCCGCTGAACTGGCTGTCCACACGCGGGGGCGACGACATGGTGTTTCTGCTGCGGCGCGAGGACCTGCCGGGCGCCTGATCGAAAACGCGTCCGAGCGCGCGGCCCTGCTCATGAGGCCGCGCGCTCGGGCGCGTGTGCTGCAGAAGCGGCCGGCCTTTCGAGCCGGACGCGGATTCAGTCCGTCTCGTCGATCCAGGCCTGCTGGATGCCCTCGAGGATGCGTTCGCCGCAGCGCTTCGGGTCGTCGTCGAATTCGGGCAGCGCGACCACCCAGTTCATCAGATCGACGAAATTCACCTTGGTCGGGTCGACGTCGGGGTGTGCGTCCGCCAGCTGGATGGCGATTTCCTGAACTTCGGTCCACTTCATGTCAGTGCTTTCCTTCGCGAGCCATGTTGATGGTGTAGCGCGGGATCTCGATCACCAGCGGGGTCTCGGCCACGACCGCCTGGCAGGACAGGCGAGACTGCGGCTCGAGGCCCCAGGCCTTGTCGAGCAGGTCTTCCTCTTCTTCCTCGGCTTCGTTCAGTGATGCGAAGCCCTCGCGCACGATCACGTGGCAGGTGGTACAGGCGCAGGACTTCTCGCAGGCGTGTTCGATTTCGATGCCGTTGGCGAGCAGGCTGTCGCAGATGGTCGTGCCGGGCGCGGCTTCGATGACGCTGCCGTCGGGGCACAGTTCGACGTGGGGGAGGACGATGATCTGGGTCATGGATTGAAGGGCTTCAAATATCGAGCTCGTCCACCTTGTGGCCAGCAAGCGCGCTGCGAATGCTGTTGTCCATGCGGCGGGCGGCAAATTCATCGGTTGCGCGGGCGACGGCGTCGATGCCAGCCTTGACCGCGCGATGGTCCTGGCCGACGCGCAGCTCGCGCAGCGCGGCGAGCGCCGTATCGATGCGGTCGCGCTCGGCGGCGTCGAGCAGCTGGCCGTCCTTTTCGAGTGCGGCGCTCACGGCCTCGATGACGCGGTCGGCCTCGACCTGCTGCTCGCGCAGGGAGCGCGCCATCATGTCGTCGCCGGCGTGGTCCACGCCCGAGCGCAGCATCGCGGTGATCTCGTCGTCCGACAAACCATACGAGGGCTTGACCAGCACGCTCGCCTCGACGCCCGAAGACATCTCGCGCGCCGACACCGACAGCAGGCCATCGGCGTCGACCTGGAAGGTCACGCGGATGCGCGCGGCGCCGGCGACCATGGGCGGGATGCCACGCAGTTCGAAGCGTGCAAGCGAGCGGCAGTCGGACACGAGCTCGCGCTCGCCCTGCACGACGTGGAAGGCCATCGCGGTCTGGCCGTCCTTGAAGGTGGTGAACTCCTGCGCGCGTGCGATCGGCAGCGTCGAGTTGCGCGGGATGACCTTTTCTACCAGGCCGCCCATGGTCTCGAGGCCGAGCGAGAGCGGGATCACGTCGAGAAGCAGCCAGTCGTCCTCGCCTGCGCGGTTGCCGGCGAGCACGTTGGCCTGCATGGCGGCGCCCAGCGCCACGACCTTGTCCGGGTCGAGGTTGGTGAGCGGCTCCTGGCCGAAGTAGTTCGCCACCGCGCGCTGGATGTGCGGCATGCGCGTGGCGCCGCCCACCATCACCACGCCCTTGATCTCTTCGGGCGCCAGCCCCGCGTCGCGCAAGGCCTTGCGCACCGGGGTGAGGGTTTTTTGCACCAGGGCTCGGGTCATCTCGGCGAATTCATCGCGCGTGATGACCAGGTCGACCTCCTCGCCCGAGGCGAGGCGCACATGCACCGGCGCCTCTTCGCAGCTGGTGAGCAACTCCTTCGCCTCGCGCGCCTTCATCTGCAGGCGCCGTGCATCGGCCATCGTGGGCGGCGAGATCTTCGCCTTGTCGAGGATCCAGCAGAACAGGCGATGATCGAAGTCGTCCCCGCCGAGCGCCGCATCACCGTTGGTCGACAGCACCTCGAACACGCCGCGTGACAGCTTGAGGATGGACAGGTCGAAGGTGCCACCGCC
The DNA here is from genome assembly GCA_002422685.1 of Thauera sp. UBA6194. Taxonomy (GTDB): domain Bacteria; phylum Pseudomonadota; class Gammaproteobacteria; order Burkholderiales; family Rhodocyclaceae; genus Thauera. The sequence goes on along the minus strand of DITC01000073.1, from coordinate 22,470 downwards.
CAGGTCGTACACCGCGTAGACGCCCTCGGCCGCGTTGTCGAGGCCATAGGCCACGGCTGCCGCGGTGGGTTCGTTGAGCAGGCGCAACACGTCCAGCCCGGCCAGACGCGCGGCGTCCTTGGTGGCCTGGCGCTGGGCGTCGTCGAAATAGGCCGGCACGGTGATCACCGCGCCGACGAGCGCCCCGCCCAGACTGGCCTCGGCGCGTACGCGCAGCTGACGCAGGATCTCTGCGGAGACCTCGACCGGGCTCTTCACGCCCTGAGCCGTGCGCAACCGCAGCATGCCGCCGCTGTCCTCGAAGTCGTAGGGCACCGCCTCGATGTGGGCGACGTCCTTGAGGCCGCGGCCCATGAAGCGTTTGACCGACACGATGGTGTTGCGCGGGTCGTCGGCCTGCGCCTTGAGCGCGGACGGGCCGACTTCGATGCCGCCATCGGCGTGGTAACGCACCGCCGAGGGCAACATGGTGCGACCGGTCTCGTCGGGCAGACAGACCGCGATGCCGTTGCGCACGGTAGCGACGAGCGAATTTGTGGTGCCCAGGTCGATGCCCACGGCGAGCCGGTGCTTATGCGGCTCGGCGGACATGCCGGGTTCAGCGATTTGCAGCAGGGCCATCGGCTTCTTGTTCCGTGCTTACTGGTTTTCGAGGTCCAGCAGGGCCTCGTCGATTTCTTGCTGGAGTTTGTCGACGAACATCAGCCGACGCACGGTGTCGGCTGCGGCTTCGTAGTCGTGGTGCGTGTCGAGCTGATCGGCGAGGTGACTGCGCACCTCGCGCGCGTGGCCGAGCAGGCGACGGTGCAGCTCTTCGAGCTCGCCCGCATCCGCTGCGGCGCGCGCTTCCTCCACCGCCTCGCGCCACTCCATCTGCTCCATCAGGAACTCGGGCGACATGGCGGTGTTGGTCTCGAGCGCGGCGTCCACGCCGGCCAACTCGAGCAGATACTGCGCGCGCGTCAGCGGCTTGCGCAGCGTGCGAAAGCCTTCGTTCACCCGGGTCGCCCACTGCATCGACAGGCGCTTCTCGGTGTCGGACAGATGCGCGTGGCGGTCGGGGTGGACCTGCGACTGGAGCTCGTGCCAAGCCGCCTCGAGCGCGCCCTCGTCCACCGCGTAACGTCGCGGCAGCTCGAACAGAGCGAAGAAGTCCTGCGTCAGGTCGATGCTCATCGCGCCGCGCTCAGACGTTGAAGCTTTCGCCGCATCCGCACTGATCCTTGACGTTCGGGTTGTTGAACTTGAACCCCTCGTTCAGGCCTTCCTTGACGAAGTCGAGCTCGGTGCCGTCGAGATAGGACAGGCTCTTCGGGTCGATGACGACCTTGACGCCGTGGCTCTCGAAAATCTGGTCCTCATCTTCGGCCTGGTCGACGAACTCGAGCTTGTAGGCCATGCCCGAGCAGCCCGAGGTCTTGACGCCGAGGCGGATGCCCAGCCCCTTGCCACGCTTGGCAATGAAGCTGGATACGTGCCGGGCGGCGGATTCGGAAAGCGTAATGGCCATGATTCCTCCTGTACTGTGCAGCGCTGCTCAGGCGTGCTTCTTCTTGTAGTCGGCCACGGCGGCCTTGATCGCGTCTTCGGCGAGGATCGAGCAATGGATCTTCACCGGCGGCAGGGCCAGCTCTTCGGCGATCTCGGTGTTCTTGATCTCGAGCGCCTGGTCGATGGTCTTGCCCTTGACCCATTCGGTCACGAGCGAGCTCGACGCGATCGCCGAACCACAGCCGTAGGTCTTGAATTTGGCGTCCTCGATGACGCCATCCTTGCCGACCTTGATCTGCAGCTTCATCACGTCGCCGCAGGCGGGCGCGCCGACCATGCCGGTCGCCACGCCTTCCTCGTCCTTGCCGAAGGCGCCGACGTTGCGGGGGTTTTCGTAGTGGTCGAGGACCTTTTCGCTGTATGCCATTTTCGTTCTCCTGCTGGGGGGGGTGCCCTTGGGGTATTTCGTATGTTGTTCGACCGTCGTGCGGCGGATCAGTGCGCAGCCCACTGCACGGTATCGAGATCGATGCCTTCCTTGTACATGTCCCACAGTGGGGAGAGTTCGCGCAGCTTGCCGATCTTCTTGTGCAGCAGGTCGATGGTGAAGTCGATTTCCTCTTCGGTCGTGAAGCGCCCGATCGTGAACCGGATCGAGCTATGCGCCAGCTCGTCGTTGCGCCCGAGCGCGCGCAGCACGTACGAAGGCTCCAGGCTCGCCGACGTGCACGCCGACCCGGACGACACCGCGATGTCCTTGATCGCCATGATCAGCGACTCGCCTTCGACGTAGGCGAAGGAGATGTTCAGGTTGTGCGGCACACGATGCTCGAGGTCGCCGTTCACAAAAGTGGCCTCGATGTCGGTGAGTCCCGCGAGCAACTTGTCGCGCAGCTTGGTGATGCGTACATTTTCCTCGGCCATCTCCTCGCGTGCAATGCGGAAGGCCTCGCCCATGCCCACGATCTGGTGCGTGGCGAGCGTGCCCGAGCGCAGGCCGCGCTCGTGACCGCCACCGTGCATCTGCGCCTCGAGCCGCACGCGCGGCTTGCGGCGCACGTAGAGCGCGCCGATGCCCTTGGGGCCGTAGGTCTTGTGCGCGCAGAAGCTCATCAGGTCGACCTTGAGCTTTTGCAGGTCGATGTCGACCTTGCCGGTGGCCTGGGCCGCATCGACGTGGAAGACGACGCCCTTCTCGCGGCAGATCTCGCCGATCTCGGCGATCGGCTGCACGACGCCGATCTCGTTGTTCACGAACATCACCGACACCACGATGGTGTCGGGGCGGATCGCCGCCTTGAGCACCTCGAGGTCGATCAGGCCGTTCTCCTGCACGTCGAGGTAGGTTGCCTCGAAGCCTTCGCGCTCGAGCTCGCGCACGGTGTCGAGCACGGCCTTGTGCTCGGTCTTCACGGTGATGACGTGCTTGCCCTTGCCCTGGTAGAAGTGCGCGGCGCCCTTGATGGCGAGGTTGTTCGACTCGGTCGCGCCGGAGGTCCAGATGATTTCCTTGGCGTCGGCATTGACCAGCGCGGCGACCTGCTCGCGCGCTTCCTCGACCGCCTGCTCGGCCGCCCAGCCAAAAGCGTGCGAGCGGCTGGCCGGGTTGCCGAATTGCTCGGTGAGCCAGGGGATCATCTTCTGCGCGACGCGCGGATCCACCGGGGTTGTCGCCGAGTAGTCGAGGTAGATGGGGAACTTCAGCATTGCGTCTCTCCGCAAGTTCGTTGTTCGTGTGTCACATGAGCCGGTAGCGATCAACGCGCCACCGACGCCAGATTCCTGAGTTCGCCCGCGACGCGGACAAACGTTTCGATGAAGCGTCGAACGTCGTGTGCGGACGTGTCGCGCCCCAGGCTCACCCGCAGCGCGCCGCGCGCGATGTCGGGCGCCACACCCATGGCGAGCAGGGTGTGCGAGGGCTCGGGGTTCGCGCTCGAGCAGGCCGAGCCGCTCGCGCAGGCGAAGCCCGCGCGGTCGAGCTTGCCCACCAGGGTTTCGCCGTCGATGTCGGCGAGCGCGAAGAATACGGTATTGGGCAGGCGCTCGACGCCTGCCGAAAATATCTGTGCGCCGAAGCCCGCGAGCGCGGACTCGAGCTCGTCGCGCAGCACACTCAGGCGCGCGTGTTCAGCGGCGCGCCGTGCCGCCGCGTGCTCGCACGCCACGCCGAAGCCGACGATGGCCGCGACGTTCTCGGTGCCCGAACGCAGCCCACGCTCCTGCCCGCCGCCCGCGATCAGCGGCGCGAGCTCGACGCGCTTGTCCACCACCAGCGCGCCCGCGCCCAAGGGGCCACCGATCTTGTGCGCGGACAGCGTCAGCGCATGCACGCCGAGCGCACGAAAATCGACCTCGACCTTGCCCAGCGCCTGCACCGCATCGGTGTGGAACCATGCCCCCACCTTGCGCGCCTGAGCGGCAAGCAGGGCGACGTCCTGCAGCACGCCGGTCTCGTTGTTCGCGAGCATCACCGACACCAGGCGGGGCCGCGCCTCGAGCATCGCCTGCCAGTCGCCCGCGTCCACCCGGCCCTGCGTGTCCACCGCGATCTCGTGCATGCGCCAGCCGCCGCGCTGCAGTTGGCGGGCCGGCTCGCGCACGCAGGGATGCTCGATCGCGCTCACCGCGATCAGCCCCGGCTTCATGGTGGCCGCGGCGCCCTTGATGAACAGGTTGTTGGCCTCCGAGCCGCCGCTCGTGAACACGACCTCGGTCGCGTGCGCCCCCACCGCCGCGGCCACGCGCGTGCGCGCCTCGTCGATGGCGGCGCGCGCCTGGCGGCCGTACTCGTGGCGGCTCGACGCGTTGCCGAAGCGCGCAGGCGCGGCCGCGCCCAGCCAGGGCAGCATGGCCTCGCGCACGGCTGCGTCGAGGGGCGTGGTCGCGTTCCAGTCGAGATAGGTAGGAGCAAAGCTCATGAGTCGCTGCGCCGCGTCGGAACTCAGACCGCGACGATGTGGCGGGTGGAAGAAGGCATGGCGCGGCGACGGATGTTCTTGAGCACCGCCATGTCGCCATCGGGCTGGATGCGCCGGTTGACCAGCGCGTCGAGCGTCACCGAATCGAGATAGGCGTACATGCGCCGGTTCAGGTTCGACCACAGATCGTGCGTCATGCAGCGATGTGCGTCGTGGCAGTTCTCCTTGCCGCCGCACTGCGTGGCATCGAGCGGCTCGTCCACCGCGATGATGATGTCTGCGACGGTGATTTCGGCCATCTCGCGCGCAAGGCGATAGCCACCTCCCGGGCCGCGAACGCTGGTCACCAGGTTGTGGCGGCGCAGTTTGCCGAAGAGTTGCTCGAGATAGGAGAGCGAGATTTTCTGGCGGTCGGCGATGCCGGCAAGCGTGACCGGCCCCTCGGCTTCACGCGAAGCCAGGTCGATCATCGCAGTGACGGCGAAGCGGCCCTTGGTCGTCAGTCTCATGCGTGCTCCTCGCGAAAATCCGGAAAGTTCAGATGCGGTCGTTGTGGGGACTCGGCCCCCTCTCGGGGCGCTTGTGGCACTCGGCCAAAGCAATACCCTACAATTTCGCTCGACTATATCTATCCCGACAAAAACAGTCAACTACTCCGCGCCACTCGAAGCCCGCCTGCGCAGTTGTCGCACAACCCCGGGGGATTGAAGCGCCGGCGCATGCGCCGGCTTTCGCCGCGCATGCAAGACCCTCAGTCGACCAGCCTGGACAGCTTGCCCGCGTCGAAGTCGTCGCTGGATGCTGCGTCCTCGTCGAGCTTGAACCCGGCGGCTTCGAGCCGCGCGATGATCGCCTGGGTGCGGCGATCGGTCTCGACCGCATGGTCGAGCAGACCATGCAAGGCTTTGGCCACCGGGTCATCCATGTCGCGGGTCACGCCATAGGCGCTGAAACCGATCTCCTCCGCCTTCTGCTCGCGCGCGGCGTCGCGCTCGGAGTCGAGGATGCGCGCCGGGTTGCCGACCGCGGTCGCGCCCGCCGGCACCGGCTTGACCACCACCGCATTGGAGCCCACCTTGGCGCCGTCGCCGACCGTGAAGCCGCCGAGCACCTTGGCCCCGGCGCCCACCACGACCCCGCGCCCGAGTGTCGGGTGGCGCTTGGTCCCGCGATAGAGCGAGGTGCCACCCAGGGTCACCGCCTGATAGATGGTGCAGTCGTCGCCGATCTCGGCGGTCTCGCCGATGACCACGCCCATGCCGTGGTCGATGAACACGCGGCGGCCGATGACCGCGCCCGGATGGATCTCGATGCCGGTCAGGAAGCGGCTGAGGTGACTGATGAAACGTCCCAGCCAGTACCAGCCGCGCCGCCATGCGCCATGCGCGAGGCGATGAAACATCAGGGCGTGGATGCCCGGATAACAGGTCAGCACCTCGAGCGTGGAGCGCGCGGCGGGGTCGCGCTCGCGCACGCTGGCAAGATCTTCACGCAGACGGCTGAACATGATTCTGAAACTCCGGAAGCTGAGGCGGAAAAAAGGTGCAAGCACGACAGCGCACAAGGCGCCGCCATCGCAATCCCGAGCATTTTAATCGACTATGGCCGCCCACAGAAAGCCCCGAAGCGGCGCGCTGCGGGGCGCGGTGGGCGTTGTCGTGCCCCGCTCAAGTGCGGCGCTTGGGCTTCTCGAAGGTGGTCAGCATGCCGCGCAGGATGGCGACCTCTTCCTTCTCCAGCCGCACCCGGTTGAACAGACGCCGCATGCGCGGCAGCAGGCGCTTGGGGTTGGCCGGATCGTGAAAGCCGCTGGCGGTGACGACGCGCTCCAGGTGCGTCATGAAGCCCTCGAAGTCGGCATGCGTGGCCGGCTCGGCCTGTGCATCGGCCGGCGCAGCGGCGAGCTCGCCGAGCGCGGCCATACGCAGCTCGTAGCTCAGCACCTGCACTGCGGCGCCGAGGTTGAGCGAGGAGAAGTCAGGGTCGGTCGGAATGCTCACCGGCAGGCTGCACAGGCCGACCTCCTCGTTGGTCATGCCGCTGGTCTCGTTACCGAACACCAGGGCGACGATCCCGTCACCGCTGCGCGCGACCAACTCGCGCGCCGCGTCGCGCGCCTGCATGCGTGGCAGCGACAGCTCGCGCCGGCGCGCCGTCAGCGCGGCCGAGAACACCGTATCGGCCAGGGCTTCTTCCAGCGTCTCGACCACCCGTGCGGCCTCGAGCACGTCGCCCGCGCCCGAAGCACGTGCGGTGGCGACCTCGTCGGGAAAGGCAGCCGGCGCCACCAGCCACAGGTCGCGCAGCCCCATGGTCTTCATCGCGCGCGCGGCGGCGCCGATGTTGCCCGGATGGCTGGTACGAGACAGGACGACCCGGATACGGTCGAGCGCGAGGGGGCGATTCATATTAAAATTCCGCGTTTTCCGAATTTGCCGGGCTGCCTGCCCGGAACGTGTGAAGCCGGGCCGCCGCATCGCAAGTCGACGCGCGTCAATGGCAACACGTCGCAGGCACCCGATTCTTTAACCGAGACCGCTCCGCATGCATGCCACACTGAACATCGCCGTCAAGGCCGCCCGTCGCGCCGCGACCGTCATCAACCGCGCCTCGACCCAGCTCGATCTGCTCACCGTGCAGTCCAAGTCGCCCAACGACTTCGTCACCGAGGTGGACCGCGCCGCCGAACGCGCGATCATCGAGGTGCTGCGCGACGCGTTCCCGAACCACGGGATTCTAGCAGAGGAGTCCGGCGAGACCGGCCCGGCGAATGGCCAGGACAGCGAGTTCAACTGGATCATCGATCCGCTCGACGGCACCACCAACTTCATCCACGGCTTCCCGCAGTACGCGGTCTCGATCGCGCAGACCAAAAACGGCGTGCTCGAGCATGCGGTGGTCTTCGATCCCAACACCAACGAGCTGTTCACCGCCTCGCGCGGCAGTGGCGCCTTCCTCAACGACCGCCGCATCCGCGTGTCGCGCCGCACCCGGCTCAACGAGGCGCTGCTCGGTACCGGCTTCCCCTTCCGCCAGTTCGACAACGTCGACGCCTATCTGGGGATGTTCAAGGAGCTGACCCAGAAGAGCGCCGGCATCCGCCGCCCGGGCGCGGCCGCGCTCGATCTGGCCTACGTCGCGGCCGGCCGTCTGGACGGCTTCTGGGAGATGGGCCTGTCGCCGTGGGACATGGCCGCGGGCGCGCTGCTGATCCAGGAGGCGGGCGGGCTGATCTCCGACCTGTCGGGCGAAGCAAACTATCTCGGCACCGGCAACGTGGTCGCCGGTGCGCCGAAGATCTTCGGTCAGCTGCTGCCGATCATCCAGGCCTGGCGTCCGGCCAACATGCCGGCCTGATCCCGCCTTGGCAGCCAGCACGCTTTCCCGGGGCGCGGGCGCCGCGCGCCCGGCCCTGAGCGAGGCGCAGATCGCCGCCCACACACCAATGATGCAGCAGTACCTTCGGATCAAGCAGCAGCATCCGGACACCCTGCTCTTCTACCGCATGGGCGACTTCTACGAGCTCTTCTTCGAAGACGCCGAAAAGGCCTCGCGCCTGCTCGACATCACGCTCACCACGCGCGGCCAGTCGGGCGGCAAGCCGATCCGCATGGCGGGCGTACCCTTTCACGCGGTCGAGCAATACCTCGCGCGCCTGGTCAGGCTCGGCGAATCGGTGGTGATCGCAGAGCAGGTGGGCGAACCGGGCGCGACCAAGGGGCCGATGGAGCGTGCGGTGAGCCGCATCGTCACCCCCGGCACGCTGACCGACGCCGCGCTGCTCGACGACCGCCGCGATTCCCTGCTGCTCGCCGCCAGCCTGAACCGCGGCGTGCTCGGGCTGGCGTGGCTCAACCTCGCCAACGGCGACTTCCGCCTCATGCAGTGCCCGTCGGACGCGCTGCAGGCGCAGTTCGAGCGCCTGCGCCCGGCCGAGGTGCTGGTACCCGACGGGCTCGCCCTGCCCTTGCTGGATGCGCTCGCCCCCGCCCAGCGCCGGCTGGCGGACTGGCAGTTCGATGCCGAGACCGGCACGCGCCTGCTCACCACCCACTTCGGCACCCGCGACCTCGCCGGCTTCGGCGTCGAGGACTTGCCGGTGGCGCTCGGCGCCGCGGCGGCCCTGTACGACTACGCCCAGGCCACCCAGCGCCAGACGCTGGCCCACGTCACCGGCCTGGTGGTGGAGCGCGAATCCGAGACCCTGCGCCTGGACGCCGCCACGCGCCGCAACCTGGAACTGACCGAGACCCTGCGCGGCGAACCCTCGCCCACCCTGCTCTCGCTGCTCGACACCTGCGTGACCAGCATGGGCTCGCGCTGGCTGCGCCATGCGCTGCATCACCCGCTGCGCGAACGCGCCCAGCCCGCCGCGCGCCAAGCCGCGGTGGCGGAGCTGGTCGGGGCAGATGAGGGTGAGATGAGCGAAGCGTCGGTGGCGGCAAGCCCGGGCATCCGGGAGAGCGCCGCGACGCCCGACGGCTTCGCCCTCCCCGGCCGCGACGGCCGCGTCGCCTTCGCGGTACGCGGCGCACTGCGCGGCGTGGCCGACGTCGACCGCATCACCGCCCGCATCGCGCTGCGCAGCGCGCGCCCGCGCGACCTGTCGGCGCTGCGCGAGAGCCTGCTGCGCCTGCCCGAGCTCGCCGCCGCCCTCGCCCCCTGCCGGGCGCCGCTGCTCGCCGAGATCGTCGGCGCGCTCGCCATCGCTCCTGAGCCGCTCGCGCTGCTGCAACACGCCATCGCCGCCGAGCCCGCCGCCATGGTGCGCGACGGCGGCGTGATCGCCCCCGGCTTCGATGCCGAGCTCGACGAGCTGCGCGGCATCCAGACCAACTGCGGCGAGTTCCTGATGGCGCTGGAGACCCGCGAGCGCGAGCGCAGCGGCATTCCCGGGCTCAAGGTCGAGTTCAACAAGGTGCACGGCTTCTACATCGAGGTCAGCCGCGCCAACGCCGACAAGGTGCCCGACGACTACCGCCGCCGCCAGACGCTGAAGAACGCCGAGCGCTACATCACCCCCGAGCTCAAGGCCTTCGAGGACAAGGCGCTGTCGGCCAACGAGCGCGCGCTGGCACGCGAGAAGCTGCTCTTTGACCAGGTGCTGGACGTGCTCGCCGCCCACATCCCGGCACTGCAGCGCATCGCGCGCGCGCTCGCGCTGCTCGACGGCCTCGCCGCGCTGGCCGAGGCCGCGCTGCGCTACGGCTACGTGCAGCCGCGCTTCGTCGACACCCCGGGACTGAACATCGTCGGCGGCCGCCATCCGGTGGTCGAGCGCCAGGTCGAGAGCTTCATCCGCAACGACGCGCGCTTGGCCGCCACCCGCCGCATGCTGATGATCACCGGCCCCAACATGGGCGGCAAATCGACCTTCATGCGCCAGGTGGCGCTCATCTGCCTGCTCGCCCATGTCGGCAGCTTCGTGCCGGCGGACGCCGCCGAGCTCGGCCCGCTCGATGCCATCTTCACCCGCATCGGTGCCTCCGACGACCTCGCCTCCGGGCGCTCGACCTTCATGGTCGAGATGACCGAGGCTGCCGCCATCCTGCACGGCGCCACCGAGCGCAGCCTGGTGCTGATGGACGAGATCGGCCGCGGCACCTCGACCTTCGACGGACTCGCGCTCGCCTTCGCGATCGCCCGCCACCTGCTGGAGAAGTCGCGCGCGCTGACGCTGTTCGCAACCCACTACTTCGAGCTCACCCGCCTCAACGCCGACTACCCCGAGTGCGCCAACGTGCACCTGGACGCGGTCGAGCACGGCCACCGCATCGTCTTCCTGCACGCACTGGAAGAAGGCCCGGCGAGCCAGAGCTACGGCATCGAGGTCGCCGCCCTCGCCGGCATCCCGGCGGCGGTGATCCGCGACGCCAAGCGCCGCCTGCGCGCGCTGGAAAACCGCGAGATCGACGCCGGCCCGCAGGCCGACCTCTTCGCCATGCTACCCGAACCCGACGACGCACCGCTGTCGCACCCGGTACTGACCGAGCTCGCCGACATCGACCCGGACACGCTCACCCCGCGCGAGGCGCTCGAGCGCCTGTATGCGCTCAAGCGCCTGGCCGGAGACGCCACCGCATGAACCCGCCCATCGACATCTCCGAAGCAGCCGGCGTGCGCTACCTTCACTTCGGCTCCGACTGGATCCAGGGCGCGATGCGCATCCGCAAGCCGCATGCGCTCGAGCTCGCCTACACGCGCGAGATGATGGCGGGCCTGCTGCTGCGCGACGGACTGGCCGCCGACGGCGGGCACTGGCCGCGCAAGGTGCTGATCATCGGTCTGGGCGCGGCCTCGATCGCGCGCTTCGTGCATCACCACCTGCCACAGGCGAAGATCCGCGTGGTCGAGATCGCGCCTGCGGTGGTCGCCGCCGCGCGCCAGTTCTTCAAATTGCCGGCCGAGGACGCGCGCTTCTCGATCCACATCGGCTGCGGCGCGCAATACGTGCTCGAACACGATCAGGAATGGGACTACGTGCTGATCGACGGCTTCGACCGCAACGCGCGCGCCGGCGTGCTCGACACCGAGCCCTTCCACCAGGCCGTGCGCGCCCGGCTGTCGAAGCGCGGCATCATGGCGGTGAACCTGTTCGGGCGCTCGCGCGGCTACAAGACGAGCCTGGAGCGCATCGTGCGCGCCTATGACGGTCGCGCGCTCGCGTTTCCGTCCTGCGACAGCGGCAACGTGGTCGCATTCGGCGCCGCCGGCGAACCCATCGAGCGCAGTGTCCACGAGCTGCGCGAACGCGCTCGCGCGCTGAAAGCCGAAACCGGACTCGATCTCGGCCCGACGATCAGCCGGCTCGAGCAGACCGGCGGCATGCCTGGCGGCCTTCTGCGATTGTGAACGCAAGCGGGAATGATGAAGGTGGGCGCGAAATTGCCTGCTTCATGTCATCACCCTGTGGCCAGAACCCCTTCTGGCGCGCTATTCTTCAACCGATAAACGGCCATCAAGGCCCGCTTCAACGAGGATCGACTCGATGAATACATTTCTGGTCACATTTTTGATCGTCGGTATCGTGATCTGCGCCATGGCGGTCGGCGTCATGTTCGGGCGCAAACCCATTGCCGGCAGCTGTGGCGGTCTGGGGGCGAGCGGTGGCGCTTGTGGCTGCAGCAACCCGTGCTCGAAGCGTCAGGCGCGGCTCGACGCAGCGCAGGCCGAAGAACAACACTGAACCCACTCAGGAGACAGCATGCTCAGCTCCCTGCTCGTCAAGGACTACATGGTTGGCGACCACCTCGCCTTCAAATCCGACACCAATCTGCTCAAGGCGGTGCACATCCTGCTCAAGCACGAGCTCAGCGGTGCACCGGTAGTCGATGAGAACAACCGCCTGATCGGTTTCCTGTCCGAAAAGGATTGCCTCAAGGCGGCGCTCGACGCCTCCTACTTCCGCCGCGAGGAAGGCACGGTGCAGGACTTCATGAGCCGCGACGTCACCTCGATTTCGGGTAACGCCAGCCTGATCGACGCGATCCAACTCTTTCTGAGCAAGCACTACCGCTGCCTGCCGGTGTGCGAGGGCTCGCGTCTCGTGGGTCAGCTCTCGCGCCGCGACATCCTGAAGGGTCTCGAGAAGGTCAGAAGCGAAGCGCGCTGAGCCGTTCTGTCCGGCTTGTGCGCGCCGCGTTTCCGTAGCCTTGCCCCGCCGCCCGCGTTCAGCTCGCGGGCGCGGGTTCTTCGGCAGGCGGGAGCCACAGACACAGGCCCTTGTTCGCCTTGGCGATGTCCCCCAGCACGCTCGCGTGCGCCTCGAGTTCGTTCTCGGTCGGACGCAGCACCTTCAGCGCCGCCCGCAGCACGGGCAGGCCGCCCGCGTCGAGCTCACGTGGCACGCTGTCGTCTTCCAGCCCGATCATCAGGCTCTCCTGACCGCGCGTCATGGCCAGGTAGACCTCGGCGAGCAACTCGGCATCGAGCAGCGCACCATGCAGCTCGCGGTGAGCGTTGTCGATCTCGTAGCGGTCGCACAAGGCGTCGAGTGAGGCCTTCTTGCCCGGATTCTGCTCCTTGGCCAGCTTGAGCGTGTCGATCACTCCGGCGCACAGGTCCGCGAGCCGCGCGCGCCCGAGCAGTGCGAGTTCGTGGTCGAGGAAGCCCACGTCGAAGCTCGCGTTGTGGATGACGAGCTCGGCATCACGCACGAAGTCCTCGAATCCCAGCGCGACGTCGGCGAACTTCGGTTTGTCTGCGAGAAAATCCTCGGTGATGCCATGGACGGCCACCGCCTCCGCATCGATTGCCCGCTGAGGATTGATGTACACGTGAAAATGCCGCCCGGTGAGGCCGCGATTGAGCAGTTCCACGCAGCCGATCTCGATGACACGGTCGCCGTTGCGCCAGTCCAGGCCAGTGGTTTCGGTGTCGAGCACGATCTGTCGCATCTGTCTTCTCCCTTCAGCCAGCCACCGCGGCGCCCTTGCGCCGCACCGCCTCGGCGCCGCGCCGCGCCAGCGCATCGGCGCGTTCGTTTTCGGCATGACCGGCGTGGCCGCGCACCCACAGCCATTGCACCTCGTGATGCGAGGCGGCCTCGTCCAGCGCGCGCCACAGGTCCGCATTCTTGACTGGCGCCTTCGACGCCGTCTTCCAGCCGCGCGCTTTCCAGCCGTGGATCCACTCCGAGATGCCTTTTTGCACGTACTGGCTGTCGGTGTGCACGCGCGCCGCCACCGGCCGCTTGAGCGTCTCGAGCGCGCGGATCACGGCGAGCAACTCCATGCGGTTGTTGGTGGTGTCGGGCTCGCCCCCCCAGATCTCCTTCTCGTGCGCACCCGCGCGCAGGAGCGCGCCCCAGCCGCCCGGGCCCGGATTTCCGCTGCACGCGCCGTCGGTGTAGATATCGACTTCTTCCATCTAATACATCGTCCTTGTGCTGCCGTCGCGCTGGGCGACGGGTGATAGTCTTTTTGCGCGCGCCTTGCGGCTACGCCAGTCGGGCGCGATCAGGCGCATGCCCTGCACGCGCTTGATCCCGTGAAGGAGGTACGCGGCGCCGAGCACCGGCCACCAGCGCGCGCCGGGGCGGTCGAGAAAGCGCCAGCGCGGCCCGCGCAGCGGCGGTGCGTAACATCCATACGCGGTGTGCTGCACCTCGAAACCGAGCAATCCCAGCCAGTCACGGATCTGCATCACGCTGCGATAACGGCCACGCCACGGAAACTCGGCGCCTGCGCGTGCGAGCAGACGGCGGGCACCCCAGAGGCTGAGCGGGTTGAATCCGGTGACCACCACGCTGCCCTCGGGCACCAGCACGCGCTCGACCTCGCGCAATACCTTGTGCGCCTGCGAAGAAAACTCGAGCGCATGTGGCAACACCACCAGATCCACGCTCGCCGTGGCGAAAGGCAGCGCATCTGCGCTCGCGCACACGCTCGCGAACTCGTCCCCGCTGCGCGCGAGCGGGCCGCAACGCAGATGCAGGGGCATGCGATTGGCGCGCAGCAGATCGATGCCGGGCAGGCCGATCTGCACCGCGTAATAGCCGAAGATGTCCGCCAGGCATTGATCCAGCGCCGCCTGCTCCCAGTCGAGCAGGTACCGCCCCTGCGGGGTCTGCAACCATTCCTCGAGCCGGAGGATTGACATCGTCACTCAGGTCCTCACAATTCGCGGGATGCACATTATCCCTCTTCCGGCGTTCCGCGATAACTACATCTGGCTGATGCACGACGGCCGCCACGCCGTGGTGGTCGATCCGGGCGACGCCGCCCCTGTCGAGGCCGCGCTGCAGGCGCTCGGCCTGCAGCTCGAAGCCATCCTCGTCACCCATCACCACGCTGACCACGTGGGCGGTCTGGCCGCCCTGCTCGAGCTGCGCCGGGTGCCGGTGTACGGCCCGGCCGCCGAGTCGATCGAGCACGTGAGCCACCCGGTCTGCGAAGGCGATGAAATCCACCTGGCCGCGCCGATGCTGAGCCTGCGCGTGCTCGAAGTGCCGGCGCACACCGCCGGCCATGTCGCCTACGTCGGCATGGACATCGAACCCGGCGTACTGTTCTGCGGCGACACGCTTTTTTCTGCCGGCTGCGGGCGCCTGTTCGAGGGCACCCCGGCGCAGCTCGACGCCGCCCTCACCCGCCTGGCCGCCCTGCCCGAGTCCACGCGCGTGTTCTGCGCGCACGAATACACCCTCGCCAACCTCGCCTTTGCCCGCGCCGCCGAGCCGCACAATCCGGCCCGCGACCGTTACGCCAGCGCCTGCGAGGCGCTGCGCGCGCAAGGCAAGCCGACCCTGCCCAGCACGATCGGGCGCGAACGGGAGATCAACCCCTTCCTGCGCTGCGACAGCCCTTCGCTGCTCGCCGCGGTGCACGCGCACAGTGGCGAACGCCCGCAGGACAGCCGCGCCTGCCGCGCCGCGCTGCGCGCCTGGAAAGATAATTTCTGAGCACGCCATGAGCCCCGCGAAAACCTCTGGCGCGCGTCGACGCGTGCATGCGGCCGCATCGATGCACGGTCTGGCCGCGCTCGTCGCAGCCATGCTCTGCCTGCCCGTCAGCGCTGCAGACCCCGGCCTGCGCCTGTCGAGCCCGCCTTCCGCGCAAACCGGGGCGCCGGCGGCGGTCGCGAAAACCCCCCCCGAGCTCGCCCCGCCGCTCGCCGTCGAGCGCGTGCTCACGCTCGATCTGACGCGCGACGCGAACGACATCTGGGACCGCATCCGGCGTGGCTTCGGCATGCCCGATCTCGACAGCAAGCGCGTGCTCGAGTTGCAGAGCGTCTACATCAGCCGCCCGCGTTTTCTGAAGCAGGTCTTCGAGCGCGGAGGGCGCTACCTGTACTACATCGTGGACGAGCTCGAGCGCCGCGGCATGCCCACCGAGATCGCGCTGCTGCCGATGATCGAAAGCAGCTACAACCCGATGGCCCATTCGAGCGCGAGCGCCTCGGGCCTGTGGCAGTTCATCCCCTCCACCGGCAAGTACTTCGACCTCGACCAGAACCACTGGGTGGACGAGCGCCGCGACGTCATCGCCTCGACCAATGCGGCGCTCGATTACCTGCAGCGCATCTACGACATGCACGGCGACTGGCACCTTGCGCTCGCGTCCTACAACTGGGGCGAGGGTTCGGTGCAGCGCGCCCTCAAGCGCAACGCCGAAGAGGGCCTGCCGCTCGAGTACAAGCACCTGCGCATGCCCGAAGAGACGCAGAAATACATCCCCAAGCTGCAGGCGATCAAGAACATCGTCGCGCAGCCCGAGCTGTTTCATTTCGAGTTGCCCTACGTCGCCAACGAGCTGCACTTCGTCAGCGTCGATGCGCCCGTGGGCGTGGACCTGGCCACCGCCGCGCAGCTGTCGGACATGTCGCTGGAAGAGTTCGTGGCGCTCAACCCGGGCTTCAACCGCCCGGCCGTGACCCAGCCCGGACGCAGCTTCATCGTCCCCGCCGACCGCGCCGACCAGCTCCGTGACGGGCTCGCCGAGCTCGACGAAGACGACGGCAGCTGGCGCATCCACGTGCTTGGCGCGGGCGAGACGCTGCAGGCGGTGGCCACGCGCCATGGCATCAGCACGGCGCAGCTGCTCAAGCTCAATGGCCTGGCCGCGGGCAGTCAACCCGGCGCGGGCTATGCGCTGCTGGTGCCGGACGGCATCGACCCCGATGGTGCCTTGGAGGTGACCAGCCTGCTGCCGCTGGGCGCCACGCTGGTTCGCCAGCCCGGGCTCAAGGCCACGGCCGGAAAGGGCAGCGGACCGGGCCTCAAGCCACCCGGATCGAAAACCCGCAAATCGGCCAAGAACACGAAGCGCGCCGCAAAGCGCACACGTTGAGGCAGTACCCGCGGCACCGCTGCCTCGGCCGGCGCCGCTGCCTCACTCCCCGCGCTGTGGCCAGTGGCAACGCACGCTGTGCCCCTGCCCCAGGTCGGTGAGCGCGGGGTAGCTCGCACGGCACACATCGGTGGCCTGCGGACAGCGTGGATGAAAGTGACAACCCGCGGGCGGATTCATGGGCGAAGGCAGCTCGATCGCAGCGCGCGCGCCCGCGCCGGCGTCCCGCGTCACACCCCCGGCGTCGGCCCCGAGCTCGACTTCGACCTCCACCTGCACGCGCGGCACGGCGGCGAGCAGCGCGCGCGTGTACGGGTGGGCGCGCACGCCCAGCACCCGGGCGAGCGGGCCGGCTTCGACGATGCGGCCGAGGTACATCACCGCCACGTCGTCGGCCAGGTACTCCACCACCGCCAGGTTGTGGGTGATGAACAGGTAGGCGAGGCCCTGTTCGTGCTGCAGGGTGCGCATCAGGTTGAGCAGCTGCGCCTGCACCGACACGTCGAGCGCGCTGGTCGGCTCGTCGCACACGATCACCCGCGGCGACACCGCCAGCGCGCGCGCCACCGCAATGCGCTGACGCTGACCGCCGGAAAACTCGTGCGGGTAGCGCCAGCGCATCTCGCCCGTCAGCCCCACGCGCTCGAGCAGCTCGACGACGCGCGCCTCGCGCGTGGTCGCGTCGCCTTCGGACGCCAGCGCCTGCAAGCCCTCTTCGATGATCTCGCCTACGCGCATGCGCGGATTGAGCGAGGCGAAGGGGTCCTGGAACACCATCTGCACCGCACGCCTGAAGGCCGGCAGCGCATGCTGCGGCAGCGCCGAGTAGGCTTCGCCATCGAGCAGCAAGCTGCCCGCGCTCGGCTCGATCAGGCGCAGGATCGCCTTGCCCACGGTGGTCTTGCCACAGCCGGATTCGCCGACCAGGGCGAGGGTGCGACCCGGCATCAGGCGCAGGCTGACGCCGTCCACCGCGCGCACATGACCGACGGTGCGCTTGAGCAGGCCGCGGCGCACCGGAAAGTGCACCTCGAGATCACGTACCTCGAGCACGGGCTGCACGCTGCCGCGCTGCGCCGCCGGTGCCTCGCCGTGATGCTCGGCGTCGAGCGCGCGCGGCACGCTGACGCCCTCGTAGAGATGACATCGCACCGACTGCGCACCGACGCGGTGCCAGCCGGGCGCCTCTTCGTCGCAGCGATCGAAGGCCGCCGCGCAGCGCTCGGCGAAGCGGCAGCCGCTGAAGCTGCGGTCGAGGGCCGGCACGCTGCCCGAGGGCGCGTCGAGCGCCGCGCCGCGCTTTTCCATGCCGGGCAGCGCGGCGAAGAGCTTGCGCGAGTACGGATGCAGCGGCGTGGTGAAAAAAGCGGCGCGCGGACCGGTCTCGACGACCTGCCCGGCATACATGACACCCACGCTGTGCGCCATGCGGGCGACGACGCCCAGGTCGTGGGTGATCAGCAGCAGGCCCATGCCCTCGCGGCGCTGGATGTCGCCGAGCAGATCGAGCACCTGCGCCTGGATGGTGACGTCGAGCGCCGTCGTCGGCTCGTCGGCGATGAGCACACGCGGACGCCCGGCCAGCGCCATGGCGATCATCACGCGTTGCTTCATGCCTCCCGAAAACTGGAAGGGAAACTCCTGCAGCCGGCGTGCCGGGTCCGGGATGCCCACCGCCTCGAGCAGACGACAGGCCTCGTCGCGCGCCGCCGCGCCGCGCAGCGCGTGCGCGGCAAGCGCCTCGACGATCTGCGCGCCCACGCTCATGACCGGGTTGAGGCTGGTCGCGGGCTCCTGAAAGATCATCCCGATACGCCCGCCGCGCACCCGGCGCATCGCCGATTCGGGCAGGCTGAGCAGGGATTCGCCGGCCAGGCGGACTTCGCCGGCGACGACGCGACCGCCATCGGGCAGCAGGCGCGCGAGCGCGAGCGCGGTCATCGACTTGCCGCAACCGGATTCGCCCAGCAGGGCGAAGGTCTTGCCGGCGTGGATCTGCAGATCGACGCCGTCTACCGGCCGCAGCGCGCGCTCGCCGTCGCCGATCTCCACGCCGAGGCCGTAGACCTCGAGCAGTGGAGCGGCAGCATGATCAATGGTGATGGTGGCCGTCGGGTCCATGGACGTGGCCGTGGCTGACCTCCTCGGCACTGGCCGCACGAACCTCCGCGATGGTGATGTCGAAGACCAGCGCCACGCCGGCCAGCGGGTGGTTGCCGTCGACCACGACCTTGCCGTCGGCGATGTCGGTGATGCGGTAGATCAGGTCTTCCTCGCCGTCGTCCGAGACGCGCTCGAAGCTCATGCCGACTTCGATGTTGTCCGGGAACAGCTTGGCATCCTCGACCAGGATCATCTCCTCGTCGTATTCGCCGAAAGCGTCTTCGGGCTGCAGCTTGACCTGAAGCGTGTCACCGAGCTTCTTGCCGTGCAGGGCTTCTTCGAGCACCGGGAAGATGCCGTCGTAGCCGCCATGCAGATAGACCAGCGGGTGCTGGCCGTCGTCGATGACGGTGCCATCGGTGTCACGCACGGTGTACTTCAGGGTGACCACGCTATTTTTTGCGATTTCGTTTTGCATTCCGGGGTTCCAGTTCCTTGACCAGTTCGAAAACCGCGGCGGCGTGGCCGCGGGGTGTCACATCGTAGAGCGCGTGGCGAATGCGTCCTTCCTTGTCGATGACGAAGGTCGAACGCCGCACGCCCATCTTCTTCACACCGTCGACCTCCCGTTCCTGCCAGACGCCGTAGAGCTGGCATGCCTCGGTATCCGAATCGGAAAGCAGACGGATCGACAAGCCTTCCTGGTCGCGGAATTCGGCGTGCGTCATGCAATCGTCGGGGCTCACACCGACGATGATGCAGTCGAGTCGGGCGAACTCGTCTTCATGGTCACTGAAATCTGCGGCCTGAAGCGTGCAGCCCGGGGTCTTGTCGCGGGGGTAGAAGTAAAGAACGACATGATGCTTGCCGATCTCCGACGCGAGATCGAAATCTTCCATATCGGCATCGGGCAACGTAAAGGCGGGGGCGAGGTCTCCGCTTTTGAGCATGTGTTCTCCGTGATGAGGGGCGGATTCTAGCCGAGAGCCCCGGCGAACACTACCGGCGCGGTCCCGGACCGTCAGTCGGGAGAGCGGCGTTCTGCGCAGGCCGCCGCACCCTGATTCGTGTCGATTTGCGGGGCGCGAAACGCGGTGCGCAGCACCCGGGTGGCAATCAATAGCCCATATCGGGCGTCAGCTCAAGACGCAGCGCGTCATTATCCTTCCGCGTACGGACGGTCGAAACGCCTGCGCCGCCGGTCTGTCGTCGTGCGCGGCGCCATGACGACAGCGATTTTAGCTTGCACTCGGCAAATAGCTGTTTAAAATTACAGCTGTTCATTGGAGGCTGTCATGAGTGCCCGTAGCGAAAACCTCACTGCACGCCAGCAGGAAATCCTCGACTTCATCCGCGCCACCGTCGAGTCCGAAGGCCGCCCCCCCACCCGGGCCGAGGTCTGCACCGCCTTCGGCTTTCGCTCGCCCAACGCGGCCGAAACCCACCTGCGCGCACTCGCCGCAAAGGGCGCCATTCTGCTCGAAGAAGGCCGCGCGCGCGGCATCCGCCTGGCCGAAGCGCTCGGCCTGCCGCTGGTTGGCCGCGTCGCCGCGGGCAGCCCCATCCTCGCCGCCGAACATGTCGAGGCGCGCTATCAGCTCGACCCCGCCCTGTTTTCGCCGAAAGCCGACTACCTGCTGCGCGTGCGCGGCATGAGCATGCGCGACGCCGGCATCCTCGACGGCGACCTCATCGCCGTGCATCGCAGCGCCGAAGCGCGCAACGGCCAGATCGTGGTCGCCCGCGTCGATGACGACGTCACGGTCAAGACCTTGCAGCGCAAGGGCCCGGTGGTCGAGCTGCTGCCGGCCAACCCCGACTACGCCCCCATCGTCATCGACACCCGCCAGGCGCCAGTGGCCATCGAGGGCATCATGGTCGGCCTGATCCGCAAGGATCACTGAGCGCTCGGCCCGATGACGCTGCCGCCATGGCGCACCCACTTCGCCGCGCTGCCGATGCGCAGCGGCATGACTCCCTGTTCCCGTCCGCCCACACAGGCGCGTCCGACAACGCACCCGACGATGCGCTCGGCGAGGCGCTCGCCAGCCTGCCGGCAGGCAGCGTATGGCAGGCCAGCCGCCTCGCACGTAGCCAGGGGCCGGTGCTTTCGAGCGGCTTTGCCGAGCTCGACGCGGCCCTGCCCGGCGGCGGCTGGCCGGCCGGTGCGCTGATCGAGCTGCTGAGCGATCGCCCCGGCGTGGGCGAGATGTCGCTGCTGTTGCCCTTGATGCGCACCGCGGCACAAGACAGGTGGGTCGTCTGGATCGCGCCCCCGCTGCTGCCTTACGCGCCCGCCCTGGCGCATGCGGGCGTGCCCTTGTCGCGCCTCTTGCTCGTGCGCGCGCAGAGCCGGCGGGACCTGCTCTGGGCGGCGCGTCAGGCCACCACATCCGGCAGCTGCGCATGCGTGCTCGCCTGGCCGCCGCAGCTCGATGGCACCGCCCTGCGGCGGCTGCAGCTGGCCGCCGAAGAAAGCGCCACGCCGATCTTCCTGTTCCGCCCGCGCAGCGTGGCGCAGCAGACCTCTCCTGCCTCGCTCCGTCTGGCGCTCCGCGCACACGACGAAGGCCTGCTGGTGCACGTGCTCAAGCGTCGCGGCCCGCCGCTGGCGACGCCGCTGCTGCTCAAGCTGCACGCCCTCAGCGGCGGACCGCCGCCAGCGCACCGCCCCGCGGGCGGGGATACCCGCGGCACCGACACCCTCGGCCCGCCCGCGCCCGCGCCCGCACCGAGCACCGCATCTCCGGCCCCCAAAGCGGCAGCGCTGGCCCTGGTGCGCTGAACTCGCGCCATGCTGTGGCTTGCCATCGTCCTGCCCGAGCTGCCGCTGCAGGTCTTCACCCGCGCCATGTCCGCACCCCATGCGCTGGCCGTCGCCTCACCGCCACCGGGCGCACGCGTGATCGCCGCCAATGCCCTGGCACGCGCGGCCGGCGTCGAACCCGGTCAGCGCCCGGCGAGCGCGTTCGGCCTGCTGCCCGAGCTCCAGCTGCACACGCGCACGCCCCAGCGCGAGCACGACGCGCTCACCGAGATCGCCCTGTGGGCCGGACGCTTCACGCCGCGCATCAGCGTGTCGGCGCCCGATACCGTGTTGCTGGAGATCTCCGCCTCGCTGCGCCTGTTCGATGGTCCGGCGAGGATCGTCCGGGCGCTCGAAGAAGGTCTCGCCACACTCGGCTTTCGGGTCTGCTGTGCCTGCGCGCCCACGCCCCTGGCCGCACGCTGGTTCGCCCGCACCGGCACCGACTGGCAAGGGCTGGACCCTGCCCGGGGCTGGCAACAGCAGCTCGACGATCTGCCCCTCGAGCTGCTTGCCGATGGCAGCGGCTGCGATGCGCCGGCCTGTGCGCTGCTCGCAGGGCTCGGCCTGCGCACCCTGGGCGAGGCGCGCAGCCTGCCCGCAGCGGGGCTCGCCCGCCGCCAGGCGCAGGCCGTGGGCCACGCGCTCGCGCGCGCGCGCGGAGAAATCGCCGACCCCCAGCCCTGGTTCGAGGCCCCGTCGCGTTTCGACCACGGGCTGCCCCTGCCCGCCCCCACGCACCACGCCGAAGCCCTGAACTTCGCCGCCCGACGCCTGTTCGCCAGTCTTGCGGCCTGGCTTCAGGCGCGCCACGCAGCGCTCGACACCTGCGTCCTGCGCCTCGAGCACGAGCGTAGCCCGGCAACCGTGCTCGAGCTCGTCTTCGGGCACCCCTCGCACGACGAGCAGCGCTTCGCCCTCATCGCGCGCGAGCGCCTCGCCTCGCTGTCGCTGCATGCCGACGTGAGCGCGCTGCGCCTGTTCGCCGACCACACCGTACCCGCCCGCTTCGACACCCACGACCTTTTCGGCGATCCAGCCGGCAGCGCCCAGGACGCTGCGCTGCTGCTGGCCCGCCTGCGTGCCCGCCTCGGCGAAACCAGCGTATGGCGCCTGGACACCCACCCCGACCATCGCCCGGAGCGCGCCTGCCGGACGCAGGCGTGCGACAGCGCCCTCGCGGCCGGCGAACCCTTGTCCGGCTACCGCGTCGGAGCCCGCACCCGTGCCGACGTCCCCGACACCGCCCCCGCGCCACGCCAGCGCCCGCTGTGGCTGCTGCACAGGCCTCGCCCCATTCTCCCCGAACGCTTCACCCTGCTCGGCGGGGCAGAGCGCATCGAAACCGGCTGGTGGG
>DITC01000034.1:2380-3640 GCA_002422685.1 Thauera sp. UBA6194 | reverse complement strand
CTTGCTCGGCTACGAGGATTTTCTCGACGCGGATCGGGCTATTCGACGCGTCGATCTGGCGCGCATGGACCAGCACATCGAGCTGCATGCCGACGACGCGCCGCTGATCATCGGCCGCGGTGACGGCGCGGGTTTCCCGGTGGACGATCCGCGCGTGTCGCGGCGTCATGCGCGCATCGAATGGACCTCGGGCCAGTGCCTGCTCACCGACTTCAGCAGCAACGGCAGCTGGGTGCGCTACGCCGGCACGAGCCAGCCGGTGATCCTGCGCCGCGACACCTGCACCCTCTATGGCGAGGGCGAGATCGGGCTGGGGGCGACGCCGGACGATTTCACCGCGCCCACCGTGAGCTTTCATGTCATCGACCAGGGCTGAGCGCGCAAGCTCCGTCCGCTGCCGGACTCCCCGGCGTCCTCGCAATAACCGAATCGACGCATCGTGATCCGATCTCTCGTCCCGCTGCTGCTCGCCCTCGGGACGCTCGTCCTCGGGCCGCTGGCCCATGGCGCCGACTGGTCGGCCCGGCCGCTCGGCGAGCTTGCGAGCTATCCCGAGTTTCGTGCCCCGGCGCAGGTGGTGGCGAGGGACGAGGCGCGTATTGCGGCCGAAGTTACGGCGCGTGTGGTGGAGATGCCGGCGCGGGCGGGTGAGCAGCGCGCGCGCGGCGCGCTGCTGGTGCGTCTGGACGACGCGGCCTACCGTATCGAGCTCGAGCGCGCGCGGGCGCAGGTCGCGCTCGTCGACAGTCGCATCCGTCTGGCGCGCGCGCAGCTCGAGCAGGCGCGGGTGCTGGCCAAGCGCGATTTCATCAGCGCCGATGGCCTGCGCATCCGCGAGACCGAGCTCGGTGTGCTCGAGCGCGAACGCGACGCCGCGCTCGCCGCGCGCGCTGCGGCCGAGCTGGCGCTGGCGCGCACGCGCATCGAGGCGCCCTACGACGGGGTGGTGCGCGAGCGCCGCGTGGCGGTGGGCGAGCTGGCTGCGGCCGGCACGCCGCTGATCGTGTTCGCAGCCACCGGCGAGGCCGAGGTGCGCGCGCGCGTGCCGGCGGCGCAGGTCGCCGGCCTGCAGGCGGCGGGCGAATGGACGCTGGTCGCGGGCGGGGCGGAGCATGCCCTGCGCCTGCTGCGTGTCTCGCCCCTGGTCGATAGCGCGGGTCAGGCGCGCGAGGTGATCCTGCGCGGTGAGGCCGAACTGGCGCCCGGGCTGGGTGGCGAGCTGCGCTGGCGCAGCCGCATGGCGCACCTGCCGGCCAGCCA
>DITC01000034.1:1221-2280 GCA_002422685.1 Thauera sp. UBA6194 | reverse complement strand
AACGGTGAGCGGCTTTTACCGCAGGCTGATCGAAAACCACCCGCTCGCCAACATCGCCTTCCTGATGGTGCTGCTCGGTGGCCTGTTCAGCTACCTGACCATGCCGCGCGCGCAGGACCCGGAGATCAACTTCAACTGGGTCAGCATCATCACCGCGCTGCCGGGCGCCTCGGCCGAGGACGTCGAGCGTGAGCTCACCGGTCCGCTCGAGGATGCGATCAAGCAGGTCAAGGACATCCGCTTCGTCTCCTCGTCGAGCCGCGAGGGCGTGTCGTCCATCCTGGTGCGCTTCGAGGAGCTGTCCGAGCGCCGCTTCGACAAGCGCGTCAACGACCTGCGGCGCGAGATCCAGAACAAGGCCTCGGCCGAACTTCCCCCCGACGCCACCGACCCGGTGGTGATGGAGATCACCAGCTCGAACGGCTTTCCGACCGCGATCCTGGTGCTGCACGGCGCGGGCGGCGAGCAGCTGCGGCGCGCGGGCTTCCTGATGAAGAAAGAGCTCGAGGCGCAGGACGGCGTGGATCAGGTGATTTCCGCCGGCTTCGAGGATCCGCAGCTGCAGGTCGACTTCGACCCGGCACGGGTGGCGGCGGCCGGGCTGTCGCCGGTGCAGGTGTCGGACGCGGTGGCGGGCTGGTTCCGCAACACGCTCGCCGGGCGGGTGCGGGTGCAGGATCGCGAGTGGCTGGTGCGCCTGGAGGGCAAGACGCCCGACCCCGAGACGCTGGCCGCGGCGGCGGTCATCACCCCGCAGGGCCGCGTCGCGCTCGACGAGCTCGCCAGCGTGGCGCGCGGCCAGGAGCGCGCAAACCAGCTCGTGAGCTACAACGGCCGTCCTGCGGTGATGCTGTCGATCACCAAGCAGCCCGACGCGAACACCCTGCAGCTGGTCGAACGTCTGCAGGCCTTCGCCGAGACACGCAACCCGCTGCTCGTCGATCAGGGCGTGCAGCTGACCCTGATCGACGATCAGACCCACGCCACGCGCAACGCGATCGGGGTGATGGAGTCGAATGCGCTGTTCGGCCTGTTCGCGGTGCTGCTGATGTGCTGGAT
>DITC01000034.1:753-1151 GCA_002422685.1 Thauera sp. UBA6194 | reverse complement strand
GAGTCGCCGCAGGAGGCGGTGGTGGGCGGTGTGCGCGAGGTCGGGCTGCCGGTGCTCGCGGCGGTGGCGACGACGATCGCCGCCTTCCTGCCGCTGATGCTGCTGCCGGGCATTCTGGGCAAGTTCATGTTCGTCGTGCCCTTCGTGGTCACGGTCGGTTTGCTCGTGAGCCTGGCCGAGGCGTTCTGGATTTTGCCCACTCACATCCTGGCGCTGGGGCTGCAGCCGGCGCAGCGGCGCACGCGGGCACAGGCGCTGCGCGAGCGTTTCACGCATTGGGTGCGGGTGAAATATGCGCGCGCGCTGGTCGCCGTGCTGCGCCGCCGGCGCGTCGCCGCAGCCGTGCTGGTGTTGCTCGTCGCCGGCGCGGGCGCGGCCGTGGCCACCGGGCTGGTGAA
>DITC01000034.1:0-696 GCA_002422685.1 Thauera sp. UBA6194 | reverse complement strand
TATGGCGACCAGTACGGCCAGGTGCTGGTGGCGCTGTTGCCGCGCAGGGGCGACATGCGCGACACGGGCGCGATCATCGAGGCGCTGCGCCCGCGCATCGAGGCGCTCGAGGGCGAGGCCAGCTTCTCCTTCATGGAGATGAAGGGCGGCCCGCCGGTGGCCAAGCCGATCTCGGTGAAGATGAAGTCGGACGACTATCCGCAGCTGCGCGCCGCGGCCGATGCGCTGATGGTCGAGGTGGCGAAGCTGCCCGGGGTGAAGGACCTGACCGACGACGACGTGCCCGGGCGCAGCGAAATGCGCCTGCTGCTCAATCGCGAAAAGCTCGCTCGCGCCGCGGTGAATCCGGCTGAGGTCGCGCGCCTGCTGCGCTTGTACGGCGAAGGCGAGATCGTCGCCACCACGCGCGAGGGCGGCGAGAAGATCGAGGTCGTGGTGCGTGCGCGCCCGGAAAACTTCAAGGACGTCACCGAACTGCTGCAGCGCGTGGTGCCGCTGGCCGACGGCCGCAGCGTGCAACTGGGCGAGCTCGTCGATCACGAGCTGCGCCTGTCCAAGGGCTACATCCGCCACTATCAGCTCACGCGTGCGATCACCGTCGAAGCCGAGCTCGACCGCACGCAGATCGACACCGTCGAGGCCAACGACCGCCTCAAGGCGGCGTGGACGCGCCTGCTGCCGCAGTTCCCCGGCGTG
>DITC01000059.1 GCA_002422685.1 Thauera sp. UBA6194 | reverse complement strand
AGCGCTCACGCACCCTCGGGCCGCCGCAATGTCTCTCCCCTACCGTCCGCTGCTGAGCCAGGCCAGTCGCCCGCTCACCGTCGACATCCCCGCCACCAACGAGCACGGCGAGACGGTGCCGACCTCGATCGCCGCCGAGCACCCGCTCACCCTCTACGTCGACAAACGCGAGATCGTCACCCTGATGACCTTGGGCGCCGCGCCCGAGGCGCTGACCATCGGCTGGCTGCGCAACCAGCGCCTGGTGAAGCGCCTCGACGAGATCGTCGCGGTGCAGGTGGACTGGGAGGTCGACGCCGTATCGGTGACCACCCGCGACGGCCTGCACGATGCCGACCAGAAACTCGGCAACCGCACCGTCACCACCGGCTGCGGCCAGGGCACCGTGTTCGGCGGGCTGATGGACGAGATCGACCAGATCCGCCTGCCTCACGACCGCCGGCTGACGCAATCGACGCTGTACGCGCTGATGGACGCGGTGCGCCACCACGAATCCATCTACAAACAGGCCGGCGCGGTGCACGGCTGCGCGCTCGCGCAGGCCACGCCCGCCGGTTGCGAGATCCTGATGTTCTTCGAGGATGTCGGCCGCCACAACGCAGTCGACGCGATCGCCGGCCAGATGTGGCTGGACGAACTCGAGGGCGCCGACAAGATCTTCTACACCACCGGCCGACTCACCTCGGAGATGGTGATCAAGACCGCGCAGATGGGCATCCCCTTCCTGGTGTCGCGCTCGGGCCTGACCCACATGGGCTGGCAGATCGCACAAAAGATCGGCCTGACCCTGATCGGCCGCGCCCAAGGCAAGCACTATCTGCTCTATACCGGCGAGGACAGCTTCGAGCGCGACTGAAGCGAGCGCTCGACCCTTTGCATGCACCGGCAAAAGCACGAACCGGCGCGAGCAGCCACCGCCAACAAGCCCTGCACAGCAAGCCCGCTCTCGACACGCCAGCGAACAGTCATCAACCTGAACACGAGACCTTGCAAGCGATGAACGACGCCAATCCCGCATCCTCCACTTCACCCCGCCCCGCCGAACGCAGCATCACCGGCGTGCTGCTCGCCGGCGGCCAGGGCAACCGCATGGGCGGCGTCGACAAGGGGCTGGTCGAGCTCGCCGGCCAGCCGATGGCGGCGCATGCGCTGGCGCGCCTCGCCCCCCAGGTCGACGAGCTCATGATCAACGCCAACCAGAACCAGGCAGCCTGGCAGGCCTTCGGCTACCCGGTGTTCGGCGACGACATCGGCGGTTTCGCCGGCCCGCTCGCCGGGCTGCACGCCGCGCTCACGCGCGCCCGACATCCGCTGGTCGTCACCGCGCCCTGCGACTCACCCTTCCTGCCCGCCGACCTGGTCGAGCGCCTCGCCGCCGCGCTGCACGCCGCCGACGCCCAGCTCGCGGTGGCCAAGACCTTCGACCAGCCGTATCCGGTGTTCTGCCTGTGCCGGCGCGACGTCGCCGACCACCTCGGCGCCTTCCTCGGCGGGGGCGGACGCAAGATCGACCGCTGGTACGGCACGCTCGAGGTGGTGGAGGTGAGCTTCGACGACGAAGAGGCCGCCTTCCGCAACATCAACACCCGCGACGAACTGGCCGCGGCAGCGAAAGATCTGCCGGCGGGCGCCGCCTGAGCACGCTCGCGAAGCCGCCCGAATCCGTGCCGATGCGCCCCGCCCGCCCCGCCCGTTCGCGCTCGCCCGACGCCGCCGCTGACGCGCGCGCGCCGACGCCCGACGCAGACGGGGCGCACGCGCAACACGCCGGCCCGGCCAGCGTGCACGCCAGCGCCTGCGCAGACACCGTTTGCCTGAGCGCGCGCGAGGCCGCCGCCTTCCTGCACCTGAACGAGAAGAAGCTCTACGCGCTCGCCAACAGCCGCGAGATCCCGGCCGCGCGCATCGGCGGCAAGTGGCTGTTTCCGCGCGCGCTGCTGGAAGAGTGGCTGCTCGAGCAGGCGCATGGCGGCGCGCTCACCGACCGCCTGCTGATCACCGGCAGCGACGACCCCTTGCTGGCCGCGACGGTCTCGGCGCTGGCGGCGGAGCTCGGCGCCGAGGCCTGCGTCGCCTACAGCCCCACCGGAACGCTCACCGGCCTGGCCCTGCTCGCGCAGCGCCGCGCCAACGTGTGCGCGCTGCACTGGGGCGGGGTGGAGCACAGCGTGCAGCAGCACACCACCCTGCTGCGCCGCTTCGGCGGCCTGCGCCAGTGGGCTCTGGTACGTCTGGCGCTGCGCGAGCAGGGCGTGATCCTGCGCCGCGGCCTGGCGGTGGAGGGCATCGAGACGCTCGCCGCCTTCGACTACCGTTGGGCGATGCGCCAGGCGGGCGCGGGCTCGGCGCACTTTCTCGAGTCCGCGCTCTCCAGCCGCGGCTTCGCGCTTACCGACTGCACGACCGTCGCCACCGCCCACACCGAGCGCGAAGCCGCCGCGCTGGTCGCCCGCGAGGACGCCGACTGCGCCCCCGGCACGCGGGCCGCCGCGGCGGAATTCGGGCTCGACTTCCTGCCCCTGGGCTGGGAAGCCTTCGATCTCGCCCTGCCCCGCGACGTGATGTTCCGCCGCCTGTTCCAGGATCTGCTCGCCGCCTGCGGCAAGGCCCGTGCGCGCGCGTTCGCGCAGAGACTGGGCGGCTACGACCTGTCGCCGCTCGGCACGCTCATCGGGCTGGATTGAGCCCGAGGTAGGCGACGATGAAGTCCGCCACCGCAGCCGGATCGTTGATGTCGAGCTGAGGCAGCCCCGTCGCGAGCGCCTCGTCGGTCGCCACCGCGACGATGTGCGGGTCGTCCGGATGCAGCAGCGGCTCGCTGACCACCTTGCGCCAGACCTCGATCTTGGGGATCGATGCGCGCTTGAAACCCTCGACGAGCACGATGTCGCAGGGCCCGAGCTGGGCAAGCAGATCGTCGAGCGTGGCCTCCGGCGCGCCGCGCAGCTCGCGCGTCAGCGACCAGCGCTGGCCGGAGCTCACCAGCACCTCGCTGCAGCCGGCCTGGCGATGGCGCCAGGAGTCCTTGCCCGCATGGTCGATATCGAAACTGTGGTGAGCATGCTTGACCAGCGACACGCGCATGCCGCGCGCGCTCAAGGCGCGAACGACCTGCTCCACCAGCGTGGTCTTGCCGCTGCCGGACCAGCCGGCGAACCCGATGACTCTCATGTTGCGTCCGTTTCCGATTGCCCCTGCAGCGCGACATCGGCGGCAGGGCTCGCTTGAATACGATAATCCGGCTCGGCAAGCAAGCTCACCGTGAAGCGCGTGCCCACGCCGGGCTCGCTGTCGACCTCGATCCGCCCGCCGTAGCGCTCGACCAGGGTGTGGCTGATCGACAGCCCAAGCCCGGTCCCCTGCCGTTTCTTGGTGGTGAAGAAGGGGTCGAAGATGCGCGCCATGTCCTCGCTGCGGATGCCGCTGCCGGTGTCGCCAACGCACACGCGCACGCCGGCCGCGTCACGCACCGGGTCGCGATCGGCGCTCTCGAGGGTCAGGGTCCCACCCGCGGGCATCGCCTGCACCGCGTTGACGATGAGGTTGATCAGCACCTGCTGCAGCTCCTGCAGGTTGATGTGCACCCGGCCGTGTGCGTGCAGGCGCTGCACCACCTTCACGTCGGCGCGGGTCAGGTGCTGGCGGGTCAGCACCAGGCAATCGGCGATCGCCGCATTCACATCGACCGCCTCGGCGTAGGCGGCAAACTCGCCCGGACGGGCGAACTGCAGCAGCCGGGTGACGATCACGCGGATACGCTCGACCTGCTCGTAGATAAGGCGCATCTCGTTGGCCACCGGCTGTGCAGCCGGGCCGAGCTCTTCGCGCATCAGGTCGAGGTTGCCCTGGATGACCGCGGTCGGGTTGCTGATCTCGTGCGCCACGCCTGCAGTCAGCTCGCCGATGGCGGCGAGCTTCTCGCTCATCACCAGGCGATGCTGCGTGGCGACGAGCGCGTCGTTGGTGGCGGCGAGGGCCGCCGTGCGCTCGGCCACCTTGCGGTCGAGCGAGGCGTTGAGCGCCTGCAGCTCGGCACGGCGCGCCGCCTGATCGTCGAGCAGCCGGTCGAAGGCCGCGGCCAGCCGGCCGAGCTCGTCGCGGCTGGCGATGTCCCCCACCCGGGCCGCATCCTCTCCAGCGTCGATGCGGCCGATGGTGGTGTGCATGCGCTCGATCGGGCGGAAGATGCTGCGCGCCCAGCGCAAGGTGAGCAGCGCTCCTGCGACGCTCACCCCGAGCGAGATCGCCAGCACGATCAGCAGCGCCATCTGCTTGGCGGCGCGGAACGGCGCCTCGAGAAAACCGACATACAGCATGCCCACGCGCTCGCCGCGGCTGTCGTGCACCGGCTCATAGGCCGACACGTACCAGTCATTGACGACGAAGGCGGTCTCGAGCCAGGTCAGGCCGCGCTCCAGCACGTGGCGGCGCACCTCGTCCGAGGCGCGCGTGCCGAGCGCGCGCGCGCCCTCGAACAGGCGCACGTTGGTGGCGATGCGCACGTCATCGATAAACAGCGTCGCCGTCCCCGCGCTGCCTTCGGGCAAGCTGCCTGCGCGATAGACGATGGCGTTGAGCGTATCGACGAAGCCCAGGTTACCGTTGAGCAGCACGCCGCCCTCGAGCACGCCGACCAGATTGCCGGCCGCGTCATGCACCGGCGCGGTCGCATGCACGATCAGCCCACGCGTCTCTTCGGCGCGCGGATCGGGGCGGGCACGCTCGGTGGCGACCAGGGCCAGGCGCGCGCGTTCGCTCAGCGCGGGCGAGATGGCGGCGAGCGCCGCGGGCGCGAGGCGCTCGATCGCGCTCCCGCCGCCGCCGCGCATCGCCCGCTGCACCATCGGCCAGTCGGCGCGCGCCGCTGCGTCAGGCATGCCGGTAGATGAGGCCAGCACACGCCCGGACACGTCGAGCAGATTCAGGAAATCCAGCCCCCGGCGCGCCTTGCTCGCGGCCAGCAGCGCCTTGAGCGCTTCGCCGTCGGCACGCGCCAGCGCGAGCGCCTGCGAAGCGGCCAGCGCCTGCACGTCACGCCCCGCGCCCTCGATCACACGCTCGAAATAGCCATGCGCCGTGGCCAGGTCGCTGCCCACGCGCGACGCCATGAGCTGGTGGTACCAGGCTTCGCCCCAGTACCAGATCAGCCCCATCACGACCGGGAAACCCAGCATCAGCGGCGCCAGCACCAGACACAGCAGCTTGACGCGAACCGAGCCGCGCAGGCGCTCGAACACCGCCATCACGCGCCCGCGCCCGGCCTGCCGCAGCGCAGCAGCGCAGCGCTCATGCCTCGCGTCCGTCCAGCGCGGCGAGCGCCGGATCGTCCGTCGCCCATTCGGCGAACTTGCGCTCCAGCGTCTTGCGCGACACCCCCAGGCGGCGCGCGGCCTCGGTCTTGTTGCCGGCGCAGTCCGCGGTGACGCGCTCGATGTGGCGGCGCTCGACCTCGGCGAGGCTGAGCGCGAGCTCGCCCGCCGGCAGGGCCTGCTGCGCGCAGGGTGCAGCGAGCGCCTCGACGGTGAAGCCGCCCAGGATCATCGAGCGCTCGACGTGGTTGCGCAGCTCGCGCACATTGCCCGGCCAGGCGTACGCCTGCAGCCGGCTGACGACCTCGTGCGACAGGCGCAGCGGCGCCACGCCGAGCTGCGCCGAGAGCTGCTGCATGAAGTGCTGCACCAGATCGGGGATGTCCTCGCTACGCGCGCGCAACGGCGGCAGCGTGATGTCGACCACCGCGAGCCGGTAGTAGAGGTCCTGCCGAAAGCGCCCGGCCTGCACTTCGGCGGCGAGGTCGCGGTTGGATGCCGCAATGATGCGCACATCCACCGGCAGCTCGCGCTCCGAGCCCACCGGGCGCAGGCGGCGCTCCTCGATCACGCGCAGCAGGCGGGTCTGCAGCGCGAGCGGCAGCTCGCTGATCTCGTCCAGGAAGAGCGTGCCGCCGTGGGCGTAATAGAACAGGCCGTTGCGGCTCTCGTGCGCGCCGGTGAAGGCGCCCTTGACGTGGCCGAAGAGCTCGCTCTCGATCAGCTCGGACGCGATCGCCGCGCAGTTGACCGGCACGAACGGACGCTGCGCGCGCGGGCTGCTCTGGTGCAGGGCGCGCGCGACCACCTCCTTGCCCGTACCCGACTCACCCTGCAGCAACACCGTGCTCGGCATCTGCCCGACCCGGCGCACCATCGCGCGCAGCTGCTCGATCGCGCTCGAGTGGCCGACCAGGCCGGTGACGTCCGAGCCGAGGCCGGCGCCGGTGCGCGCCTCCGCGAGTTCCCTGCGCAGCACGAAGTTCTCGCGCGACAGGCGCGCGCGCTCAAAGCAGCGCTTGATCGAGTTCAGGATCTGATCGACGCGGAAGGGCTTGAGGATGAAGTCCGAGGCCCCGCCACGCAGTGCATCGATCGCGGTCTCCATGTCGGCGAACGCGGTGACGAGGATCACGTCGCCGGTGTAGCCGTGCTCGCGCAGCGCGTGCAGCCACTCGATGCCCGACTTGCCCGGCAGCGCGATGTCCAGGATCAGCAGATCGAAGTGCAGGCGCGCCATCAGCTCGGCCGCATGCTCGGCGTCGGCAGCCGACTGCACCATGCCGCAGCGCCGCGCGAGCGTGCGCTCGAGGAAGTTGCGCATGCCCTCCTCGTCGTCCACCACCAGAATGGAATGCGCCTGCCAGTTGTATTCGCCCAGCTCGGCCACCGGGCTCGCGCCCGCGCCGAACTCGTGCGCCGCGCGCTTGCCCATGTCGCCTCCTGTTGGTGCCTCGCGCGCGGCGAGGCGCGCATCGTCCGTACGTCGCATGTTCAGAACGGCTTGAGCACGACCAGAAACACGACCACGAACAGCACCAGCACCGGGATCTCGTTGAAATAGCGGTACCAGACGTGGCTGCGGGTGTTGCGCCCCGCGGCGAAGGCGCGCATCAGCCGGCCGCAATACAGATGGTAGGCGATGAGGAACACCACCAGCAGGGTCTTCACGTGCAGCCAGCCGCCCGAGAAGCCGTAGCCGAACCACAGCCACAGGCCGAGACCGACGGCGAGGATGCCGAGCGGGGTCATGAAGCGGTAGAGCTTGCCCTCCATCAACTGCAGGCGCTCGCGCGTGGCGGCATCCTCGACCATGGCGTGATTCACGAACAGGCGCGGCAGGTAGAACAGGCCGGCGAACCAGCTCACGACGAAAACGATGTGCAGGGCCTTCAGGGTCAGCATCGGATCAGGACTCCAGGGATGAAAT
>DITC01000002.1:47635-49069 GCA_002422685.1 Thauera sp. UBA6194 | reverse complement strand
TTGTCCATGCGGTCGAGGAACTGGCGCGCGTATGGCGAGAAGGTCTCGACGTAGCGCCGCTGGCCCTCGGCGTACAGCGTGTCGAACACCAGCGAAGACTTGCCCGAGCCGGACACGCCGGTGACCACGGTCAGGCGGTTCAGCGGCAGATCGAGCGAGAGATTGCGCAGGTTGTTCTGGCGTGCACCGCGGATGCGGATGACGTCGGCGATCGAGGCGGGGGCGTCGATCGGGGTGTAGCGGGTTGCGGAGGCGGACATGGGGCGCGGAGCGGAGACGTGAGCCGCCATTTTAGGCGGGGATCGGGCTCGGACTCGCGAAGCGGGGGAAAAGGTTCCCGCTGAGCGTCACGAGGAGCAGGGTGGGCGGCTGGAAGTCGGCCCCCGATCCCGGCGCTCCTGGCTTGGTCCTTTGCGCAGCACAGCTCCACGCCACCTTCCCTGCCTGAACCTGACCGCTACATCAACCACTCCGGCCGCAGCAGCATCACCACGCCGAGCGCGAGCATCACCAGTCCGGAGACCAGCTTCAGCACACGCCCCCCACGCTCGCCGAGCTTGCCGCTGCCCAGCGCCAGTACCGCGGTGCCGACCATCAGCGCGTCGTCTGCAATGTAGGCGAGGATGTAGAGGCCGAGATAGCCGTAATGGGCGAGCGCAGAGAGGTCCTGGCTGGTCAGCACCGCGGTGTAGATCGCCGGCAGGCCGGCGGTGCACAGCAGCTCGACGAAATTCACCATCACCGCCAGGCCTGCCACCGCGGCGAGCGAGGCGGGCAGGGATTGCGTCGTGAGGATGCCGCGGGCGCGGGCATAGATGCCGGGCTTGGCCGACTCGGGGATCGACAGCGACACGCCATGCCGGAAGGCGAAGAAATCCTTGGTATTGATCGAGCCGATCAGGATCGCCAACGCCGCCAGCCCGATGCGCAGGGCTTCGCTCATGCCCACGAACAGGAAGACATTGAGCCACGCCGCCATGAAGGCGTAATACACGACGCCGCTGGTGACCACGAAGGTGCCGGCCACCATGCCCATGCGCCGCCGATCGTTCAGGCGCACCAGCAGCGAGAGCAGGAACAGCAGCACCCACATCGCACAGGGATTGAAGCCGTCGAGCAGGCCAAGCGCGAGGGTGAACAGCGGCAGACCGAGCTCGCTCGCGCTGAGCGTGCCGAACAGCGCGGAATCGACGCGATCGCGCGCTGGCGGCGGGGCGTTGTCGATCAGGCGCTGCAGTTCGGCGCCGGTGTGTGCGGCATCGTCGAAGCCGACCAGCACATGCATGCCATAAACGAAGGTGGGTACGCCCGGCGGCCAGGCGCCGACGGCGCGGCTGATGGCGACCAGCGCGTCGCGCGCGCCGTCGTCCCGGTCGACTTCCCGGAAAATGATGCGCAACTCGGGACGGCTGCGCGCGAGCTCGTCGAGAAAGG
>DITC01000002.1:0-47562 GCA_002422685.1 Thauera sp. UBA6194 | reverse complement strand
CTCTCTTCGTTCGCCGGCAGTTCGCGCTCTTCGACCGGCGCGGGCGCGCTCTGGGCGTCGGTCGTTTCGGGCGCTGCGGGACGGACGCTCTCGATCGCGCCCTTGCCGACTTCCTTCAGGCGCTGCGCCGCATCGCGCGTCGCCTCTACGATGCGGTGCGCAGCCTGCTCGGCGGCTTCCTTCGCATCGCGCACCGACGTTGCAGCCGCTGCAGCGCTTTCACTGTTCGCGCTGTCGCGCAGCGCCTCTTCGGCCGACTCGACCACCGCCTGCACCGTAGCG
Source organism: Thauera sp. UBA6194 (assembly GCA_002422685.1). Lineage (GTDB taxonomy): Bacteria > Pseudomonadota > Gammaproteobacteria > Burkholderiales > Rhodocyclaceae > Thauera. Next base: position 47,280 of record DITC01000002.1, on the reverse strand, counting down.
GAACTTGCCTCGGCCGCCTTGCGTGCCGCCTCGGCGGCCTTGTCCGCCGCCTCGCGAGTGGCCTCGGCGGCCTCGCGCCGCGCAGCTTCGGCATCCTCGCGCGCAGCTTCGACGGCGGGAGCCTCCTGAGGTGGCGCTTCCTGCCGGGGCGAGGCTTCCTCGACGGGCGCCGGTGCCTGCTGGGGCTCGGGAGAACACGCCGCAAGCAGAGCCAGCGACAGGACGGAGACGAGGGAATGCAGCGCTTTCATGCGGATGACCGGGCAGGACTGGAAAAAGGACGACACCTTGAGCTTACGCAAGCTGGACACCAATGTAACGCGCAGAGTTCACACTTTCGCCGTTCCTGGATGCAAAAAGGGCCCGACCGGGCCCTTTTCGGAACGATGCGCGAAGCACGATCACTTGACGCGGTTCTTGTACTCGTCGGTACGGGTGTCGATCTCGATCTTGTCGCCGATCTCGACGAAAGCCGGCACCGGCAGCTCGAAACCGGTGGAGATGCGAGCCGGCTTCATGACCTTGCCCGAGGTGTCGCCCTTGACGGCGGGCTCGGTGTAGACGACCTCGCGCACCACGCTGTTGGGCAGCTCGACCGAGATCGCCTTGCCGTTGTAGAACACGACCTCGCACTGCAGGCCGTCTTCGAGGTACTTGAGCGCGTCGGTCATGTTGTCCGCCTCGACCTCGTACTGCTCGTAGTCGGCGTCCATGAACACGTACATCGGGTCGGCGAAGTAGGAGTAGGTGACTTCCTTGTGATCGAGCACGACCACTTCAAACTTGTCGTCGGCCTTGTAAACCGACTCCGACGGCGCGCCGGTGAGCAGGTTCTTGAACTTCATCTTGACCACGGCGGCGTTGCGGCCGGACTTGTTGTATTCGGCCTTCTGCACCACCAGGGGGTCGTTGCCGACCATGATGACGTTGCCCGAGCGGAGTTCCTGAGCGGTTTTCATGCTGTGTCCTGATTTGATCGACGCGGCTCGTGGCCGCATGTCGTTGAAAAATTAGCGCGCGATTCTACCCCGGGCCGGACTCGATGTGCGAGCAGAATCGCGACAGTCGACTCGCCAGATCCGGCTGTGCGGCAAGCGCATCGCTCCACGCGCGTGCATGCGCCGCAAGCGCCGGCAGCGCCGAACGCAGCGCGGGCCAGGCATCGGCGGCCGTGGCGGGCGTGTCTGCGCAAGCGTTCCACACCCGCCAGAAGGCGCCCAGCGCCTCGGCGTCCGCGCCGGGCAGGCGGGCCAGGTAGCGCGCCAGAAAAGCCTCCAGCTTGTCGTGATGCGCGGCCTCGGCCTGGGGATAGATCTGCCACACGAAGGGCTGCGCCGCCCACTGCGCGCGCACGAAGGAATCCTCCCCGCGCACGAAGTTCAGGTCCGAGGCCCACAACAGCGTGTCGTAGCCCGCCTGGTCGGTGAAGGGCAGCACATGCACCGAAAGGGCGCCGCGCTCGATGCGCGCTCCGACTTCGGGCAAGGCACAGCCGAGCGCAGCGGCCACGTCGGGCAGCACGCGCGACACCGGCACCAGCACATGCACCGGGCGCCGCTCCTGCGCCCAGGCACTGAACAGCGCGCCCAACGCAGCTTGCTCGTACGCGAACAAGGACACGACCAGACCATCTTCCCTCCGCACCGGCAGGCCACGTGCGCCACGCCACGCGGCGCGCCCTGCGGGCTGGCAGAGGAAGCGATCGCGCCGTGCCAGCAGGGCATCCTCGCGCAGCAACCCGCCCGTAGCCGCGTCAAAGCCGGGAAAGAAGAAATACTTGGTCAGCGCCAGGCGCGGATGGGGCGAAGCCAGACCATGACAGCCCGCCACCCAATCCTCGGCCGACAGATATTCGAGATTGATCCAGACCGGCGGCGGACAGTGCGCAGCCATCGCCTCGAGCTGCGCGCCCGGCAGCTCGCAGGCGAAGGCTTCGATCACGATCTCACCCGGGGTCGATGCAGAAAAGGCGGCGGTCCACTGCCGCAAGCTGACCCCATCGACCTCGGCACCGCACGCAGGATCGAGCCCTGCCACCGCGGGACAGATGCGCGCCAGCACTGTCCAGTCATCCACCCAGAGCCGCACCGGCAGATGCTCGCGCTGCGCCAGATCCCGCGCCAGCCGCCAGCACACGCCGATATCCCCAAAGTTATCCACAACCTGGCAGAAGATTTCCCATCTTGGGCGCCCCTGGGTGCCTGATTCCAGCATTCGAGTGAACAATCCTGTGTAAAGACGGCGGATACCTTGTGAACAAGGTGGCCAGCGCGCAAGCGCGTCAAAACAATGGACAAAGCACGCACAGTTCGCCAAGTACCTTATCAACCTGTTCTTCTGCAGCCGAATGCGTTGTGAACCGTGCGTTTTGCACACTTATCCACAGATTTTCGCGCACTGTTAACTTCTTTGTTATTTAAATCAATATAAAAACAGAAGAACAAAACCGAAGCCACTGCGGGCAGCCAGCGCCCTGCGCGCTCGGGGGTAAAATTGCCGCCAGACGACACCCAGATGTGGACACAAACAAAATGAGCACCCGAGGGCCTTCATCCATCCAGCCCCGACTCGCGGCCGAACGCAGCGCCGATCCAGCACGTCCCCAAGCCCTCTTCATCGCCCTGGCGCTGTCCTCGATCCTGATCACGCCGCTGGCGAACGCAGCGGTCTCCAATCCGGTCAGCCCCGAAGCTGCGCAGGAAGAAGGCGTGCTGGACACCACCCGAGGCCACTTGCAAGGGTTTTCACTGTGGCTCGGCGAGACGGTGAATGACTGGTTCGGCGATCGACCCTTCTCCGATGGCGGCAAGGTGAGCCATGGCCGGCTGGGGCTGCGTAACCTGTGGCGGCAGGACGAGGGTTGGGACACCAGCGTGCGCCTGCGCGCGCGCTTCGACTTGCCCAATCTGCGTGATAAGGCTTACGTGTTCCTCGGCCGGCAGAACGAGCAGGAGCTCGTGACCGACCAGTCCGAGGCCTTCACGCGCGAGCAGCTGCTGCTCGAGGAAGACCGGCGCGATGACCAGACCGGTTTTGCCGGGCTGGGGGTGGCCTTGCGCAAACACTTCGACTTTCGCATGGGGGTGCGCGGCGGGTTGAAGTTCTACACTCAGGCGCGCTATCGCAAGCAGTGGGCGCTGAGCGAGCAGGATCGCATCGAATTCCGCGAAACGATTTTCTGGAACACCACGCACAAGTTCGGCTCGACCACCGCGCTCGATTACGCGCATGCCTTCACGCCGAAGCTCGCGCTGCATTGGCAGAACGCGACGACGATCTCGGAAAAGACGGACGACTTCGCCTGGGGCAGCAGTCTCGGCCTGTTCAAGCACTTCGGCGACGATCGCCGGCTCTCGGGTGAGCTGATCGCCACCGGCGAAACCGGCGCGCGCGAAAACGTCGGCGAATACGGCGTGCGCATGAAGTGGATTCAGCCGGTCTATCGCAAGTGGCTGATCGGCGAGCTCATCGTCGCGCACTACTGGCCGCAGTACGACGAAGAGGACCGCGAGCGCGATCAATCCTGGGCGGTCGGCATGAATCTGGAAATGCGCTTCTGAGGGCCTGAAGCGCGACCGGCCCTTCGAGCGTACGGGCCCGCGCGCGTGGTCTCAGGCCCGCATCATCGGGTCGTACATCCGCGGCGGACGTCTGCCCGGGCCGTACTACGGTGAATCAGGAAAAATCAGCGAGCGCCTGCAGGTCTTCGGTCTCGAGCCAGCGCCACTCGCCCGGTGCCAGCTCGTCAGGCAGGTCCAGCCCGCCGACGCGGCTGCGATGCAGGGCTTCCACGCGGTTGCCCGCAGCAGCGACCATGCGCTTGACCTGGTGGTACTTGCCCTCGCAGATCGTCAGCCGCAGCGTGGTCGGGCTGGTGAGCTCACAGGCGGCGGCCGCGATCGGCTCGGGTTCGTCGTTCAGTTCCACGCCGGCGACCATGCGCTCGGCAAACTCCTGCTCCACCGCGTGCTTCAGGGTGACCTCATAGACCTTGGGCGTGCGCTTCTTGCCCGAACTCCACTGGTGGATGAACTGGCCGTCGTCCGACAGCAGCAGCAGCCCGGTGGTGTCCTGGTCGAGCCGGCCCACGCACTGCACGCCGCGGATCAGCAGTTGCGGCGGCAGCAGCGTGAACACCGAGGGATGGAAGGTCGGCTTCTGCGAGCATTCGTAGCCGGCCGGCTTGTGCAGCACGACGTAGGCCTGAGCGCGGAAGCGCCATTGTTCGTCACCCACCACGAAGGCGATGCCAGGCGAGCCATCGCTGCTGCCCGGATCGAATTCCGCGTTTGGGTTTTCACAAGGCTCGCCGGCGACGCTGACGTAGCCGGCACGGATGAGGGCGCGGCATTCCTTGCGGCTGCCGAAGCCCTGGGCGTGGAGGAGGCGTTCGAGTTGCATGGCGCGCATGTTATCGCGGGCGAGGGTGCGAGCGGGTAAACTGCCGCCCTGCCCGTTCAGGAGACTGCCTTGAAATTCGAACACCTGATCGAGGTCAATGATCTCGCCAATCCGCTGCAGGCGCCGCTTTCGCGCGAGGAGCTGTGGTTCGGCCTGCTCTGCCGTGCTGAAGACGCGCGCGCCTTCCTGCCCGGCCTGGAGGCCTGCCGCATCGTCGAGCGCAGTGCAGGCCGCCTGGTACGCGATCTGCACTTCGGCAACGCCGTCATCCGCGACTGCGTCACCTTCGATCCGCTGCGCTGGATCTGCTTCGAGTCCGAAGCCAACGAACAGCACGCCGGCGGCAGCCTGACGATCACGATCGAGGAGCCCGATGCGGGCGCCCTCTTCCTGCGCTTCGCGTATCGCACCTCGCTGCCCGAAGGCGGCGAGGACGGGCGTTACGCGCAGTTCGTGCGTTCGGCCTATCACCAGTCCGACCTCGACACCGTACGCGTGATCCGAATGCTGGCCGAATCCGGCGGGCTGGCGCAGTAAGCCCGCTTTCAATTTCACCAACAGGAAACACCCCCGACATGTGGTTCAAGAATCTGCAGATCTATCGCCTTCCCGCCCCCTGGGACATGAGCGCCGAGCGCCTCGAGGAACAGCTCGCGAAGAAGCCCTTCCACCCCTGCGGCAGCCAGGACATGGAGAGCCGCGGCTGGCTGTCGCCGCTCGGTAACGAGGTGCTCGTGCACGCCGTGGGCGGCCAGTTCCTGATCTGCCTCGGCTTCGAACATCGCCTGCTGCCCTCGGCGGTGGTCAAGCAGGAGGCCGACGAGCGCGCCGAGGAGCTGGCCGAGCAGCAGGGCTACAAGCTCGGCCGCAAGCAGATGAAGGAGCTGCGCGAGCAGATCACGCAGGAGCTGCTGCCGCGCGCCTTCACCCGCCGCCGACGCATGTTCGCCTGGATCGATCCGGTCAATGGCTGGCTGGTGGTCGATGCCGGCAGCCAGAGCAAGGCCGAGGACATGCTCGAGCAGCTGCGCCACACGCTCGACAGCCTGCCGCTGACCCTGCTGCGTACCGAGCTGTCACCGACCGGTGCGATGGCCGGCTGGCTGGCCGGAGGTGAGGCCCCGGAGGGGTTCACGATCGACCAGGACTGCGAGCTGCGCTCGGTGGCCGAGGACAAGGCCGCGGTGCGCTACGTGCGCCACACGCTCGAAGGCGACGAGGTCAAGGGTCACCTGGAGGCCGGCAAGCTGCCCACGCGCCTTGCGCTGACCTTCGACGACCGCATCAGCTTCGTGCTCACCGAGAAGCTCGAGATCAAGCGCCTGGACTTCCTCGACATCGTGCGCGACCAGATCGGCGAAGCCGACAAGGATGACGCCGAGGCGCTGTTCAACGCCGAATTCGCGCTGATGACCGGTGAGCTCGCTCATCTGCTGCCGGCGGTGGTGGCGGCGCTGGGCGGTGAGCTGGCGTCGACGCCAGTCGACACCGCCAGCGTCACGGCCGCGTTGCCGCGTCTGCAGTCCGACAAACAGCTTGTTCAGCCGGTTGCGGCGGACGATCCGCCCTTCTGATCTGTCGCCCGGACAGCTCAGCCCGGGCGCGCTTGTTTCTGACTGGAGCGGGCTTGCCCGCTTCGTCGGTTTTTCTTTTTGGTGTACACAGGTTTTTAAAGATTTAAAAGATCATAAAGATCATGTACGGCCGGTTTCTGTGGATAAGTGCTTTTGCACGATTAAATACAGTGACTTGGCTTGCGTAAAACCCGGTGCACGAGGGTGCTGTTAACGCAGGATGCTTTGTTGATGGAAATCGCGCTTTCGCTGTTCCAAGCACTTATCCACAATCCGCCTCCCTGTCTGAGCACAGCTTTTCCACCGCGCGATCAAGCCAGCACGTACACGCATCAGCGCATGCAATCCACCTCGTCACCGAGCTGCGCTAAAGTTCGGCCATGGATAACGCAATGACCCTCGAATGGTGGCACTGGGAGATCGTCGGCCTCGCGCTGGTGCTGCTCGAGCTGGCCGTCCCCTCGTTTTTCATCATCTGGTTCGGTTTTGGCGCGATGCTGGTCGGACTGGGGCTGCTGATCGTTCCGGACATGGCGCTCGCACAGCAGATCGGGGCGTGGATCGTTGCGTCGATGGCGATGACGGTGCTGTGGTTTCGCGTCTTCGGCCGGGCGCGCTACCGGACGCTGATCGGCACCTCGGCGGGCGAAGCGGTCGGCGAGGTCGGTCTGCTGGTGAATGCGGTGGCGCCCTTCGAGCGTGGCAAGGTGCGCTTCCAGCGTCCGCTGCTCGGCTCTGACGAGTGGGTTTGCGTTGCGGAGAGCGCGATTGCCGCCGGCGAGCGGGTGCGGGTCATCAGCGTCGAAGGCAGCTACGTCAAGGTGACGAAGGCCTGATCGAACACAAAACACAGGAAATGCTCATGCCCGAAGGACTCGCAATTGCAATTGCCGTACTGATCTTTGTCGTCGTCACCATCGCCAAGGGTGTGCGCCTGGTCGCGCAGGGCGAAGAATGGGTGGTCGAACGCCTCGGCAAGTACCACGCCACGCTGCGTCCGGGGCTCAACATCCTCATCCCGTATCTGGATCGGGTCGCCTACAAGCTGGTGACCAAGGACATCATCCTCGACGTGCAGGAGCAGGAAGTGATCACCCGCGACAACGCGGTGATCCTGACCAACGCGATCGCCTTCGTGAAGGTCACCGACCCGGTCAAGGCCGTGTATGGCGTGACCGACTTCTCCGAGGCGATCCGCAACCTGATCATGACCACGCTGCGCTCGATCGTCGGCGAGATGGAGCTCGACGAGGCGCTGTCCTCGCGCGACAAGATCAAGGCGCGACTGCGCGAGAGCATCGCCGACGAGGCGGTGGACTGGGGCCTGACGGTCAAATCGGTCGAGATCCAGGACATCAAGCCCTCGCAGTCGATGCAGAAGGCGATGGAGCTGCAGGCCGCCGCCGAGCGCGAGCGCAAGGCCGCGGTGACCAAGGCCGAAGGCGCCAAGCAGGCCGCGATCCTCGAGGCCGAGGCGCGGCTGGAATCCGCCAAACGCGACGCCAATGCGCAGGTGATGCTGGCTGAGGCCTCGGCCGAATCCATCCGCCGGGTGAGCGCCGGCATCGGCGACCAGACCGGCCCGATGATGTACCTGCTCGGCGAGAAGTACATCGGCGCGCTCGAGAAGCTCGGCGAATCGGGCAGCTCGAAACTCGTCGTGATGCCTGCCGACCTGCAGGAGACCCTGCGCGGCCTGGTCGGCAGGCTCGGTGCACGCGGCTGAACCTTCGCCTGCATCCGACCTCACAGACTCGCATTCAATCGCAAGCCCCAAAGCAAGATAAGGAAGATCACGATGACCAAGCCCGCAAGCCTCGTGCGTACCCTGCTCGCCACCCTCGCCTTCGCCGCCGCATCCGGCAGCGCGCTGGCGCAGAACTTCATCACCGACAAGGCCGAGGTCGAGAAGCTGCTCACCGGCGCCACCTTCATCGGCGTGTATCTGCGCACCGAGTCGGCTTACACGCTCAAGTTCGGCACCGACGGCACACTCACCGACACCACCGGTGCCAAGGCGCGCTGGTGGGTGGACGAGCAGGGGCGCTACTGTCGCGAATGGCTGGACGGCAAGCTCAAGGGCAACACCGGCTGCATGAACGTCGAGCTCGAGGACGGTCAGGTGGCGCTGTACTCCGAGGGCAAGAAGGTGGTCGAGGGCATCATCGTCGATCAGTGATGCCCGACGACGAGGTCCACGCCATGCGAGTGCTGATCATCTATTCGACCATCGACGGCCACACGCTCGAGATCTGCGAGCGCATCGCGGCCATCGTGCGCGAGGCCGGGCATGTGGCGACGCTGGCCGAGATCGAAACGGTCTCGGCCGCACAGCTCGAGGCCTGCGACCGCGTGGTCATCGGCGCCAGCATCCGCTACGGCCACCACCGCCCCGCGGTGAAGGCCTTCATCGACCGTCACCAGGCGGCGATCGAGGCCCGGCCGAACGCCTTCTTCTCGGTCAACGCGGTCGGGCGCAAGGCGCACAAGCGCCAGGCCGACACCAACCCCTACGTGCGCAAGTTCCTCGGCCAGATCCGCTGGCAGCCGCAGCTGCTCGAAGTGTTCGGCGGCAAGATCGAATACCCGCGCTACGGCTTCTTCGATCGCAACATGATCCGCCTGATCATGTGGATCACCGGCGGCCCCACCGACCCGCGCTCGGTGACGGACTTCACCGACTGGACGCAGGTCGAGGCCTTCGCGCGACGCCTCATCGCCTGAGGCGCCGTCGCGCGCGGATCAGCCCAGCACTTCGCCGTGCTCGCGCGTGGCGTGGAAGGTGACCTTGGGCCACTTCTCCGCGGTCACTTCCAGGTTGTAGCGGCTGGTCGCCAGATACACCGGGTTGCCGTCGATGTCCTTGCCCATGCGCAGCGCCTGCTCGCGCTCGAAGTTGCGCCGGGTGAGGTCGTCGGGGAAGGTGAGCCAGCGCGCGGTGTGGATGTCGGCGGGCTCGAAGATCGCATCGACCTTGTACTCGTCCTTGAGGCGCTGGGCGACGATCTCGAACTGCAGCACGCCGACCGCGCCGAGCAGCATCTGGCCGCCTTCGAGCTCGAAGACCTGGATGGCGCCTTCTTCGCCCAACTCCTGCAAACCCTTCTGCAATTGCTTGGATTTGAGCGGATCGCGCAGGCGCGCGGCGCGGAACATCTCGGGCGAGAAGTACGGAATGCCCTTGAAGCCGAGGTTCTCGCCTTCGGTGAGCGTGTCGCCGATCTGCAGCTGGCCGTGGTTGTGGATGCCGACGATGTCGCCGGCGACGCCATCTTCCATGATCACGCGCTCATTCGCCATGAAGGTGAGCACATTGGCCAGCTTCATCTCGCGCCCGGCGCGCACGTGGCGCACCTTCATGCCGGCGCTGTAGCGCCCCGAGCAGATGCGGAAGAAGGCGATGCGGTCGCGGTGCTTCGGGTCCATGTTGGCCTGGATCTTGAACACGAAGCCGGTAAAGGCGGGCTCGGCCGGCTGCACCATGCGCGCCCCGGCGTCGCGCGCCTGCGGCGGCGGCGCCCAGTCGATCAGCGACTGCAGGATCTCCTGCACGCCGAAGTTGTTGATACCCGAGCCGAAGAACACCGGGCTCTGGTGGCCGGCGAGGAAGTCGTCGAGGTCGAAGGGCGGCGAGGCGCCGTCGATGAGCTCGACGTCTTCGCGCAGCTGGCCGATCTCCATCGGGAAGCGCTTGTCGAGCTCGGGGTTGTCGAGGCCCTTGATGATCTCGCCATCGCTGCGCCGCTCCTCGCCCGGGGTGAAGGTCAGCACCTGGTGCTGCAGCAGGTGATACACGCCGCGGAAGGCCTTGCCCATGCCCAGCGGCCAGGTCACCGGCGCGCAGGTGATCTTGAGCACGTCCTCGATCTCGGCGAGCAGCTCGAAGGGCTCGCGCACCTCGCGGTCGAGCTTGTTCACGAAGGTGATGATCGGCGTGTTGCGCAGGCGGCAGACGTTGAGCAGCTTGATGGTCTGCGCCTCCACGCCCTTGGCGGCGTCGATCACCATCACCGCGGCGTCGACCGCGGTGAGCACGCGGTAGGTGTCTTCCGAGAAATCCTCGTGGCCCGGGGTGTCGAGCAGGTTGATCGTGTGGCCCTGGTACTCGAACTGCATCACCGAGCTGGTCACCGAGATGCCGCGCTGCTTCTCCACCTCCATCCAGTCGGACGTGGCGTGGCGGGCGGATTTACGCGCCTTGACCGTGCCGGCGAGCTGGATCGCGCCGCCGAACAGCAGCAGCTTCTCGGTCAGCGTGGTCTTGCCCGCGTCGGGGTGGGAGATGATGGCGAAGGTGCGGCGCTTTTCGACGTCGCGCAGCAGTTCGGGCGGATAGGGTGTGGTGGTCATCAGGGCTCGTCGGCAAAAACAAAACCGCCCGCCCGGTATCGGGCGTGGCGGGACGAGCGCAATTCTATCAAGTAATCAGGGGGATGCCGCGCGTTGCGGCTTACCTGTCCTTGCTGATCTGGTCGCCGATGACGCCACCGATCGCGGCACCCCCTACGGTGCCCAGAATGCCGCCGTCGGTGACCACTGCACCGGCTACGCCGCCCACTGCGGCACCGGTGGCTGCGCTCTTTTCGCGCGCGGACATGTTGTCCCAGGTGGCACAGCCGGTGGCGGCAAAGGCGATGAGCAGAGCGGGGATGAGGGTGCGGGCTTTCATGATGGCCTCCTTGTGCTTGTCAATGCGCGGGGGAATGAACGCTGCCGCGCAGTCGGGGTGTGCTTAGTATGAGCGCAGGATCCTCGGCACGATCCCGCCATGAGGTGTCGAATTGTTTCGCCGGCATCCGCGTCCGCTGTACTGCGTCGATCCGCCATCGCCTGCGTTGCCAGCAGCCCGCGCGGAACGGGGATGTTTTCGGGTCGGATGACCAGGATCACATCCCGATGCAGCTTTCACTCGCCGAGCATGTCCTGCGGCCGCACCCAGGCGTCGAATTCCGCTGCGGTGGTGAAGCCGAGCGCCAGTGCGGCCGCGCGCAGGGTCGTGCCTTCCGCCCACGCCTTCTTGGCGATCTGCGCGGCCTTGTCGTAGCCGATGTGCGGGTTGAGCGCGGTGACCAGCATCAGACTGCGCTCAAGGTGCTCGGCCATGCGCGCGGTGTCCGGCTCCATGCCGGCCACGCAGTGGCGCTGGAAGTTGCGGCAACCGTCGGCGAGCAGGCGGATGGATTGCAGCAGGTTGTAGGCGATCACCGGCTTGAACACGTTGAGCTGCAGATGGCCCTGGCTGGCCGCGAAGCCGATCGTGATGTCGTTGCCCAGCACCTGGCAAGCGAGCATGGACAGCGCCTCGCACTGGGTCGGGTTGACCTTGCCCGGCATGATCGAGCTGCCGGGCTCGTTGGCCGGCAGCTTCACCTCGGCCAAGCCTGCGCGCGGGCCCGAGCCGAGCAGGCGCAGGTCGTTGGCGAGCTTCATCAGCGCCACCGCCAGTGTCTTCAGCGCGCCCGACAGCGCTACCAGCGGCTCGTGGCCGGCGAGCGCGGCAAACTTGTTGGGTGCGCTGGTGAGCGGCAAGCCGGTGAGCGCCGCGAGCTCGGCGGCGATCGCGTCGGCGAAGCCCGCCGGCGCATTGAGCCCGGTGCCCACCGCGGTGCCGCCCTGGGCGAGTTCGCACACCGCGGGCAGCGCTGCGCGAATCGCCTGCGCGGCCGTGTTCAACTGCGCGACGAAGGCCGACAGCTCCTGGCCGAAGCTGATCGGCGTGGCGTCCATCAGGTGGGTGCGCCCGGTCTTGAGCACGTCGGCATGGCGCTCGGCCTGGATGGCGAGGCCGTTCGACAGCTCGGTGATTGCCGGCAGCAGCTCGTAATGCACCGCGCGCGCCGCCGCGATGTGCATCGCGGTCGGGAAGCAGTCGTTGGAGCTCTGGCCGCGATTGACGTGGTCGTTGGGATGCACCGGCGTCTTGCCGCCGCGACCCTGCCCGGCGAGCTCGTTGGCGCGCCCGGCGATGACCTCGTTGACGTTCATGTTGGTCTGCGTGCCGCTGCCGGTCTGCCACACCACGAGCGGGAACTGCTCGTCGTGCTGGCCGGCGAGGATCTCGTCGGTCGCGTGTTCTATCAGGGTGGCGATGTCCTCGGGCAGCTCACCGTTGCGGGCATGGACGCGCGCCGCGGCCTTCTTCACCAGCGCGAGCGCATGCACGATCGCGATCGGCATGTGCTCGCCACCGATGGCGAAATTGACCAGCGAACGCTGGGTCTGGGCGCCCCAGTAGGCGGCGCTGTCGACCTCGACCGGGCCGAGGCTGTCGGTTTCGATACGGGGCATGGTGGGACTCCGCAGGCGGGCAGGGAATGATCGCAGCCGAACGGCGCGTACGCCCTATTTTGCGCCGGGTCTGTTGGCATGAGGCTGGAGATGAAGGCCTTTTTTGGTGCTACGCTTCGGCCCGGCATCGAGATCGTGAGCACGCCGCTGTGGCTGCAGGCGCTTGGGTGCGATGCCGCTCAAAAACTGAAACCTGCGTCACACGAGGTGGCGGCTTGCGCGCATTCGTTGCGCCACCGCTGCGCTCGGTAGTCCCGATACGGAGAAAGAGATGAACGATGACACCCTGCTCGCCAAGGACCACCCGCTGCGCGAGGACATCCGCCTGCTGGGGCGCCTGCTCGGAGACAGCGTGCGCGAGCAGGAAGGTGAGGCGGTGTTCGGCTGCATCGAGCAGATTCGCCAGTGCTCGGTACGCTTTCGCCGCGACGACGACATCGCCGCCCGGCGCGAGCTGCAGGGCATGCTCGATGCCTTGTCGCGCGAGCAGACCATCCAGGTCGTGCGCGCCTTCAGCTATTTCTCGCATCTGGCCAACATCGCCGAGGACCAGCACCACATCCGGCGCAGGCGTGCGCACCTGATCGCAGGTTCGGCGCCGCGCGAAGGAAGCCTCGCCCGCGCGCTGCAGGACGCCTCCGAGCGCGGCACGGCCGATGCTGCAACGCTGGCGGAGTTTTTCGATGGCGCGCTGGTGTCGCCGGTGCTCACCGCCCACCCCACCGAGGTGCAGAGGAAGAGCATCCTCAACTGCGAGACCGTGATCGCCCGCCTGCTCGATGAGCGCGACCGCATGCAGCTCACTCCCGAGGAGGCCGAGGCCAACGACGAGGCGTTGCGCCGTGCGGTGCTCACGCTGTGGCAGACGCGCATGCTGCGCACCGCCAAGCTGTCGGTGATCGACGAGGTGACCAACGGCCTGTCCTACTTCGAGACCACCTTCCTGCGCGAGCTGCCGCGCCTTTACGCCAGCCTCGAAGACCGCCTCGCCGCGGCCGACCCGGCGCTCGGGGCGCCGGAGCTGGCCGCCTTCCTGCAGGTGGGCAGCTGGATCGGTGGCGACCGCGACGGCAACCCCTTCGTCACGGCCGAGGTGCTCGACCGCGCGCTTGCCATGCACTGCGCGGTGGCGCTCGGCTATTACCTCGACGAACTGCACAGCCTCGGTTCGCAGCTCTCGCTCGGCCTCGGGCTGGTGTCGGCCTCGGATGCGCTGCTCGCGCTCGCCGAGGCTTCGCCCGACAGCTCGCCGCATCGCAGCGACGAGCCCTACCGGCGCGCCATCTCCGGCATCTATGCGCGCCTGGCCGCCACCTACCGCGCGCTGCTCGGCCACGCGCCGGTGCGCCACGCAGTGGCCGAAGCCGAGCCCTACGCGGACGCCGCCGCGCTCAGCGCGGACCTCGACACCCTGCACCGCTCGCTGGTGGTCAATGGCTCGGCGGCGCTCGCGCGCGGACGGCTGCGCCACCTGCGGCGCGCGGTGAAGGTGTTCGGCTTTCATCTTGCACCGCTCGATCTGCGTCAGAACTCGGACGTGCACGAGCGCGTGGTCGCCGAGCTGCTCGAGGTCGCCCGCCCCGGCAGCGTTTACTCGAGTCTGGACGAGGAGGCGCGCTGCGCGTTGCTGCTCGAAGAGCTCGCCACCGCCCGTCCGCTCGTCTCGCCGCACGTGCGCTATTCCGCTGAGAGCGAGGGCGAACTCGCCATCTTCCGCAGCGCGCGCCGTGCCCATCAGCGCTACGGTACGGCGGCCATCCGCAACTGCATCATCTCCAAGACCGATGATGTCTCCGATCTGCTCGAGCTGGCCGTGCTGCTCAAGGAGGCGGGCATCCTGCGCCCGCTCGAGAACGCGCTCGACGTCGATATCGTGCCCTTGTTCGAGACCATCGGCGACCTGGAAAACGCCGCCGGCGTCATGGAGCGCATCTTCTCGATGCCGGTGTATCGCACCTTGCTCGCTTCGCGCGGCCACGCCCAGGAGGTGATGCTCGGCTATTCCGACAGCAACAAGGATGGCGGCTTCCTCACCTCGGGCTGGGCGTTGTACAAGGCCGAGGGCGAGCTGGTCGACACCTTCGCCCGCCACGAAGTGCGCCTGCGCCTGTTCCACGGTCGGGGCGGCTCGGTCGGCCGTGGTGGTGGCCCGAGCTACCAGGCCATCCTCGCCCAGCCCGAAGGGGCGGTGCAGGGCCAGATCCGTCTCACCGAACAGGGTGAGGTGATCGGCGCCAAGTATGGAAACCCGGAAGTGGGCCGACGCAACCTCGAGGTGCTGGTGGCCGCCACGCTCGAGACCAGCCTGCGCCCGGCCAGCGCCGCGCCCACACCGGCGGCCTTCCTCGACGCCATGCAGCAGCTTTCGGATGCCGCCTTCGTCGCCTACCGCGGGCTCGTGTACGACACCGACGGCTTCGAGCGTTACTTCTGGGAATCGACCGTGATCAGCGAGATCGCCGCGCTCAACATCGGCTCGCGCCCGGCCTCGCGCAAGAAGACCACGGCGATCGAGGATCTGCGCGCGATTCCCTGGGTGTTCTCGTGGTCGCAGTGCCGCGTGATGCTGCCGGGGTGGTACGGATTCGGCAGCGCGGTGCGCGATTTTCTTGCCGCACACCCGGACGATGGCCTGGCGCTGCTGCAGCGCATGAACCGCGAATGGCCCTTCTTCGCCATGTTGCTGTCGAACATGGACATGGTGCTGTCCAAGACCGACCTCGCGATCGCCAGCCGTTACGCGGAGCTGGTCAAGGACGTCGAACTGCGCGAGGCGATCTTCGAGCGCATCCGCGCCGAACACCAGATCACCGTCGAGGCGGTGCTGAAGATCACCGGACAGCAAGAGCTGCTCGACGGCAACCTGCTGCTCAAGCGCTCGATCCGCAACCGCTTCCCCTATCTCGACCCGCTCAACCATGTCCAGGTCGAGATGCTGCGCCGCCACCGCGAAGCCGCAGGAGGCAATGGCAGCACCGACGAGCGCATCCGCATCGGTATCCACATCTCCATCAACGGCATCGCCGCGGGCCTGCGCAACAGCGGCTGAGCGATCACGAGGCCCGATCTGGACGCCTGCGCCGTGATCGGGCCTGCCGTGTCGGGCGCGGTTCGAACCTCGTTGGCGAGCCCGCGCCATTCCCCGGGGGTATCATGGACATCATCTTCGGCATCATCCTGCCGGTCTTCGGCACGCTCGGCCTCGGCTACGCCGCGGCGCGCTTCGGTGCGTTCGACGAGGCGGCCAACCGCGGCCTGTCGCTGTTCGTGTTCAATTTCGCGCTGCCGCTGATGCTGTTCCGCGCGATCGCGCAGGCCGAGCTGCCCGACGCGATGCCCTGGGGCTACCTGCTGTCCTATTACATCGGCGCCTTCGGCGTGTATGTGCTGGCGATGGCGGGCGGGCGGGTGTTGTTCGGGCGGCGGATGGACGAGCAGGCGGTGCTCGGGCTGGGTGCGGGCTTCTCCAACACCGGCATGCTCGGCATCCCGCTCGTGATGACCGCCTACGGTCCGGATGCGGCGCTGCCGCTGTTCGTGATGATCGCCTGCCACAGCCTGCTGATGCTGCCGCCCACCACGGCGCTGATCGAGGCCGCGCAGGGCAAGGGCGAGGGGCGGGGGGCGACGCTGCTGAAGCTGGCGAAGAGCGTGCTCGGCACGCCCATCATCTGGGGCTTGAGCTGCGGGCTGGCGTTCGCGCTGCTCGGCATCGAGCTGCCCGGGCCGCTCGACGCGGTGGCCAAGGGCCTGGGCAGCGCGGCCACACCCTGCGCGCTGTTCGCGCTCGGTGCCTCGCTGACGCGCTACAGCCTGGGCGGCAACCTGCGCGAGCCGGCGCTGCTGGTGGCGCTGAAAACCGTGATCCAGCCGCTCATCGTGTGGTTGCTCGCCACCCAGGTGTTCGACGTGCCGCCGCTGTGGGTGGCGACCGGCGTGCTGCTGGCGGCGCTGCCGGCGGGGATCACGCCCTACCTGTTCGCGCAGCGTTATGGCGCGTGCCAGTCGACGGTGGCTTCCGCGGTGTTCCTGTCCACGCTGCTCTCGGTGGTGACGCTGTCGGCGCTGCTGTTCGTGCTGCGGCCCTGAGGGGCCCCGGCTTGCTACTGCTCGAAGCGCCGGCACTGCACCGGCGCGACCTCGGTCAGGTTGCCGGTGGCGGCGTGGAACAGCGAGCCGAGCGCGTGATCGTTCTGCCAGCTCTCGTGCAGCGCGAGCGAGCCGCGCAGGCCCTCGAGCTGCACCGCGTCGGGGGTGGGCGCGGCGAAGTCGAGCAGGCGGAGCTCGCCATCGGTATCGCTCAGTAGCGAGAAGCGCAGCGCGTCGGCGAGGTCGGGCGAGGTGTCGCTCTCGCCGGCGGCGAAGCGTCGGGTCTCGGGCTGGCCGGGGATCGCCCACAGGAAGTCCGGGGTCACGAGCTCGAACCGGGTCACGCTGCGCCCGTCTGCGCCGAGGCCGAGCAGCAACCGGGTCTGGTCGGGGTCGGCGAGGCTGGCGCAGACGATCAGCGCGGCCGGCGCGGTGGGGCGCGCGTTAGCGCCGGGCGCGACCGGCGGCGGCGCTTCGGCGCTGCAGCCGGCGGTGAAGGCGAGGCCGAGCAGGGTGAGGGCAGCGGCTGCGGCGCTCATGGCGGGTGAGCGCCGGCGTGTGGGCAGGATTCGCATCGCGTCCGTCCGGGCAGGGGATGCGACCATTATGTCCGAACACCCTTCGCCTGCGCTGCGGGTCCGTGGCTTGAAAAGCCGCACGGCGTGGGCTTTAGTGAAAGGGCACACCGAACCCCAGCGCACCCGAGACGGAGGCTGCCATGCTGATCACGCGCGACTTGCTCACCCGGATGGGCGCCTCCGGGGCGAACGCCGACAGGTATCTCGACACCCTCAACGCGGCGATGGCGGTGCATGGCATCGACTCCGAACTGCGCATCGCGCACTTTCTGGCCCAGGTGATGCACGAATCGGGTTGCCTGCGACTGACCGTGGAGAACCTGAGCTACTCCGCCGAAGGCCTGCGCAAGGTGTTTCGCAAGTATTTCCGCACCGATGCCGAGGCGCGCGCCTATGCCCGGCAACCCGAGCGCATCGCAAGTCGGGTGTACGGCGGGCGCATGGGCAACGGCCCCGAGTCCACCGGCGACGGCTTCCGCTATCGCGGCCGCGGTCTGATCCAGCTCACCGGCAAAGACAACTACCGCAGCTTCGCGCAATGGTTGGGGGCCGACGTCGTGGCGCACCCGGACTGGGTGGCCGAACGCTACGCGGTGGAGTCGGCGGTCTATTTCTGGGAGCGCAATACACTCAACGCGCTCGCCGACATCGATGACCTGAGCACGATCACGCGTCGCATCAACGGCGGCCTCAACGGCTATGAGGATCGGCTCGCGCTGCTGCACAAGGCCAGGCGCACGCTGGCCGAGCTGGCCGCGGCGGGCAGCGTGGATACCGTGCCGGCGCCGGCCGCGCTGCAGCCCAGCCATCGGGTCAAGGCCACCCAGCTCACGCTGCGCAGCGCGCCGCTGGTGGCCGAGCGCACCCGGCTCGCGCTGCTCAACCAGGGCAAGGCGGTGCAGGTGTTGGGGGCGGCGTCCGAGCCGGGCTGGGTGCGCGTGCGCGTGTCGCTGAGCGGCCTGTTGCGCGAGGGCGTGGTGGCCGAGCGTTACCTCGATCCGCTGCCCCGCACCCGCAGTGGCGGCCTGGCGGCTACCGTGGCCGCCGTGGTGCGACCCACGCTGCCTGCGGCGCACATGCAGCAGGACCGCGCCGAGTTCAGCCGCAGCCACGACGGCGGTCGCGCCTTTCCGCTCGGCGAGCCCGGCCGCCCCGCGCGCAGCGGGCGCAGCGCCGAGCGCCTGGCGCAGTCGGTGTCGGCGATCGTCGACTATCTGGATGTGGCCAAGTCCGCCCACCTGCGCTACCAGCCGCGCGGCGGCGCCACCTACTGCAACATCTACGCGGCCGATTTTGCTTACCTGTGCGGGGTGTATCTGCCCCGGGTGTGGTGGACCGACCGCGCGCTGCTGCGCCTGCGCGAAGGCGAGAAGCTCGCGCCGGAGTACGGGCGCACGGTGCGCGAGCTCAACGCCAACGCGCTCTACGACTGGCTCGAGGACTTCGGCCCGGCCTTCGGCTGGAAGCGCGAGCTCGAGCTCACCGCGCTGCAGGCGGCGGCCAACGTCGGCGAAGTGTGCGTGATCGTCGCCCGCCGGGCGGACCTCAACCGCTCCGGCCACATCACCGCGGTGGTGCCCGAGACCGGCGACGCGAAAGCGGTGCGCAACGCGCAGGACGCCGTCGTGCGCCCGCTCGAATCCCAGGCCGGTACGCGCAACGTGCTGCGTGCGCCGGCGGCGAGCGCGTGGTGGCAGGGCAGCCGCTTCCAGGCTTTCGCGTTCTGGCACCATCCATGAGCAGACCGTCGGGCGGCGGCCCTTGAAGTGCTCGAGGCGGGCGATGCGCATCGACTGGAGCGCATTCGTCGTCCATCGCGCATGTTACGCATCAATCATCAAGCCGTGATTTATCTGGCACGGAGCCTGTCGCGTCTCGCACTATGATCGGCAATCTCCGCCCTGCAAGAGCGAATCCCCGGATGTCATTCAAACTGACGCGAACGTGGCTCGTGAAGCGGCTGGGTTCTTTGTTCATCGTGGTCTTCGCGAGTCTCATCGCTTTTGCGGACGCACAGGCGCGAGAACCCGACACGCTGACGATCGGCATGTTCGCCTACCGCCCGGTGTCGGTTCTGGAGCCGGCCTGGCGCCCATTGGCGTGGTACCTGCAGGAACGGGTGCCGGGCACTTATGTGAACATCCGCTTCCTCGACCAGGACGAGATGGCGCAGGCGCTGCAGCGCGACGAACTCGATCTGGTGTTCACCAACCCGGCGCACTACATCACGCTGCGCACCCAGAATCGGCTTTCGGGCGCGATCGCCACGCTGGTCGCGCTCGAAGACGGCGCGCCCGTCTCCGAGCTGGGCGGCGTCGTCATCCGGCGCAAGGAGCGCACGGACATCCAGGCCTGGCAGGATCTTCCGGGCAAGGTGGTGGCCATTACAGGCACCCAGTATCTCGGCGGCTATGCCACGCAGGCCCATGAGCTCGCGAAGCGCGGCATCGCGCTCGATGCGCTGAAGTTCAAGCGCCTCGGCAACCCGCATGACAAGGTGATCGCCGCGGTGCTCGCGGGCGAGGCGGACGCGGGCTTCATCCGCAGCGGAGTCCTCGAGAGCCTGCAGCGCGCGGGTGATCCGGGCGTGGCTGCGCTCGAGGTGGTTGAGCCGGTGTCATACCCAGGCTTTCCGTTCAAGCTCAGCACCGCCTTGTACCCCGAATGGGCCATGGTCGCCCTGCCTCATCTCGACCGCGAGCTCAGCCGACGCGTCAGTGCGGCACTGCTGGCGCTGGAGCCCGGGGACGTGCCGAGCCAGCTCGCCGGCATCCACGGCTTCACGATCCCGAACGACTACCAGTCGGTGCAGGAGGCCATGATCGCGGCGCGGGTGCCGCCCTATGATCGGGCGCCTGAAGTCAGCCTGCGCGAGTTCATCGGCCAGCATCTGGGCGCCACGATCGCGGGTTGCATCGCCCTGCTGATCCTGGCCGGCGCGACCGCCTGGGTGTTGCGGACAAACCGACGCCTGAGCGTCGCGCAGGCGCGCCTGGCGCGCGAGCATGAACGCCTCGAATCCATCATCGAGGGCACCAACGCCGGTACCTGGGAGTGGCATCTCGCCGACGACCGGCTCGTGTACGGCGGGCGCTGGGCTTCGATGCTCGGCTACACCCTGGAAGAGCTCGCACCGGTGTCGCTCGATACCTGGAAGGCGCTGACCCACCCTGGCGACCACCACAGGGTGATGGCCGAACTCGACCACCTGCTCGCGACGGGCGCAGACCGCTTCGAGTGCGAGTTCCGGATGCGCCACAAGGACGGCCACTGGGTGTGGATCCACAACGTGAGCCGGATCGTCCGCCGCGCGCAGGACGGCAGCCCGCTGCTGCTGACCGGCATCCACCTCGACGCATCGGAGCGCAAGCGCAGCGAGGAAGAGCGCGTGCTGAGCCATTCGGTCTTCCTGCGCACGCACACCGGGGTGATGGTGACCGACGAGCTCAACCGGATCGTGCAGGTCAATCCGGCCTTCACCGAAATCACCGGCTACGCGCCGCAAGAGGTGATCGGAAAGAATCCGTCGATCATGGCCTCGGGAGCGCACGACGAAGCCTTCTTCAGCGCGGTTTGGGCCGAGCTGGTGACAAAGGGCGTGTGGGAAGGGGAGATCGTCAGCCGGCACAAGGACGGCCACAGCTTCCCGGAGAGAATGTCGATCTCGCTCGTGCATGACCAGGACGGTGCGATCTCGCACCACATCGCCGTTTTTACCGACATCAGCCTGCAGAAGCAGCTCATCGGCGAACTGCAGCACTCCGCGCATCACGACAAGCTGACCGGCCTGCCGAACCGGGCCCTGCTCCACGACCGATTGAGCCTCGCGCTCGCGCAGAGTGGTCGCTCGCGGACCGGGACTGCGGTGATCTTCCTCGATCTCGACGGCTTCAAGCCCATCAACGACACCCATGGCCACCTCGCCGGTGACGAGCTGCTCAAGGCGCTCGCCCAGCGCATGCTGCGCGTGGTTCGCCAGGGCGACACGGTGGCGCGTCTCGGCGGCGACGAGTTCGTGGTCGTCACCAATTCGGTGCTCGACGACATGGAGGCCACGTCCTGTGCGGAGCGTGTGCTGGCGGCGATCAGTGAGCCGGTGGCGCTGGAAACCGTGAGCACCACCGTTCGCGTGTCGGCGAGCATCGGTGTGATCGTTTGTCCGTCGAGCGCCTCCACGCAGCGCGTGACACCGGATAGTGTCCTGGATCAGGCGGACGCGCTCATGTACGAGGCCAAGCGGGCGGGCAAGGCGCGGCTCGTCGTGAAGCACTTTTCAGGGGACGACCCCGCCCGCATGGACATACCGGAGCCGCCGGCGCGGGTTTACGCGCCTTCGGCCAGCGTCGGATAGTCGGTGTAACCCTGCGGCCCCGGCGTGTAGAAGGTCGCCGGATCGGGCGCGTTGAGCGCGGCCTTGCGGCGGATGCGCTCGGGCAGGTCGGGGTTGGCGAGGAAGGCGGTGCCGAAGGCGACCGCGTCGAGCTTGCCGGCGGCGATCGCTGCGTTGGCCTCGTCGGGTGTGTAGCCCATGTTGCCGATCAGCACGCCGCGATATGCCGCGCGCGCCGGCGTCATCACGTCGCCGTGCTGCTTGGCGAAGAAGTCGCCGCGCATCAGGTGCAGGTAGGCGAGTTGATAGTCGTTGAGGCGCCCCGACAGCCATTCGATGAGGCCGAGCGGGTCGCTGTCGATCATGTCGTTGTAGCTGTTGAGCGGCGACAGGCGCACGCCGACGCGGCCGCTGCCCCACACCTTGCACACCGCATCGAGCACCTCGAACAGCAGGCGCGCGCGGTGCTCGCGCGGGCCGCCGTAGGGGCCGCTGCGCGTGTTGCTGCCGTCGCGCAGGAATTCGTCGAGCAGGTAGCCGTTGGCGCCATGCACTTCCACGCCGTCGAAGCCGGCGGCGCGCGCGTTTTCGGCCGCATGCGCGAAGCCGGCGACGATGGCCGGCAGTTCGTCGTCGCGCAGTTCGCGCGGCAGCACGTAGGGCTGCTTGCCCTCGGGCGTATGCACCTCGTCACCGGTGATCGCGAGCGCGCTCGGCGCCACCGGCTGGCGGCCGTCGTTGAGCAGCGGGTGGCAGGCGCGGCCGCCGTGCCAGATCTGCAGCACGATGCGCCCGCCGGCGGCGTGCACCGCATCGGTGACCTTCTTCCAGCCGGCGACCTGGGCGTCGGAGTGGATACCGGGCTCGTGCCAGAAGGCGGAGTTGCCCGCCATCGCCATCGTCGCCTCGGCGATCAGCAGGCCGGCGCTGGCGCGCTGGGCGTAGTGGGTGGCCATCAGCTCGCCGGGCACGTGGCCGTCCTCGGCGCGGCAGCGCGTGAGCGGGGCCATCAGGATGCGGTTGGGCAGGGCGAGGTCGCCGGCTTGCAGCGGGGTGAACAGATCGGTCATGGAAGAGCGGTCCTCGACTGTAGAGGTGGATGGGATGGATGCGGCGGGCGCGCCCGCTGCCGTACAGCGCCTGTGGCTGCAGCGTGCGGGTCTGACCGGACGCGTGCGCGATCGGTTCGCGGGTGCGGCGTTCAGCCTGCGGTGGCGCCGCTCAGCATGACCGCGTGCCGTCCGGACTGCTTGGCACTGTACATGGCGAGGTCGGCGCGCCGGCGCAGGCTGTCGAGGTCGGTGCCGTGCTCGGGGCAGACCGCGATGCCGACGCTGCACGATAGCGGCAGATCGCCGGCCAGCGTGGTCACCGGTCTGGACACGGCCGCGAGCAACTTTTCGCCGACCTGATAGGCGTCGCTGGCATCGAGGACGTTGGTGACCAGCACGACGAACTCATCGCCGCCGTAACGTGCCACCGTGTCGCAGGAACGCAACTGCGCCCTCATGCGCTCGGCGGCGGCGCGCAGGACCTCGTCGCCGGCTTGGTGGCCGTGCTCGTCGTTGATGTCCTTGAAGTGGTCGAGATCGATCAGGAGTACGGCGAAGCGGGTGCCGTTGCGCTGCCAGCCATGCACCGCATGACTGAAGCGGTCGCCGAGCAGGTAGCGGTTAGGCAGGCCGGTGAGCACATCGTGGGTGGCGAGGTAGGCCGAGTGCTCGTGCTCGAGACCGGCCCGGGTGAGCGCGCGGTAGTGGCGCAGCAGCAGCCAGGGCGCGATCAGCGCGGCCGCCAGCAGCAGGCCGAGGATCGCAACCGTCTCGGCGCTCAGCACGTCCTGCAGGCGCTGTTGCTGGGAGAAGCGGATGATCACCTTCTGTGCTGCACTGCGCACCGGCTCGCTGCGCTCGAACACCGGCAGCAGCCAGCGATCGAGCGCCTGGCCGGGGTCCATGTCGTGCTCGAGCAGCAGGCCTTCCTTGCCATCGCTGCCGACCAGCACGGCCTGGATGCCCATTGGCCCCGCGAGGCTGGTGACCACCTCGGGCGGCAGCAGCGCCGCGCTCTTGATGAGCAGCATCGCGGCCATCGTGTTGCCGAACAGATTGGGCGCGCCAGCGGTGTCGCGGTTGGCCGGATGCTCCACGAGCTGCAGCAGCAGGTAGCCGGCCTCGCCCTCGTAGAGCCGGAAGACCGGTGCCGCCAACGGTTGCGGGTTGCCGCGCGCACGGGCGAGCGTGGCCGCGAGGTGGTCCACGGTCTCGAGCCGAAGGCCCTGGATGGGGCGGGTATCGGGCAGATCGGGGTAGACGAAGAGGATCGGCCAGGTGTCGGCCCGGGGCGGCGACACGACGGCCTGGCGACCGGTGAGCGTGGCGAAGTCCTTGAGCGTGAAATCCCGCTGCCCGCCGCGGCGCAGGCTCTCGACGAGGGCATCGACCTCGCCGCTGGGCACCCAGCGCGCGATCTCGATCTGATAGATGTGGGGGTGCGCGGCGGCCACGGTGGCGGCATAGCGCTCGGTGGCGGCGCGGTCGTCATGCTCCACCGCGAGCAGGAAGGCCGACAGTCCGGACAGTACGGCCTCGTTTGCGTAGAGCTTGTTGCGAACCCCGGCGGCGAGGGCGTCGGTGGTCTGTTGAAAAGCCTGCTCCAGGCGGCGCAGCTCGGCGGTGATCAGCAGCGCGCCGGCGACCGCCAGCAGGGTCAGCCACGCAAGCAACAACAGGACGAGGTTCGAGCGACGGGGTCGATGCGGCATGGCGGCTCCAGACGCCGCAGTATCGTCACATCGCTGCGTGCTGTAAATCAGCCGAAGGTCATAGATTCTCTGGACCCGATCCAATACCCGGCAAACCCGGATGGTGCCTGGCGGGCGGTGTGACCCGGTTCTACGCTCCGCCTTCAGCCGGCGCTGGCTCGCAAGCGGTCCAGGCGCAGGCGCTGGCGCTTGTCGAACAGCCGGCGCGCGCCCAAGCTCACCGCCACCACGGTGCCGAAGCCGGTGCCGCCGGCGATCAGGAACATCACCAGGATCTGGTATTTCACCGCCTCGACCGGTGGTGTGCCGGCGAGGATCTGACCGGTCATCATGCCGGGCAGGCTGACGATGCCGGCGGCGGCCATGGCGTTGATGATCGGGATCATGCCGACGCGGATCGCCTCGCGCCGCGTGTCGGCGATGGTCTCGTTCCAGTCCTGGCCGAGCGCGAGCCGGGCCTCGAGCATGCTGCGTCGCGCGGCGGCGTCCTGGGTGAGGCGGTCGAGGCCGAGCGCGATGCCGTTCATGGTGTTGCCCAGCACCATGCCGAGGAGCGGGATCGCGTACTGCGGCGCGTACCAGGGCGTGGTGCCGATCACCGCCACCAGCGCCAGCACGGTGACGGTGAAGGAGGACACGAACATCGACAGCGTACCCAGGCCGAAGCCCCACCAGCCGGCGAAGCGGCGCTTCTGGCGCGCCATGACCTCGCGCCCGGCGGCGCTGATCATGATCGCCGCCATCGCCGCCACCCACAGGAAATGCACGTTGTCGAACAGCAGCTTGAGCACCAGGCCGATGAGTAGCAGCTGGATGGTGGTGCGTGCGGCCGATAGCACCAGACGCTGCTCGATGCCCAGACCGAGGCGCAGCGACAGCCCGGCCAGCGCGAGGATCAGCAGCGCGGCGAGCGACAGGTCGAGCACCGAGAGTTCGATCACCATGCGCAGCCCTCCACGCCGGGGGCCTTGTCCCTGCTCTCGTCTGCGGCCAGCTTGTCGCGCTCACCCGCGCGCTCACTCTCGCCCTCGCCTTCCGCGACCAGCTGCCCGTCCTCGAGCACGAAGCGGCGTTGTGCCACGCGTGCGGCCTGGCGTGGGTCGTGGCTGACCCACAGCAGCGCGGCGTCGTGTTCGCGGCGATAGTCGTCGAGGAGCGCCTCGACGCGGGCGGTGCTCTCTGTGTCCAGGTTGCCGGTGGGCTCGTCGAGCAGCAGTACCGCCGGCTGGCGCATCAGCGTGCGCAGCAGGGCGAGGCGCTGGCGCTCGCCGGTAGAGCAGCGCGCGACCTCCCAATCGAGCGCAGCCGCCGGCAGGCCGAGTCGCTCCAGCCAGTCGGGCGCGCAGCCGTCGGCGAAGTGGGCGCCGACCGTCTCCGCCCACCACTGGCCTTCTGCCATCACCAGCGCCACCTGCCGGCGCCAGGCAGGCGCAGGCATCGAGGCGCAGGGGCGCTCGTCGAGCAAGGCCTCGCCCGCATGCGGGTCGAGGTCGGCGATGGCGCGCAGCAGCAGGGATTTGCCGCTCCCCGAGGCGCCGCGCAGGCACACGCATTCGCCGGCGGCGACGGTCAGCTCGATCGGGCCGACGTGGCGGGTGCGCAGTTGGTGCAGGACGAGGGCGGACATGGCCGGCATCTTCCGGTTTGCGCGCGGTGTTTGCAATCGGCGGTCGCGACGAGGGTGCATTCGAGTGAAAATGCCGGTTACGCTTTGACGCGGAATCTTTACATCGGCCGGGGTTCAGACTCTGGCGATGCAGCGCAGATGGTCTGCGCGCCTCACTCAGGACACGCTCATGCAAAAGGATCCCCGTTTTTCCGGGCTCTATCTCAATCTCGACCGTGGCAGCGCCACGCCCCCCTCGCTGTGGCAGAAGATCGTCGGCGGGGTGGTGATGGTGGGTGTCTTCGCACTCGCCCTGACCTTTTCGGTGGCGCTGTTCGCGGTCGTGATCACCGTCGGCCTCGTCGTCTGGGGCTATTTCTGGTGGAAGACGCGCGCGGTGCGCAAGGCCATGCGCGAACACATGGCGGCCGGCATGGACCCGCGTCGCGCGGCCGCAGAGGCGTATTCCAGCACGCGCGCAGAAGCCCCCGGCGCGCGCACAGAGACGCGCGGCCTGATCATCGAGGGCGAGGTCGTGCGCGAGGTGAAGGACGAGGACGTCCCCGGCGCGGGGGATCGCGGCCGCAGCTGAAGCCACGGCCGGCGCATATTCACCCTTGTGCGCCGTCGCCCGCAGGCGACGCGATCGCCGGCAGTTGCACCTCCCTGCCGTCGTTGATGCTGCGGATGTGCACGTCGACCTGGTTGAAGGCGATGTCGACGCCGTGCACCCGGAAGGCGTGGTCGATCGCGCGGTTGAGCTCATCGGTGCAGGTCAGGCGGTCGCCGATGTCGCGCACGTGCACGCGCAACTCGTGGTCGAGCGTGCTGGCGCCGAAGCTGAGGAAGAAGACCTGCGGCTCCGGGTCCTTGAGCACGAGCGCATTTTCGTCCGCCACCTGCAGCAGCAGCTTGCGCGTGAGCGCGAGGTCGGCGCCATAGGCCACGCCGACCTGCAAGGTAATGCGGGTGACGGTGTCGGTCAGCGACCAGTTGATCAACTGCTCGGTGATGAAGGATTTGTTGGGGACGATGATTTCCTTGCGGTCGAAGTCGGTGATCGTCGTCGCGCGGATCTGGATGCGGCTGACCGTACCCGACAGGTTGCCGATCGTCACCGTGTCGCCGATGCGCGCCGGGCGCTCGAACAGGATGATCAGGCCGCACACGAAGTTGGCGAAGATCTCCTGCAGGCCGAAGCCCAGGCCCACCGATAGCGCCGCCACCAGCCACTGCAGCTTGTCCCAGCTCACCCCCAGCGTGCTCAGCGTGCTGACGATGCCGGTGCCGATGATGATGTAGGAGAGCAGGGTGGTGATCGCATAGGCGCTGCCCTGCGCCAGCTTCAGGCGTGACAGCACCAGCACCTCGAGCAGGCCGGGCAGGTTGGTGGCGAGCATGAACGCGATCGCCGCGATCATCAGCGCACCGAGCAGATCGGCCAGACTGATCGGCACGGTGGTGAGGCTGTCGCCGCTGCCGCTGCTGTATTCGTAGAGGGTGACGTTTTCGAGGTAGGTGAATACGGTGAGCAGGTCCGCCCACACCCAGTACAGCGCCGCGACCAGGGCACCGAGCAGGGCGAGGTGCAGCAGGCGCAGCGACTGCTGATTGACGCGGGCGAGGTCGAGCATCGGCCGCTCGGGCACCGGCTCACCGTCGCTGACGCCCTTGCCCTCGCGCTCGGCGGCTTCGCGCCGGGCGACGGCGTGCTGGTAGTCGAGGCGGTGCGCGGCGACCGCGAGCGCACGCACGAGCATGGCTTCGGCCAGACGCCAGGCGACGAGCACGAACAAGGTGTCGATGAGGCGTTCGGTGAGCTTGAGCGCGGTGTAGTAGTAGCCCGCCAGCACTGCACCGATGAGCGCGAGCGGCATCAGCACGAGGGCGATGCCGAACAGCACGCGCACCGGCGAGGGGCGTCCGTCGAAGCGCTTGTGCAGCAGGCCGCTGCCGAGCAGCCAGGCCATCACGCCGTAGCCGACGAGCAGGATGACGATGCCGAGGACGTCGCCGCCGAGCGCCTCGGGTTGCTGCCCGGTCACGGAAACCACCGCGACCACGGCGAGCACGACCATGCCCAGCTTGCGCATGTTGCGGTACAAGTCGAGCACGCGGTCGGCCGGCCACTGGAAATGACGCTCGGCCACGCCGCCCGGGATGAGGACGCGGTAGGCGGTGTAGAACACCAGCCAGGCCTGGGCCATCTCGATGAGCGCGGCCCCCAGGCTGGCGTTCTGGCCGCGCGCGTCCATCAGCAGGGCGAGGCCGGCGAGCCCGAGCAGCAGGCTGCCGGGCAGCGCGAGCAGCAGGTTGAGGAAGATCGCCAGCGGTGTGTGCAGCTGACTGTCGCGGCGCACGTAGCCGATATCGGCGTGCAGACTGTCGAGCTTTTCGCGCAGCCAGCGCCGGCGTGACAGCAGCAACAGGCTGACCAGCAGCACGGGCAGAAACAGCAAGGGTCGGGCCTGCAGACCGGCCCACAGCTCGGCGCTCGCCGATGCCCACGGGATGCTCGCGATCTGGGCAGAGAGCCGTGCGGGCGCGGCCATGAGCCAGTCGAGCCCGAGCGGACGGTTGCTCGGGATCCAGAACATGCGCTCGTCGAGCGTGGCGCGCAGGCGATCGGCGTTGGCCTGCAGCTGGCGCTCGGCGAGCTGCAGGGTGATGGATTCGTTGAGCACCGCGTTGAGCTCGCGGTTGAGCCGGTCGAGCAGCTCGGCGCGCGTGGCCAGCAGCGGCACCAGGGCCTCGCGCGTTGCAGCGCTGTCCAGCGCGGGCGGGTTTTCGGCGAGCAGGCGGTCGGCGTAGGCCACCGGCTGGCCGAGCTCTTCGCGCTGCTTGTTCACCTCGAACTGATACAGGCGGACGTCGGCGATCTGCTCGGCCAGGGCGTTGTCGACGGTCGGCTGCGGCAGGGCACGTTTCTGCTCGAGCAGGATGCGCGACAACAGCAGGCTGCCCTCGAGCACGTTGATCTGCTCGTCGATGAGGCCGCTGCTGCGGTTCAGGCTGTCGAGCTGCTGGCGCACCGCGAGGTTGCGCTGGGTGAGGGTGTTGAGGTGCTCGGTGGCGCGCAGCAGGTACGCGGAAAGCTGCTGGTTGGTGGCGGTCTCGCGTGCGAGCAGGCTGTCGCCGGCCGGGAGCTGGCCGCCTTCGCGTGCCAGCGCTTCGACGGTTTCTTCGGCCTCGGCGCTGCGGCGTGCGTTGATCGCTGCCTGCAGCGCCCCGATGCGCGCGTCCAGGCGGGCGATGTGGGTGTTGGCGAGGTCCTGGCGGGCCTGGCCAAGGTCGAGCAGCAGGTTGGTGCCGGCGAGCTCTTCGCGGCGCAGGGCGATCTGGGTGCTCAGGGCGTCCCACTCGGCCGCGAGCGCGGCCTGGCGCTCGGGCGTGAGCGTGCGCGCGTCGCGGCCCGGCTCGCGGTTGTTGGCCAGTGCGCTCTCGAGCGCGCTCATGCGCGTCTGAGCGGTGCTGATTTCGGTCTGCGCGCGCTCGGGGCCGGCTCGCGCGCCTATGAGCAGGCTGTTGGCGGCGTCGAGCTGCTGCCGCCATTCGCTCAGGCGCGCGTTTTCGGCGGCCAGTTGGGTCTCGAGTTCGGCGATCGGGGTGGTGGTGGCGATCTGTGCGCCAGCCGGCGCCTCGGCCTGCAGGCTGGCGAGTTCGGCCTTGGTCTGGCGGATGCGCTCGGGGGCGCTGTCCAGGGTTTTCTTCAGGGTGTCGAGCCGGCTGCGGTTGTCCTGCGCACTGGCGAGGCTGGCCAGCGCCTGCTCCAGCGTCTGCTGTGTGGCGCGCTGCTCGGCTTCGGGCAGCTTGCGTTCGGCGAGCCCGGCAAGCCGCGCGCGCAGCTCGTCCGCCGCCGGGACTGCGGGTTGTTGGGCGAGCGTGTGCAGCGGCAGGACGCACAGCAGCAGCAGGAAAAGGAGGCGGCGCAGGGACATGGTCTGGGTGTCTCGAGGGCACCACGGGTGGGAGGCGGTGCCCGGGAACGGCTTCGGCAAGGCCGCAGTTTAGCCTGCCGCGCGCCCGCCTCGGGAAGCCCGCGGCGTCGAGCGCACGCGAATTGGTATCTGAAGAATTCGCTTGTCAGTCGTCCTCATGCCAACTAACGTTCGGCCTCCTCGAGGAGACGGAAAACAACAACGATGGACGATCAGCTCCAGCGCATGAAGGTGCTCGGTGCCGGCATCTTCAGCCTGATGCTCGCGCTCGGCGTGGCGCGTTTCGCTTACACCCCACTGCTGCCCCTGATGCAGGCCCAGGCCGGGCTCGGGCTGGCCGAAGGGGGCTGGCTGGCGGCGATCAATTACGCGGGCTACCTGACCGGCGCGCTGACCGCGGCTTCGATCAGCGATCTGGTGCTCAAGGACCGCCTCTACCGCATCGGCATGGTGGTGGCGGTGCTGACCACGGTGGTGATGGGGCTGAGCACCGATTTCTGGGTGTGGGCGGTGTCGCGCTACTTGGCGGGGCTGTCGAGTGCGGCGTCGATGCTGCTCGGCACCGGGCTGATCCTGAACTGGTTGATCCGCCACAATCATCGCCACGAGCTCGGCATCCACTTCGCCGGCATCGGCCTCGGTATCGCGGGCTGCTCGGTAGCGGTGGCGGTGATGAGCCAGTGGCTCGACTGGCGTGCGCAGTGGTTCGTGTTTACCGTGATCGCCTGCGTGCTGCTGGTACCGGCGCTGGCCTGGCTGCCAGCGCCCGACACCAGTCCGGTGACCCGGACCGGTGCGCCGATGCATGACAACCCGCCCAGTCCGCTGTTCATGCGGGTGTTCATGGCGTCGTACTTCTGCGCCGGGGTGGGGTTCGTGGTCAGCGCCACCTTCATCGTCGCCATCGTCAATCGCCTGCCGGGCCTGGAAGGCCAGGGCAGCTGGAGCTTCCTCGCCATCGGCCTGGCGGCGGTGCCGGCGTGCATCGTGTGGGACTTCATCGCCCGTCGTACCGGCGCGCTCAACGCCCTGATCCTGGCTGCGGTGCTGCAGATCGTCGGCATCCTGCTGCCGGTGGTGGTGGGCGGCATGGTCGGGGCGATCACCGGCGCGCTGTTGTTCGGCGGAACCTTCGTGGGCATGGTGAGCCTGGTGCTGACCATGGCCGGACGCTACTACCCGACACGGCCGGCCAAGATGATGGGCAAGATGACCGTCTCGTACGGTGTGGCGCAGATCCTCGGCCCGGCGGTCACCGGCTGGCTGGGGGCGACCTTCGGCAGCTACGCGGGCGGGCTGTATTTCGCTGCCGCGACGATGGTGGTCGGCTCCGCCCTGCTCATGCTGCTGAAGCTGGTCGAGCGGCGAGACCAGCGCGCGGCACTGCTGGCAGCGGACGCCGCCGGGCAGGCCTGAACGCGGCAGGTCGCGCGGCAAGGGGCGAGTAATCACTCAGCGCTGAGCGATGTGCGCGTCGGCGAACAGGGTCTTGAATGCGGCGGGTTGAGCGCGCCAGTACTGGCGCGGCGCTTGCACCTGCGCGCCGAGCCGGGCTGCCGCATGCCAGGGCCAGCGCGGGTCGTAGAGCATGGTGCGGGCCAGCGCGACGAGGTCGGCCTGACCCTGGGCGACGATGGCCTCGGCCTGCTCGGGCTCGGTGATCAAGCCCACCGCGATCACCGGCACATCCACCGCCTTGCGGATCTCGGCCGCCAGCGGCACCTGGTAGCCGGGGCCGAGCGGGATCTTCTGCAGCGGTGACAGGCCTGCGCTCGACACGTGCAGGAAGCTGCAGCCGCGCGCTTCGAGCGCCTGGCTGAAGGCGATGCTCTGCTCCACGTCCCAGCCGCCCTCGACCCAGTCGGTGGCGGAAAAACGCACGCCCAGGGGCAGCCCTGCCGGCAGCGCGGCGCGCATGACCTCGAAGACCTCGAGCGGAAAGCGCATGCGATTCTCGAGCGTGCCGCCGTATTCGTCCTCGCGCCGGTTGGAGAGCGGCGACAGGAACTGGTGCAGCAGGTAGCCGTGGGCGCAGTGCAGCTCGATCAGGTCGAGCCCGAGGCGCGCGGCCCGGCGGGCTGCGGCGGCGAAATCCTCGCGTACGCCGGCGAGTCCGGCGGCGTCGAGCGCGACCGGCGGCAGTTCGCCGGGGGCGTGCGGGAGGGCCGACGGCGCGACGGTCTGCCAGCCACCCGCCGCGGGGGCGAGCAGCGCGCCGCCTTCCCATGGCGCCTGGCTCGAGGCCTTGCGTCCGGCGTGGCTGATCTGGATGCCGAGCGGCATGGCGGAGTGGTGGCGCACGGAGCTCAGCACGCGGGCGAGCGCGGCTTCGGTCGCGTCGGAGTAGAGGCCGAGGTCACCTGCGCTGATGCGGCCTTCGGGCGAGACCGCGGTCGCCTCGATGATCAGCAGTCCGGCGCCCGACAGCGCGAGCTGGCCGAGGTGGATCAGATGCCAGTCGGTGGCACAGCCGTCTTCGGCCGAGTATTGGCACATCGGGGCGATGACGATGCGGTTGGGCAGGTGCAGGCTGCCGATGTCGAACGGGGAGAAGAGTGTGCTCATGCTGCGGGTGCTCATCTGGTCTGGAGGAGAGGGCGTGCGGCGCGGGACGCAGGCACGCGGGAGAGAGATGCTGGCGCGAGGATCGGACAATTCGCCGGCGCTGTCGACCTCGGCGCGTCGGCCGCGCGCACGGCGCGTTGCGGCGGTTCATTTCGCGATGTGAATGCATGTTTCGATGTCGCCGAGGTCGATAAGTGGTATTTTCCGGGCGACTGCGATTGTCGCGGCCCGCGGCCGCATCGGCGACAGGGGGTCGCCATCGGGTAGTCGAGACAAGATCTAAAACATTAGGGGAAACCAATGTCTGCAGGGAAATCGAAGATCATCTACACGCTCACGGACGAAGCGCCGCTGCTTGCGACGTGCGCCTTCCTTCCTATCATCCGGACCTTCACCGGCCCTGCAGGCGTCGAGATCGAAAAGGCCGACATCTCGGTCTCGGCCCGCGTGCTGGCAGAGTTTCCCGAGTACCTCACCGAAGAGCAGCGCGTGCCCGACACGCTCGCCGAGCTGGGCCGCCTGACGCTCGAACCCGACACCAACATCATCAAGCTGCCCAACATCAGCGCCTCGGTCGCGCAGCTCAAGGCTTGCGTCAAGGAGCTGCAGGAGAAAGGCTACAAGATCCCCGATTACCCGGAGGATCCCAAGACCGACGAGGAAAAGGCGCTCCGCGCCCGCTTCGGCAAGTGCCTGGGTTCCGCGGTGAACCCGGTGCTGCGCGAAGGCAACTCCGACCGCCGCGCCCCCGCTGCGGTCAAGAACTACGCCAAGAAGAACCCGCACTCGATGGGTGAGTGGAAGCAGTGGTCGCAGACCCACGTGTCGCACATGCACCACGGCGACTTCTACCACGGCGAGAAGTCGATGACGATCGACAAGGCGCGCGACGTCAAGATGGAGCTGATCACCAAGTCGGGCAAGACCGTGGTGCTCAAGCCCAAGGTCTCGCTGCTCGACGGCGAGATCATCGACTCGATGTTCATGAGCAAGAAGGCGCTGTGCGAGTTCTACGAGAAGGAACTCGACGACTGCCGCGACGCCGGCATCCTGTTCTCGCTGCACGTGAAGGCGACGATGATGAAGGTCTCGCACCCGATCGTGTTCGGTCACTGCGTCAGGATCTACTACAAGGACGCCTTCGCCAAGCACGGCAAGCTGTTCGACGAACTCGGCATCAACGTCAACAACGGCATGGTCGACCTGTACGAGAAGATCAAGACCCTGCCCGAGTCCACGCACGACGAGATCATCCGCGACCTGCACGCCTGCAACGAGCACCGCCCCGAGCTCGCCATGGTCGACTCGGCCAAGGGCATCACCAACTTCCACTCGCCCAACGACATCATCGTGGACGCGTCCATGCCGGCCATGATGCGTCAGGGCGGCAAGATGTGGGGCTCGGACGGCAAGCAGTACGACAGCAAGTGCGTGATGCCGGAGTCGACCTTCGCCCGCATCTACCAGGAGATGATCAACTTCTGCAAATGGCACGGCAACTTCGACCCGCGCACCATGGGCACGGTGCCGAACGTCGGCCTGATGGCGCAGAAGGCCGAGGAATACGGCTCGCACGACAAGACCTTCGAGATCCCGGAAGAAGGCGTGGCCAACATCACCGACCTGGCCACCGGCGAAGTGCTGCTGAGCCAGAACGTGGAAGCCGGCGACATCTGGCGCATGTGCCAGGTCAAGGACGCGCCGATCCGCGACTGGGTCAAGCTCGCCGTCACCCGCGCGCGCAACTCGGGCATGCCGGCGATCTTCTGGCTCGACCCCTATCGTCCGCACGAGAACGAGCTGATCAAGAAGGTGAAGGTCTACCTCAAGGATCACGACACCAGCGGCCTCGACATCCAGATCATGAGCCAGGTGCGCGCGATGCGTTTCACGCTCGAGCGCGTGGCGCGCGGCCTCGATACGATCTCGGTGACCGGCAACATCCTGCGCGACTACCTGACCGACCTGTTCCCGATCATGGAACTCGGCACTTCGGCCAAGATGCTGTCGATCGTGCCGCTGATGAACGGCGGCGGCATGTACGAGACCGGCGCCGGCGGTTCGGCGCCCAAGCACGTGCAGCAGCTGGTGCAGGAGAACCACCTGCGCTGGGATTCGCTGGGTGAGTTCCTCGCCCTGGCAGTGTCGCTGGAAGATCTCGGCATCAAGACCGGCAACACGCGCGCCAAGCTGCTCGCCAAGACCCTGGACGAGGCCACCGGCCGCCTGCTCGACGAGAACAAGTCGCCCTCGCCCAAGACCGGCCAGCTCGACAACCGTGGCAGCCAGTTCTATCTGGCGCTGTTCTGGGCCGAGCGCCTGGCCGCGCAGACCGAGGACGCCGAGCTCGCGGGCAAGTTCGCTCCGCTCGCCAAGGCGCTGCGCGAGAACGAGGCCAAGATCATCGACGAGCTCGCCGTGGTGCAGGGCAAGCCTGCCGACATCGGCGGCTACTACAAGGCCGATGCCGAGAAGACCAAGGCCATCATGCGCCCGAGCGCCACGCTCAACGCCATCATCGAGGCGGCACGCGCGGCCTGAGGCGGATGACCTGACACCGGCCGCGCGCGGCCGGTGACGCCGAAAGTGGGCGGATCGACCGCAGGGTCGCTCCGCCCACTTGCCGTTTACGCCGCTACCCGTGTGCGATTTGCGGGCCCGCAGCGGGGGGTGCTTACAGTCCGCGCATCAAGGCCGGGCGCAGCGGGGCGGCGTCCGGCTGCGCGATGGCCGCCTGCACCTGCGCCAGCAGTTTTGCCTTGTCCGCGCCGAGGGTGCCCTTGAGCACCAGCCAGTTGCTGGCGTGGTCCGAGCGGAACACCGTGCGCCTCAGTTCCAGCGCGGACAGGAAGCGCTCCATCTCGCGGAACAGGCCTTGCTGCGACAGCGCCTGCCAGTCGGGCCAGGCCTGCAGGAAGCGCCGCCCGGCGTCGTGCAGCGTCACCACGAGGGTGGAGAGATACTCTGGCTGGGTGGCGTTGGCCAGGCGCGCCGAGTTGTCGGCGTGCTGTGCGCTCAGCGCCTCGCCGCCGAGGCCGTTGAGGATCATCACCGAGCGGGCGATGCCGGCCTCGCCCAGCTTGTCGAGCGCCGCGCGGGTGGACTCCCGGGTTTCGCCCTTGTGTACCCGCGCCAGCACCTCGTCGTCGCCCGATTCGGCACCCAGATAGGCGAGCTTGAGCCCGGCGTCGGCGAGGGTTTTCAGCTCGGCAACGGTCTTCTTCTTCAGGTTGCGCGCAAGACAGTAGCTCGACACCCGGTGCACCGCCGGCAGGTGGGTGCGGATGGCCTCGAGATACACGAGCAGGCGGCGCGTGGGCAGCACCAGCGCGTCGCCGTCGGCGAGGAAGACACGGCGGATCTGCGTGCGGTAGCGCTCGCCGGTGCGGCGGATGCTGTCGACGACCTCGGCTTCGTCGCGCGCGCGGAAGGCCTTCTGTGGCGCGGTGTACATCTCGCAGAAGGTGCATTTGTTCCATGAGCAGCCGTCGGTGACGGGCAGGATCAGCGACTCGGCTTCGCTTGGCGGGCGGAAGACGGGCTCGATGTAGCGGATCGGCAGGACGGACACGATGTACCCCGGAAACAAAGGACAGAGGCGCAAGTCTACCCTCGCGCTCCAGGCTGCACGACGCCGGCGCTCGCGTGCCGGCGGAGGTGGCGGTTGCGCTGTGAGATAATCCGCGTCAAACACAGAGAACACCCCTGATGAGAGAACTTGCATACCCTGCGGCCGCACGCCCGGCGGCATGGGGTCATCCCTTTGTCCGCACGACCGTGATGCGGTGCCCCGCGCACCGTCTCGCTGCGCGGGGCCGCTCGTGAGCGTGCAGCCGCTGGCCCTTCGGCCAGGAACGCTGCGCGTGTGGTGGACGGCGATCCGCCCGCGTACGCTGGGCATGTCGATCGCACCGGTCGCCGTCGGCACGGCGCTCGCCGTCGCGCGCGGCAGCGGCCTCGACTTCGCGGTGCTGCTTGCCACGCTGAGCTGCGCCTTGCTCATCCAGATCGGCACCAATCTCTACAACGACGCGGTGGACTTCGAGCGCGGGACCGATCGCCCGGAGCGCAAGGGCCCCTTGCGCGTGACCCTCGCCGGCTGGGCGACGGCAGCCGAGGTCAAGCGCGGCGCCCTGCTCTGCCTGCTGCTGGCGCTTGCGCTCGGGGTGTGGCTGAGCGCGGTCGGTGGCGCGCTGATCTTCGCGATCGGCCTGGCGGCGCTGGTCGCCGGCTGGGCTTATTCGGGCGGGCCCTGGCCGATCTCGCATTCGCCGTTGGGCGAGTTTTTCGTGCTGCTGTTCTTCGGCGTGCTGGCGGTGCTCGGCAGCGACTGGCTGCAGTCGCACGCCTTCGACTGGCTGGACGTGTTCGCGGGTATCCTCGTCGGTGCGCCAGCGGCGGCCGTGCTGCTGGTGAACAACTTTCGCGATCTCGACAGCGACCTGCTGGCCGGACGACGCACGCTGGCTGCGGTGCTCGGTACGGACCACGCCTGGAAGGGCTATGCGGCGCTCGTGCTGGCGATGCCGGCGATGGTGATCGCGATCGGGCTGGCGGGGCTGCCCGGCGCGCTGCTCGCGTTGCTCGGGGTGCCGGCGCTGCCGGCGCTGCTTCGCCGTTTCCGTGCCGCGCCGGATGGCGCTGCACTCAACCAGGTGCTCGTCGATACGGCTCGCACCGGCACCCGGGCGGGCTTGCTGGCTGCGCTCGGCATCGTCGTTTCGGTCTGGTTTTTTCCTGCTGCGTAAATGAATCTCGACTTCCTGCTCCCGGCCGCGCTGGCCTTCATCATGTTCTCGGTCGGCCTGGCCTTGCAGGCGGGCGACTTCGGACGCGTCTTCGTGCAGCCGCGGGGCTTGTTCGTGGGACTGCTCGGACAACTCGTGCTGGTGCCGCTCGCCGCGCTCGTCATCGTCATGCTCTTCGATCTGCCGCCCGCGCTCGGCATCGGGCTGATGATCCTGTCGGCCTGTCCGGGCGGCGCGAGCTCCGGGTTTCTCACGCATCTGGCGCGTGGCAACGTCGCCTTGTCGCTCACGCTCACCGTCATCAGCAGCCTGGCCGCGCTGTTTACCTTCCCGCTGCTGGTCAATGGCGTGCTGGGCTGGCTGGGCAGCGAGGTGCTCGGCGAGGGGCTGGGACGGCTCACCGAGCTGCCCGTGGGCAAGCTCATCGGCAGCGTGCTGGTGGTGACCACCCTGCCCATCCTCGCCGGCATGCTGCTGCGCTACAAGGCGCCGAGTTTCACCGCGCGCAGCGAGAAGGCCATCGGCCGCCTGGCCACGCTGTTCTTCGCGGCGATCGTGGCGGCGACCTTCCTCGCCCACAAGGACACGATCCTCGACAACCTTCATGCGGTGGGGCCGGCGACGCTGGTGCTCAACTTCGCCGTCATGGGCGTTGCCTACGGGCTGGTGCTGCTGGTGGGCGCGGCGCGCCGCGACGCGGTCGCCGTGGCCATGGAGTGCGGGCTGCAGAATGCAGGGCTGGCGATCTTCGTGTCCATCGTGCTGCTGCGTCAGCCCGAGCTGGCGGTCGCCGGCGTGGTCTATGCGCTGACGATGAACTTCGGTGCGCTCGGCCTGGTGGCGATGTCGCGGCGCCAGCCGCCCGCCGTCGAACTGGCGCGCGGCCTGAAATGAATCGTCCCCGGCTGACCGTAGCCGGCCCCCGGATCTTTGCTGTCAGGAAGCGCGCCGATGCGCCTCCAGCAGCCTTTCCTCGAGGAGAAGTGTCATGAAATCCGTCAAATCCGCCCTGCTCGGCCTGTCGCTGATGTTCGCGGGTGCTGCGCAGGCCGCCCTCCCGCCCTGTACGCCCGAGGACTTCGAGCTGTTCTCGCTCTACGACGCCGCCGCGATGAACAGCAGCGTGCCCGCCGAGCGCCTGCGCACCATCGTGGCCAACCAGTTCGGCATGTCGGTGGGCGAGCTCAACCACCTGCATGCGCGCTGCAACTACGCGCTGTCGGCACGTTTCACCACGCAGGACGAGTGGAACCTCTTCTATCGCGAGTCGCTGGGCAAGCTCAAGCAGGCGTGCGAGAAGGACATGTCGCCCATCTACTGCGAAGAGGTCATGGCCGCGCACGGCCCGCAGTGAGCCGGGAACGCCCTGCAGATCTGGCGGGGCGAATTGGCTAGACTTGGGCGCATCACTTCACGGGGTACACCATGAGCGCAACCAGGCTGATCGCGTTGATCTCGCAGAAAGGCGGGTCGGGCAAGACCACCGTGGCCGTGCAGCTTGCCGCGGGGCTTGCGCTGGAGGGTTATCGCGTCGCGCTGGCCGATCTCGATCCGCAGGAGAGCGCCTCGCGCTGGGCCGAGTCGGCACCGCCCGAGGCGCCGTTCGCGGCCGAGGTGGTGCGTCTCGAAGGCAGCGCCGCCGCGATGGCGAAGGCGCTGCGTCCGGTGCGCAACAAGGTCGACTTCGTGATCATGGACTGCCCGCCGTCGATCGAGCATCCGCACACCATGAGCGCGCTCGAGCTGTGCGATCTGGCCATCGTGCCGGTCGTGCCGAGCCCGACCGACCTGTGGGCGACGCGGGGCATCGAGCGCCTCATCCTCGATCGTCGTCAGCATCGCCCCGCGCTGCGTGGCGCCCTGCTGCCCAACCGGGTCATGCGCACCGCACTCGCCGGCGACGTGCTCGATGTGTTGCAGGATTTCAGCCTGCCGGTGCTGGATGCCGCGCTCGCTCAGCGCAGCGCCTATGCCTCGAGTGCGGTGCGCGGCACCTCCGTGTTCGGCCTCGGGCGGAGCGCGGCGGCGGCGCAGGACGAGGTCACCCGGCTGGTCGCGGCCGTGCTCGAGCTGATCGGGGATTGAGGCCGACGCCGCCGGCCGGGCGGCGCCTACTGTGCAGCGCGCCCGGTTGGCGGCGCGGTCAGCCTTTGCTGCGCGCGGAGCGGCTTTTTCCGGTCTTTTTATCCTTGCGTCTGGCGGCTGATTTCTTGTCCTTCGCCGGCCGGGTTTTCTTGTCGTCCGCGCGCACGACGGACGGCAGCGCGTCGACGAGCGCCATCACCTCGGGAGTGGGCAGTGCGCCCAAGGCGGCGAGTGCGGCACGCACGAGCTCCGACTTGCGCGGCCGTCGTCCGGCCGCCGCGAGCGCGGCGCGCAGCGTGTCGAGCCGTTGACGGTCGCTGGTGGCGAGCTTGAAGGTCACGGCTTTGCGCTCTTCGGGCCTTGCCGGTGCGGCAGCGGGGGCTTTGCCGGGTGCGCTGGGCGAGACTTTCTGCGCCGCCACCTTTGTGGGCGCCTGCGCCGGCCTGGCCGAGGTTTTCTCGACGGCAGGCGGGCGCGGCTTCGCCACGGGCGGCTTGGTGGCGGGCGGTGTCACCTTGGGTAGACGGTCCTCGAGGGCCGCATCTTCCTGCTTGAGCGTTGCGCGCAGGGCGCTCCGGGTTCGGGTGTTCACGGTGTTCTCCGGCGAAATGAGGGCGATGCGCGAGCGCATGTCCGAGCATGGTACGCGCGTCCTCAGCGCATTTCGAACAGCTCCTGGTGGAAGCGCTCGGCATCGAGTCCGCGCGCGCCGAAGGCTTGACGCAGGGCGTGGCCGAAGCCTGCCGGGCCGCAGAACCACACGCCGGCACGCGCCCAGTCCGGCACCGTCCGGCAGATGCGTTCGGCGTCGAGGCGGCCGTCGCGCTGGGTCACGAGCACGTGCAGCTTCACCCGGGCCCGGGCGGCGAGCTCGCGCAGCTGCGCGATGAAGCCTTCGTCCGCCGCCGCGGTGCTGTAGAACAGGTCGATCGGCTTGTCGCCATCCTGCTTTTGCAGCGCCTGCAGGCGGGCGATGAACGGGGTGATGCCGATGCCGCCCGCCACCCAGATCTGGTGGGGATGCTCGCCGGCGAAGTCGAAGCGGCCATAGGGACCCTCGACCTGCACCGGATCGCCGGCCTGGAGCGTGCCGGGCAGCGTGCGGGTGTAGTCGCCGAGCGGCTTGATCATGAAGCGCATGCGACCATCGTCCTGCCAGGCGGACGAGATGGTGAAGGGGTGCGGGCCTTCGTGCGGGTCGAAGGTGACGAAGGCGAACTGGCCCGCCTGATGTCCCGGCCAGCGCGAATCCAGCCGCACGCCGACTTCGAGCACGTGGTTGCCCGGATGGTGCACGAGCTGCTCGACCTTGGCCTGGGCGCGCTGCGTGCGGCCGATGCGCCCGGCCAGCGACAGCATCGCGGCGTAGCTGCCCGCAGCCATCAGCGCGGCCATCAGCACGCCGATCGGCCTGAGCCAGTAGTCGAAGGGCAGCAGCACCACCCCATGCACCACCAGCGCCAGATACACCGCCGCCATCACGCGGTGAGTCTGCAGGAAGCGGCGGTAGGGGAAGCGCTTGATGAGCGCGATCGCGGCGAGCACGGCAAAGGCGTAGAAGGCCCATTCGCCGATGGTCTCGGCCAGGCCGCGCTGCTCCTGGAAGAAGCGGAAGAGCTCGACCGTCTGCTCGGGGCGCGGACCGCGTGCGGGTTTTTCCAGCCAGCCCCAGCCCACCGCCCACTTCGCGCCCTTGGCCCAGAGCCAATGCACCGCGCCGATCGACAGGCCGGCGATGCCCAGCCACTTGTGCAGCCGGTAGGCCTTGTCCATGCCGCCGAGCACGGGCTCGAGCGCCACCGGGCGCAGCGCGAGGATCATGGCGATGCTCATGATGCCCATGGCGAGCACGCCGGTGTAGTTGACCGCGATGCCGCGCACGGCGAAGAAGGTGTCGCCCTGGACGAGCAACGGATCGGCCCACCACCACAACAGGCTGAGGGTGGCCAGAATGAGGACGAGTGCGACTTTTATTTTTTTCATGACGAGCCCCTGAATGAAACCGGCGCGTGCGGCGCCGCTTTATCGACGAGATTATTGTGCAGCACAGCATGTGTCCCGCTTGTACCGGTGTGTAGGAGGAGGTTTGCGGGCCGGCCCGGGACGCGCGTGGGCGAGGGTTTTCCGCTGGCCGGCGCGCGTTTC
Organism: Thauera sp. UBA6194; assembly: GCA_002422685.1. Lineage (GTDB taxonomy): Bacteria > Pseudomonadota > Gammaproteobacteria > Burkholderiales > Rhodocyclaceae > Thauera. The sequence goes on along the minus strand of DITC01000002.1, from coordinate 6,169 downwards.
GGCTGGTCAGCGTGGCGGTGCGGCTATAGACTCGCGGGCGAACCTCACACGGCCGCAGCCCGCGGCCTTGATCACAGCTCGAACATGCTCCAGCAATCCGATTCCTTCCCCGCCTGGCTCCAGAACGACATGGAGCGGGTCGACGCGCTCATCCGCGCACAATTCGACAGCGAAGTGGTGTTGATCCGTCAGGTGGTCGACCTCATCCTGCACGGCGGCGAGCGTACGCGCCCGGCGCTGGTGCTGGCTGCGGCGCGTGCGCTGGGGTATTCCGGCGAGCGGCAATATGCGCTGGCCGCCGCGGTGGAGCTCATTCACATCTCGCTCGCCCTGCACGATGGTGTGACCGAGGCCAGCGGTGGTGGCGCGGACGCGCACAGCGAGGGCGCGCTGTTCGGCAACGCGGGCAACATCCTGCTCGGCGACCTGCTCTACACCGGGGCCTTCCGCATGATCGTGGACCTCGACGACATGGCGGTCATGCGGGTGTTGTCGGACGCCACCAACGTGATTGCCGAGGGTGAGGTGATGTACCGCGCCGCGCGCGACGCGGGCGAGTGCAGCGCGGCGGTGTATCTGGACATCGTCAGCCGGCGGCGGGCCAGGCTGTTCGAGGCGGGGGCGGAATGCATGGCGATGGTGCACGGGGCCGCACCGGCAACGCGTGCGGCCTTGAAAAGCTTCGGCGCCCACGTCGGTATGGCCTATGCGCTGCGCACCGATGCCGAGGACGGCGCGCGCTTCGGCGTCGACGCGGTCGAGGCGCATGTCGCGCGCGAGCTCGAGCGTGCGCGTGCGGCGATCGCAGATCTGGGGGCCGGAGCCCTGGCGCAGCCGGAGCGGCTCGCGCCTTTCATGTAAGCGCGGGCGGGCGGCCGCCGGCACGCCGGCTGGCGTGCCCCGCAGCCGCTTGCCCAAGGGAAAAACCCGCTTGCTTGCGGCGCGGAGCTCAGGCCGAGCGGCACTCGTTGGCGAGCGGTTTCTGCGTGTGGCCGTCGAGCAGCAGGCCCTTCCAGGGCAGGTCGATCCACACCAGGCCGCTGGCTGCGTCCTCGAAGCGCGGCAGACCCGAGTAGGTGTAGTCGCGGACGAGCTGATACTGCTTGCCCTTCCAGCCCAGCTGGATGCGGTGATTGACCGTGTTGGCGAGCTCGCGCTGCACGGTCATGTGCTCGCCGCGCTCGCAGCGGTATTCCCCGCTCGGCAGGCCGAACTCGAGTTGTCCGCTCTGCTGGGTGATGCCCGGCGCGATCTGGACCGCGGGCGGTTGCGTGGCGCAGGCGCCGAGCGCGAGCGGAATGGCCAGGACGAGGCCTTTTGCGGCCGTGCGCAGGGCTTGGGTCGGGATGTGCATCGATCGATCTCCAGCGGGGAGGGTGCGATGGCCGCCGCGGCGGGTGGCCATCGTGATAGTCGGGGTCCGGCTCACTTCACGTCCAGCAGGCTGTCGTCCCACTTGTCGTGCTTGTGCAGGCCGACCAGGTTGGCGACCGTGGCGGCGATGTTCGACAGGCCGGCGGTCTCGAGCGGCTTGAGGCCGAGCCGGCCGCCGCTGACGTTGTCGTAGAGGATCAGCGGCACCGGGTTGAGCGTGTGCGCGGTCTTGGCCTTGTAGCTGCCGTCTCTGTTGAGCGCCGGCTGCTTCGTCTTTTTGTCGAGCTCGACCATCTCGTCGGCGTTGCCGTGGTCGGCGGTGATCAGCGCCACCCCGCCGGCGGCGTCGATCGCCGGCAAGAGGCGCGACAAGGCCAGGTCCACCGCCTCGATCGCCATGGTCGCGGCGCGGAAGTTGCCGGTGTGGCCGACCATGTCGCCGTTGGCGTAGTTGCAGCGCAGCACCTTGTACTGGCCGGATTGCAGCGCGGCGATCATCGCGTCGGTGATCTCGGCGGCCTTCATCCACGGCCGCTGCTCGAAGGGCACGACGTCGCTCGGGACTTCCTGCCAGGTCTCGCCGTCGAATTTATTGGAGCGGTTGCCGTTCCAGAAGTAGGTGACGTGGCCGAACTTCTGCGTCTCGGAGCAGGCGAACTGGGTCAGGCCCGACTTGCTGAACCACTCGGCGGAGGTGTCCTTGATCGCCGGCGGGGCGACCAGGAAGCGCTTGGGCAGCTGCAGGTCGCCGTCGTACTGCAACATGCCGGCGTAGGTCACGCGCGGGGTACGCACGCGGTCGAACGCGGTGAAGTGCTCTTCGACGAAGGCGCGCGTGATCTCGATCGCGCGGTCGCCGCGGAAGTTGAACAGCACCACGGAATCGCCGTCCTCGATGGTGCCGATCGGCTTGCCGCCCTCGGCGATGACGAACTCGGGCAGGTCCTGGTCGATGGTGCCGGGATGCTTCTCGCGCAGGCCGTGCACCGCCTCGGTGGCGTTGGCGAACTGCGGGCCTTCGCCGAGCACGTGGGTGCGCCAGCCGCGCGCCACCATCGGCCAGTTGGCGTCGTAGCGGTCCATGGTGATGCACTGGCGGCCACCGCCCGAGGCGATGCGGGCATCGAAACCGTCGCCGCTGATGCCCTGCAGGAAGGCCTCGAAGGGCACCACGTAGTCGAGCGCGCTGGTCTCGGGCACGTCGCGGCCGTCCAGCAGCGCGTGGATGCGCACCGTGGGCACGCCCTCTTCCTTGGCGCGCACCACCATCGCCTTGAGGTGGTCGATGTGGCTGTGCACGTTGCCGTCGGAGAACAGGCCGATGAAGTGGAGCACGCCCGCTTTCCCGTTCGTGCCCGCCTTGGCGCCGGCGACGATCTGCTGCCAGGCCTCGCCCTGCCAGATCGCGCCCTCGGCGATGGCGTTGGCGACCAGCGCCGCGCCCTGCGCATACACCTGGCCGGCGCCGATGGCGTTGTGGCCGACCTCGGAGTTGCCCATGTCGTCGTCGGAGGGCATGCCCACCGCGGTGCCGTGGGCGCGCAGCGTGATGTTGGGGTAGTTGGCGAACAGGCGGTCGAGCGTGGGCTTGCGCGCGGCGTCGATGGCGCTGCCGACGGCATGCTTTGAAATGCCGTAGCCGTCCATGACGATGACGACGACGGGACCTTTCACGCCCGCGAAGGCGGGGAATTTATGCAGCATGGTCGCTTCCTGAAGGAGAGATCCGGGGGCCGACGGGGCAAATGGGCTGCCGGCCGGCGAAGTCGATATTTTCCTTCAAATCAGCCGCGAATTTTCATGTGCTTTATTTATCGGCGCAATGGTTTGTATCGGGGTTTGTATTGGTGTTTGCATCGGGTTGGTACCGACCGGCGCCGTGCCTTGTCTGCGGCTTCAGGCGTTCGGGCTGCGCTTTTGCGCTTCGGCCCACAGCGCGCGCCCGAAGACCTTCCAGATTGGTCCGCCATGGCTTTCCATGCCCACGCCGGCGCTCTCTTCCATCGTGCGCAGCATCAGGCTGGCGAGACCGAAGAGGGTGACTTTCGCGCCCAGCTGGTGGTCGTCCGGGTTGGCCGCAGCTTCGCGGATCCGGTCCTGGGCGTGGTCCAGCGCCTCGCACGCGAGCGCCCTCACCTGGGGTTCGTCGGACCAGTCGATGCCGAGCGCGACGCCCATGTGTTCGATCTCGTCCTCGATCTTGCGGGTGGTTTCTTCGTAGTTTTCAAATCCGGCCATGGTGGCTCCGAGGGCAGATGGGGGGCAGTGGCGGCGTATCGTCCGCGCGCGCGGGGCGCCAGTATGCCCGAGTGCGCAACCAAAGCCCTCGGCTTTGCCGGTGTGGCCGGGATCATGGGTGCGGGTCAGCCGCAGCGAGGAGGTCAGGCGTGGCTGGACATCGCGGTCCGACGCGGCAGAAGCGGCCGGCACGAGCTTCAGGAGATAGGTTTTATTGTGCACTGCAGCGCGAAAAGATAGTGCAGTTCAATGATGCTCATTGCTTCATCCGCGCGCGATGTTTGCTAGTCTGACGCTGTAGCGAGGCGAGCGCTTGCGCGCGCAAGGTCCAATGCAGCCAGACAAGGAGATTCAAATGAGCGAGAACAGCACGAACACGGCGGGCAAGTGCCCGGTCATGCACGGTGGCAACACCGCCGCAGGCAATTCGGTCATGGAGTGGTGGCCGAACGCATTGAACCTCGACATCCTGCACCAGCACGACAGCAAGACCAACCCGCTCGGGCCCGACTTCGACTATCGCGAAGAGCTCAAGAAGCTCGACGTCGCCGCGCTCAAGAAGGACCTCACCGCGCTGATGACCAGCAGTCAGGACTGGTGGCCGGCCGACTGGGGCCACTACGGCGGCCTGATGATCCGCCTGTCCTGGCACGCGGCGGGCACCTACCGCATCGCCGACGGCCGCGGCGGCGCGGGCACCGGCAACCAGCGCTTTGCGCCGCTGAACTCGTGGCCGGACAACGGCAACCTCGACAAGGCCCGCCGCCTGCTGTGGCCGATCAAGAAGAAGTACGGCAACAAGGTCAGCTGGGCCGACCTGCTCGTGCTCGCCGGCACGATCGCATACGAGTCGATGGGCCTGAAAACCTACGGCTTCGCCTTCGGCCGCGAAGACATCTGGCATCCCGAGAAGGACATCTACTGGGGCTCGGAGAAGGAATGGCTCGCCCCCAGCGGCAGCGAAGGCACGCGCTACTCGGGTGAGCGCGACCTCGAGAACCCGCTCGCTGCGGTGATGATGGGCCTGATCTACGTGAACCCCGAAGGCGTCGACGGCAAGCCCGACCCGCTCAAGACCGCCCACGACGTGCGCATCACCTTCGCCCGCATGGCGATGAACGACGAGGAAACGGTGGCGCTCACCGCCGGTGGCCACACCGTGGGCAAGGCGCACGGTAACGGCAGCGCGGCCAACCTCGGCCCGGCACCTGAAGGCGCCGACTTGGAAGAGCAAGGCCTGGGCTGGATGAACCACAAGACCCGTGGCATCGGTCGCGACAGCGTCACCAGCGGCATCGAGGGCGCATGGACCACCCATCCCACGACGTGGGACAACGGCTACTTCGACATGCTGCTCAAGCACGAGTGGGAGCTCAAGAAGAGCCCGGCGGGCGCGTGGCAGTGGGAGCCGGTCGACATCAAGGAAGAGGACATGCCGCCGGACGTGGAGGATCCGTCGATCCGCTGCAAGCCGATCATGACCGACGCCGACATGGCGATGAAGATGGACCCGGCGTACCGCGAGATCTCCGAGCGCTTCCACAAGGATCCGGCGTATTTCTCCGAAGTCTTCGCCCGCGCCTGGTTCAAGCTCACGCACCGCGACCTGGGCCCGAAGGCGCGCTACATCGGCCCGGATGTACCCGCCGAAGATCTGATCTGGCAGGACCCGGTGCCTGCCGGCAACAGTGGCTACGACGTCGCCGCAGTGAAGGCGAAGATCGCCGCCGCCGGCCTGTCGGTCGGTGACCTGGTCGCCACCGCCTGGGACAGCGCGCGCACCTTCCGCGGCTCGGATTTCCGCGGCGGCGCCAACGGCGCGCGTATCCGCCTCGCCCCGCAGAAGGACTGGGAAGGCAACGAGCCGGCGCGTCTGGCGAAGGTGCTCGCGGTGCATGAAAAGATCGCCGCCGATACCGGCGCCAGCGTGGCCGACGTGATCGTGCTGGGCGGAAACGTGGGTCTGGAGCAGGCGATCAAGGCCGCCGGCTTCGATGTCGAGGTGCCCTTCGCGCCAGGGCGTGGCGACGCGACCCAGGAGCAGACCGACGTCGAGTCCTTCGAGCCGCTCGAGCCCCTGCACGACGGCTTCCGCAACTGGCAGAAGCAGCACTACGTGGTCCAGCCCGAGGAGATGCTGCTCGACCGCGCCCAACTGATGGGGCTGACCGCGCCCGAGATGACCGCGCTGATCGGCGGCCTGCGCGTGCTCGGCACCAACCACGGCGGCAGCCAGCATGGCGTGTTCACCGAGCGCGTCGGCGCGCTGACCAACGACTTCTTCGTCAATCTGACCGACATGGCCTACAGCTGGAAGCCCACCGGGCGCAACAGCTACGACATCGTCGAGCGCAAGAGCGGCGCGAAGAAGTGGACGGCAACCCGCGTGGATCTGGTGTTCGGCTCCAACTCCATCCTGCGCGCCTACGCCGAGGTGTACGCCCAGGACGACAGCAAGGAGAAGTTCGTGCGCGACTTCGTCGCCGCCTGGACCAAGGTGATGAACGCCGATCGCTTCGATCTGGGCTGAGTGCGCTCCGATGCTTCGGCTGCCAGG
>DITC01000058.1 GCA_002422685.1 Thauera sp. UBA6194 | reverse complement strand
ACCTACGTGGTGCTGTCCAAGAGCAAGCTGATCCAGCTCGTGAACGAAGGCCACGTCGCGGGCTGGGACGACCCGCGCCTGCCGACGCAGGTCGGCGCCCGCCGCCGCGGCTTCACCGCCGCCGGCTTCCGCCGCTTCGCCGAGCGCATCGGCGTGTCCAAGGCCGACTCGTGGATCGACATGAGCGTGCTGGAAGAGTGCATGCGCGACGACCTCAACGAAGCGGCCGAGCGCCGCGTCGCGGTGCTCGACCCGCTGAAGCTGGTGCTCACCAACTACCCCGAAGCTCAGTCCGAGCTGTGCCAGGCGCCCAACCACCCGCTCAAGCCCGAACTGGGAAAACGCGACATGCCGTTCTCGCGCGAGTTGTGGATCGAGCGCGAGGACTTCATGGAAGAACCGGTCAAGGGCTTCCACCGCCTCTACCCGGGCAACATGGTGCGCCTGCGCTACGGCTTCGTGGTCAAGTGCACCGGCTGCGAGAAGGATGCCGCCGGCAACGTCACCGCGGTGCTCGCCGAGTACATGCCCGACTCCAAGTCCGGCACCCCCGGCGCCGACAACTACAAGGTCAAGGGCAACCTGCACTGGGTCTCCGCCGCGCACGGCTATGAGGCCGAGGTCCGAATCTACGACCGCCTCTTCGCCCACCCCCACCCCGGCCAGCGCCGCGAGGGCGATGCGCCGGACTTCGAGCGCGACTTCCTCACCGACATCAACCCGGACAGCAAGCGCGTCATCACCGCGTATCTGGAGCCGGCCTTGAAGGATGCCCAGCCCGAGGAGCACTTCCAGTTCGAACGCCACGGCTACTTCGTCGCTGACCGCGTGGACTCGAGACCCGGCGCGCCGGTGTTCAACCGCACGGTCACGCTGAAGGATTCGTGGGCCAAGGGCGGGAAGTAAGTCCTTCTGACAGGAGCGCAGGCATGACGATGATCAACAGCGTGACCGACCCGATCGCCGCCTCGCTCGCCTGCCTGCGCGGCTGCATTCCTCCTGGCAGCAAGGTGATCGTGTTCGGCTCGCAGGCCCGCGGGGATGCGGGTGAGGATAGCGATCTCGACTTGCTGGTCGTGGAACCCGAGGTCGGCAATCGCCTCGATGAAATGGCCCGCCTATCCTCGCTACTCGGGCGCCAGTTGATCCCCGCGGACGTGGTGGTCATGAGCGACGCGGCATTCGAGGACGAACGCAGACACCCCAACACCCTCGCCTGGCGCGCGGTGCACGAAGGACGGATTCATGAGTTCCCCGGCTGAATTCGCGCGCGGACTGCTGCGCAGGGCACGAGACGACGCTTACGTCGTCGAACAACTCGCACGTGACAGCGCCGCACCCGACTGGATAATCGGCTTCCACGCCCAGCAGGCGGTCGAAAAAGCCCTCAAGGCCGTGCTCGCAGCAGCCGGCGTGCAGTTCCCGAGGACGCACAACATCGCGATGCTGCTTGCCTTGCTCGAGCAGGCAGGGAAGAAGCCGCCGGAGAACTGCACCGGCCTCGAACGACTAACCCCATTTGGCGTCGCAGCGCGATACGAGGGCGGTCTGGACCAGAGCTTTGTGCTCGACCGTAATACCACAAGAGCAGAAATCGCGACTGTGATTGCGTGGGGACAGGACGCGTTAAGCGCCTTGATCGCACCAAACAAGGGGATCTGATGACTGACCCGAAGCACTGCGAATTGATTCGTCTGTCGCTTGGTCAGTTCGCCGACAGCCGCTCGAGAAACCCTCGCGATGCCACACTGGAGCTTGCGATGAAACGCCAACTCACAGACGAGAATCTCGCGCTCGAGCACAACGTTGATGCGTCGATCAAGCGCGGGATAGAACTGAAGCGGCTGGATACGGATTTTTTTGACGAGCTCTGACAAAAACGCCCCATGAAAACCCTCCGCCGCCTGCTCACCGCACTCCTCGTCCTGGCCCTGCTGGGGGCGGCAGGCTGGTGGTTCACACGGCCCAAGCCGATCGAGGTGGTGGTGCATGAGGTCGGGCGCGGGCTGGTCGAGGCGACGCTGTCGAACACCCGCGCGGGCGAGATCGAGGCCTGCCAGCGCACCCGGATGGCGACCATCGTCGGCGGGCGCATCGAGTGGCTGGGCGTCAAGGAAGGCGACCGCGTCGAGGCCGGGCAGGTGCTGATGCGGCTGTGGCACGCGGACCTGGAAGCGCGCCTGGCGATCAACCGGGCGCAGCTCACGACCGCACGGCAGCGCGTGCGTGAGGCCTGCACCGTGGCCGACAACGCCGAGCGCGAGGCGGCGCGCCAGGCGCAGCTGGTCAAGCGCGGCTTCGTCTCCGCCAGCGCTGAAGAAAGAGCCCGCACCGAGGCGCGCGCGCGCCGCGCCGCCTGCGACACCGCACGCGCCGATGTCGCCACGGTAGAGGCGCAGCTCGCCGCCACCGAGACCGACCGTCAGCGCCTGGTGCTGGTCGCGCCCTTTGCCGGCACCGTGGCCAGCATCAGCGGCGAACTCGGCGAGATCTCCATCCCTTCCCCACCCGGCGTGCCGACGCCGCCGGCGATCGACCTGATCGACGATTCCTGCCTGTACGTGAAGGCGCCGATGGACGAGATCGACGCCCCGAAGATCCGTCCCGGGCTGCCGGTTCGGATCACGCTCGAGGCCATGGCGGGCACGGTTTTCGAGGGCAAGGTCAAGCGCGTGGCGCCCTACATCACCGCGGTGGAGAAGCAGGCGCGTACCGTTGAAGTGGATGTCGATTTCGTCCGCCCGGACGAGGCCCGCGGCATGCTGGTTGGCTACAGCGCCGACGTGGAGATCGTGCTGGACAGCCGTGCCGAGGTCTTGCGCATCCCGACCGCGGCCTTGCGCGAAGGCGGTCGGGTGCTGGTGGTCGATGGCGACACCTTGGTCGAGCGTAGTCTGGAGACAGGGGTGGCGAATTGGGAGTTTACGGAGGTGCTGTCGGGGCTCGTGGAAGGCGAACGGGTGGTGACGTCGCTGGAGCGTCAGGGGGTAATTGCGGGGGCTCGCGTAACGACGCAGCCCGCAGGCGGGCGCTGATGGCTCGCAGATGGCGACCCGCCGGGGACGCGCGCTGATGATTCGCAGTCGGGAATCCGCCGGGGACGCGCGGGGTATTCCTTCCGGGGCTGCGGAACTCACCTTCGCTTCGCTCGGCTCGGACAGTCCTCGCCCCTTCACGAATACCCCACACATCCCCGGCTACCGGAGTTGCCGCTCGACTGCCCCAAAACGATCAACTCTCGACGTTTTGCGCTCTTGCGGGCGGAGTGCCTGCGTGGCTTCAGCACTCAATGTCTTGCTTTCCATTGAGCTGCACCCACGATCCCAGGATGCGTGCGGGGTGTTCCTGAAGGGGCGAGGACTGTCCGAGCCGAGCGAAGCGAAGGTGAGTTCCGCAGCCCCGGAAGGAACACCCCGTGCGCGTCCCGCCGCACCGCCCGTCACGCAGAGAGGGTTTTCATTCCCCCCCGCGTAACCACAAGAACGGCCTCAAGCAAGCTCACCCAACCCACTCAGGCTTGAATTGAAGCCGCCACAGCAACCCATGGCCCAGATCGAACTCGACGGCATCAACCGCATCTTCCAGCTCGGCGACAGCCAGGTGCATGCGCTGCGCGACGTCTCCCTGCGCATCGAGGCCGGCGAATACGTCGCCGTGATGGGCCCGTCCGGCTCCGGCAAATCCACCTTGCTCAACCTCCTCGGCCTGCTCGACCGCCCCAACGCCGGCCACTACCGCTTGGAAGGCCGCGACGTCACCACCCTGTCCGCCGACGAACAGGCCGCCGTGCGCAGCGCGCGCATCGGCTTCGTGTTCCAGAGCTTTCACCTCGTGCCCCGCCTCACCGCCGCCGAAAACGTCGCCCTGCCGCTGATGCTCGCCGGCATCCCGCCCCAGGAGCGCACCAGCCGCGTCACCCAGGCGCTCAAGGACTTCGGCCTCGAACCACGCGCCCACCACCGCCCCGAAGAACTCTCCGGCGGCCAGCGCCAGCGCGTGGCGATCGCGCGCGCCACCATCATGCGCCCCGCCCTGCTGCTCGCCGACGAACCCACCGGCAACCTCGACCGCGCCACCGGCCAGGAAGTCACCGCCCTGCTCGAGGACCTCAACGCCGCCGGCATGACGCTGATCGTCGTCACCCACGACCCCAGCATGGGCGAGCGCGCGCGCCGTCGCGTACTGATGGAAGACGGCGCCATCCAGCACGACCTGCGCCGCGACGCAGCGCCGTCATGAGTCCCGCCGACACCCTGCGCTTCGCCACCCGCGCCGCGCTCGGCTACCCGCTGCGCACCGCGCTGATGGTGCTGGCGATGTCGATCGGCGTGGCCGCGGTGGTCATGCTGACCGCGCTCGGCGACGGCGCGCGGCGCTACGTGGTGGACGAGTTCTCGGCGCTCGGCGCGAACCTGCTGATCGTGCTCCCGGGGCGCACCGAGACCGGCGGCGTCAACCCGGGCAGCTTCGTCAGCAGCACGCCGCGCGACCTCACCAACGACGACGCCGCGGCCCTGCTGCGCCTGCCGCTGGTGCTGCGCGTCGCGCCGCTGGCCGTGGGCAATTCCGAGATATCCGTCGGCGGGCGCCTGCGCGAGGTGATGGTGGTCGGCACCAGCGCCGACTACCTCGACATCCGCGGCTTCGGCGTGGCCAGCGGCCAGTTCCTGCCGCGCGAGGACTTCGGCCGCGCCTCCGCGGTGGCGGTGATCGGCGAGACCATCCGCGCCGAGCTGTTCGGCAACCAGAACGCCATCGGCCGCATGATCCGCCTCGGCGACCACCGCCTGCGCGTGATCGGCACCATGGGGCCGGCTGGCCGCGGGCTGGGCATGAACTCGGACGAGCTGGTACTGGTGCCGGTGGCGACCGCGCAGGCCATGTTCAACACCAACGCGCTGTTCCGCATCATGGTCGAGACCCGCGGCCGCGAGGCGCTTGCGCCGGCCCAGCGCCAGCTCGAGGCGCTGCTGAAGGCGCGCCGCGACGGCGAGTTCGACTTCACCGTGATCACCCAGGACGCCGTGCTCGGCACCTTCGACCGCATCCTCGGCGCGCTCACCCTCGGCGTCGCCGGCATCGCCGCGATCAGCCTGGCGGTGGCCGGCATCCTGGTCATGAACGTGATGCTGGTGGCGGTGACCCAGCGCACCGGCGAGATCGGCCTGCTGAAGGCGCTCGGTGCCAGCGGCCGGGCGATCCGCCTCGCCTTCCTGACCGAGGCCGGGCTGCTGTCGCTGGCCGGCGCGCTCGCCGGCTTCGCGCTCGGCCATGCCGGGGCGTGGGCGATCCGCCTCGCCTTCCCCGCCCTGCCCGCCTGGCCGCCGGACTGGGCGGTGGCCGCCGCGGTGGGTACCGCGCTGGGTACCGGCCTGCTGTTCGGGGTGATGCCGGCGCGCCGCGCCGCCGCGCTCGATCCGGTGCAGGCCCTGATGAAGCGCTGAGCGCCATGATCTGGGGCGACTTCCTCCATCTGGCGCTGCGTTCGCTGACCGCGCACCGCCTGCGCAGCGCGCTGACGCTGGGCGGCATCGCGGTCGGCATCGCCGCGGTGATCCTGCTGACCTCGATCGGCGAAGGCCTGCACCGCTTCGTGCTGCAGGAGTTCGGCCAGTTCGGCACCAACGTCATCGAGATCACGCCCGGCCGCCAGGGCGCCCGCGGCGGCCCCCCCGGCCTGCCCTCCACCGCGCGCGAGCTCACCCTCGACGACGCGGCGGCGCTGGCGCGGCTGCCGCACGTGCGCCACGTCACCGGCAACGTCAGCGGCAACGCCGAGATCCGCGCCAACGGCCGCGTGCGGCGCACCATGGTGCTGGGCGTCGGGCCCGACATGCACGCGGTGTACGCGATGCGGGTGCGCGTGGGCCAGTTCCTGCCGCCGGACGACGGCGACAGCCCGCGCGCCTTCGCCGTGCTCGGCCCCAAGCTCAAGCGCGAACTGTTCGATGCCGGCAATGCGCTCGGCGAGCGGGTGCAGATCGGCGACGAGCGCTACCGGGTGATCGGCATCATGGAGGAGAAAGGCCAGTTCCTCGGCATCGACCTCGACGACACCGCCTTCATCCCCAGCGCGCGCGGCCTGGCGCTGTTCAAGCGCGACGGGCTGATGGAGATCGGCCTCGACTACGAGGAGCGGGTCCCCGCCGCGCGCGTGGTCGAACTGATCAGGCACAGCCTGGTCGCCCGCCACGGCCGCGAGGATTTCACCATCCGCACCCAGGAAGACATGCTGGCCACGCTGTCGAACATCCTCGACATCCTCACCGCGGCGGTCGGCGCGCTCGGCGGCATCTCGCTGCTGGTGGGCGGGGTCGGCATCGTCACCATCATGACCATCGCGGTCAGCGAACGCACCAACGAGATCGGCCTGCTGGTCGCGCTCGGCGCCCGGCGGCGGACCATCCTGGCGCTGTTCCTCGGCGAGGCGGTCATGCTCGCCGGCCTCGGCGGCGCGCTCGGGCTGGCGATCGGCGCCGGGCTCGCCCAGCTGGCCGGCCTGCTGGTGCCGGCGATGCCGGTGGCCACGCCCTGGCACTTCGTGCTGATCGCCGAGCTGCTCGCGCTCGCCATCGGCCTGCTCGCCGGCGTCCTGCCCGCACGGCGCGCGGCGGCGCTGGACGCGGTCGAGGCGCTGCGCGCGGAGTGAGCGCAGGCGCACTTGCACGGCCACGCCGCGGCAAGCTGCGTGGTCGAAGGCAACACCGTTGCAAATATGCAATGACCCGAAAAACGTTGACCTGGGTCAACCTTCATTCACTTACGGGAGCAAGTCTCGGCCAAAAAGCTAGATTGAAATCAAGTTCAGCGTGAAATCAATCACGCGCTGGCGCAGAAATTTCCGTACCGCAAGGCAAAACCGAGGAGACCATCATGTGCACGTTCGACGCCCCCATCGCCCGCTGTGAAGCCATGCACCAAATGGTGCTGCTGGACGAAACCCGCAAGGAATGCGCCTTCGAACATGGATGTCCGCCAGGGCAGGTGTGCCCGCTTGCCGGATGCTTCGCCCGCCGCAGCGGCCTGTACGAAGCCCACCCCGAAATCGGCCGCCATGGCGAGCCGCGCATGCATGCCACGCTGCACTGAATCGCCCGCATGATCAGGCGCGTCGAGTCAGGAGGAGAAACCCCGGAAACGGTTTCAGGAACCTGAAGCAGGACAAGCGGTCATTTTCCCATAAGCAGAACTTGGGGCGCCCCGCACAACGCGGCCGGCGCCCGTTCTTTCGGGGAGACGACCATGAAGCGATCCTGCCGGGGTGAGGCGTGCTGGCCAGCATAGGCCTGATCGTCCTCGCGATGTCGATCGCAGCGCCGCTGGCCGGCCGTATGGGCGAGCGCGCGGGCTGGCTGCTGGCACTCGCGCCACTGGCGGCCTTTGCCCATTTCCTGCTGCAGATGCCGCTGGTCGCCGGCGGCGGCGTCGTGGTGCAGACGCTGGCCTGGGTGCCGGCGCTCGACGTCGGCCTCACCTTGCGCCTCGATGGGCTGTCGCTGCTGTTCGCGCTGCTGATCACCGGCATCGGCACGCTGATCGTGCTCTACGCCGGCGCCTACCTGTCCGACCACCATCACCTCGGCCGTTTCCACGCCTACCTGCTCGGCTTCATGGCGGCCATGCTCGGCCTCGTGCTGGCCGACGACATGATCGCGATGTTCGTGTTCTGGGAGCTGACGAGCGTCACCTCCTTCCTGCTGATCGCCTTCCAGCACGACAAGCCGGCATCGCGCCGCGCCGCGCTGCAGGCGCTGCTGATCACCGGCGGCGGCGGACTGGCGCTGCTCGCCGGGCTGATCCTGCTCGGCAACGTCGGCGGCAGCTGGCAGTTCTCCGCGCTGTCCGGCGGGGCGATCGCCGGGCACGCGCTCTACCCCGCGATCCTCGCGCTGGTGCTGATCGGCGCCTTCACCAAGTCGGCGCAGCTGCCCTTCCACCTCTGGCTGCCCAACGCGATGGCGGCGCCGACGCCGGTGTCGGCCTACCTGCACTCGGCGACCATGGTGAAGGCCGGCGTATACCTGCTCGCCCGCCTCAACCCGGCGCTCGGCGGCTCGCCGAGCTGGAGCACGATCCTGATCACCGTCGGCGCCGCCACCGCGCTCGTCGGCGCGGTGCTGGCGATCCGCCAGACCGATCTCAAGCGCGTGCTCGCCTACACCACGGTCACCGTGCTCGGCCAGCTCACCATGCTGCTCGGCACCAACACCCATTACGGCCTGCAGGCCTTTGCCATCTACCTGGTGGCGCACGCCTTCTACAAGGCCGCGCTGTTCATGGCGGTGGGCGCCATCGACCACGCCACGGGCACGCGCCAGATCGCGCTGCTCGGCGGGCTGATCCGCCACATGCCGCTGACCGGCTTCGCGGTCGCGCTCGCCGCCTTCTCCAACGCCGGGCTGCCGCCCTTCTTCGGCTTCATCGCCAAGGAATTCAAGTACGCCGGCCTGATCGAGCTCGGCGTCGCGGGCTGGATCACCACCGCGGTGATGATCCTCACCAACGCCCTGCTGCTGACCGCCGCCGGCCTCGTCTTCGTGCGCGCCTTCCTCGGCCGCGAGGGGTGCTATCCGCACCCGCCGCACGAGGTGAGCCTGCCGATGTGGATCGGGCCGATGCTGCTGGCGATCGGCGGCTTCGTGTTCGGCGCCTTCAACAACCTCGCCGAGGTATGGCTGATCGACGCCGCGGTGCAGGCGGTGTCGCGCACCGCAGTCCCTGTGCACCTTTACCTGTGGGGCGGCTTCACACCGGCGCTGGTCGCCAGCCTGCTGACCGTCGCGCTCGGCGTGCTGTTCTACCTGCAGCGCACCCGGCTGCGGCGCCGACTGTCGCTGTGGCGGGTGCTGTGGCGGGTGAGCGGCGACATGATCTGGGACCGTCTGCTCAAGCGCATCTTCGCCTTCGCCACGCGCGTGGCCGACCACTTCCAGCATGGCTCGCTGCGCCAGCACATCAGCTGGCTGGTGCTGGCGATCGCCGGCTTCGCGCTGATCGGCATCGTCGCCTCGACCGCGGACGAGCTCGTCTGGCCCGAGCTCACCAGCCCGCTCAACCTCGCCGCCGCGCTCGGCTGCGTGCTCGCGGTCGCGGGCGCGGCGGCGGCGGCGACCATGCCGGGGCGGGTGGCGCTGGTGGCCACGCTGGGCGCGAGCGGGCTGGGCATGGCGATGATCTTCCTCGCGTCGCGCGCACCCGACGTGGCGATCACGCAGCTGATGGTGGAGACGCTGACGGTGATCTTCCTCGCCCTGGTGCTGCGCCGCCTGCCGCCCACCCGGCTGGTGGGCTCGCGCAAGCCCGCGGCACGGCGCTTCCACGCGCTGGTGGCGGTCGTGCTCGGCGGCGTGGTCACGGCGATGATGCTGATGACGGTGAGCCAGCCGCTGCCCGGCGACATCGCGCGCTGGTACCTCGACAACAGCCTGCCCGGGGGCAAGGGCGCCAACGTGGTCAACGTGATCCTGGTGGACTTCCGCGCCCTCGACACCTTGGGCGAGATCCTCGTGGTCGGTCTCGCCGGCCTGGCGGCCGCAAGCCTGCTCGGCGGCGGACGGAACACGCACGCCGCGGGCACGGCGGGCGGCAGCAGCGCGCGCCACGGCCAGGGCGCGCGCGAGGGCAGCGCCGACTTCGGCTCGGTGCTGCTGCGCCAGGCGATCCTGCCGCTGTCCGGACTGCTGGCGGTGGTGTCGCTGGTGCTGCTGTGGCGCGGCCACAACCTGCCCGGCGGCGGCTTCATCGGCGGCCTGGTGGCGGCCAGTGCCACGGTGCTGCTGGCGCTGGCCTTCGGCGTCGAGCGTGCGCGGGCGGTGCTGCGGGTGCCGCCGGTGGCGATGCTGGCGATCGGGCTGGCGGTAGCGGCCGCGGCGGGCGTGGTCGGCCTGGTGCAGGGCGAGGCCTTCCTCACCGGCAACTGGGTCTTCCCCGGCGGACTGGCGCTGGGCACGCCGCTGCTGTTCGACGTCGGCGTGTTCCTGACCGTGCTCGGCGCGGTGCTGCACATGCTGCTGCGACTGATCGAGCGGGAGGCCTGAGCATGGAAATCATCGTTTCCGTCACTGTCGGCCTGCTGGTGGCGATCGGCATCTGGATGCTGCTCGACCGCGGCCTGCTGCGGGTGGTGCTGGGCATCGTGGTCCTCGGCAACGGGGTGAACCTGGCGGTGTTCTCCGCCGGGCGGCTGGACGGGCGCGCCGCGGCCTTCGTCACCGAGGCCGGCGCGCCGGCGCTCGCCGCCAACCCGCTGCCGCAGGCGCTGGTGCTGACCGCGATCGTCATCGGCTTCGCGCTGTTCGTGTTCGCACTCGCGGTGCTCAAGCGCAGCTTCGAGCTGCACGGCAACGTCGAGACCGACCGCATCACTGCGGTGGCGGAGAAGCCGGCGCCGGACCTGCCCGCGCCGGCGGCCGCACAGCCCGCGACGCCCGCTTCCGGGGCTGCAGCGGCAGCAACGACGACAGCCACAGCTGGCACGAAGCCGGCCTCGCCACCTGCCGCCCTGGGCGCGGGAAAGGGTGCCGCAGCGGGAACGCGCACATGAACGCGCTGATCGTCTCCCCGCTGCTGATCCCGCTCGCCACCCTGGTGGCGACCCTGCTCGCACGCCCTTCCCCGCGCCTGGTGACGGCGCTCAGCCTGGCCGGCGCGCTCGCCCTCACCGCGGCCGGACTGGTGCTGGTGGGCCTGGCCGCGCAGGGGCAGATCCTCGCCGCCCAGGCCGGCGGCTGGGCCGCACCCTACGGCATCACGCTGGTGATCGACCGCCTGTCGGCGGCGATGGTCGCCATCACCGGCATCGTCGGCACCGCCACCCTGGTGTTCGCGCTTGCGCGCGACGAGGACCCGGCGCGCGGACGCGACTTCCACCCGCTGGTGCATGGTCTGCTGGTGGGCGTGTGCGGCGCCTTCGTCACCGGCGACGTGTTCAACCTCTACGTCTGGTTCGAGGTGCTGCTGGTCGGCTCCTTCGCCCTGCTGGTGCTCGGCGGCGGCAAGCGCCGCCTCTCCGGCACCGTGGTCTACGTGGTGCTGAACCTGGTGGCGACGATGATGTTCCTGCTCGCCGCCGGCATGCTCTACGGCGCCAGCGGCAGCCTCAACATGGCCTTGCTGGCGCGGGCCTTCGCCGCCGGCGAGGTGCCGGCCACGGCGCACGCGGCGGTGGTGCTGATGCTGACCGCGTTCTCGATCAAGGCCGCGCTGTTCCCGGTGTTCGGCTGGCTGCCGGCGTCCTACCACGTGGCGTGGACGCCGGTGTCGGCGCTCTTTGCCGGCCTGCTCACCAAGGTCGGGGTGTATGCGCTGATCCGCCTGGTCACGCTGTTCTGGCCGGACGCGGGCGTCGCCCACGAGGTGCTGCTGTGGGTGGCGTGCGCGACCATGCTGATCGGCGTGCTCGGCGCCGCGGCCCAGGTCGAGGTTCGGCGCATCCTGTCCTTCCACATCGTCAGCCAGGTCGGCTACATGATCCTGGGGCTGGCGCTGGCCACGCCGCTGGCGCTCGCCGGCGCGGTGTTCTACCTGATCCACCACATCGTGGTGAAGGCCAACCTGTTCTTCATCGGCGGCATCGCGGCGCGCCTGACCGGCTCGGAACGGCTGGCGGCGATGGGCGGGCTGTACGCGCGTGCGCCCTGGCTGGCGATCCTGTTCGCGATCCCCGCGCTGTCGCTGGCCGGGATCCCGCCGCTGTCGGGCTTCTGGGCCAAGTTCGTGCTGGTCAAGGCCAGCCTGGACGCGGGCGCGTGGATCGCGGCCGCGGTGGCGCTGGTCACCGGCATCTTCACGCTGCTGTCGATGAGCAAGATCTGGAACGAGGCCTTCCTCAAGCCGCATCCTGCAGGCCGGGAAGGCGAGCGCAGCGCGGCCGGCATGCGCCCGGCGGTGTGGGCGGTGAGCGCGCTGGCGGTGATGACGGTGGCGATCGGTCTCGGTGCCGGTCCGGTCATGGACTACGCGGTGGGCGCCGCCGAACAGCTCGGTGCCCCGGCTGGCTACATCGCCGCCGTCACCGGCACGGGAGGACGTTGAACATGCTCGGACTGCACATCCTGCTCGCGGTCGGCCTGGCCGCCTTCGCCGACGCGCTGAGCCCGCTCGGCGTGGTGGCCGCCTTCGTGGTCATCTACGTGGCGCTGCGCCTGGCCATCGACCTGCTCGGCATCCGCCGCTACCTGCGCCGCCTGGAACTGGGCACCGCCTTCAGCCTGTGGTTCGTGGCCGAGATCTTCAAGGCCAGCCTCGACGTCGCCCGCATCGTGCTCGGGCGCAGGGTGGCGCCGCAGCCGGCGGTGATCGCGCTGCGCCTGGCGCGCCCCGACGACCGCATCGCCACCCTGCTCGGCTGCCTGCTGACGCTGACGCCGGGCACGATGGCGCTCGAGTACCTGCCCGAGTCGGGGCTGATGTACATCCACGCCATCGACGCGAAGGACGCGGCGACGGTCGAGGCCGGGGTGCGCGCGATCGAGGCTCGGCTGCTGCGCTGGATCGACGCCGACGCGCCGCCCCCTCCGCCGCAGACTCCACGATCACCGGCGCGCCCGGAAGGGAGCACGGCATGATGGGTGAAATCGCCGGTGCAGCCTGGGTGCTGCCGCTGACCTTCGCGCTGCAGGGCATCAGCGCGGCGCTGGTCCTGGCGCGCCTGGTGCGCGGCCCGCGTGCGGCCGACCGCGTGGTGGCGATCGACGCGCTGACCATGATCGCGATCGGCGTCATCGCTCTGCTGGCGATCTCAACCGCGCAGCCGATGCTGCTGGATGCCGCGGTGGTGCTGGCGCTGGTGTCCTTCCTCGGCACCACCGCCTTCATCCTGATGTTCCGCCGGCGGGGGCGCGGCGCCGACGAGGCGGTGACCGCGCCACCCGAGCCGACGAGGCCGGGCGACGCGCACGCTGCAGGGGAGAAGCCGTGATGGAAGCCTTTCTGTCTCTACTGGCGTCGGTGCTGTTGGTGCTGGGCGCGCTGCTGGGCCTCGTCGGCGCGATCGGCGTGATCCGTCTGCCCGACAGCTACACCCGCATGCACTCGGCGAGCAAGGCGGGGGCGCTCGGCGCTGCGCTGATCCTCACCGGCGTAGCGGCGGCCAGCGAAGGCGCCTTCGCGCTCGCCGCGCTGTTCGCCGCCGGGGTGCTGCTCGCCACCGCGCCGCTGGCCGCCCACGCGATGGCACGCGCGGCTCATCGGGCGGGAATCACCCCGCACACGGGGCCGCTCGGCGATGCGTTGGCGGAGGCCAACGAAGGTGACAAAACCGCGCGAAAGTGACACTGCGGCCATGAGTCGAGCTCCCGGCCGAGAGTTTGCTTGATGTTAGCGAGACATCTTTTTGCGGACCTGGGTGCTGGGAGTTTGGGTGCGGCATGCGCCAATCCGCCGGGGACGCGCGGGGTATTCCTTCCGGGGCTGCGGAACTCACCTTCGCTTCGCTCGGCTCGGACAGTCCTCGCCCCTTCACGAATACCCCACACATCCCCGGCTACGTGGTCGCCGTTCGACTGTCCATACAACATCGAGTCTCAACGCTATGTGAGTTCTGGGGCAAGGGCTCGCACACCTTGCTTTCATCGCGTTCTTTCTGCCTTTGCGTTGAGCCGCAGCCACAATTCCCGGATGCGTGCGGGGTGTTCCTGAAGGGGCGAGGACTGTCCGAGCCGAGCGCAGCGAGGGCGCTCATTTGCGTACCCTCCGCAAAGCACCGCGCAGCGGTGCAGCCCCGGAAGGAACACCCCGTGCGCGTCCCCGCAGCGAGCCTTTACCGCGGCGACGTTTTCACGCAGCGCCAAGCGCCACCGAAGACGTCATTCACCTCGCACAGGACTTGATGGACTTGATGCGGTGGCAACTCGATGAGGCCCAAGGGCAGGAAACCACCCCCTCACCCGAAGCGCTCATCCTCACGCAGGAACCGCCACTGCCCCAGCGGCAGGTCGCCGAGCTTGACCTGGCCGATGCGCACGCGCTTCAGGCCCACCACCTGCAGCCCGACCAGCTCGCACATGCGACGGATCTGGCGCTTGCGGCCCTCGCGCAGCACGAAGCGGAGCTGGTCGTCGTTGACCCATTCGACCTTGGCCGGGCGCAGCGGACGGTCGTCCAGCCACAGGCCGTGGTTGAGCAGCGCGAGGCCGTTCTCGGCCAGCGTGCCCTCGACGCGGACGAGGTACTCCTTGTCGATCTCCGAATCCGCCCCGATGAGCTGGCGGGCGACGCGGCCGTCCTGGGTCAGCACCAGCAGGCCGGTGGAATCGATGTCCAGGCGGCCGGCAGGGGCCAGGTTCTTGAGCTGGCTGGGATGGAAGCGCTGGGCGCTGTCGCAGTCGAACTGGTTGTCGGCGCCGATCAGGCTGACCGCTGGCGCGTAGCCCGGCTCGGGCTGGCCGGAGACATAGCCGACCGGCTTGTGCAGCAGGATGGTGACGCGCTGCTGCTGGGTGCGCGTCGCCTCGGGCGCGAGCGTGATCCGGGCGTCGGGGTCGATGCGGGTACCCAGCTCGGACACGCGCCGGCCATCGACGAAGACCCAGCCGCGCTCGATGAACTCGTCCGCCTCGCGGCGCGAGCAGATGCCGCGTTCAGCCATGACCTTGGACAGGCGCACGCCTTCGAGCTGCACTGCGGGCTCGCCCGACCGGGTGGCGGGGGGCTGGGCCGGCGCGGCGGGCCGCTCGGAAGCGGCGGGCCGCCGGGGCGCGGATCGCGGTGTCGACGTCGCTGAAGACGTCGAACCCGGGCGCGCCGAGGACTTCGCGTCGCGCTGCGGCTTCGCGTCGCGCTGCGGCCTTGCGTCGCGTGCGGCGGCGGCTTCTGCTGCGGCATCGCCCTCGGCTGCTTCGGTTTTGCGTGTGCGCACGCGAAGCGTGCCCTCGACGCGGGAGGGTGCGGGCGTGGGCGAGTTTCTGCGGATGGTGCTCAAGAGTATCCCCGGGGGAGTGCGTGCCCGCATTATCGCCGATTAAGGCACGGGCACGCGCCAGCGCATCGGACCTCGGTCAATGATGCGAGGCGCGGCGGGGGTCCTCTTCTTCGGGCTCGTCGTTGTCGGGCAGGCGCTCGAAGGTGCTCCAGCCCAGCGCGCGGCCAGTCTCGGGCAGGTCCTCGCACAGCTCGGGGTGCTCGTGCAGATGCGCCTTGGCGATGAAGTGCGCGCTGATCGGCGCGGTCAGGAACAGGAAGGCGGTGATCAGCACCTCGTGGATCGACAGCCTGCCCTCGAGGCCGGCGAAGAACACCATGGACGCGATCAGCGCGCCCCCCACACCCAGGGTCGTCGCCTTCGTGGGCGCGTGCAGGCGGGTAAGCAGGTCGGGGAGCTTGACCATGCCGAACGAGCCGATGAGCGCAAAGAGGCCGCCCAGCACGATCAGCACCGATACGACGAGTTCGAGGATGAATTCCATTCTGTTTCCCGCCTTATTCGATGACGTCGCCGCGCAGGATGAAGCGGCAGTAGGCGACGGTGGAAATGAAGCCGAACATCGCGAACAGCAGCGCCGCCTCGAAGAACACGGTGGTGCGCTGCTGGATGCCGAACAGGATGATGAGCGCGATGGTGTTGATCACCATGGTGTCGACCGCGAGCACGCGGTCCATCAGCGAAGGCCCCCTGAACAGGCGCCACAGGTTGAGCAGCACCGCCAGCGAGAGCGCGAAGAAGCCAAAATTGAGCGCGTATTCGATCACGGGAAAATCTCCTTCAGACGGGCCTCGTAGCGGTCCTTCATCTGCTGCACCGCGGCCTCGGCGTCGGGTGCGTCCAGGCAGTGCACGAGCAGGCTGCAGCCATCGGCGGAGAGGTCGCACGACACCGTGCCGGGGGTCATCGTGATCGTGCCTGCGAGCACGGTGATGGCCTCGGGCGAGCGCAGCTCCACCGGCACCGTGACCCAGCGCGTGCGCAGCTGCGCACCGGAACGGAACAGAATCAGGCGCGAGACCTCCAGGTTGGCGACGACCACATCCCAACCCACCAGCGCCATGTAGGCGAAGGCCTTGCCCCATGCCTTCACCGGCGGGCGCTCGGGCCAGAAGTTGCTCGTCATGCGCGTAATGACGATGCCGAGCACCACGCCCATCACCAGCCCGCCGACGCTGAAGGCGTTGAGCAGCAGCATCCACAGCAGCACCAGCACCACCGTGAGCACCGGATGCGGCAGCCAGCGCTCGAGCAGGCTGCGGCGCGGTTTCGTCTCCTGATGCGCACCCATCAGCGTCCTCCCTGTGCAGCGCCGAGCACCGCGTCGATGTAGCCCGCAGGCGCGTACAGTTGCGCGGCGAGCAGATCCAGCCAGCCATGGATCGCCCCCGCGAACACGGTGAGCAGGAGCAGGCAGGCGAGCAGGCTGCCCACCGCCACAAAGGCCAGCGCCGGCGCGCGGCGCCCTGCAGCCGAGGCCTGCGTGGCAGGCAGGGCATGCGCTTTCCAGAACACGATGCTGCCGCCACGCGCGAAGCCGACGATGGCGATGAGCGAGGTCGACAGGATCAGCGTCCAGAACCAGGCCGCGTGAGCCGAGGCGCGCACGCCGTCGAGCACCAGCAGCTTGCCGATGAAGCCCGACAGCGGCGGCATGCCGGTGATGCCGATGGCGGCGACGAAGAACAGCGCGGCGATCAGCCCCCCCTGTGCGAAGCGCGGCGCCGCCGCGAGCCGGTCGCGCTGCATGCCGCGCCCCTCGGCGACCAGGTCGGCGACCAGGAAGAGCGCGCCGGCGGCGAAGGTGGAATGGATCATGTAGTACAGCGCCGCGCTCGTGGACCGCTCGGTGAACACCGCTACGGTGGCGAGCAGCATGCCCATGGAGCCGATGACCGCGAAGCTCGCCATCTGCCCCAGGCTGCGCGCCGCGAGCACGCCGGTCATGCCCAGCACCAGCGTCACCAGCCCGGCCGGCAACAGCCAGGGCGCGGCGAGCCAGGCCGCATCGCCCGCGTCGGCGCCGAAGGCCAGCAGGTAGAGGCGAATGATGGAGTACGCGCCCACCTTGGTCATGATCGCGAACAGGGCTGCGACCGGGCCCGGCGCGTTCGCATACGTGCCGGGCAACCAGAAATGCATCGGCACGAGCGCAGCCTTGACCGCAAACACCAGCAGCAGCAGCACGGCGCCGGTCTGCAGCAGGGCCTGGTCGGCGGCCGGCACCTGCGGCACTTTCACCGCCAGGTCGGCCATGTTGAGCGTGCCGGTGACGCTGTAGATCAGGCCCGCCGCGATCAGGAACACCGAGGAGCCGACCAGGTTGGTGACCACGTACTGCACGCCCGCCTTGACCCGCAGCCCGCCGCCGCCGTGCACCATCAGGCCATAGGAGGCGATGAGCAGGATCTCGAAGAACACGAACAGGTTGAAGAAGTCGCCGGTGAGGAAGGCCCCGTTGATGCCCATGAGCTGGAAC
This sequence comes from Thauera sp. UBA6194, assembly GCA_002422685.1. Lineage (GTDB taxonomy): Bacteria > Pseudomonadota > Gammaproteobacteria > Burkholderiales > Rhodocyclaceae > Thauera. The sequence continues at coordinate 22,142 of DITC01000058.1, read as the reverse complement.
TGGTAGAGCGGGTGAAAATGCTTGCCGCGCATGTCCCAGCCGTTGACCGCATACAACAGCACCCCGAGCCCGAGCACCGCGGCCAGCACCAGCATGAGGGCGGACAGGCGGTCGAGCACGAGCACGATACCGAAGGGCGCGGGCCAGGCGCCGAGCGCATACGAGCGCACCTGTCCGTCGCTGGCGAGCACCAGCAACATGATCGCGACCCCGAGCATGAGCACGGTCGAGGCGAGCGAGAACACCCGCGCCAGCACCTTGTCGTAGCGCGCGGCGATGACCAGCAAGGCGCCGATGATCGCGGGCAGCAGGATGGGCAGAATCAGCGCATGGTTCATGCCTCGCCCCCTTTCACACTGGCGCCACGCTTGTGGCCGCCGGCACCCTTCTGGCCGGCGGCGTTCTGCACCGCAGGCGCACGAGCGCCACCCGGCTTCCAGTCGTCCTCGTGCGCCTCGGGCGAAGCGTCGCCCGGCAGGTCGACGTGGTCGTTGCCGGTCTCGAGGTACGCGCGCAGCGCCATCACCACCACGAGCGCGGTCATGCCGAAGGAGATCACGATCGCGGTGAGGACCAGCGCCTGCGGCAGCGGGTCGACGTAGCCGTTGAGGCTCGCGCCGATCACCGGCGGCCGGTTCACGTCGAGCCGCCCACTGGCGAACAGGAAAAGGTTGGTCGCGTAGGTGAGCAGCGACAGGCCCATGACCACCGGAAAGGTGCGCGTGCGCAGCACCAGGTACAGGCCGGTCGCGGTCATCACGCCGATCGCGCTGGCAACGAGAAATTCCATCAGTGCTTGCCTCCGGTGGGGGTCGCGCTCGGGTCGACGTCCATCGCCTCGTTGTTGATCCCGCGATCGGCCGTCCACCGCCCCATGCGCGACAGGTTGGCCAGCGCCAGCATCACCGCCCCCACCACGGTCAGGAACACCCCGGTATCGAAGGCCATCGCGCTGGCGATCTCGAAATCGCCCACCACGGGCAGGTGCACGTGGGCGAAGGCCGAGGTCAGGAAGGGCTGATCCACCACCATCGCCGCGATGCCGGTGGCGGCCGCAAGCAGCACGCCGGCGCCGATCATGCCGTGGTAATTGATGCGCACCCGGTGCGCCGCCCAGCCGAAACCGCTCGCCATGTACTGCATGATGAGCGCGATCGACACCACCAGCGCCGCGATGAAGCCGCCGCCGGGCTGGTTGTGGCCGCGCAGGAAGATGTAGGCGCCCACCAGCATGGCCAGCGGCAGCATCACCCGGGTGGCCACCACCATGATCATCGGGTGGCGGTCGGCCGATTGCGGCATGTCCGGCGACCAGGCGCTCAGCCGCCGGCCGACGCGACCGAACAGCGCGCCGTCGAGCAGCGCGTAGATCGCCAGCGCCGCGATGCCGAGCACGGTGATCTCGCCGAAGGTGTCGAAGCCGCGGAAATCGACCAGGATCACGTTGACCACGTTGGTGCCGCCGCCGCCCGAGACCGCGTTCTCTAGGTAGTAGTCCGACAGCGAGTCGACGTCGCGCGTCATCATCGCCCAGCTCGCACCGGCCATGCCCAGGCCGGCCAGGCCGGCGAGCACCGCGTCGCGCGCGTGGCGCACCGGGTCGGCCTTGACCATCGAGCTCGGCGGCCCGTACTTGGGCAGGAAGTAGAGCGCGAGCAGGATCAGAATCACCGTGGTGACCTCGACCGAGATCTGCGTGAGCGCCAGGTCGGGCGCGGACAGGTAGATGAAGGCGACGCACACGATGAGGCCGACCGTGCCCACGATCAGCACCGACAGCACGCGGCGGCGGAACAGCGCCACCGTGAGCAGACAGCCCGCCACGAGCAGCACCCAGGCCACGATCGCCACCGGATTGACCGGCAGCAGCTCGCGCGTTCCCGCGGCATGCGGGGCGGCGTAGAAGGCGGCGAAGCCCGCGCACACGAAGCCCCCGAGCGCAAACGCCATGTAACGCTGCAGCGAACCGTTGTGCAGCCGGTGCGTGACCCACTGCGCGAACGTCACCGCGGCGGCGATGAAGGCATCGAACATCGACTTTGCTTCTGGATGCGGACCAGCCTGCCACACCGCACGCACCCGCCGGTACGCCGCGAGCGCGCCGAGACCGACCGCGAGCGCGATCGCCGACAGGCCCAGCGCCGGGTTGAAGCCATGCCACAGCGCGAGGTGATGCTCGGGCGGCACGGCGCCGATCACCGCGGCCGACACCACGGCCACGAGCGGCCCGGCCACGGCGTGCGGGAACAGGCCAATCGCCACCACCAGCGCGACCAGGATCGCCGGCGGCAACCACATGCCGGTGGGTGGATCGTGCGGGGTGCGCGGGTAGTCGTCGCGCCTGGGTCCGAAGAACACATGCACGATGTAGCGGAAGGAGTACGCCACCGAGAAGCACGCCGCCAGCGTCGCCAGCGCGGGGATCGCCCAGTCGTTGCCCAGCCAGGACGTATGCACCGCCTCGTGCAGCATCATCTCCTTGGAGATGAAGCCGTTGAAGGGTGGCAGGCCGGCCATCGACGCCCCCGCCACCATCGCCAGCGTGGCGGTGATCGGCATCAGCTGCAGCAGCCCGCCCAGACGCTTGATGTCGCGCGTGCCGGCCTCGTGATCGATGATGCCGGCGTTCATGAACAGCGCCGCCTTGAAGGTGGCGTGGTTGAGGATGTGGAACACCGCCGCCACCGCCGCCAGCGGCGTGCCGAAGCCGAGCAGCATGGTCACCAGGCCGAGGTGGCTCACGGTGGAATACGCGAGCAGGCCCTTGAGGTCGTCCTTGAACAGCGCGATCCCGGCCGCCAACAGCATGGTCACCAGGCCGGTGGTGGCGACGATGTAGAACCACTCGGGCGTGCCGGCGAGCACTGGCCACATGCGCGCCATCAGGAACAGCCCCGCCTTGACCATGGTCGCCGAGTGCAGGTAGGCCGACACCGGGGTGGGCGCCGCCATCGCGTGCGGCAGCCAGAAATGGAAGGGGAACTGCGCGCTCTTGGTGAAGCAGCCGGCGAGGATCAGCACCAGCGCCGGCACATACAGCGGCGAGGCCTGGATGGCCTCCTTGTGCTGCAGGATGTCGGTGAGGTTGTAGGAGCCGGCGATGTCACCCAGGATCAGCATGCCGGCGATCATCGCCAGCCCGCCGGCGCCGGTCACGGTGAGCGCCATGCGCGCGCCCTGGCGGCCTTCGGGCAGATGCTTCCAGTAGCCGATGAGCAGGAAGGACGACAGGCTGGTGAGCTCCCAGAACACCAGCAGCAGCAGGACGTTGTCCGACAGCACCACGCCCACCATCGCGCCCTGAAACAGCAGGAGGTAGGTGTAGAACACCCCCATCGGGTCGTCCTTGGCGAGGTAGAAGCGCGCATAGACGATGATCAGCATGCCGATGCCCAGGATCAGCCCGGCGAAGAACAGCCCCAACCCGTCGAGGAAGAAGCTCGCCTGCAGGCCGAGCGCCGGCAGCCAGTTCCAGCTCGCGGTGACGGTCTCGCCGCGGAACACCGCAGGCGCATGCGCGAGCAGCAGCGCGAACGCGAGCAGGCTGAAGGCAAAAGTGCTGGTGGCGCAGGCATTGCGGCCAGCACGAATCATCAGGCCCGGAAACAGGGCGCCGATGAAGGGCAGCAGCACGATCAGGGCGAGGCTCATCGGGGCGTCTCGACAACGAAGAGGGAGGCAGGCCGCCACGCCGCCTGCCGGCGACATCACGGCGCAAGGCCGCGGAGCGGCGGCAGACAAGGGTTTCGGCGTTTGTTTCGGTCAAAGTATATACGGAAGCGCTAATCGCCCGATAACCTGCAGGCGGCGCACTCTCATTTCACTAGGCGAAATCCGGGCGCGCGTCTACCATGCCGACAATTCGCCCTTGCCGGCGCCCTTCCGCCCTGCGACACCCGCCCTTCCCCACCGTGGCCACTGCAAAAACCGACTCCGCCAGCCCCGAAGGCAAGACCTCGATCCAGGTCATCGAACGCATGATGAAACTGCTCGACGTGCTCGCCGAACACGCCGACCCCGTCGCGCTCAAGAACCTGGCGGTGGAGACCGGGCTGCACCCCTCGACCGCGCACCGCATCCTCGGTGCGATGACGCACAGCGGCTTCGTCGAGCGCTCGGAGACCGGCGCCTACCGCCTCGGCATCCGCCTGCTCGAGCTCGGCAGCCTGGTCAAGTCGCGCATCTCGCTGCGCGACACGGCCATGCCCTACATGCTCAAGCTGCATGCCGCCACCGGCGAGAGTGTCAACCTGGGGGTGCGCACTGGCGACGAGATCGTCTATGTGGATCGAACCTCGAGCGGGCGGGCCTCGGTGCGGGTGGTGCACATCGTCGGCGCGCGTGCGCCACTGCACACCACCGCCACCGGCAAGCTTTTCCTGGTCGAAGACGGGCCCGAGCGCATCCGCGACTACGCGCGCCGAACCGGCCTGCCGGCGTCGACGCCCGAATCGATCACCACGCTGCCCGCACTGGAAAAGGAACTCGAGCGCGTCCGCCGGCATGACGTCGCCTTCGACCTCGACGAGGTGGAGGCCGGCGTGCGCTGCATCGCGGCAGGCATTCGCGACGACAGCGGCGCGCTCGTCGCCGGGCTGTCGCTGTCGACGCCCTCCGAGCGCTTCAACCCCGACTGGGCGCCGCTGGTGCGCGACACCGCCAACGAGATCTCTCGCGCGCTCGGCTACGTGGCGCCGCGCGCGGGCTGAACCGAATCAGACCGTCGCCGGGCTCGCCTCGGCGACCGCGGCGCGGCCGAGCTCGAAGGCCTGGCGGTTGAGCTCCAGCAGCTCGGGTTTGCGCGCACCGAAGCGCGCCAGCACGGCCTGGCGCAATACGTCCGCCGGGAACGGCAGGCGGTCCGACATCGCGCCCAGCATCACCGTGTTGCCCAGGCGGATGTTGCCCAGTTGCATCGCGAGCGCGCTGGCGTCGAAGTCGAACACCGCGAGACCGAGCTTGCGCATCTGGGCGATCGGGTCGTCCGGGTAGTCGTAGAGGCCGATATTCACCACCGGCGGCACCAGGCGCCCCTGATTGACCAGCGCGACCCCGCCCGGTTTGAGCATGTGCGCCCAGCGCAGCGCCTCGGCGGCCTCGAAGCCCACCAGCAGGTCGGCCTCGCCCGGCATGATCTGCGGCGACAGCACCTCGGGGCCGAAGCGCAGGTGCGAGGTCACCACCCCGCCACGCTGGCTCATGCCCGCCACTTCGGTCTTCTTGACATCGAAGCCGAGCGACAGCGCAGCCTCGGCGAGGATCTCGGTGGCGGTCATCACGCCCTGGCCGCCGATGCCGCACACCGCGATGTTGGTAATGGTCATGGCGAGCCTCCTCAGATCTTGGCGTGCAGGAACTTCACCGGATGCTCCGGCATGGCGTGGACGATGGCCTCGGGCGCGCACGGCTGCACGCACAGGCCGCAGCCGGTGCAGGCCGAGGTCTCGATGCGCACGAAGGAGAGCTCGACCTCCTTGCCCGAGGGCTTGAGCTCGGTGCCGCGCCGGGTGACGTGGATCGCCGGACAGCCGACATCGAGGCAGTTGGCGCAGCCGGTGCACTTGTCGTCGATGACTTTGTAGGGCTGGGTCGGCTGGTAGTCGCCGATCAGCACGCAGGGGCGGTCGGTGATGATCACCGAGGGCTCGGGGACCTTGATCTCCTCGCGCAGCGCCTTGAACAGCACCGGCAGCTGGTAGGGGTCGAGGACGTGGATGCGCTCCTTCTTGACGCCGAGCGCCTCGCACAGCTTGGCGAAGTCGATGCGCGGCGCCTCTTCACCGTGGATGTCGCGGCCGGTGCCGGGGTTGTCCTGGCCGCCGGTCATGCCCACCGCGCGGTTGTCGAGCAGCAGCACGGTGACGTTGCCGCGGTTCCAGGTGATGTCGAGCAGGCCCTGCATGCCCATGTGCAGGAAGGTCGAGTCGCCGATCACCGCCACCACGGACTTCTTCGCGTCGGCCTCGCCGCGGCCCTTGTCCATGCCGAGCGCCACGCCCATCGACGCCCCCATCGAGATGCAGGTGTCGAGCGCGTTCCAGGGCTGGCCGGCGCCGAGCGTGTAGCAGCCGATGTCGCCCGAGATGGTGAGGTTGCGCAGTTGCGCCAGGGTGTAATAGATGCCCAGGTGCGGACAGGCCACGCACATCGTCGGCGGGCGCGGGAAGACCTGCTGCGGCACCAGGCGGGTGGGCTGGGCCTCTGCGGCCACGGTTTCGCCGCGCAGGCGGGCGACCGCCGGGCGCAGGCGGTCGGGCGAGAGCTCGCCGACGCGCGGCAGCACGTCCTTGCCGGCACAGGCGATGCCGGCGGCGCGCAGCTCGTTCTCGACCAGCGGCTCGGTCTCCTCGACCACCAGCAGCTGGTCGACGCTGGCCGCGAGCTCGCGCACGCGCTCGAGCGGCAGCGGCCAGGACTGGCCGAGCTTGAGCACCGGCGCGTCCGGGAAGGTCTCGCGCACGTGCATGTAGGCCGGGCCCGAGGTCACGAAGCCGACGCTGCGGTCGCTACCGGCGACCAGGGGGTTGAAGGCGCTCTCGGCGGCGGCGGCGCGCAGCGCGTCCTCGCGCTCGTACATCAGCGCCACGCGCGGCTTGGCGTTGCCGGGCACCATCACCCAGCGCTGCGGGTCCTTGACGAAGCCGGCGGGCTCGTGGGCCTCGCGCTCGCCCGCAAGCACGCGGCCCTTGACGTGGCAGATGCGGGTGGTCAGGCGCAGCAGCACCGGGCAGCGGAAGCGCTCGGAGAGCGCGAAGGCCGCGCGCGTCATGTCGTAGGACTCCTGCGCGTCGGCCGGCTCGAACATCGGCAGGTGCGCGAAGCGCGCCCAGAAGCGCGAGTCCTGCTCGTTCTGCGACGAGGACATGCCGACGTCGTCGGCCACCGCGATCACCAGCCCGCCTTCGGTGCCGGTCACGGTCATGGTCATCAGCGCGTCGGCGGCGACGTTGAGGCCGACGTGCTTCATCGCGCAGAAAGCGCGCGCGCCCACCATCGAGGCCCCGAGCGCGACCTCGAGCGAGACCTTTTCGTTCACCGACCACTCGGTGTACAGGTCGGGGAAGCGCGACACTTCTTCGAGGATCTCGGTGGATGGGGTGCCGGGATAGGCGGCGGCGACACGACAGCCGGCGTCGCGCACGGCGAGCGCGACGGCCTCGTTACCGGAAAGGAACAGTCGGCTCGGCGTGGTTTCTGGCAAGGCAGCACCCATGGGGATCCTCTCTTCGGGTCGGGGTCGGGGCGAAACCCGCGAGCTTAGTCGGCAGCCCCAGCCCCCCCATTGACACAGGTCAACGGCATCGCAATCACTTCCAGGCCAGCACAAGCCATAGCAGGTAATCGAGCGGCATCCGCACGCGCTTTGCGTTCGATCAAAAGGCAAGGTGCGTGGGGCGCCCATCATTGCGGTTTTTTCATTCGGCGGGACGCTCTCGAATGCGCAAAGAACTCTGGAACGACCGTGCAGGCGGCTTTCACCCGGTCAGCGCGCCGGATTTTCTGCCCCGGGCACAGCTGCGCGAAGTGCAGTCGCGGCGCCTCAAGGCCGTGGTCGCGCGCAGCTGGCACAACGTTCCGCTCATGCGCGAGCGCATGCAGGCGCGCGGCCTCGCCCCCGAGGCGATCCGCGGCATCGACGACATCGCCGCGCTGCCGTTCACGGTCAAGGCCGACCTGCGCGACACCTATCCTTTCGGCATGTTCGCCAGCCCGATGGACGAGATCGTGCGCCTGCACGCCTCCTCGGGCACCACCGGCAAGCCGATCGTGGTCGCCTACACGCAGGAAGACGTCGAGGTGTGGACCGAGGCGATGGCGCGCACCTTCGCGGCCTGCGGCCTGCACCGCGGCGACATCATCCAGAACGCGTTCGGCTACGGCCTGTTCACCGGCGGCATGGGCACCCACTACGGCGCCGAGGCGCTGGGCGCCACGGTGATCCCGGTCTCGGGCGGCAACAGCGACCGGCAGATCATGCTGATGCGCGACTTCGGCGTCAGCGCGGTATGCGCGACGCCGAGCTTCTTCGTGCACCTGGTGGAAAAGGCCACCGAGATGGGGGTGGACCTGCGCTCGCTGCCGCTGCGCACCGGCGTGTTCGGCGCCGAGCCGTGGACCGACGGCATGCGCGAACGCATCCAGGCCGAGACCGGCATCGAGGCCTTCGACATCTACGGCCTGTCCGAAATCACCGGCCCCGGCGTCGCCACCGAGTGCAGCTGCCACAGCGGCCTGCACGTGCTCGAGGACCACTTCTTCCCCGAGATCATCGACCCCGCGACCGGCGCGCCCTTGCCCGACGGCGAGGAAGGCGAGCTGGTGCTGACCACGCTGTCCAAGCGCGCGATGCCGATGATCCGTTACCGCACCCGCGACATCACCGCCATCCTCACCGAGCCTTGCGGTTGCGGACGCACCCTGCGCCGCATTCGCCGCATCAGCCGGCGTTCGGACGACATGTTCATCATCCGCGGCGTCAATGTCTTCCCGTCGCAGGTCGAGGCCGCGCTGCTCGAGATCGAAGGCACGGTGCCGCACTACCAGATCATCCTCTCGCGCAAGCACGGTCTGGACGAGATGACGGTCGAGGTCGAGGTGACCCCCGAAGTGTTCAGCGACAAGGTGCGCGCCATGGAAGAATTGCGCGCACGCATCGCTCATGCGATCGAGCACATCCTCGGCATCCGGGTCGGGCTGCGTCTGGTGGGGCCGCAAAGCATCCCGCGCAGCGAGGGCAAGGCGCGGCGCGTGATCGACAACCGCAACGACAGCGACAGGAGCTCGCGATGAAGATCCCTCAGCTCTCCGTTTTTCTGGAGAACCGCCCGCACAGCCTGCTCGAACCGCTGCAGGCGCTCGCCGCGGCGCAGATCAACCTGTCCGGCATCACGCTCGCCGACAGCGAGCAGTTCGGCATCCTGCGCCTGGTCCTGCGCGACTGGGCGCGCGCGCGCGATCTGCTGCAGGCCGGCGGCTGGGCGGTGACCGTCACCGACATGGTGGCGATCGATGTGGACGATCAGCCCGGCGGGCTCGTGCGCACGCTCGAGGTGCTGGCCGCGGCCGGCGCCGACATCGAGTACATGTACGGCTTGCTGCTGCGTCAGAGCGGAAGGTTTTCGATGCTGTTCCGCTTCGAGGACCCCGCCAGGGCGATCGCCGCGCTACAGGCCGCGGGCGTGAGGACGGTGCGCGAGGACGCACTGTACTGAGCTCGCAGCTGCCACGCGTGCGGAATCAGCCACCCACGCCCTGTGCGACGGCAGCCAGGCGCTGGGAGGCCGTCTGCTCGAGCCACTTGCGCACGCGCTTGGCGTCGGCCGTGCGCGTGTAGCGCCCGTAGGAATCCATCAGCACCATGACCACCGGCTGCTGGTGCAGCCAGGTCTGCATGACCAGGCAACGCCCGGCCTCGGAGATGTAGCCTGTCTTCGACACGCTGATCGCCCACTCCGGGCTGCGCACCAGGCCGTTGGTGTTGCCGAAGCGCAGCATCCGCCCGGCCACCGGCACGTAACGCTCGTGTGCCGTCGAGAACTCGCGGATCAGCGGGTAGGACGCCGAGGCGGCGACGAGCTTGGCGAGGTCGCGCGCGCTGGACACGTTGGCAGGGTCGAGCCCGGTGCTGTCGTGGAAGCGCGAATTCCACAGCCCGAGCAGGCGGGCCTTGACGTTCATGGCTTCGATGAAGGCGCGCTCGCCGCCCGGATAATTGCGCGCGAGCGCCGAGGCCGCGCGGTTTTCGGACGACATCAGGGCCAGATTCAGCAGCTCCTCGCGCGTGAGCCGAGTCCCCATGGCCAGGCGCGAGCCCGTGCCCTTGATCTGATCGATGTCACCCTCGTTGATGACCAGCGTCTCGCGCAAGGACTGGCGGGCGTCGAGCACGACCATCGCGGTCATGAGCTTGGTGATCGAGGCGATCGGCAGCACGGCGCTGGCGTTGCGTTCGAGCAGCACCTCACCGGTACGCTGGTTGACCACGTAAAAGGCGCTGGAGCCCAACACCGGAAGACCGTTCGCATCCAGCGCGAGCGGCGCTTCGGCCTCATCCACGGCCAGCGCCGTGGCCGCCACGCTGGCCGCCGCGCGCTGGGCGGCGGGCTTGCGCAGCACGACCCGGGTGGCCGGAGCCTTCCGCACGGCGGGCGCGCGGACGGTCTTCTTCGCCACTGCGCCCTTCTTCGCCACTGCGGCCTTCTTGGCCACTGCGGCCTTCTTGGCCACTGCGCCCTTCTTCGCCACTGCGCCCTTCTTCGTCACCGCGGCCTTCTTCGTCACCGCACTCTTCTTCACCACCGCGGCCTTCTTCGTCGGCGTTCGCGCCGCGGCCTTGCGGACAGCGGGCTTGGCCGTGGTGACGGGGGACTTCGCGCTGGTGCGTGTCGCAGCGGATGCGGTGCTCGCCACACCGGCCTGCAGCGTGAACAGGGCGGCGAGCACTGCGAGGAGAGCTCTGGCTTTCATGATCGGGCGTGGGCGCAAAAGAGGGTTTCGGAAAACGTTTCTCTTGAAAACTAAGCGGCTAGAGAAACAATTTCAAGTCGTTTCGAGATTTTGCGCCGGTTTTGCGCGGCCTTGTGTGACTTTCGCCCGCAACCCACCCACACGCAGCCACGCCATCGCCTCACCCGATCCGCAGAAAACGCCGCAGCGCGGCCGACTGGGCGAGCGCGTCATGGTAACCGAGCTCGATCAGCGCGCGCGTGAAGCCTGGCTCGAACAGCAGATAGGAAAGCAAGGTCGAGCCCTCGCTGCGCAGCGTGCCCAGCCCGCGCAACACCAGACGCAGCGCCGGCGGAAGGCTGCGTGCGTGGCGTGCGGCGATGGTGTCCAGGCGCTGCGAAGGCCGGATGACCAGGGTCTCGATCGGGCGCAGTCCGATTCCAGCCGCCGCGCACTGCGTGGCCTCGAGCCGGCCGAGGGTGTCGTTGATGCGGGCGAGCTGCTCCAGGTCGCCCTCGAGCGTGTCGAGGAAGATGCTCGACAGCGCATGGCCCGCGATCTGCGCCGGCGATGGGTAGTCCTCGCTGGCCACCCGCCCTTCGTCGCCGGTGCGTCCGGCGCCGATGACGAGGATGCGGTCGGCGCCGAGGTGGATCGCGGGGCTCACCGGCGCGAGCTGGCGCATCGAGCCGTCACCGAAATACTCGCGCCGGATCTTCACCGCGGGGAACACGAACGGCAGCGCCGCGCTCGCCATCAGGTGATCGATGCTCAGCGCGCTGCGCACGCCGACACGCTTGGCGCGCCGCCACGGCAGCACGTCGGTGGCTGCCTGAAAGAAGCTCAGGCTGTCGCCGCTCGAGTAGCCCGAGGCGGTGACGCTGATCGCATACAGATCGCCACGCGCCAGCGCCGGGTCGATCGCGCTCAGGTCGAGCACCCGTTCCAGCAAGCCGCGCAGCGGCGCGTTGTCGAGCAGCGAGCGCGGCGTCTGGCGCACGACCCAGCCGCCGAACAGCGCAGCCCCCCAGCGCAGCCCGCTGCCGAACAGCGCGGGCGGATCGACCCGATACACGTCGCGCGCGTGCAAGCCGCGCCACACCCGGGCGATGTGGCGCACCGCGCGATTGAAGTCGCCCGCATGAGAAGCGAGCGCGACCGCGTTGATCGCCCCCGCGGAGGTGCCGCACAGAATGGGAAAAGGGTTGCCCGGGCGCTTGCCGTAGAGCTCGCGGATCGCGTACAGCGCGCCGACCTGATAGGCGGCTCGCGCACCGCCTCCGCTCAACACCAGCGCCGCACGCCCTGCTCCGTCCGCCATCACGCGACTCCCGCACACCTCACGCCAGCGAGCATCGCGCACCCGAGCCGCCGGAGGCAAGCGCAAACGCGCTCGCGCTCCGGCGCCAGGCACGACCGGGGCTCAATCGCCCTGGCTGGCTTCGACCACGGTGAGCGCGGTCATGTTGATGATGCGACGCACGGTGGCCGAGGGCGTGAGGATGTGCACCGGCTTGGCCGCGCCGAGCAGGATCGGGCCCACCGTCATGCCGCCGCCGGCCGCGTTCTTGAGCAGGTTGAAGGCGATGTTGGCCGCGTCCAGGGTCGGGAAGATGAGCAGGTTGGCGTCCTCGCGCATCCTGGCGTTGGGGAAGATCTGCAGGCGGTGCTTGGCGTCGAGCGCCGAGTCACCGTGCATCTCGCCCTCGACCTGCAGCTCGGGATGGCGCTCGTGCAGCAGACGCAGCGCGGTGCGCATCTTCTCGGCGGTGGGCGAGTCGGCCGAGCCGAAGGACGAATGCGACAGCAGCGCCACGCGCGGCTCGACCCCGAAACGCTTCATCTCTTCGGCCGCGAGCAGCGTCATCTCGACCACCTGCTCGGGCGTGGGGTCGTAATTGACGTAGGTGTCGGCGAGGAACAGCGTGCGCCCCGGCAGGCTGAGCAGGTTCACCGTGTACAGGTTGTTCACCCCGTCGCGGCGGCCGAGCACGGTCTCGACGAACTCGCGGTGCAGGCGGTGCATGCCGTAGGTGCCGCAGATCAGGCCGTCGCCGTAGCCGAACTTGAGCAGCAGCGTGCCGATCAGCGTGGTGCGGCGGCGCACCTCCTTCTTGGCGTATTCCACCGACACGCCCTTGCGCTCGGTCAGGCTGTGATAGTGCTGCCACAGCTCGTTGAAGCGCGGGTCGGAGTCCGGGTTCACCAGCTCGTAGTCGTGCTCGGCCGCCATGCGCAGGCCGAAGCGCTCGATGTTGTTGGCGATCACCTCCGGACGGCCGATCAGGATCGGGCGCGCCAGACCCTCGTCGAGCACCTGCTGCACCGCGCGCAGCACTTTCTCGGATTCGCCCTCGGAGAAGATGATGCGCTTGGGGTTCTCGCGCGCGGCGCCGAACACCGGCTTCATGATCAGGCCGGAGTGCCAGACGAAGTTGTTCAACTGGCTGCGGTAGGCGTGCCAGTCGGTGATCGGGCGCGTCGCCACGCCCGAGGCCATGCCGGCCTCGGCGACCGCGGGTGCGATCTTGACGATCAGGCGCGGGTCGAAGGGGCGCGGGATGATGTACTCGGGGCCGAAGCCGCCGACCTTCTCGCCGTAGGCGGCGGCGACGATGTCGCTCTGCTCCACGCGCGCCAGTTCGGCGATCGCCTTCACCGCGGCGAGCTGCATCTCGTCGGTGATGGTGGTCGCGCCGACGTCGAGCGCGCCGCGGAAGATGAAGGGGAAGCACAGCACGTTGTTGACCTGGTTCGGATAGTCCGAACGGCCGGTGGCGATGATCGCGTCGTCGCGCACCTTCTTGACCTCGTCGGGCAGGATCTCCGGGGTCGGGTTGGCGAGCGCGAGGATCAGCGGATTGGCCGCCATCTTCGCCACCATGTCGCCCTTGAGCACGCCGCCGGCCGACAGGCCCAGGAACACGTCCGCGCCCTCGATGACCTCGGTGAGCTTGCGTGCGTCGGTCTTCTTGGCGTAACGCGCCTTGATCGGGTCCATCAGCACGGTGCGGCCCTCGTAGACCACGCCTTCCAGGTCGGTGACCCAGATGTTCTCGACCGGCACGCCGAGCTTGACCAGCAGGCCCAGGCAGGCGAGCGCGGCGGCGCCGGCGCCGGAGGTGACGAGCTTGACCTGCTTGAGGTCCTTGCCCTGCAGGTGCAGGCCGTTGAGCACCGCGGCGCCGACCACGATCGCGGTGCCGTGCTGGTCGTCGTGGAAGACCGGGATCTTCATGCGCTCGCGCAGCTTGGCCTCGATGTAGAAGCACTCGGGCGCCNNTCGAGCGCGGCGATCATGTCGATCAGCTTGTCGGCGTCGGGCTCGTCGATCTCGAGGTCGAAGACGTCGATGCCGGCGAACTTCTTGAACAGCACGCCCTTGCCTTCCATGACCGGTTTGGCCGCGAGCGGGCCGATGTTGCCCAGGCCGAGCACCGCGGTGCCGTTGGTGACCACACCGATCAGGTTCGAGCGCGCGGTGAGCTCGGCCGCCTGCGCAGGGTCCGCGACGATCGCGTCGCAGGCCACGGCCACGCCGGGCGAATAAGCCAGCGACAGGTCGCGCTGGTTGGACAGCACCTTGGTGGGCGTCACCGAGATCTTTCCCGGGGTGGGATAGCGGTGATAGTCGAGTGCTGCGTTGCGGAGCAAATCATCCATGGTCTCTTCCTTGTCTCGTCCTGTTCGTGTGCGTCCCGCGCGTGCCATGTGCGGGCTTGATACACCATAGCAAAGTCAGGCGATCTTCCATATTGCGGAAAACCGATCTGCAATATGAAAAAAGGCAGATAAAGCCCTCGCCGACACGGCCGTGCCCTGCGCAATCGCGCAGCGCTCGCATGCGTCCGCCAGCCGCGACCGTGGCATAATTATGGGCTTTCGGCGCTTGCGCATGCCACACGGCTGCGCAAGCACAGGTCGAGGCGCCCTCGCCGGGCGTCCGAACAGCCCGCCGGCCAGGCAGCAGCCAGCGTCACAGATGGCCGACCGACGGGGAATGGTTTCGCATCACAGCACGGGAGAGCTGTTTACATGTCACAGAACCACGCCCAGGCGGCCATTGCCGCTGCCCCCGAATACGTCCGCCACGAAGGCCTGAAGCAGTGGGTCGGCGAGATCGCAGCGCTGACCGAACCCGACCGCGTGGTCTGGTGCGACGGTTCGCAGGAAGAATACGACCGCCTGTGCGCCGAGATGGTCGAGTCCGGCACGCTGATCAAGCTCAACCCGGAAAAGCGCAAGAACTCCTACCTCGCCTGGTCCGACCCCTCCGACGTCGCGCGCGTCGAAGACCGCACCTTCATCTGCTCGCAGAACAAGGGCGACGCCGGCCCGACCAACAACTGGGAAGACCCGGCGGTGATGCGCGAGACGCTCAACGGCCTGTTCAAGGGCGCGATGCACGGCCGCACCATGTACGTGATCCCGTTCTCGATGGGCCCGCTCGGCAGCCCGATCGCCCACATCGGCGTCGAGATCTCGGACAGCCCCTACGTCGTCACCAACATGCGCATCATGACCCGCATGGGCCGCGGTGCGATCGACGTGCTCGGCACCGACGGCGAGTTCGTCCCCTGCGTGCATACGGTCGGTGCCCCGCTCGCCCACGGCGAGAAGGACAGCCGCTGGCCGTGCAACCCGACCACCAAGTACATCGTGCACTACCCCGAGACGCGCGAGATCTGGTCCTACGGCTCGGGCTACGGCGGCAACGCGCTGCTGGGCAAGAAGTGCTTCGCGCTGCGCATCGCCTCGACCATGGCGCGTGACGAAGGCTGGCTGGCCGAGCACATGCTGATCCTCGGCGTCGAATCCCCCGCGGGCGAAAAGTCCTACGTCGCCGCCGCCTTCCCGTCGGCCTGCGGCAAGACCAACTTCGCCATGCTGATCCCGCCCAAGTCCTTCGACGGCTGGAAGATCACCACCGTCGGCGACGACATCGCCTGGATCAAGCCCGGCCCCGACGGCAAGTTCCGCGCCATCAATCCCGAGTTCGGCTACTTCGGCGTCGCCCCCGGCACCTCCGAAAAGACCAACTTCAACGCGATGGCAACGCTGAAGGAAAACATCATCTTCACCAACGTCGCGCTCACCGACGACGGCGACGTGTGGTGGGAAGGCATGACCAAGGAGGCTCCGGCCCACCTGGTCGACTGGCAGGGCAAGGACTGGACGCCGGAGATCGCCGCCGAGACCGGGCGCAAGGCCGCGCACCCGAACGCGCGCTTCACCGCCCCGGCCAGCCAGTGCCCCTCGGTCGACCCGGCCTGGGAAGACCCCGCCGGCGTACCGATCTCGGCCTTCATCTTCGGCGGCCGCCGCGCCACCACGGTGCCGCTGGTCTACGAGGCCTTCAACTGGAACTTCGGCGTGTACATGGCCTCGACGCTCGGTTCCGAGACCACCGCCGCCGCCTTCGGCGCGCAGGGCGTGGTGCGCCGCGACCCGTTCGCGATGCTGCCCTTCTGCGGCTACCACATGGGCGACTACTTCAACCACTGGCTGCGCATGGGCCACGTGGTCGAGGACACCCCCAAGATCTTCTGCGTGAACTGGTTCCGCATGAACGAGAAGGGCGAGTTCATGTGGCCGGGCTTCGGCGACAACATGCGCGTGCTCAAGTGGATCGTCGAGCGCTGCAAGGGCCAGGTGCAGGCCCGCGAGACCGCACTCGGCTGGATGCCGCGCTTCGAGGACCTCGACTGGAGCGGCGCCGAGATCAGCCGCGAGGAGTTCGAGGCCCTGACCCAGGTCGACGCCGACGCCTGGCGCGCCGAGCTGAACTCCCACAAGGAGTGGTTCGACAAGCTGCAGGACCGCCTGCCGCGCCAGCTGGTGCTCAAGCGCGAGCTGTTCGAGCTGGCGCTCAACACCGACTGAAGACAGACGCCCGCGGGTACGCCCGCGCGCCGCGTCTTTAGCCCACGAAAAGCGCCGCTGGCGCTTTTCTGCTTTTCACCACCGGAGCTTTGCCATGTACCGCTCACGCCGCCTCGACGACATCCAGCCCTTCCATGTCATGGAGCTGCTGCGCCGCGCGCGCGAGCTCGAGGCGCAGGGGCGCGACATCATCCACATGGAGGTCGGCGAGCCCGACTTCCCCACCCCGGCCCCCATCGTCGAGGCCGCCCAGGCCTTCATCGGCCGCGGCGACGTGCACTACACGCCCGGCCTCGGCCTGCCCGCGCTGCGCGAGGCGATCGCACGCTTCTATCAGGATCGCTTCGGCGCCGACGTCTCGCCCGAGCGCATCGTCATCACCGCAGGGGCCTCGGGCGCCCTGATGCTCGCGCTCGCCGCCACCACCGAGCCGGGCGACGAATGGCTGCTGCCCGACCCCGGCTATCCCTCCAACCGCCACCTGGTGCGCGCCTTCGAGGGCGTGGCGCGCGCGCTGCCGGTCGATGCCGGCAGCCGTTATCAGCCCACGCCGGCGCAGGTCGATGCCGCCTGGCACGCGCGCACGCGCGGGCTCATGGTGGCCAGCCCGTCCAACCCGACCGGCACCCTGCTCGACCTTGCCGAGCTCGGCGCGCTGCATCGGAGCACGCACGCACATGGCGGCGTGCTGCTCGTGGACGAGATCTATCAGGGCCTCAGCTACGGCGTCGAAGCCTGCGCGGCCCTCGCCGATCCGGCGCTCAACGCGGCCGACGACGTCTTCGTGGTCAACAGCTTCTCGAAATACTTCGGCATGACCGGCTGGCGTCTGGGCTGGCTGGTGGTGCCACAGGGCTACGCGCGCAATATCGAACGGCTCGCGCAGCACTTCTTCATCTCGCCCTCCACGCCCGCCCAGCACGCCGCGCTGGCCGCGTTCGCGCCTGCCACGCTCGACATCCTGGAGGCGCGCCGCCACACCTTCGCCGAGCGACGCAACGCCCTGCTGCCCGCGCTACGCGCGCTCGGCTTTTGCATCGCCACCGAACCGCAGGGCGCCTTCTACATCTATGCCGACATCTCGCAGCTCGCCGACGACTCCGAAGCCTTCGCCCGACGCCTCATCGAAGAGGCGGGCGTGGCCGCCACGCCCGGGCTGGACTTCGGCCATCACCGCCCCCGCCAGCACCTGCGCATCGCCTACACCACGCGCCGCGAGCGCCTGCTCGAGGCGGTCGACCGCATGCAGCGGCTGCAGCGCGGAGCCTGAGCGACACCCTGCCGACACAGCGTCGACAAGCGAGCGGCGTGGACGCAAAAACGGCACCCGGAGCGCTTACCCCGGGTGCCGTTTTTTGGCGATGCCTTCAAACAGCGGGCTATTCAACACGCCCGCTTGCACGCTCGCTCAGCCAGCCTGCCCGATCATCATCGGCTCGGCCGTGCGCCCTGCGACCGTCATCAGGCGCTTCTTCAGTGCCATGACCTTGCGCGTGTAGCGCGCTTTCGGGTCCTTGAGCGAGCCGTTGTAGTACTGCAGCGCACGCTGCATGCTGCCATAGCGCTGCAGACCTTCCTGCAGCACCAGCGCGCCGACCCGCACATTGGTCTCGGGGTCGAACAGCGCGTTGCGCCCGGCGTTGGGGCCGATCTTGTCCTTGTGGTAGCGCGGCATGACCTGCATCAGGCCCTGCGCACCCACATGGCTCACCGCACGCGGGTTATAGCTGGACTCGATGCCCATGATCGCGACGATGAGCAGCGGGTCGAAACCGAGTTGGCGAGCGGCGCTTTCGGCCTCGACCAGGGCGGGCTCGAGCGCAGCCTCGGAGACACGGTAGGTGTCGGAGATCCAGTCGAGCACGCGCGCCATCTCGGCCGAGAGCGCACCGTCTTCCTGGACAAAGGGGTCGGCGTTTTCGGTCGCGAGCTCGTCGAGCTCGGTCTGCAGCGCCAGCTTGGGAGCGTTGTCGGGGAAGCTCGCGTGCAGGGTCGGAGCCTGGGTTTCGACTTCCGTCAGGCTGAGGCGCTGCGCGAAACGATCGAAGCCATTGGCCACCATCGCCATCTCGGCGGTGGTCGGGCCCTGCTCGTTCTGGCTGACCAGATCGCCGAACTCGATGCCGGTAATGCCTGCGACGTTGCCGCCCAGGTGGGTCAGCCCCATGATGCCGGCGGTAAAAACCGCGCCTTGCGCAAGACTGCGCACAGCACCGCCCGCCTGACGCGCGAACGTCTTGATTCGAGTTGCGTGTTTCATGGTGTCCTCCGTGCTGTGGCCGGAGTCCTGGTCGCGGCGCAGCCCGGGTGTGGGCTTGGCCAACGCCGCCCTTTGAGGCAGCGTTCTCGTCATGCAGCGAGTGGGCCGCAAGACGGACAAGGAACTCGGTCGCCAGTAGGTGTAAAGCCCATCGCCGCAACCAGACGACGAGCCCCGCGGTGCGAGCATCCATGAAACTGCGTCTTTCCCGAACCGGGAAGGCGCCGCACCGAGTTGAAAAGTTTCTGCTGCACTGCAACAGACGGCGGATTCTATTCGCCGCCACACATTTTGTCAAAATTCGACAAAAGCCGCAGAGGTGTTTAGGCAACATCCTCCTGCGCAGCCAGCACGTCCTCCAGGCGTACCAGCTCGCCCCAGTCGAAAAAAGGGCCCGGGTCCGTCTTGCGCCCCGGCGCAATATCCGAATGCCCCACCACCGCCTCGATCGGGTAGCGCCGCCTGAGCATGCGCACCAATGCGGCGAGTCGCACGTACTGCACCGGCTCGAAAGGCAGGCTATCGCAGCCCTCGAGCTCGATACCGATGGAAAAGTCGTTGCAGCGCTCGCAGCCGTTCCAGCACGAGATGCCCGCATGCCAGGCGCGCCGGTCGGGGTCGACGAAGCAGATCGTCTCGCCGTCGCGGCGGATGAAGTAATGCGCCGACACGCGCAGATGCGCGATGGTGGCGTAGTACGGGTGCGCGGTGGGATCGAGCGTGTTGGTGAAGAGCTGCTCGACGCCGGGGCCGCCGAATTGGTCGGGGGGGAGGCTGATGGCGTGGACGACGATGAGGCACACCCGCTCGCCGGGCGGGCGCTCGTCGTGGTTGGGGCACATCGGGGTCAGGTCTTTCATTTGCTCACAGCCCGTTGAAGCCGCCCGGCTGCGCGGGCGTTGGTCATGATGCGGCTGACCGAACTGTAATGCAGGCCGAAGAAAGCGGCGAGCCGGGCGCAGGGGAGTGCGCGAAATCGTGATTTGTCCCCTATGTCCCCTCCTACGGCCGAAACACCTCGACATCGAGCTCCTCGACGTGGCGGTAGTGGCGATCATTGGCCGTGAGCAAATCGAACCCTCGCTCAAGCGCCGTCGCCGCGATCAGCGCATCCGCCATCTGCATGGAATGAGAAAGCGCGAACTGTTCGCAGAGAAAGCATGCACGAGCCGAAATAGCCTCATCCACCTGCACCACCCGAGCAGACCAGAAACTCAGGGCCTGCCGAAGCGCCCGCAACTCGGACTTGTCGCGCACCCCTTGAACGAGCTCCATGTACGTGACCGCCGAAACCAGAAACCCTGGCATCGCATCCAGCCGATCCGCTGCGCGTGCGTTGCCTCTCAGGTTCCAGATCAGCACGTCCGTATCCACGAGCATCACGGCAGCACCCTCGGCTGTCGCAGCCTGCGCACGTCATCGTCTACCGTGCCCTGCCGATCCGCCCACAGACCAAACGCAGGATTGCGCTCGGCATCCGCCCGGGCACGGATCTCTTCGCAACGCATCAACACCGCCCGTACCTGCCCTCGGCTGGTGATGGTCACCCGCTCACCACGATCCGCTGCCGCGAGCACCTCTGCCGTATGCAGGCGCAAATCCCTGATGGTCGCTTCCATGACGAACTCCGTTTCACAAACGCGTGAACCTTACATCACGAAGGCACTGAAGAGAGCCAGATGAGCAAACGAACGCCCGACCCCGAGCCCTACTTCACCGTATCCACAAAACCGATGCTGGCCTGGGGCGCGCTGTTGATCACATCCCAGCTCACGGTCGCCGCGCCGTTCTCGAACGTGCGTCCAACGCCGACGTCGAGCCCGACGCGGTTCATCATGGGGTAGTAGCTCGCCCCGACCGAGGCCACGGTACGGTCCTCACGATCGCTCGACAGCACCTTGACCGACAGACCCGGCCCGCCGCCACCAAAGTTGTAGTTGATGCCGAACATCACGGCAGGGTCGGCCTGCGCCGTCGTGGCGGCAAGCGCAAGGATCGAGGCGGTGAGCAGTTTCTGCATGTGTTTCATCTCCTGATCGGTTCTCGGCAAAGCTGCGCAGCATGCGCACCCACTGGAGTGACCGCGCCGACGAAGAAAAGTGGCAGTGGGGTCAGGTCTTTCATTTGCTCACAGTCCGTTGTGGCCGGCGTGCCGCTCGCCCCTTGGCGACGATGCGGCTGATCGAACTGTAGTGCAGACCAAAGAAAGCGGCGAGTTGGGCGTAAGTAAACTCACCGGAGTCAGCCGCCTCGAGGATGGCCTGGTCTCGTGATGGACAACGCTCGGCGTAGGTGCCGAGGGCCACACCCTTCGGACGACGCTGCATCTTCGGCACCTCGCTCAAGCCTTCATCGTCGGCGAACGTGCTCGCCATACGCCCCGCAAAGTCCTCGCTGCCCAGGTAGATCTGTGCATTGAGGGCCTCCCAGATCGGGGGAAGACCGACGCCAGCGCGCACGAAGTCTTCGTAACGGCCGATGGCGCGGGATCGCACCTCACCGAACTGGCCCAGAACCCAGTCCGTCGCCAACCAGGACGGCGCCTCGACTCGACCGAGAAGCGCGCGATGACTGCTCCACGACCAATCCACCGCATCCTTGCACAGGCCGGCGCGCACCGGATTGAGCACGACATACCTGGCAAGCTCGACGAGGTAGGCATTCGCCTCCACGAGAATGGCCTTGTAGCGCCCCTGGAAGACGTGCCCGACACGCCCGTATCGGCGATTGACCATCTGCGTGTACACACCGTTTAGCTGCCGCATGCCACGCGAGAGGTTCGCTTCGGCGGTCTCCACGACGACATGGTAGTGGTTGCCCATCTGGCACCACGCATGACAGCGCCAGTTGAAGCGCTCACACACCTCTCCGAAGAGATCGACCCACGCCCGCCGGTCGGCATCGTCCCCAAAGATCGTCTCGCGCCGATCACCGCGCGACGTCACGTGATACACACCCCCTGCAAGCTCGATTCGCAACGGCCGCGCCATGATGCCCTCCCATAGAAGAAGAGCGCCAAGTATGCATTTGCCATTTCCAGTCTGCAAACCACCCCCGGCCCTCTTGACACGGGATGAGCAAATGAAAGACCTGACCCCAAAGCTTCCTCTCGAGCGCCTCGGGGAAGGACGCGCACGGGGCATTCCTTCCGAGGCTGCGGAACTCGCCTTCGCTGCGCTCGGCTCAGACAGTCCTCGCCTCTTCAGGAACACCCCGCACGCATCCGCGGAACGTGGACGCATCTCGACGGAAAGACAAAACAGAACGACGCGGGATGAGCAAATGAAAGACCTGACCCCAAAGCTCAGTCTCAAAGCCCTTGCGCAGTCTGCAAACCACCCCCGGCCCTCTCGACACGGGATGAGCAAATGAAAGACCTGACCCCAGAGCCTCTCGCTGACCCCAGAGTTTCCCTCTCCAAACCACCCCCGGCCCTCTCGACACGGGATGAGCAAATGAAAGACCTGACCCCGGAGACCCCGTGAGCAAATGAAAGACCTGACCCCAGAGTCCTGCTCGGGATGAGCAAATGAAAGACCTGACCCCAGAGCCT
>DITC01000052.1:3502-7513 GCA_002422685.1 Thauera sp. UBA6194 | reverse complement strand
GCGCCTGGCGGCGGTCAAGGGTGTGCGCGTGATCTACACCTGGGCCGAGCGCCTGCCGCGCGGCGAGGGCTACATCTTTCGCCTGCAGGCGCCGACCGAGGCGCTCAGCGGTGAGCTGGAAACCGACGTGGCGATCATCAACCGCGAGGTCGAGCGCATGATCCTGCAGTGTCCGCAGCAGTATCTGTGGGGCTACAACCGCTACAAGGGGCCGCGCCGCGAGCGCGAGGACGAGACCGCCGAGGCTGCGGAGAACACGCCGGGCGATGCTACGGTGCGAGCCGACGGCGCACCCGCAGGTGACACCCCGGCGACCTCCCCGGTCCGCGCCGCGGCCGATGCCGGCGGCGCCGATGCGGAGCGCCGCGCATGAGCCGCATCGTCGTCGCCCTGATCTGGCTGCTGCATTTTCTGCCCTTGTCGATCCTGGCCCCGATCGGCAGCGGCTTCGGTCGCCTGCTGTACTGGGTGATCGTGCCGCGGCGCAAGATCGTGCTCATCAACCTGCGCCTGTGCTTTCCCGAGCTGTCCGAGGCTGAACGCCGCGCGCTGGCCAAGCGCCACTTTGCGATCACCGGGCGCAGCATGCTCGAGCGCGGCCTGGCGTGGTGGGCGAGCGCCGAGCGCCTGCGCGCCACGGTGCGCATCGACGGCCTCGAGCACTTGCAGGCGCTCAAGGCCGCAGGGCGCCCGGTGCTGCTGCTGGCGCCGCACTTCGTCGGCCTCGACATGGCGGGCACGCGGCTGTCGCTCGAAGGCGACTTCGTCAGCGTGTATTCGCCGCAGAAGGACAAGGTGATCGACCACTGGCTGCACCACGGCCGCAGCCGCTTCAACGACCAGTTGCTGCTGTCGCGCCACGACGGCGTGCGCGCCACGGTGAAGGCGATGAAATCGGGCCGGCCGCTGTATTACCTGCCCGACCTCGACTACGGTCGCAAGGAATCGATCTTCGTACCCTTCTTCGGCGTGCCCGCGGCCACCATCACCGGCCTGCCGCGGCTGGCCCGGCTTGCCAACGCGGCGGTCGTGCCCTGCGTGGTGCGCATGAAACCCGGCGGCGAGGGCTACGTGCTCGAGCTCGGCGCGCCGTGGGCGGACTACCCATCGGACGACGTCGAGGCCGACACCCGGCGCATGAACGCCTGGCTAGAGGGCGTGATCCGCACCATGCCCGAGCAGTACTACTGGGTGCATCGCCGCTTCAAGACCCGCCCCGAGGGCGAGCCGCGGATCTACTGAGACACGGAAACATCAAGATGAAACTGCGCTTCACCAAGATGCACGGCCTGGGCAACGACTTCGTTGTCATTGACGCCACGCGCGCGCCGGTCGAGCTCACGCCCGCGCGGGTCAAGGCGATCGCCGACCGCCACTTCGGTGTCGGCTGCGACCAGCTGCTGGTGGTCGAGCCGGCGTCCCGCCCGGACGTCGACTTCCGCTATCGCATCTTCAACGCCGACGGCGGCGAGGTCGAGCAGTGCGGCAATGGTGCGCGCTGCTTCGTGCACTTCGTGCACGACAAGGGCCTCACCGCCAAGGACGAGATCCGGGTCGAGACCCGGTCCGGGATCATCGCGCCGCGGCTGCGCGCCGACGGCCTGGTCACCGTGGACATGGGCGTGCCGGAGCTCGAGCCGGCGAAGGTGCCCTTCGTGTCCGACTCGGACGCGGTGGTGCAGCCCCTGCAGGTGGGCGACGCCACGGTCGCGATCACCGCGGTGTCGATGGGCAACCCGCACGCGGTGCAGGTGGTGGCCGACGTCGACGCCGCGCCGGTGCTCGAGCAGGGCGCGCTGATCGAGCNNCGCGGCGCCGGCGAGACCCTGGCCTGCGGTACCGGCGCGTGCGCGGCGGTGGTCGCGGGTATCCTGCGCGGCCTGGTCGAGACCCCGGTGCGCGTGCATACCCGTGGCGGCGAGCTCGAGATCGCCTGGGACGGCCCGGGCACGCCGGTGCGCATGACCGGCCCGGCGGTCACCGTGTTCGAGGGCGAGATGGAGCTCGCCTGAGCCTGGTTTTTCCGGTCCGGCTGCGATGCGCGCGTGCGACATCGGGCCGGTCCGTCCGCGGCCGACCGCTGGATGCGGCGGCCATCCACGAACGATCGACGCGGGGCGACCAGCGCCTCGTCTGGAGCTGCACCGATGAATGCCGAAGAGGTCGCGCGCTATCTGCGCGAACACCCCGATTTTCTCAACGACCACCATGAGCTGTTCGCCGCGCTCACCGTGCCGCATCCGCAGCACGGCGGCCAGGCGATCTCGCTCGCCGAGCGCCAGTTGCACGCGCTGCGCGACAAGATCC
Organism: Thauera sp. UBA6194; assembly: GCA_002422685.1. GTDB lineage: Bacteria > Pseudomonadota > Gammaproteobacteria > Burkholderiales > Rhodocyclaceae > Thauera. Next base: position 5,206 of record DITC01000052.1, on the reverse strand, counting down.
GCGCGCTGGAGGTGAAGCTCATCGAGCTGATCCGCTTCGGCGAGGAGAACGACGACATCAGCACCAAGGTGCACCGTCTCTCGGTCGCGCTGCTGCAGGCCGGCTCGGTCGACGCGGTGCGCGCCACCCTGGTCGACGCCCTGCGCAACGACTTCGCGGTGCCGCATGTGAGCCTGAAGCTGTGGGGGCCGGGGGCCGAGACGCCCGAGGGCGTGACGGCGATGGACTGCCTGCCGGTCAGCGAGGCGGCCCGCCGGCAGATCGACGCCCTGCGCCACCCCTACTGCGGCGCGCCGGAGAGCATGGAAATGGCAGGCTGGTTCGGAGAGGCGGCGCCGCACATCCGCTCGCTGGCGCTGATGCCGCTGCGTGACGGCGGTGCTGCCTTCGGCCTGCTCGCCCTCGGTAGCGAAGAGGGCGAGCGCTTCTACCCCGAGATGGGCACGCTCTACCTCAGCCGCATCGGCGAGCTTGCCGCCGCGGCGCTGGCGGCGCGTGCGCGCTGAGGTCGAAGCCCGGCGCCATGAGGCTCCGCTGTCGGTGCACGTGGAACCGCCGTTCGGTGTCGTCGCTCGCGTCGAGGCCTGCCCCGCGCTGCTCGCACGTGCGCAGCTGTTGCAGGCATGAAAGCGCGGACTGATCCTGCGTCCCCCTTGCCCGATGAGTTCGAGGCCTGGCTCAACTGGCTGGCCACGCAGCGTCGCGCCTCGCCGCTTACGCTCAAGGCCTATCGCGCCGGGCTCGAGAGCCTGCTGCGGCTGGCCGACGGCCGCCCGGTCGCCGAGCTCGAGACGCAGGACATCCGCCGCTTCGTCGCCCGCCTGCACGGCGAGGGCCTGCAGGGACGCAGCATCGCCCGTCATCTCTCGGCCTGGCGCGGGCTGTACCGCTGGCTGATCCGCCAGCGCGGGCTGCGCGCCAATCCGGCCCTCGGCGTGCGCCCGCCCAGGACGCCGTCCACCTTGCCGCGCGTGCTGTCGCCCGATCAGGCCAAGGCCTTGCTTGACCCCGAAGCCGAAAATCTGCTTGAAACGCGGGATATCGCCATGTTCGAGCTTTTCTACTCATCCGGGCTGCGCGTCTCCGAGCTCGCCGGGCTCGATGTCGACGGCGGGCTGGATCTTGCCGAGGCCGTGGTCACCGTGCGCGGCAAGCGCAACCGCAGCCGCAGCGTGCCGGTGGGCAGCAAGGCGATGCAGGCCTTGCGTGCGTGGCTGGCGGTGCGCGCGGGCATTGCGCGGGCGGGCGAGCCTGCGCTCTTCGTCACCCGCAGCGGCGGCCGCCTGAGCACCGGTGGCATCGCCAGCCGCCTCGGCCACCGCGCGCGCACGCTGGGGCTGGGGGTGCACGTCCATCCGCACATGCTGCGGCACAGTTTCGCCAGCCATCTGCTGCAGTCCAGCGGCGACCTGCGCGCGGTGCAGGAATTGCTCGGTCACGCCAGCATCCGCAGCACGCAGGTCTACACGCATCTCGACTTTCAGCACCTCGCCAAGGTGTATGACGCGACCCATCCGCGCGCAAAAAAATGAATCGTAATGTGACAATACCCACGTTGGGCACATTGGCGAATGATCATACACTTGCCTCGGATATGCTCCCGGTGTCTCAATAGTCGTTAAAGTTCTCAAGAACGCCTCCAGCTCGCAGAAATGATAAAGCCGGGCAAGGCAAAGCGAAGGCCTCCCATGCCCCATAAAGTAG
>DITC01000052.1:1844-3396 GCA_002422685.1 Thauera sp. UBA6194 | reverse complement strand
CTCCCGGACGAGCTGATGCACAAGATGAACCCCTGTAATGCGTACTCCATCGCGGCAGCCACGGGGCTGCCGCGCGAGACCGTGCGGCGCAAGATCGTGCGCCTGGTCGATATGGGCTGGATCGTGCGCAACGATAGCGGGCACCTCTACATCACCGAAGGCGCGCTCGAGCAGTTCGGCGCCCTGCTCAGTTCGCGCGCGCTCGGCGAATTGCTCGAAACCGCCGATCGTCTGCGCACGCTGCTCGAAGAGCAGCCCGGCTGAGCCCCTGCGGGCGGCCGCGCTTGCGCCGGTCGCGTGCTGCGTGTGCGCGGGTGTCCGGCGAGCTTCAGCGCTGGTGAGCGGGCGGGCGGTAGTCCGGGTTCGGCCCCGCTTCGGCGACGTAGAAGGCGCCGACGATCAGGCCGAGGGCGAGCACGATGAAGACGAAATACCGGCGCTGTTCGGCCGCGCCGGGCAGCGTGCGCGTGGCGCCGTAGTACATCCCTTTCATGTAGTGCAGGCCGGCCAGCACGAGGGCGAGCAGGCCGGCGCCGAGCAGGCGTGAGGCGTGGGCGTCGAACTGGTGGCCGATGGCCGGATCCCAGCGTGCGGGCATGAAAAAGCTCGGCGCCTGGGTGAGCAGATACAGTCCGCCCAGCAGGCACAGCATCAGCGTCACCACCTGCAGCGAACGCATGCGTGGCTCTCAGCGCCCGTCGAACAGGTCGCCGCCGGCGCGCGGTGGCGCCAGACCGAAGTGCTGCCAGATCGAGTGCGTGGCCATGCGCCCGCGCGGCGTGCGCTGCAGGTAGCCCTGCTGGATCAGGTAGGGCTCGATCACGTCCTCGATGGTGTCGGTGGATTCGCCGATCGCCGCGGCGATGTTGTCCAGGCCGACCGGGCCGCCGCCGAACTTTTCCAGCATTGCCGACAGCAGCTTGCGGTCCATCAGGTCGAGCCCGAGCGTGTCGACGTCGAGCATCTTGAGCGCGGCATCGGCCACCGTCGTGGTGATGTGGCCGCCGGCTTTCACTTCGGCGTAGTCGCGCACCCGGCGCAGCAGGCGGTTGGCGATGCGTGGCGTGCCGCGCGCGCGGCGGGCGATCTCGAGCGCGCCGCTGTCGTCGATCTCGACGTTGAGCAGGCGCGCCGAGCGGCTGACGATGAAAGAGAGCTCGTCGGCGGTGTAGAACTCGAGCCGCGACACGATGCCGAAGCGGTCGCGCAGCGGGTTGGTGAGCATGCCGGCGCGGGTGGTAGCGCCGACCAGCGTGAACGGCGGCAGGTCGAGCTTGACCGAGCGCGCGGCCGGCCCCTCGCCGATCATGATGTCGATCTGGAAGTCTTCCAGCGCCGGGTAGAGGATCTCCTCGACCACCGGTGACAGGCGGTGGATTTCGTCGATGAACAGCACGTCGTGCGGCTCGAGGTTGGTGAGCAGCGCGGCCAGGTCGCCCGCGCGCTCGAGCACCGGGCCCGAGGTCTGGCGCAGGTTCACCCCCATCTCGGCGGCGACGATGTGGGCGAGCGTGGTCTTGCCCAGCCCGGGCGGGCCGAACAGCAGCACGTG
>DITC01000052.1:0-1781 GCA_002422685.1 Thauera sp. UBA6194 | reverse complement strand
TGCAGCTTGTCGGTTTCGATCATGGTGGCGGCTCGGTCCGGGGTCAGCCTCTGGACAGCGCTTTCAGCGCCTGGCGAATGCCGTCGGACACGCCCACGTCCTCGGCCAGGCCCTTCATTGCCGACAGGCCCTCGCGTTCGTTGTAGCCGAGTGCCAGCAGCGCGTTGAGGATGTCGCTCTTCGCATCCGGCGGTGCGCCGGGGGCCGCGGCGAGTTTTGCGCCGGCCATGTTGGGCAAGGCCTTGCCGAGCTTGTCGCGCAGCTCCAGCAGCAGGCGCTCTGCGGTCTTCTTGCCGATGCCGGGGATCTTCACCAGCCGCCCGCTCTCCTGCAGCGCCACCGCCTGCGCCAGATCGTTTACCGACAGGCCCGACAGCACCGCCAGCGCCATGCGCGCGCCCACGCCCGAGACCTTGAGCAGCTGGCGAAAGGCGGTGCGCTCTTCGTCGGTGGCGAAGCCGAACAGGAAGTGGCCGTCCTCGCGCACCACATGATGAGTGTGCAGGCTCACCGCCGCGCCGGTGGCAGGCAGACCGTAGAAGGTGCTCATCGGCACGTCGAGCTCGTAGCCGACGCCGTGCACGTCGACGAGGAGCTGGGGCGGGTTCTTTTCCAGCAAGATGCCGGTGATGCGTCCGATCATGGGTGAGCCGTGGTGGAGGTGCTTGGGGAAAATGCCAGCGCTGGCGCAAGCCGCAAGTCTATCAGGGCCGGCGCCGACTGCCGCGCAGAAGGTGGGATTGCATACAGCCCCCGCGCCCCGTCGCGCAAAAATCAATCGAGTCTGACCCCTTTGATTTTCAATGGGGTCAGACTCGATTGATTTCTGGCGGGGGCGTCTCACGCTAGAATCAGCGGGTTTTGCAGGCCAGCGTTCCTGCGGCCGGTCGCGCGCAGGTGTGTCCGGCGAACAATGACCAACGAGGAGACACCCGAATGCAGTCGATGAAGAAGCTCGCCGTCGCCGTGGCGCTTTGCAGCGCCGCCGCCGTTCATGCCGCCGATATCAAGGTCGGTATCGCGCTCGATATTTCCGGCCCGTTCTCGGCCCTCGGCGCCGAGGCGCGCGATGGCTTCGAGCTGGCGATCGAGAAGCTCGGTGGCCAGCTCGGCGGCCAGCCGGCCGAGTTCCTGCGCACCGACTTCGGTGGCAACCCGGAGCAGGCCAACCAGCTCGTCGCGCGCTATCTGCAGCGCGAGAAGATCGACTTCTTCACCGGCCCGATCGGCTCGAACGCCGCGCTCGCGGTCGGGCCGGCGCTGTTCGCCGCCAAGGTGCCCTATCTGTCGAGCAACCCGGGGCCCAGCCTCTATGCCGGCGCCAAGTGCAATCCGTACTTCTTCGCCCAGTACCAGAACGACACCTACGACGAGGCCGCCGGCAAGGTCGCCAACGAGAAGGGCTACAAGAATGTCGTGCTGATCGCGCCCAACTACCCGGCCGGCAAGGACCACCTCAATGGCTTCAAGCGCCTGTATGAGGGCGGGGTGAAGGACGAGATCTACACCCGGCTGGGTCAGATCGACTACGCCGCCGAGATCGCGCAGATCCGCGCTGCCGCGCCCGATGCGGTGTTCTTCTTCCTGCCCGGCGCGATGGGCATCAACTTCGTCAAGCAGTTCGTCGGCGGCGGCCTCAAGGACATCCCGCTCATCGCGCCGGGCTTCTCGGCCGACGAGGACGTGATCCAGGCCGTGGGCGAGCCGATGCTCGGCGTGCTCAACACCGCGCACTGGACGCACGACCTGCAGGTGCCGGCCAACGTCGAGTTCGTCGCCGC
>DITC01000070.1 GCA_002422685.1 Thauera sp. UBA6194 | reverse complement strand
GCGTCGTGCTTCGTTTCACGACGCCTGCCTTCCCCTCATGTCGCCGAGTGATCTCTGCGTGGCAGGCGAGAACGCTCTGCCCAAACCTTGCGTCAGGCGTCACCGCCAGTTCCCTGAACTCCGCTGTGAGCTCCCGTTTCGGCATCTTCAACTCGCTTTCTCCTTCCAGTTTTACGCCGCGTCATAACCCATCTCCTGTATGACGAGGTTTCGGGGGAAGCTCAAGCCTGGCCAAACCTCCTTTGGCGACCACCAGTGCCTCGGCGTCGTTCACAACGACCAACTGCACGACCGACGCGGGCGCCTCGACGCGATCGAACGTTTCGCCGCGCTGGACAAACACGCCATTGGCGGTGGCGATCACCAGATCTCCCCCCGGTGTCCGCGCAGCAATCGGAACGCGCGCGCCGGCGTCGACTACCGCTCCGCACGCGGTTGACCGGCCGGCGTTTGCGTGAGGCAAGCGAGCCAAACGTGTTGCCGTAAAGGACGAATCGATGACGAATACCTCGCCCGACCATTCCCGCATCATGTACAGCGTGTCGACGTCGTCGTTGAAGACGTACTCCAGTGCGGTGTGCGCCAGCCCGCAGCCCGTCGGTGTCGGCAGGCCACGAACCTCGATGCCCTGGCGAAGTTCACCCGTGCGCATGTCGTAGAGGGCCAGTTGCGTTGGCGGGACTCGTCGGTCCTTGATCACCACCGCGTCTTCCCCGAGGCGCGCCATCGAATGGCTACCTTGGTCGAAGGGGCGGCTTGGTTCGAACAGCTTGGCCAGGGTTGCGTCTTCTGGCGTGCGGATTGCGTCTCCCGGCGGGCTCAGGTACTTGCCCATCATCTTTGAGGCGGTCGCGATGCCGCGACGGGTCGGTACGCCCATTTCGGTCGAGTCCGACCGTTCCGCCAGCGCGCTTCGCCTTTCACCGAATCCCCACACCCGCTGGTCAGCGAGACTCTGCAGCACCGCCTGACGGTCAGCCCATGGGAGATCGGTCGCCCCGGTTTCCAGCGATTCGAAGCTGATGCGTGATGGCTGCCCCGGCTCGATCTGCATCATGTGGCGCACCAAGAAACCGTCGGACCGGGAGTAGATGAGGTACCGGTGATCAGCCAGTTGCACCAGGCGGTCGTTTGCTCCCACGCAGGGAGGACTCTGCTGCTTGCCCGCGGACGCAGGCGAGCCCTCAGGCAGACACGGCGGCAGATTGCCGAACAGGCGCTCCGGATCCCCTGTTCCCCGGTGGACATACAGTGACCGGGTGTTGTCGGCGATCCAGGCATGGCCCGCCTCGTCTGCTACTGCGCGTTGGATCGTCGACAGTTGACCGCGCTGGGATGCCTCCTGCGCGCAACGGACTCCGATGCCCGATGGACACACGGCCAACCGCCATAAAATCTGGCCGGCGTTGTTGATGGACGCCAGTTCAAGCCGAGTGTTCGAGATTGCCAGTACGCCTGCCTTGGATGGTTCAAGGGCGCCGTCACCGTAGAGACTCACGCCGGCCGGTACATCGGCAGCAAACGGCCACGATACCCGGTTCAGTTCCTCTCCGTGCGAACCGCGTCGGACAATATCTCTTGAGCCCGGCTCGATAACCCACAATGATCCCCCGGCGCCCAACGCCGCCGCTCTGAAGGCGGCTTGGTGTCTCCCTCCGTCGGGGGGCAAGGTGAGCCCCGGAACTTCGCGTATCGCCCACGTGCCCGGCTCGATGAACAAGGCGCTGCCCTCGTAAGCGTTCGTCACCCAGAAGCCATGGGCGGCGTCGCCACTCACCCGCCCGGCGCTTTGTGCGTACATGAGATCGCGCAGCCGCGGATCCTGGAGCGAGAGCAAAGGCGCCGGACTCCCCAGCTCACCCAGCTGGAAGATGCGCAGTTCCCCGTCAAAACTCCAGAGGTAAGCGGCTTGCTGGTCGAAACTCGGGGCGACACGAGGGTAGTACTTGCCCGACATCTGGTGTCTCAGCGCGTGGACGGTAACCCAGCGACCATTCGACAAATCGCTCACCTTGACGAGATCCCGGTCAACCCTGATCTGTCGCAGCGCCGCACCGCGAGGCTCGAACGACGCATTGAGATCCAACCCAAGATTGGGATCGGCTTCGCTGGTGCGAGCGATCCACTCAAACGCGGCGCCGTCCTGTTGCGCGCGCGCGTCCGGCAGTGCGAGCACCGCGATGCCAAAGATCCAAAGACATGGCCAGAAGCGCATCATCGTTCATTCATCTTTCTGTAGGTGCAGATCACGGTCAGGCCATTCGCGGCGACCGTTCCCGCGAGCTGGTCTACGTGTGCGTCCATGAGCGTCAGGTCGCGCACAAGCTTGCCCATGGGCCTCGAGGCTTTGTACACAGGGACGAGGGCAAGCGCAGGAAGACGCCGTGCCGCGTCGTCCGAAGGGGCGCGTTCCAACGCCCATCCGGCCGCCGTCATCCCCTTGAACAGCCCCTCCCTGTCCTCTGCGGGATAGAACTGGACCACGCCGAAAAAGCCGTAGCCCGCCAAAACCTGCAACTGGGCCCGTATGCCAGGCCATACCTCCAGCGGAATCAGCGGCGGTTCGCGCCCTGTCTCGAGCGCATGAAAACGTTCGGCGAGAAACGACAGCGCCTCGATAGGATGCTCGGCTTCGCCGAACTGGTTTAGCGGGACTTCCTCGCAGCGCAGGTAAGCCAGCAGCGGCTGCATCTGGGGCATCAGGTGCCAGCGCTGGCTTGCCTGATCTCCGTCCCCAGGCTGCGCGGTTGCCGAGGGGGCGGCGGATTTCCCGCTCTGTGCATGGGCAGAAGCCGCCAGCACGAGCGCGGCGCTCGCCGCTGCTGCCATCACACGGGACAGTCGGATGCCTCGCCTCGGGTCGTGTTTCGATGATGTCATATCGTTGCCTCGCTCAGAAATCCGTTTCGATGCGCTCAGCTGTCCTGGGGTGGATGTACCAGCCCTTGCGCAAGACCTTGCCTTGATAGATGTGGGCTTCCTGGAAGTCACCGCCGGCATGATGGAACTTCGAGCCGTCGGGCGCCGAGCCTGGAGCGCGCTCCAAGTCCCAGCCGATGAGCGGCCCGTCGGGATGGATGCGGATTTTCAGCCGGAACCCGCCGCCGTTCCGGCGTTTCTCCTCGAGCAGCGCGTCGGGGATGCGGGAGGCCACGGGGATCGTGTAGTCACCCAGAACGGTGCCACCGTAGAAGGCGGCGCCTGGCAAACCTCGTTTGAGCGCACCGTCGGGTTCCATCTCGATCCGGTCCCGCCATTCCACCCGCAAGAACTTAGGCACGCCAAACTCCGCACCATAGCTACCGATGAAGTTACCGCGGGGGGGGCTCATGCTCGCCGCCGCAAAAAACAACCACCCATGTTCGTCGAAGATGTTCAATCCCTTTACCTGGAACAGGGAGTCCACCCGAAGCTGGCCGCCGCGAAGCCCCTGGAACTTGCGTTTCAGTTGTTCGTCTTCCGCGCTCAAGGGTTTGGCGGGCTCAGGCGTCGTGCGTCTGCCGACTGGATTGCAGCCGCCCAGTGCAATGATGCAGGCGAAGACGAATGCCCGGCGCTGGGGCGAGTCGAGCGTGAAATTCATGGATGCAGGTTGGGGTGTGCTTGTGTTGATCGTCGAAATGTTCGGTGGGCGGTTCATTTCAATAATCCGTCTCGATTCTCTGCCCCATCCGGCGGTCGATGTACCAGCCCTTACGCACGGGTTTGCCGTTGAATATTTGCGCCTCGCGGAAATCCCCGCCGGCAAAGGAGTGGACCGGGCCGACATAGACGGCTTCGCCCCACTGGTCCCGCTTCTTGGGATCGAAGCCCGGACGGCGCTCGATATCCCAGCCGAAGAGCGTGCCTTGGTTGCTCATGCGGAACTTGAGACGCAGGGAACCGCGAGGGTCGCGCTTGAGGTCGTCGATCAGCGCCTGGGGAATACGAGTGCCGACTTCTATGGTTTCGTCGCCGATGATGTTGCCGATATAGCGACTGCCAACGTCCTTGATGAATCTCCGATCAGAGGAATCTCTCCAGACGATCCGAACGCGCTCCGGGACGGGTTGTGAGAGCGCCATCTTGCCCTGCGTTTTCAGGCTCTGAGTTCCCTTGCCATAAAACTCATATTTTGCGTTTTCAGGGAAAAACTCCACCCCCCGAAACTCCTGGCCCGCCATTGCATCCACGACCAGTTCAAAACCGGGACGGCCGAATCGCTCGAGCATGCGCTGGCGACTTTCCAGATAACGCTCCTGTTCCGCTGTCAGCTTCTTTGGTGGCACAGGGTGAGTTGTGCGGCAGCCTGCGAGGGAGACGGCGCCGAGCAGAAGAAAAGTGCGGCGCGAAAGCGCCTTGCAGGATGGGCTCATGGCAGTGAAGCCTCGGGGGAAAATAGTGGCGAATCCTTCTTGACGACTCGCTGACGGTGACGGCACGGCAAGAACTGGAAAGCGGGCTTGAGTTGGTAGCGGGTCAGGGGCATGGCGCCGACAGGCAGAAAATGTCCGCAGCATGATAGCAGGAAAATGTCAAAGACATTTATTCTGGGTGTGCCTGCAGCCGATTCGGGGTTGAAGCGAGAGCCGTTTTCGAAGCCCCACAAGAGCTCTGTGGCTTTCGCCTTCAAGTGCAGGGTGGTGAGTCGCAAGCCCTCGTCCGCTCTATGAACGGCGGTCGTTCCGTGCACAGTCGAACTGGCAGCCACCGACAGTCCGGAAGGCGGCCGCCCGGATCAGAAATCCGCTTCGATACGTTGGCCGGTCTCTGGGTCGATGTACCAGCCTTTCGATTCGACCAGTTGGAAGTGCCCGTCGATGATGCGGTTCTGAACGCGCCGCTCGCAAAAGTCACCCCCCACCATGTCGTCTTCATCGGTGGTGTACGCGTTACCCCACTTGTCGCGCTTGAAGGGGTAGCTCCGGCCGTTTCTCACCTCCCAACCCACCATGAGCGTTTTCGGGTGGATGCGCAGTTTGAGGCGCAGTGAGCCTTTGTATTTGCGGATCCGGTCAAGGACTTCGTCCGGAATTCGCTCGGCGACGGGGACGGTGACGTCCAGGATCGGGGCGCCGTCGTAGGCGGGGTAGGTGATGTCAGCGATACGGCGCGAGTCTTCCGGGTAGCGAACCATTCGCAGCGTCTTCGGCACGACGAGTTGGTCGCCGGCGGAATACCCTCCGTACCCAGAGACGCTCGCCCCTCGGCCAAACGTACCCGCGTCGAACACCAAGCCGGATTCAAGGTATAGCGCGACCTCGGAGACGCTCATGAATGCGTCTATCCGCCTCTCTCCGCCACCGATACCCCGAAATTTGTGGCGCAATGCCGCGTCCGGGTCCTTGTCCGTAGCAGGCTTTTCCACATCGGAATGGCAACCGGTGAGCAGAACTGCCAGTGTGCCTAGCGATTTCAATAAATGCCGACGCTGTCCATTCACGTCAATAGTCTCCCGGAAACACGTACCCATGCCCGCGCAGCCAATTCAAATAGGCGGTCGAAGGCGCCGAGCATGTTCGTGCCGTCCCGACTGTCGTGCGCGCGGAGGGTTTGCTGGATCTGCGCCTGATTGGGTGGCTGCGCCTGCCGAGAAAGGTTGGCGGGTTGGGCGTGTGAGGCTGCCGTCGCGAACAGCGCGAGCGAGTACACGATGGCGCGTGCGAGCGACTTTCGGTGTCGGGGGTTGCTGTTCGGCGTCGGTTTCATGTGCGGCAAGTGCGTCAGTAGTCGGTTTCGATGCGGCGGCCGGTCTTGGGGTGGATGAACCAGCCCTTGCGAAGTACCTTGCCGTTGTAGATGTATGCCTCCTGGAAATCGCCGCCGGCGTGGTGGAACTTGGAGCCGTCAGGCCCCGTTCCGACGCCGCGTTCAAGATCCCAGCCGATGAGCGGGCCATCGGGGTGGATGCGGATCTTCAGCCGAAAACCGCCGCCGTTGCGGCGCTTGTCTTCGAGCAGGGCGTCGGGGATGCGGGAGGCCACTGGGACGGTGTAGTTGCCGAGGATGTTGCCGCCGTAGTAGGCGCCATCGGGCAAACCGCGCTTGAGCGCGCCTCGGGGCTCCATCTCGATCTTGTCGCGCCATTCAAAGCGCAGGAGCTTCGGGACCCCGAAGTCGGCGCCGTAGCTGCCCGTGATGCGGCCATCTGGCGGCGTCAAACGTGAATGTGCGAAGAACAAATGGCCGTCTTCGTCGAAGATGTTGAGCCCTCTGACCTGGAACAGGGAGTCCACCCGAAGCTGGCCGCCGCGAAGCCCCTGGAACTTGCGTTTCAGTTGTTCGTCTTCTGCGCTCAAGGGGCGAGCTGGCTCCGCTGGAGTGCGCTTGGCGCCGAAACTGCAGGCACTCAGGAGAGCACCGCTGGTGGCAAGCAACAGCGCGCGGCGGACTGGGGAGGGGAGCAGGGTCGAGGAGTTAGGAGCTTGCATCGGTTTATTCATCTTTTCCTTTCGTACTGGGTTGTCGGTTGGGGAAGGTGTAGCCGTTCCTCTGCAGCCAATCCATATAGCCAGCAATGTCTACCTTCCCGGTCTGGTTGCCAGTGAGTGCGTTCCAGGTGTCGTTCGGGTTGTTGCTGACCGGTCGGTCGAAGTAAGAGATGTAACTGTGCGTCACGGCGTTCAACATGCTCTTGTTCTCGGGGCCGAGTTCCGTGAATCCCATCGTACGCTGGGTGGTTCCGCTCACCGCGCCACGCACCTCGCGGTCCTCGGCGCGCAGCAGTTCCCATTCGGTGCGCGTGATGTCGCCTTCGTGGATTTCACGGGAGATGTGGTGCTTTGCCGGATTGTCTGGATGGCCGATGCGCAGGCTGTTGCTCTGGTCGTGGATGATCGGATTGAGTGTGGGAATGGGCTCGAGGCCTGAGAGGACCATCGTTACATCTGCAAGGCTCGCCTGCTGGACCATCCAGTTCAAGGCTACGAAGGACAACTCGTTTTCACCGTCTTTGGCTTCATAACCACCCCCGATATCGGCATGGGCGCCGATGAAGCCCCGCTCGATCCTGATCTGGCCGGGTGTGAGGCTGCTGGCACCGATCGATTCCAGTGGGAACCCGCCTTGGTGCAGTTTCTCGTCCAGATTGCGGCGGGTGTCGTTCCAGAAGGCCGCATTGAAAAGATAGCCCCCTATGTCCCAGCCTATCGGCTGGCTGCGATATTCGTTCAGCGCCACGGCATGCGCGACGTAGCTGAACTCATCCGGAATGGCGAGGCGATAGTCTGCAGCGAAGGGCAGGTCGGTACTCAGCACGGTGTCGAACAAGCCGATGAAACGTAGATTCACCGGCTGACAGCGAATGACGTCGCGTCGGATTTTCGGGTCGATAGCCGAGTACTGGATCATCTGTTTGCCGTCATGCTCAACGACCGCGTCGGCCAGCCGGTTTGCGAACTCACGCGCCTGAGCGGCACCACGGCTGAAGCCGACGATGTCGATGTTCATCACGTTCTTGTCTTCGAACGCTTCGGCTTCGTCGATGAAGTACTCCCACATCCGTTCAATGCGCGCGCGCCCTGTGAAATTGCCGCCACGATCTGGGACCGGGCCAAAGCCGTTCGGCAGGATGTCTTGGTACTCCGCACCGAGATAGTTTTTTCGTCCGTCCTCGTAATGTCGGCTGCCGACCCCGGACACATATTTAGCTGGACCGTCCGCGTAGGAGCGTAAGAATCGCACTACGTTGGTGTCGGAGCCGCCGAGGCGTTCACGTTCGCGGTCGTCCCAAGAGTTATCCGTCCCATCAAACGCAAACAGAATCAACCCATCCGGATCCACATTCCGCAGCGGATTGAACGCCACATACGCATATGGATTCGGCCCATCCGGCGTGCCGAGCGGGTCGGGGGTGAGGTACTGACCGGCTTCGGGATCGTAGTAGCGTGCGCGGTTGTAGTGCAGCCCGGTCTCCGCGTCGAAGACCTGTCCGGGCAGGCGCAGGTCGAGCGTGAAGTCGCGCGCGTGGATGGTGGCGGCGCCGAAGGGGGCATAGCTGGCGCGCCAGAGAATCTCGCCGTCGGCGTCGGTGGCGAGCTCCGGGGCGCCGAGGTGGTTGCCGTGCAGCCACACGATGCGCTCGGGCGGGTTGAACGCCGCGCGAAGCAGACGGGAGAGTTCGCCGGCGAAATTGGCCCTGACACCGTGGTCGGGCCGCGCGGGCGCCACGCCCTGCGGGGTGTCGATGACGGCGAGGGGGAGGTCCGCGAGCCAGACGTACTGGCGCAGGATGTGGCCGTCGGCGTCGAGTTCGGCGAGCGGTTGGCGGTGCTCGTCGTAGACGGTGTGGGTCGTGCGTTCGCCGACCTGGCGGGTGTTGCGCAGGCCGCGGTGGTCGTAGCGGTAACGGGCCAGGACCTTGCCGTGGGCGCGGACCTCGACCAGGCGGCCGCGCGCGTCCCAGTCGTATTCGCGATCGCCCCAGCGTTCGGGCTGGCCGCTTGCCGTGTATCGGGCGTGGGCGGACGGATCGGCGCGGCGGTGGGTGCCAGGCTCGAAACGAACGGCTTGCGTACCTGCGCTCAGCTCCTGTTGCGAGCGGGCGCCTTGCTGGCTGAGGACGCGGCGCTGGGTGGTGTCGTAGGCGAAGCGCCAGACGGTCTCCTCGGTGGGTGCCTGATCATCGACCTGCCAGCGGACCGATGTCAGCAGGCGGCCGTGGCGGTCATAGGCGTGGCCGCTTGCAGTGGGCTGGGCGCCGTCGGCGGCGGCGCGCTGGCGAGTGTGGAGGAGGTTGCCGCGCACGTCCCACAGGTAACGATGGTCGAGCAGCGCTTGCGGATCGTCGGCGAGGCCGAGGGCGCCGGGCAGGGCCGTGCTTGCTGCTTGCTTACTGGTGATATTGGGAACCGGCCGGGCGCCGGTGGCGTCCGCTTGAGCGTGCGCGGGCGCGATGCCGAGCAGGCGCTCGGCGATCTTCCGCGTGCTGCGGCCGAGCAGTTCCATCGGCGACGTGGCCGCCGTCTCGAGCCGCGGCGGTGAAACACGCCGATGCACGACGCGGGCCAGTACTCCCTCGCGGCTGCGCTGGTGGAGGGTGTGGATGCCGTTGCCGCTGACATAGCTGCGCAGGCCGGAGAGGTCGCGCTCGAAGCCTTCGGCAATGATCTGCTCGCCTGGCTGCCACATTGACCACGAAGCGCCGACGGCGTCGCGTTTGAGCGCCACGACCTGATCCTGGCCGTTGCGCACGTAGCGCAGGCGGCTGCCGTCGGGCAGCGTGGTGGCGACGAGTTGGCCGCGCTCGTCATGCTCGTAGCGGGTGACGATGCTCAGCTCGCCGCGATCGCTGGGCAGGGTGACGATGCGAGCGGTGCGCAGGCCGCGGGCGTCGTATTCATAGCGTTCGCGCTGGGTGGGGTGGATGAGCTCGACGAGGCGGTGCCCCTCGTAGCGCCAATGCGTCTCTTCGACGGCGCCGCTGCCGGCATCGGTGATGCGCTGACGCTGGATGCGCCCCAGGGCATCGTAGTCGTATCGCGCGTGGTTGCCGCGGGCGTCGCGCATGGCGACGAGGCGGTCGAAGGCGTCGTACTCTTGCCGCACGGTGCCGCTGTCGGGGCTGCGTCGCCACACGATGCGGCCGAAGTCGTCGCGGAGTTGGCGAACAGCGGCCGGGGGCGCCGCATCTTCGGCGCGCCGCACGGCTTCAGCGCGTGCGGGGTGGATGAGACCGTCGGTGTCGATGGCGTATTGCAGGCGTCCGCGCGCGTCGTAGTGCCAGTCGCGCCCGCGTCCGGCGTTGTCGCGGACCGAGGTGAGTCTGCCTTGCGCGTCGTAGCGCAGGGTTTCGGTCTGCTCGAAGCTCGCGCTGCGTCGGCTGCGCTCGAGCGGCCGACCTTCGGTGTCGTAGCGGAAGGTGTCGAGCACGCCGAGTGCGCTGGCGTGCCAGCGCAGGTGGCCGTGCTCGTCCCATTGCTGAAGCCAATTCGCGGCGGGCGCAGAGGGGTTGCGCACTTCGACCACCCGCCCGAGTGCGTCGTATTCGAAGTGCTGTGTCTGCGCGGGTGCCTGCCCGGGACCCTCGAAGCTGATGGTCGTCGGCTGCAGGCGCAGGTTGTACGTGTAGCGGGTGCCCAAGCCTTCGTCGTTGCGCACGCCTTTCAACATGCCGGTTGCGGGATCGTGCTCGAGCGTGCTGCGTCGGTCGCCGGGCAGGGTGAATGCGGTGAAATGGTTTCCCGCGGCATCCCAGTCGAAGGTCGAAATGTCGGAGTCGGCGGGCGAGCCCTCGGTGCCGTTCGGCAGCGGCCCGTCGGTGGCGGTGAGCAGGGAGCGGCCCTTGATCCGGCTGTAGGTGAAGGTGCTGGTGCGCTCGATTGGCGTCGCGCGCGTCGGGTCGTCGATCGGCTCGCCATCCGGGCCGAGCGGGCTGAGGCCGCTCTCCACCATCCGCGTGACCTGGCCCGCGTCGTTGTAGGCGAGTTGCAGCCGATGCTCGCGCCCCGGGACGACGCTGGGGCGTGCGATGAGCTCGGGGCGTGGCGAATCGTCGGCGTACTCGTAGCGGGCGAGCAGGCGTTCGGGCAGCGCCTTGCCGCCGACGAATGGTTGCAGCGATCTGCGCAGCACGCGGCCGGCGTGGTCGCGGGCCAAGATCGTGGCCACGACGGGCTGGCCCACAGGATCGAGCCGCGTGATGCGTGCGAGTCGGCCGCGCTCGTCGTACTGGTAGCGCGCGTTCGTCTCGCCGCAGCGAGCGCAACCCGGTCCGATCGCTTCCAGCAGGCGCGGTTCGCCGTGGATGCGGGTGTGGCGGTAGGTGGTGCGCTGGCCGAGGCTGTTGGTGAGTATGGTCCGGTCCGACGCGGCGAATTCCAGATCGACCTGCTCGATTCCGGTGCCGGGGCGCGGCTGGCCGGACTCGTCCGCCACGCGCGGTGCACCGCGCACGCTCATGACCGCGCGGCCGCTGCGGTCGTAAGCGTAGGTCGACAGCCTCCGCTCGCCTGTTTCGCTCTCGGTTGGCGCCGCAGCGGGCGCAGTGAGGGAGATTCCGGTGAGATGGTGCGGCCACGCCGGCGCCGCTTCGCCGGTGTCGGCGCCGTAGTGGTAGCGCCGGACGGTGCCGTCGGGGTGGCTGGCGGCGACCAGGTTGCTCAGCCCAGGACGCGCACGCTCGTTCTGGTGCGCATAGGCGAAGCGCCCGAGCGGGCTGGTGATCGCGATCACCCCCCGAAAACCGCGGCTGCTGCGTGGCGCGTACTCGAAGGTGAGGCTGCGCCCTTGCGGGTCGGTCACCTTCACCAGCTCGCCATCGAGGCCGCGCGCGAGGCTGAGGAATTCGCCGGTGGGCATGCGGATCTGAACGAGCTTGCCGCGTGCATCGAAGTCCAGCGTGCGCCCGTCGGGCCAGTTCCAGCGATACGTCGCCGAGTGTGGGCCGACCCCGACTCGGGTGCTTGCCGAGATCGCGCCGCGGGCGGGGTCAGGGTGACGGTAGTGGCCCGCCCGGGCAGGATCGGGCGCGAACACCAGGCGAGTGCCGTCGGCCTGGACGACGTGCAGCTGCGCCCCCGTTACATACAGATCGGTCTCGTAAGACAGCCGCCAGCCGCGCCCGAGCAATCCGAGCGGCGCATCGGTGCCGGCCTGCGCGCTGTTGTAATGGCGCACGATCTCGATGCCGAGCACGCCTGGCAACGCGGGCAGGTCGGTCTCGCGCTGGTACTTGTTGCCGGTGATGACGTCGATCGGGTTGCCCGCGCCATGGGCGACACTGTCCGGGTTGTCCTGGCTCGCGGGCGGCGCCTCGCCGCAGGGGTGCGCAGCGGCGGGGTCGCCGCCGTCGATCGAGAGGCAGTTCGAGTCGAAGGCGCTCGATTGCGGGAGGGATTGTTGGCTGGTCGCGGGGAGAACGCTGCTGCTCGCTGTTGCCGCGAAGGCTGCCGGTGCGTGGGCGAGAAAAAGCCCGAGCAATGGGCCGAGTAATGGGCCGAGCAGGCAGTGCGCGAGCAGGGTGCGGACGGAGGTATGGGCAGTGTTCATGGCGGTGACGGAGGTGGGCGGTGCGTCAGGGCGTTGTCGGTGTGGTGTTGATGCCCTTCAGCCAGTCCGCAGGCGCCTGGCACGAAGGCACGGACCAGCAACCGGGGTCGGTGAGGGGGTCGCATTCATCCGGCACAGGCTCTGGTGCGGGAGGGGGGACGGTCGGGGGCGTGCACGCCGGATCGGTCACCGGACATTCCGGCAGCCCCGGCCCTTGCGGCGGCGGCCCCGGATCGACCGGCTTGCCTGCGTTGCCGGCGCCGGGGTTCGACGCATTCCCGGCCTCGATCGCTGCCGACTGCATGCGCATGACGGTATGCGCGACCACCGGGATGCGCCCGTCGGCGATCAGGCCGGCGCGGAAGGCGTCGCCGTCTGCGGGATCCAGCAGCGCGAGCGCGCGCGCCATGAAGGGGCCGGCGAGCGGGATCTGCTTCTTTGTGGGGATGCCGTAGGTGATGCGCAGCTTGAGCAGGTTGGCGTCCTGCAGGGTCTGTCCACTGGCGTTGGCCGCCGGGTTGCTCTGGCAGCCAGGGCGGTCGATGGGGCACACCAGGTGGGCGAGATTGGTGTTGGGGATCACGCGCCCGGATGTACCCAGGCGCGCGGCCAGCGCCGGGCTGTGGTAGTCGTCGAAGCTCTCCCGGGTGGGGGAGAGAATCTCGATGCGGGTGAAGGGCGCCTCCGCGAGCGCCTTGGCGCGGGAGGCGGCGAGCTCGGCGGTGGTGGTGCCGCCACCGTGGTAGCCGGTCATGGCGCGGTCGAAGGCGGTGCGTATCGCCGTGGGGCGGGCGTTGGCGACGGTGCCGGCGCGGGCGGCCTCGAAGGTGGCGTAGTTGAGCTGGCTCCTGGCGTGGAACAGCAATGCGTACTGCATCAGCACGAGCAGGATGAAGAGCACGAGCGGGCCGGCGATGACGAATTCGACCAGGGTGGCGCCTCGGCAGTGCGACCGCTTGGGGCCTTCGGGCACACGCAGACGTTTCATCGTGCAGGCGAGAGTTTGCTGGCCTCAGCCCAGGCTTCGGTTTGACCTGCACGCACGAAAAGGTAACCGTTGCGTGCAGGGCCGACGTAGGTGACGGTCTTGCCGCGTGCCAGGGTGCCCATTCTGATGCCGTCCGGCCGTGGGCCGCCGAGAAGTGGGAGCACGCCGTGCGCTGCCGAGAGGCGATCGCCGATGGCGGGAAGGATGGCCGGGTTGGGGGGCGTCCCGGCGCTGGTGCCGACGGCATCGGCACGGGCTGCTCGCGGTGGCGGCATCGAGGCAATCGCCTTGTCGTACCGTGCCGCTTCGAACCCTGTGATGACTTGAGTGCCAGCCACCAGCACGGGAACACCTTGCGCGCCCAGACCGCGGAATTCGGCAGCGGCGATGGGGTTGTATTCGACGTTCTTCTCGACATAGCGAGCACCCGTGGAGTCGAGGTGCCGCACGGCTGCCACGCAATAACCGCAGCCGTTCCGCGTGTAGAGGATGGCTTGTCCGTTGCTGGTGTCGGGGGTGGATGCGCTGGCGGGTACTGCCATTGCGCTGGCCTGAGTGATGCTGCGCACGGTATTCGCCACCTCTTTCGGCAGCACCTGGCGGGCGACCTGATTGACGATGCCGAAGGGGTCGAATGCCGAAACGGGTGCGGCAAGGCAGTGACTGAAGAGGACGGTGGCGAGCAGACGGGTTTTCATGAAATCGACTCCGGTTGGGGATGAAAGAGGGAGGGCGAGAGCGCCGAGCCCGGAACGAGCCCTACCCGTCGCGCCTCGCCTGCGGCCAGCTCCAACGTGTGCCTCGCCCGCCAGCAGCCAGCGGCGCGCCAGGGCGGCAGGGCCTCGACCACCTTGAGGATGCAGCCGTGCCGGTCGACGAAGACGACGTCGATCGGGTAGCGCATGAAGGCGGTGTGCACCGACGCGCACGGCGTGATCAGCAGCGCATGGCCGGGCGCTGGCGGGGGCGAGCCGAGCAGTCCGCGCAGGCGATCGAGCCAGCGTTCCGCGCGGTGAAGGGTGAGCGGCGAGGGTGTCGGCGTGGGGATGGGTGTGGGCGCAGCAGGCTTTCCCGCTGCTGAATCAACCTGACCAGGGCACGCCGCAGCGCTGGCGGATGCAGGGCGTGGGCTCATACCCCGGCCGCCATGAACTTCATCACGATCGGGAACATCAGGATCGCGAACACGCATGGGAAGATGAAGAACAGCAGCGGAAACAGCAGCTTGACCGGGGCCTGCATGGCGAGCTTCTCGGCGCGGGCGAAGCGTTCGGTGCGGCGCTGTTCGGCCTGGGCGCGCAGGATGGGGCCCAGGCTCATGCCGATGGCTTCGGCCTGGATGAGGGTGGAGACAAAGTTGGTGACCGGTGCCATGTCGAGCCGTGCGGCCATGTCGCGCAGGGCTTCGCTGCGCGGGCGGCCGGCGCGCATGTCGCGCATCAGGCGGGCGAATTCGTCGCGCAGCGGGCCGCTCGGGCCCTTGGCGACGGCCTGGGCGATGGCGCTGTTCACGTTGAGCCCGGACTCGACGCACAGGGTGATGAGGTCGAGCATGAAGGGCAGGGCGGTGAAGGTGAGGCGGCGGCGCAGCGCGATGCGGTCGCGCAGCCACACGAGCGGGAAGGCATAGCCGAGCACAAGCCCGGCGAGCACCGCCCAGGGCACGGGGAGCGCGAAGCTGACCGCCATCCAGGCCGCAAAGGTGGCGCACAGCAGCGCCCACACCAGCCGGCCGGCGAGGAACTGCGCCGCATCGAGCGCGTAGTCGAGCCCGGCCAGGCGCAGGCGGGCGAGGCCGGCCTGCGCCTGGCGCGCGGGCAGCAGCGCGCGCAGGTAGTGGGCGAGCCATTGCACCGGCCACCACACGATGCGGTAGCCGGGCGGCGGGGCGTCGAGCCAGATGCGGTCCTGCTGCGGCACCGCGGCGGCCGTGCGCGAGACCAGCCAGGCGACGAGCGCGACCGACAGGCCGACGCTCAACGCGATGGCGGCGATGACCCAGCGCGGGTCGACGGTCAGGAGCAGGGGCGAGGGGGTCGGGTTCATGGGCGGCTCAGATGTCGATGGCGACGATGCGGCGGATGAGCAGCACGCCGATGAATTCCATGACGATCACCGCAGCCAGCACGCCCCAGCCGAGCTGCGTGGTCCACAACTGCGCCATGGCCTCGGGCTCCATGCGGTGGAGCACCCACAGCAGGAACACCGGCAGCAGCCCGACGACCCAGGCCTGGAGCTTGCCCTGGGCGGTCAGCGCGCGGATCTTGAGTTCCATGGCGTGCTGGCTGCGCAGCGTGGTGGCGGTGCGCTCGAGCGTCTCGGCCAGGCCGCCGCCGGTCTCGTTGGCGATGCGCATGGCCGACACCATCAGCTTGACCGGCTGCGCGGGGATGCGCCGGGCGAGGTTCTCGAGCGCGTCGTCCAGGCTCACGCCGAGGCGCTGCTCGTGCTGCACCAGCAACAGCTCCTGCTGCAGCGGCGGGGCGAGCTCGGTGCTGACCTGGCGGATGGCGGCCGGCAGCGACAGGCCGGCGCGCGCGGTGCCCGCGAGCATCTGCAGGGCGTCCGGGAGCTGCTGTTCGACCTGTTCGATGCGGCGCGCGCGCAGCCAGCGGAACACCAGGCTGGGCGACAGCACGAGCACGACGCCGACCGCCAGCGCCACGAGCACGCTGCCGGTGAGCAGCCACGCCGCACCCGCGCCGAGCAGCGTGAGCGCGAGGTTGAGTGCATAAAGGCGCGCCGGATCGACGAACAGGAACAGCTCGCGCAGGTGAAAGCCGGTCTCGCGCGTGAAGCGCTCGCGCCACGCCTGCAGCAGGCGGATGCCGATGTCCACCAGCGCCCACACCAGCAGCGCGATGGTGATGGCGACTACGGCCAGGACGACGCCGAGGTTCATGCCCCGCCTCCGTCGCCGGGCGCGGAGAACAGCGACAGATCGAGCTGCACGCCGGATTCGGCCAATTCCTCGTAGAAGGCGGGCACCGCGTTGCAGCCGGTGAAGCGGCCGAGCACGCGCCCCTCGGCGTCGCGGCCCCGCTGCTCGTGGCGGAACAGCTCCTGGATCTGGATGCGGCCGGATTCGGTGCCGGCCACCTCGACGATGGCGGTGATCACGCGGCGGCCGTCGGGCAGGCGGGCCTGCTGGATGACGAGGTCGATGGCCGAGGCGATCTGCTCGCGGATCGCGGTCAGCGGCAGGTCCATGCCGGCCATCAGCACCAGGGTCTCGAGGCGGGCGAGCGCGTCGCGCGGGCTGTTGGCGTGCAGCGTGGTGAGCGAGCCGTCGTGGCCGGTGTTCATCGCCTGCAGCATGTCGAGTGCCTCGCCGCCGCGGCACTCGCCCACCACGATGCGGTCGGGGCGCATGCGTAGCGCGTTCTTGACCAGGTCGCGGATGGCGATCTGCCCGCGCCCCTCGGCGTTGGGCGGGCGCGCCTCGAGGTTGATCAGGTGCGAGTGCGCCAGGCGCAACTCGGCGGCGTCCTCGATGGTGATGATGCGTTCGCCGTCGGGGATGAAGTTCGACAGCACGTTGAGCAGCGTGGTCTTGCCCGAGCCGGTGCCGCCGGAGATCAGGATGTTCTTGCGCTGCTCGACGCAGATGCGCATGAAGGCGGCCATCTGCGGGCTCATCGCGCCGAAGGCGAGCAGGTCGGCGTCGGTCAGCACCTTGCGCCCGAACTTGCGGATGCTCAGCGCCGGGCCCTTGATGGCTAGCGGCGGAATGATGGCGTTGACGCGCGAGCCGTCCTTGAGGCGCGCGTCGACCATCGGCGAGGACTCGTCGATGCGCCGCCCGAGCGGGGTGACGATGCGCTCGATGACGCCGAGCACCGCGCGCTCGCTGGTGAAGCTGCCGGCGTGGCGCTCGAGGCGGCCGCGGCGCTCGATGTAGATCTCGTCGTGGCGGTTGACCATGATCTCGGTGATCGAGTCGTCGTCGAGCAGGGCCTCGAGCGGACCGAGGCCGACCGCCTCGTCTAGCACGTCGCGACGCAGGCTGTCGCGGTCGATGGATTCGGGCAGCGCGGCTTCCTGGTCGATGAGCTCGATCAGCAGGGACTCGGTCTCGGCGCGCAGCTCGGCGTCGCTCATATGCACCAGGTCGCGCCGGCGCAGGTCGATGGCGTCGAGCAGGGCTTCGTGGATGTGCTTGCGCCAGAACTGCTCGGGCGTGGGGGCGGGGGGCGCTGCGGGCGGGCGTGCGGCGTGTGCCGGGTGTGCGGGGCGCGTTGCGTGAGATGCGTGCCCCTGATGTGTTACCGGCGCCAGCGCCGAAGGCTGCGACGCCCCGGCGGCGCTGGTTGCCATGGCCGCGTCGGCCGTGCCGGCGGGCGCGTCAGTGCTGATCCCCTGCGCCTGAATCCTGTCCTCGATGACCAGCGTGAACGGCCCCACCACGATCTGATCCGTGGGCGCGATCGGCCCGTGCTGCTGGATGCGCGCGCCGTTCACCGTGGTGCCGAAAAGCTGGCCCAGATCCTGGATGTAGAGCCCGGTCTTGCTGCGGTAGATGCGCGCATGTTCGCGCCCGATCTTCCAGCCGGGCAGACGCAGGCGGCATTCGCGGCCCTTGCCGATGATCGCCGAGGTGTCGGTGATCGATTCGACGCGGGGCGCGCTCTCGGGGTGGCGGATGGTGACCTGGAACATGATGGGCTGGCTCCGCGATCAGTTGTTCGACCACGGGTAGTCGCCGTCGCGCTGGAATGCGCTGCCCGGGACGACGCGGTCCTCAACCGGCGCCGGCAGGCCCGGCACGGCCGCCAGATCTGGCTCGGTGGCACGCGGCACGTCGGCCATGCGCTGTTGGGCGCGCAGCAGGGTTTCGGCCTGCTCGAGGGTGTGCTTGTCCACCGCGTGCGGCGTGACGAAGACGACCAGCTCGGTCTCGTTGTTCTGGAAGCGGCGCGAGCGGAACAGCGCGCCCAGCACCGGGATGTCGCCGAGGAAGGGCACCTTGTCGATGGCGGCGTTGACGTCACGCGTCAGCAGCCCGCTGAGCACGATGGTGCCGCCCTGCATCACGTTGAACTCGGTCTCGGTCTTGCGCGTGCGCAGTGCCGGGCCGGCGTCGCCCATCACCGACAGGTCGAGGTCGCTGACCTCGCTCATGATGCGGGCACGGATCACGCCGTTGTCGTCCACCCGCGGCGTGATCTCGAGCCGGATGCCGTAGGGCTTGAACTGGATGGTGGTGCCGTTGATGTTGCTGACGCTGTAGGGGAACTCGCCGCCCGCCAGGAAGCTCGCCTCGGCGCCGTTGCGGGCAGACAGCACGGGCTGGGCGAGGATGGAGGCCGAGCCGTTCTGCTCCATCAGGCGCAGTTGCGCATTGAGCCCGGTGTTGATGGCCGAGAGCACGTTGAGGCTGGAACTGAGCGGCACCGGCCCGCCGCCGCCGTCGGGGTTGATGATGGGCGGTGCATTCTCGCTGCCGGCGCGCAGATCGATCTGCAGTGGCGCATTGCCGCGCCGGCCCGGCATCCAGATGCCGCCGACGGCCGCGCCGCCGGTGGCGTTCCACGCCAGCCCGACCTCGCGCAGCATGTTGATCGGGAACTCCACGATCTGCACGTCCATGACGATCATCTTTTCCCAGCCGACCGGGTTGGTGAAGTTGATGATCTGCGGGTAGCGCTTCGCGAGCTCTTCGATGCGCGCCTGGTCGCGGTTGCTGAGGCTGTCGCCCTCGACCACGACCTTGTCGCCGATGACCGAGCTGCGCGCGTTGGGGATGTTGGCGAGGAAGGCGGCGATCTCGCGATTCACGCGCGGGGTCTCGGCGGGGACGACGTTGACCTTGACCCGGCGGTTGCGGCCCTTGGCGGTCCAGATGTGCAGCGAGGACACGCCGACGTCGTTGGCGATGAGCAGGATCTCGCGGTCGTCGAGCACGGCGGCGGAGAGCACCTTGCCGTTGCCCACCGCCAGGCGGCCGGCGTTGGGTTCGGCGAGGACGCGGGTTTCGCCCTGGAACAGGGTGAGCTCGGGCATGGCGGTGGCGAAGGTTGCGGGCGCGAAGCACAGCGCGAGGAGGGGGAGCAGGGTTCGGAGCAGGCGGCGCATCGGTTCGGTCGGGATGGGTGGAGGAGGGCTCGGGGAAGAGGGCTTAGGGAGGAGGGCTTAGTGAGGAGGGCTTAGTGAGGAGGGGGAGGCGGTCGTGGTCGCAGGGCGGGGCGAAAAAACTGGATCAGTCCTCTGGCGCTTCGGCACGCGAGCTCATCTGCAGCCCGCTGGTGATCGGGCCGCCGCCGTAGATCACCGGCACCGAGCTGATGCCCTTGCCGTCGCCGGCCGGCAGGCCGAGCAGCGTGCGGGCGTCGGTGATGGCGCCGGAGACGGCAGCGATGTCGCCCGGCGCGCGCAGCAGCGCGGTGACGCGGCCCACCTCGCGCGCGGCGATCACGCGCTTGGCGTCCTCGGGCGAGGTGTCGAGCGTGATGGTGGTGTAGCTGCGCGGCTGGCCCTGCGCATCGCGCGCATCGGGGTCGGCGTGGCTGCCGGTGGCGAGCACGGCCACGTTCTGCAAGAGCGTGAAGGTGAAGTTGCGCGTCTCGTTGCGCGCCGAGACCACGATGTCGATGCGATCGCCCGGCTCGACCATGCCCGACAGCGAGCTGATCTCGTCCACCGGCACCGTCACCGCGCGCTGGCCCGACTGAAGGCGGGCCGAAAAGGTGGGCGCGCGCCGCCCTTCGAGCTGCGCCCACAGGATCGGTTCGCCGGCCGCGGCGGGGTAGGCGAGCGCGAGGCTCTCGGCGCGGCTGTACTGGTCGGGCGTGATCGCGCCGGAGTGCGCCCAGATGCGCGGGATTTCGCGCACGGCCACGGTGTCGGCGGTGATCGACGCGCCCGCCGGCAGGCTGCCCTTGGCGACGACGACCTGCACCGTGTCGACCGCGTTTGCGCGTGCGTCGATCTCGGCCATGCGCTCGGAGAGGTAGTTGCTCGCGGCGTAGGCGGCCAGCCCGCCCAGCGCGAGCGCGAGGGCGAGGACGATCCAGTTCTTGCGGCTGCTGCGCAGGGTGGGCGGGCTGCTGGGGTTGGGTGTGTTCGTGGCCATCTTGGGTGCTTACAAAGGGAGGGAGATGAAGCCGCTCTGGCGGTCGAAGGCGGTGCGCACGGCGGCGAGCAGGGTGTCGATGACCGAGTCCTCGCCGCCCAGCCCGAAGCCGATCAGCATCGCCAGCACGAGCAGGGCGGCGAGGTATTCGGCGAGCGCCTGCCCGCGCGCGGAGACTTTGCGGCGGTGGGTCATGGTTGCCTCGAGAGCAGGGTGAGCACGGCGCTGGTGGCGCCGTCGCGGCGCACGAGCACGAGCTGCGCCTCGCCCGCGGCGCCGCTGAAGGCCTGCGCGAGCGCGTCGTCGCTGGCGGCGAGCGGCGGGCCGTCGGGGCGCAGCCCGCGCGCTGCGAGGCTTGCGGATAGTCGGTCGAGGTTGGTGCGCAGGCTGTGCGGGTTGATGAGCACGAGCTGGCGCGAGGCGAGGCCGCCGTCGATCGACTCCATGTCCGAGAGCAGCTCGGAGCCCGCAGGCAGGGCGAACCCTAGGGGCCGGCCGGCGGCCTCGCGCGCGGCGCGACTGTCGGCGACCGAGCTCAGCACCTCGCTGCGCCCGTCGGGCAGCGGCGTGATGCTGACTGTGATGAAGAAATCGCCGCGCGCCTGCGCCAGCACCTGGGTGTGGCCCGTCTGCGCGTGCGCGACCGGGGCGCCCAGCGCGCGTTGGTAGTGGGCGGCTGCGGCGTCGGCCGGGAGCGTGGTGATCACACGCGTGAGGCGCATCGGCACGCCGTTTACGCGGACGCGCTCGCCGACGGGCTCGATGCGGGCGTCTTGCGGGTGCGCGAGCGCCGGCCAGGTGTCGGCGAGGGCGGCGGATGGCGCGGCCCAGGCGAACAGAACGAGCAGGGCAAACAACGCGACCGCAAGGACTTGCCTGGACCTCTTCGCGGACTGCATGCCCCGCCGGGGCTGGGTCCGGGTGGAAGTGGGTCTGAAGGACATCGGCGAGGCGGCGCGTGCCCGTGGAAGTGCGGGCTTCATCGGAGGCGATCCGCAGGAACGACGTCGGGTTCGACACGCCCGATTTCGGGGAGCTTGGCGCCCTCGAGCACGGGCGGGATGAGTTTCAAGGGCGAGGCGGCGAGCTCGAGCAGGCCGAACGGGAAGGGGCTGTCGAGGCCCCAGCGCTCCCGGCGCAGCGCGCTGCGCACCGCTGCCGGCCCGGACGCGGACCACGGATCGACCAGCACCGTGGTGTGGCGCTCGATCGACAGGCCGAGCGCGTCGAAAGGCGCCAGACCGGCTACGTCGGCCACGTTCACGCGCACTGAGCCGGTGTGCAGGTTGTCGGTGTCCAGCCCCATGCCGGTCGCGAACACTGCGCCCGTCGGCTGCGTCAGCTCGGTGCGCCGGCTGGCGGCGCCGACGTTGGCGGCGAACGACGGCAGCAGCGCATCGCCGCGGTGATCGGTCCACAAGGGGTTGCGATGCGCGGCGAAATCGCCAGCGACGTCGTCGGTCTTGACCGGCGCGGTGCTGGCGCTGAAGAAGCGCCGCCGCACCTCGCCGGCCAGTTGCGCGTCGGATTTCCACGGCTGCTGGCTGCTGCCGTGGCGCACCGTGCCCTCGAAAGCCACATAGCGGCTCGCGCTCGCGGCCGTCTGCGCGATGTCGAGCTGCTTGCCGAGCAGCGGCACGATCAGGAGCAGCGGCAGCAGCACCAGCCCCAGCACCAGGAACTCGACGGTGGATTGGCCGCGTATGCGGCGCGCGGGCGGCCGTCGCCGCGGTGTTGCCGCGCGCATGCCTGCGTCCCTGTCAGCACGCGACGCCCGAGCGCCGTCGATGTGGCGCGCACAGGGCCGGGACAACGCGGGGAGGCGATCGAAATGGCGAATCATGGAAGCTGGGCGCCGCCCTGACGCAGTTGGGCCTGTGCACGCGCCGCGGCGGATACCGGGGCGAGGCGTGCCTGCCAGTACGGGTTGAACAGGCTGCCGAGTTCGGTCCGCCCGGGGTGGCGAGTGTTGCCAGCGTCCGGACGTTCGAAGAACACCTCCACGCTCGAGATGGCCGCGCTGACGCCACCCACCATCGCGCCGTCGAAGAGCTGCAACCGCCCGGTCGGCTTCACGCTGCTCGATCCGCCCGAAAAGCGCTGCGCCGCAGCGGACTTGGTGACGCGGACGGTGAGCCGGGTGCTGGGCGCGTCCATCGCCAGCGCACGGTCCGACAGTTCGCGGAAGCTGGGGATGGCGCCGCCGCCGATCGTGGTGGCCGAGGGGGCGAAGCCCTTAGCGATGCCGTCGGACGATTCGGCGCGTGCACTGGCGCGCGGATTGGTGCTGCGCGAACCGCCGTAGCTGTAGGCGCGATCGGCCAGCGCGTCGTCGGAGGCGGCCGAGCCGTAGCCCACCGGCCGCTCGCTGCGCCGGCAGCGCCAGCGGCGCACGCGGTGGTGGTGCGCCGAGAGCGTGTCCATGGATTTCCAGCCATCGACCAGGTCGATCAGCTCGGTGCTGCCGCGCTTGCGCAGCTCGATGCCGTGGCACAGCAGGACGACCCCGAAGTTCCAGTTGCGGCTGCGCAGGAAGGCCTCGCGGCTGTCATCGACCAGCCGGCCCATGCGGCGGCGGTCGCCGCGCGTGGCGTAGGCGCGGGTGAAGCCGATGAAGTCGTCGCCGATCGGCAGCGGGTCGACGACGGCCTGCGGGTCGTTGTCCCGGGCGACGCGCTGCATCAGCGCGAGGCGGCTGGCCACGGCAACCGCGTCGCCTGGCCCGTGCATGAGCTGCTGCGACAGCGCCAGCGCCTGGATGGCGGCGTCGTGGCGCGTGACCGCGACGGCCAGGGCCGGCGTGAGCGTGTCCATGGCGGATGCGTAGTAGTCCATGGCTTGCGCGAGGGCGGTCCCGACGCCCGGGATGAGATAGAGGTAGGGGCGAATGGTCCGGGCCGAGGTGCCCATGTACTTCGCCCACGACGCCAGCCCTACCGCCTGCCCGATCGCGATCTGGTTGGCGATGATGGCGCGGTTGGCGTAGGCGTCGTAGTTGAGCATGCGCGCCTCGAACACGCCGGCGCTGTAGGCGACCGCGTCGGCGGTGTTGGTGAGGCGCAGCTTTTCCTGCACGAGCTGGCCGCCGTTGAACATGTAGAAGAGGGTGGCCGCGACCGCGAGCAGCAGCAGGGTCACCAGCGGCAGGACCTGCCCTCGCTGGCGGTGTGGATGATGGTTGCGCATCGCCCGTGCCCTTTGCGTGCTTCGCTCGAAGACGGGCGCTGCCCGGCCGACGCGTGATTACTTGCCGACCTGGTTCACGTAGGTGTCGAGGGTGTGCTTCTGGTTGCCGACGGTTCCGGCCTTGTCGGAGGCGGTCTGGGCGGCGGTCTTGGCCGCGGTGCCGTCCTTGCCGGAGAGCTCCTGGGCGATGGCGGCGGTCTGGTTGCGCACCGTCTGGCCGAAGTATTGGTACACCGCGATCGCGGCGACCGCGATCATCGCAACGATGATGATGTACTCGGTCATGCCCTGACCGCGCTGGGTGTGGTGCCGGGTGCC
This sequence comes from Thauera sp. UBA6194, assembly GCA_002422685.1. Lineage (GTDB taxonomy): Bacteria > Pseudomonadota > Gammaproteobacteria > Burkholderiales > Rhodocyclaceae > Thauera. Next base: position 34,301 of record DITC01000070.1, on the reverse strand, counting down.
GTGCTGTGCAGGTGCTGACATGGTCGTGCCGTCCGTGGATGAAGTGGCATGATGATGTCAAATGAAAAATGCATAGTCAATATGCAAAAAGGGTTTTCGGTTACCCGATTCGGGAATGTTCGGGCTGCGTGAACGGAAAAGGCCCGCTGCATTGCTGCAGCGGGCCTTGCCGGGTGAGGCAGATGAGGCCGGTGGTGCGCCGGATCAGCGCGCGATCGGCTTGTAGCGGATGCGCTTGGGCTTGGCGCCTTCCTCGCCCAGGCGCTTCTTCTTGTCCTCTTCGTATTCCTGGTAGTTGCCCTCGAAGAAGAACCACTGCGAGTCGCCCTCGGCCGCGAGGATGTGGGTGCAGATACGGTCGAGGAACCAGCGGTCGTGCGAGATCACCAGCGCGCAGCCGGCGAATTCCAGCAGCGCGTCTTCGAGCGCGCGCAGGGTCTCGACGTCGAGGTCGTTGGACGGTTCGTCGAGCAGCAGTACGTTGCCGCCCTGGATCAGGGTCTTGGCCAGGTGCAGGCGCCCGCGCTCGCCGCCCGACAGGTTGCCGACGATCTTCTGCTGGTCGCCGCCCTTGAAGTTGAAGCGGCCGATGTAGGCGCGGCTGGGCATCTCGAAGCGGCCTACGGTGAGCACGTCGGCGCCATCGGAAATGGCGTCGAACACCGTCTTGTCGTTGGCCAGGCCCTCGCGGGTCTGGTCGACCGCGGCGATCTTCACCGTGGCGCCGATCTCCACCGTGCCCGAGTCCGGCTTGTCGCGGCCCTCGATCATCTTGAACAGCGTCGATTTACCCGCGCCGTTGGGACCGATGATGCCGACGATGGCGCCCGCCGGAATGCTGAAGCTGACGTTGTCCATCAGCAGCTTGTCGCCGAAGGCCTTGCTGACGCCGTGGAACTCGATGACCTTGTCGCCCAGGCGCTCGCCGGGCGGGATGAAGATCTCCTGGGTCTCGTTGCGGCGCTGGTATTCGACGCTCGCCATCTCCTCGTAGCGGGCGAGGCGGGCCTTGGACTTGGCCTGGCGCGCCTTGGGGTTGGAGCGCGCCCACTCCAGTTCGGTCTTCATCGCCTTCTGGTGCGCGGCTTCCTGCTTGGCCTCCTGCGCCAGGCGGTCGCCCTTCTGCTCCAGCCAGGACGAGTAGTTGCCCTTCCACGGGATGCCGTGGCCACGGTCGAGTTCGAGGATCCACTCGGCGGCGTTGTCGAGGAAGTAGCGATCGTGGGTGACGGCCACCACGGTGCCGGGGAAGCGGGTGAGGAACTGTTCCAGCCACTCGACCGATTCGGCGTCGAGGTGGTTGGTCGGCTCATCGAGCAGCAGCATGTCGGGCTTGGACAGCAGCAGCTTGCACAGCGCGACGCGACGCTTTTCGCCACCGGACAGCTTGCCGATCACGGCGTCCCAGGGCGGCAGGCGCAGCGCGTCGGCGGCGATCTCCATCTGGGTCTCGACGTCGCTGCCGGCGGTTGCGAGGATGTTTTCGTACTTCGCCTGTTCCTCGGCGAGCTTGTCGAAGTCGGCATCCGGCTCGGCGTAGGCCGCGTACACCGCTTCGAGCTTCACGCGCGCTTCCATGATCTCGCCGAGCGCGGACTCTACCTCTTCCTTGACGGTCTTGGTGGCGTCGAGCTCGGGCTCCTGCGGCAGGTAGCCGATGCGCTGGCCGGCGAGCCACTGCACCTCGCCGTCGTATTCCTTGTCCACGCCGGCCATGATGCGCAGCACGGTGGACTTGCCCGAGCCGTTGAGGCCGAGCAGGCCGATCTTGGCCCCAGGGAAGAAGGAGAGGGAGATGTCCTTGATGATCTGACGCTTGGGCGGAACGATCTTGCTCACGCGCAGCATCGACATGACGTATTGGGCCACTACGGGTACCTCGTTGGCGGTGTTCGGTGGGGCGGAAAAGGCGGAAGTCTACCCGAGTGGGCAGCGGCCGGCACGCATGGAGCTTGCTTGCGCTCAGCGTCGTGCTGCCGCTCGATAGACTGCGCTGCGCTGCGCTCCCGCTTGCCTACAGCGACCACCACCACGATCAGTTGCGCGTCCCGAACTTCGTAGACCAGCCGATAGCCCACGCTGCGCAGCTTGATCTTGTAGCGATCGGGGTGTCCGCTCAACTTGGCGGCCGGCACGCGCGGCGCGTCCAGGCGCTCGGCGAGCTTCTTCTTGAACTGTTCGCGGATGCTTCCGTCGAGCTTGCGCCACTCGGCCAGTGCTTCGTCGAGAAGGCCCAGCTCATAAGTCACCGAGGCTCACCTTGACGACCGGCTGGCCAGCGCGGGCATCGGCGAGCGCGTTAAGTTCGAGATCTTCCAGTCGTTCCATCATCTCTTCGAACACCCTTGCCGGGACGCAATAGAAGGCGGGGGCGTTGCGGTTGAGGATCGCAACCGGGAAGCCTTCCCCGGCAGCGACCGTGCCCATAGGGTTTTTCTTGAGTTCGGAAACGCTTGCGGTCGTCTCGACCAGGATCCGATGTGCCATTTCGAGCGTCCTGAAGACCTGATAAGAGTACGAAGAATAGCACTTGATGTGGTAGATGCGACTCCGCGAAGAGGGCCCGGCGCCCACACTCGAGCGCCTCAGCCACGTCTGAGCCGGGACGAGGATGTGGCCTACAGCATCCCCTCGATATCCTTCACCAGTTCCTCCGGCGTGGTCGTCGGCGCGTAGCGTTCGATCTGCTGCCCATCGCGGCTGACCAGGAACTTGGTGAAGTTCCACTTGATCGCCTCGGTGCCGAGGATGCCTTTCGCGTGCTGCTTCAGATACTTGTACAGCGGATGGGCGCCGTCGCCGTTGACCTCGATCTTGGCGAACATCGGAAAGCTCACGCCGTAGTTCTTCGTGCAGAAGGCGCCGATCTCCTCCGCGCTGCCCGGCTCCTGGGCGCCGAACTGGTTGCACGGAAAGCCGAGCACGACCAGGCCGCGGTCCTTGTAGGTCTGGTGCAGCTTCTCGAGGCCGGCGTAATGCGGGGTGAGACCGCATTTGCTCGCGGTATTGACGATCAGCAAGACCTTGCCGGCGTATTCGCCGAGCGTGGTGGTGTCGCCGGCGAGGCGTTCGACTTCGATGTCGTAGAGGGAAGAAGACATGCGGGGCTCCACAGAGAAGAAGGGGTTCGGAATAGCTTCGAGCCCCGCATGCGACAAAAGTTTGTCTGCCGCGTCGCCCCTGCGCGGCCGGGGCGCTCAGCCGGCCGCGTTCACTTGTCGACGAAGGCGCGCTCGATCACGTAGTCGCCCGCCACGCCGACGCGCGGCGACATCGCAAACCCGTGCGCGTCGAGCAGCTCGCAGCAGTCGCGGTTCATCGCCTGGCTGCCGCACACCATCACGCGGTCGTGTGCCGCATCGAGCGGCGGCAGGCCGATGTCGGCGAACAGGCGGCCCGACTCGATCACGTGGGTGATGCGGCCGGTGTTGCGGAAGGGCTCGCGGGTCACGGTGGGGTAGTAGATGAGCTGCGCGCGCACCTGCTCGCCGAAGAACGCGTTCTGCGGCAGCTCGCGGGTGATGAAGTCGGTGTAGGCGAGCTCGGAGGCGAAGCGCACGCCGTGCACCAGCACCACCTTGTCGAAGCGCGCGTAGGTCTCCGGGTCCTGGATCACGCTCAGGAAGGGCGCCAGCCCGGTGCCGGTGGCGAGCAGGTAGAGGTGCTTGCCGGGCTTGAGGTCGTGCAGCACCAGCGTGCCGGTGGGCTTCTTGCTCACCACGATCGGGTCGCCCGGGCGCAGGTGCTGCAGGCGCGAGGTGAGCGGCCCGTCGGGCACCTTGATGCTGAAGAACTCGAGGTGCTCCTCGTAGTTGGGGCTGGCGATGCTGTAGGCGCGCGTCAGCGGCTTGCCTTCCACGTCCAGCCCGATCATCACGAACTGGCCGTTCTCGAAGCGCAGTCCGGGGTCGCGGGTGGTGCGGAAGCTGAAGAGGGCGTCGTTCCAGTGATGGACGCTGAGGACGCGTTCGGTGACGAGCTTGCTCATGATGTCGGGGCCCTGTGCGAGGACGAACTGAATGAAGTGAGCGCATTTTAGGCGGGCTTTGTTAGCTGCAAAGTGGATAATCCATGTATCGCTTAATTGGAAAATCGATATGCGATTCACCCTCCGTCAGATGCAGGTCTTCGTCGAGGTCGCACGCAGCGAGAACGTGTCGCGCGCGGCCGAGGCGCTGTCGCTGTCGCAGTCGGCGGCCAGCGCGGCCTTGGCCGAGCTCGAGAGCCAGTTCGAGCGGCAGCTCTTCGAGCGTCACGGCAAGCGTCTGCGGCTGAACGAATACGGCAGCCTGCTGCTGCCGCATGCGGTCGAGCTGCTCGACCGCGCGGCCGAGATCGAAGGCCTGCTGCGTGGCGAGCGCGGGTTGGGCAGCCTGCGCGTGGGGGCGACGCTCACCATCGGCAACTATCTGCTGCCCATCATCGTGTCGAACTTTCTGCAGGCGCATCCCGAGAGCCGGGTGCGCCTGCAGGTGCGCAACACCGCCACCATCGCCGCCATGCTGCTGCACCACGAGATCGATCTGGGGCTGGTGGAAGGGGGCGTGAGCGAGCCCGAGCTCGAGGCGGAGACCTGGATCGAGGACGCGCTGGTCGTTTTCTGCGCGCCCGGCCACCCGCTCGCGGGGCGCGGCAGCGTCGCCTTTGGCGAGATTGCCGACCAGCCGTGGATTCTGCGTGAGCGCGGCTCGGGCACGCGCGCCACCTTCGATGCGGCGCTGCGTCACTGGCCGCGCGGTATCGTGCCGCGGCTCGAGCTCGAGCACACCGAGGCGGTCAAGCGTGCAGTGGAGAGTGGCCTGGGGCTGGGCTGCCTGTCACGGCTGGCGCTGCGTGACGCATTTCGTCGCGGCAGCCTGGTCGCGCTCGAGACGCCCGAGCTCGACCTGCGCCGACGCTTCAGCTTCGTGTGGCAGCGTGGCAAGTATCACAGCGCAGCAATGCGGCAGTTTCTGGACGGCTGCCGCGCCTTTACGGCCGGCGCCCGGCGCAGCGACCAGATCCCGCTGCCGCCGGTGGCCTGAGCGGCTCAGGCCGTGCCGCGGCGGCGAAAGTCGCGCAGCCGGAAGCCGAGCGCGAACAGGGTCGCAAAATACGCCACCCCGCCCGCGCCCACGACCAGCGCCAGCCGGCCGGCGCGTTCCAGCCCGCCGATCTCGGTCCACAGCGCAGTCGGCCCGCTCGCGAACCACAGCACGCCGCCCATCACCGCCAGCGCCGCCAGCAGCTTGAGCGCAAACTTGCCCCAGCCCGCCTGCGGCACATACACCGCGCGCTTGCGCAGGCCGCGGTAGAGCAGCGCGGCGTTGAGGCACGATGCCAGCCCGATCGACAGTGCCAGGCCCGCATGGCGCAGCGGCAGGATGAAGGCCAGGTTCATCAGCTGGGTGGCGATCAGCGTGACGATCGCGATCTTCACCGGCGTGCGGATGTCCTGGCGGGCGTAGAAGCCGGGCGCCAGCACCTTCACCAGGATCAGCCCGGTCAGGCCCACGCTGTAGGCCACCAGCGCGCTGCGCGTCTGCATCACGTCGGCCGCCGAGAACGCGCCGTAGTTGAACAGCGTCGCCACCAGCGGCACCGCCAGCAGCGCCAGCCCGAGCGCGGCGGGCAGGGTCAGCATCAGGGTCAGGCGCAGGCCCCAGTCGAGCAGAGAAGAGAACTCTTGTGGGTTCTTGTCGGCGTGCAGTTTCGACAGGCTCGGCAGCAGGATCGTCCCCAGCGCCACGCCCAGCAGCCCGGCGGGGAATTCCATCAGGCGGTCGGCGTAATACAGCCACGACACGCTGCCGCTCTGCAGAAAGGACGCGAAGATCGTGTTGATCAGCAGCGAGATCTGGCTCACCGACACGCCCAGGATCGCCGGCGCCATCAGCTTCATCACGCGGCGCACGCCGGGGTCGGACAGGTCGAGGTCGAAGCGCGGCAGCATGCCGATCTTCATCAGCGGCCGGATCTGCAGCGCGAGCTGAAGCAATCCGCCCAGGAACACCGCCCACGCCAGCGCCAGCACCGGCGGGTCGAAATACGGCACCGCGAACAGCGCCATGCCGATGAAGGCGATGTTGAGCAGCACCGGCGTGAAGGCCGGAATCGCGAACCGGCTCCAGGTGTTGAGCACGCCACCGGCCAGCGCCACCAGTGACATGAAGAAGATGTAGGGGAAGGTGATGCGGGTGAGCTCGACGGTGAGCTCGAACTTGCCCGGATCGCCCGAGAAGCCCGGCGCCGATACATAAATGATGAACGGCGCCGCCAGCGCCCCCAGCGCCGCCACCACGGCAACGACCAGCCCGAGCAGCGTGGCCACGCGGTTGACCAGCGTGTGCGTGGCCTCTTCGCCGAGGCGGTTCTTGTATTCGGCCAGGATGGGCACGAAGGCCTGCGAGAACGCGCCCTCGGCAAACATGCGCCGTAGCAGGTTGGGCAGGCGAAAGGCGACGAAGAAGGCGTCGGTCGCCATGCCCGCACCAAATGCGCGCGCGATCACCAGGTCGCGCACGAAGCCGAGGATGCGGGATAGCAGCGTCATGCCGCTGACGGTGGCGAGGGCGCGCAGGAGGTTCATGCGATGGGCGGGGAGGGGCGGGGCGGGCGTCGAGCGCCCGGCGTTGGAAAGCGCGCATCATAGCGGCCGCGGCGCAGGGTGGTAAGAAGCTTTCAAGCTGCGGCTCCCCGGGTGAGCGTGCGGTCGCCGTTCGCGACGCCGCGACAGGTTTTTTTTGGAACACGCCTTGCGTCTGGACTGCGGGGCAAATATAATCGCGGACTTTCTAGAACCACCAACACGGAATTCATATTTATGGCCAACTCGGCACAAGCTCGCAAGCGCGCCCGTCAGGCGACCAAGGCCCGCGCCCACAACGCCAGCCTTCGTTCCCGCCTGCGTACCGCGATCAAGGCCGTGCGCAAGGCCATCGTGGGTGGCGACAAGGCGGCGGCTCAGTCGGTCTTTCGCACCTCGATGAGCACCATCGACAGCATCGCCGACAAGAAGATCATCCACAAGAACAAGGCTGCTCGCCACAAGAGCCGCCTGTCGGCCGCCGTCAAGGGCATGGCTGCCTGATTCTTGCTGCACGATGCAGGCGCTCCGGCGCCAACGCAAAAAAAGCGACCTTCGGGTCGCTTTTTTGTTGGTGTCGGGCGCGGGTCCTTGGGCTTCGGTCGGGCTTGCTCGGTCGGGGTTGCGGCGGGGAAGGGGGCATGCAGTGCGGCGGCCTTGTCGCGGCCGCGGCGCGCAGGCCTCAGAGCGGCGTGTCGCCCTTCCAGGCGATCTCGAGATTGTTGTCGTTGGCGAAGTTCACCATGAACTTGTAGGCCAGCGGCTCGATGTCGTAGAGGCGGGCGTCGACCAGCACGGTGTTGTGTCCCTTGATCTGCACGCCCGGGCGCACGTAGGGAGAGTAGGTCATGCGGTGATCCGCGCCAAAAGCCGACATGACGCCGCACAGGCGGTCGGCCCAGTCGCTGGGGCGAAATTTCTTCCCCTCCCTCGTGACCCCGATAATGATGAAGTTCTCGATCTTCTGGCTCATGGTGATGCCTTTTCGACTTCGGGGAATGCCTCGCGCCGGTTCTTTGCCGCCGACGTCAAAACGGGGCGGATTCTAGCAGAATTCGCCTGCGCGGCGCCTGCCGCTGCAGCCTCCGCCCCGAGCGCGACGGGTGAGCCCGGCCCGTGGCGCTTATGTACAGGCTTGCCGGTTTTGGCTTAACATTCCGCACTTGTCCCAGCACGGCGGCGCCTGCCGCCGTGCGCGTTTTTCGGCGTCGTCCTGATCGAGGTCTCCAGCATGTCTCACGTCATGAACACCTACGCGCGCCTGCCCATGGCCTTCACGCACGGCGAGGGCGCGTGGCTTTACGACGAGGCCGGCAAGCGCTATCTCGATGCGCTGTCCGGCATCGCGGTCAACACGCTCGGCCACAATCACCCGCGCCTGGTCAAGGCCATCGCCGACCAGGCCGCGCGCGTGCTGCACACCTCCAACCTGTACGGCATCCCCTTGCAGGACAAGCTCTCGGACCGCATCGCCGAAGTCTCTGGCATGGACGAGGTCTTCTTCTGCAACTCGGGCTGCGAGGCCAACGAGGCCGCGATCAAGCTCGCGCGCATGTTCGGCCACAACAAGGGCATCGACGTGCCGCACATCATCGTCATGGAGCAGGCCTTCCACGGCCGCACCATGGCCACGCTGTCGGCCACCGGCAACCGCAAGGCGCAGGCCGGCTTCGAGCCCCTGGTGCAAGGCTTCATCCGCGTGCCCTACAAGGACATCGAGGCCATCCGCAAGGTCGGCGAGCACAACCACTCGGTGGTCGCCGTCATGCTCGAGATGATCCAGGGCGAAGGCGGCGTCAACGTCGCCGACGAAAACTTCCAGCGCGAGCTGCGCGCCCTGTGCGACGACAAGGGCTGGCTGCTGATCTGCGACGAGGTGCAGTGCGGCATGGGTCGTACCGGCAAGTGGTTCGGCTGGCAGCACGCGGGCGCCAAGCCCGACGTGATGACGCTCGCCAAGGGCCTGGCCTCGGGCGTGCCCATCGGCGCCTGTGTCACTGCGGGCAAGGCCAAGGGCCTGTTCGGACCGGGTAACCACGGCTCCACCTTCGGCGGCAACCCGCTCGCCTGCGCCGCCGGCCTGGCCACCTTCGACGCCATCGTCGAAGACCAGCTCATGGACAACGCGGTCGCCGTCGGTGAAGCCATCCGCAAGGGCCTGGCCGCCGCGCTCGAAGGCGTGGCCGGCGTGGTCGACATTCGCGGCCGCGGCCTCATGATCGGCGTCGAGCTCGACCGCCCCTGCGGCGTGCTCATGGGCCGTGCGGCCGAGCAAGGCCTGCTGTTGTCCGTCACTTCCGAGCGCGTGGTGCGTCTGCTGCCCGCGCTCACCTTCACCACCGCCGACGCGCAAACCCTGGTGTCGATGCTGGCGCCGATGATTCGCGACTTTCTCGCGAACGGCTGAGGACTGCCTATGACTGCTCCGATCAAACACTATCTCCAGTTCAAGGATTTCACCCGCGAGGAATACGACTACGTGTTCGAGCGCGCCAGGTGGATCAAGGACAAGTTCAAGCGCTACGAGCCCTATCACCCGCTGTTCGATCGCACCCTGGTGATGATCTTCGAGAAGGCCAGCACGCGCACGCGCCTGTCCTTCGAGGCCGGCATGCACCAGCTCGGCGGCTCGGCCATCTACCTCAACACGCGCGACTCGCAGCTCGGTCGTGGCGAACCGGTCGAAGACGCCGGCCAGGTCATCTCGCGCATGAGCGACATCGTGATGATCCGCACCTTCGAGCAGGACATCGTCGAGCGCTTCGCCGCCAACTCGCGCGTGCCGATCATCAACGGCCTCACCAACGAATACCACCCCTGCCAGATCCTCGCCGACATCCTCACCTTCATCGAGCACCGCGGCCCCATTCAGGGCAAGACGGTGACCTGGATCGGCGACAGCAACAACATGTGCAACACCTGGCTGCAGGCCGCCGAGGTGCTCGACTTCAACGTGCATGTGTCGACCCCGCCGGGCTACGAGGTCGAGCCCGAGCGCGCCGGCCTGTTCGGCACCAACCACTTCGAGCAGTTCGCCGACCCGATGGAAGCCTGCAAGGGCGCCGACCTGGTCACCACCGACGTGTGGACCTCGATGGGCTGGGAAGCCGAGAACGAGGAACGCATGAAGGCCTTCGCCGACTGGTGCGTGGACGCCGAGATGATGTCGGTGGCCAGCAAGGACGCCGTCTTCATGCACTGCCTGCCCGCGCACCGCGGCGAAGAGGTGACCGCCGAGGTCATCGACGGCCCGCAGTCGGTGGTGTGGGACGAGGCCGAGAACCGCCTGCACGCGCAGAAGGCGCTGATGGAATACCTGGTGCTCGGCCGCATCCAGGACTGATTCGCAGAACACTCACGGCGCGCACGGGCGTGTGCGCCGGCAACACAGCAGGAAACAGGAAAACAGCATGAGCGACGTCAACAAAGTAGTGCTCGCCTATTCGGGCGGGCTGGACACTTCGGTCATCCTGAAGTGGCTGCAAGACACCTACCAGTGCGAAGTGGTCACCTTCACCGCCGACCTCGGCCAGGGCGAAGAGCTCGAGCCCGCGCGTCAGAAGGCGCTCAAGTTCGGCATCAAGCCCGAGAACATCTTCATCGACGACCTGCGCGAAGAGTTCGTGCGCGACTTCGTCTTCCCGATGTTCCGCGCCAACACCGTCTACGAAGGCGAATACCTGCTCGGGACCTCGATCGCGCGCCCGCTCATCTCCAAGCGCCAGATCGAGATCGCGCGTGCCACCGGCGCCGATGCCGTCTCCCACGGCGCCACCGGCAAGGGCAACGACCAGGTGCGCTTCGAGCTCGGCTATTACGCGCTCATGCCCAACGTCAAGGTCATCGCCCCGTGGCGCGAGTGGGACCTGCTGTCGCGCGAGAAGCTGCTCGCCTACGCCGAAAAGGCCGGCATCCCCATCGAGATGAAGCACAAGCAGGGCGGCTCGCCCTACTCGATGGACGCCAACCTGCTGCACATCTCCTTCGAAGGCCGCCACCTCGAGAACCCGGCCGCCGAGGCCGAGGAAGACATGTGGCGCTGGACGGTCTCGCCCGAGGCCGCCCCGGACGCTGCCGAATACGTCGACCTCGAGTTCGAGCGCGGCGATCTCGTCGCCATCAACGGCAGCCGCATGAAGCCTCACGAGCTGCTCGCCAAGTTGAACGAGCTCGGCGGCAAGCACGGCATCGGCCGTCTCGATCTGGTCGAGAACCGCTACGTCGGCATGAAGAGCCGCGGCTGCTACGAGACCCCGGGCGGCACCATCCTGCTCAAGGCTCACCGCGCCATCGAGTCGATCACCCTCGACCGCGAAGTCGCCCACCTCAAGGACGACCTCATGCCGCGCTACGCCAGCATCATCTACAACGGCTACTGGTGGAGCCCCGAGCGCCTCGCGCTGCAGGCCCTCATCGACAACACCCAGCAGAGCGTCAACGGCTGGGTGCGCCTCAAGCTCTACAAGGGCAACGTCATCGTCACCGGCCGCGACTCGAAGACCGACTCGCTGTTCGACCCGACGATCGCCACCTTCGAGGACGACGCCGGCGCCTACAACCAGAAAGACGCCCACGGCTTCATCCGCCTCAACGCGCTGCGCATGCGCATCGCCGCCAACGCCAGGACCGCGCGCGGCTGAGCGCGGACGGGTGCGCTTGCGATGAACGACGAAGACTACATCCTCGGGCTCAGCTTCACCGAGTTCGAGGACCTCGCCCTCCAGGTCGGCCTCACCGGCCTGATCCTGTTCATGATGTTCATCATCTGGAACCTCGGCAAGGAATCCAAGGCCGGGCGCTACGGCATGATGTGGATGTTCCTCGGCCTGGGCGTGGGCTTCGTCGGCTTCGTCGCCAAGGGCATCATCCAGAAGCTCCTCGGAATCGAATAAGAAAGGCCACAGCATGAGCGTTACCGCCCACTTCGACGGCGTCACCGTCACCACCCAGGCCAGCGTCTACTTCGACGGCAAGTGCGTCAGTCACGGCATCCAGCTCGCCGACGGCAGCAAAAAATCCGTCGGCGTCATCCTGCCCGCGCTGCTCACCTTCAACACCGGCGCCCCCGAAATCATGGAATGCGTCGCCGGCAGCTGCAGCGTGCGGCTCAAGGGCGAATCCGACTGGACCACTTACGGTCCCGGCCAGTCCTTCGACGTCCCGCCCAACTCGAGCTTCGATATCGAAGTCGTGGGCGAGCCTTTCCACTACATCTGCCACTACGGCTAAACACCGAGGAGGGTCAGCATGCCGTCTTTCGACATCAGCTCCGAAGTCGACCAAGCCGCACTGCGCAACGCCGTCGAGCAAGCCAACCGCAAGGTCGCCGGCCGCCACGACTTCAAGGGCACCAGCGCCAACATCGAGCTCGCCGAAAAGCTCATCACGCTCTACGGCGACAGCGACTTCCAGCTCGACCAGATCAAGACCCTGCTGCTGCCCGAGATGACCAAGAAGAGCGTCGACGTGCGCTGCCTGGACTACGGCGACGTGCAGAAGATCTCCGGCAACAAGGTCAAGCAGGAAGTGAAGGTGCGCGTGGGCATCGACCAGGACATGGCCAAGAAGATCGTCAAGCTGCTCAAGGACAGCAAGATGAAGGTCCAGGCCGCCATCCAGGGCGAGGCCGTGCGTGTCACCGGCGCCAAGCGCGACGTGCTGCAAGAGGCCATCGCGCTGGTCAAGAAGCAGATCACGGACTTTCCGCTGCAGTACGGCAATTTCCGCGACTGAGCGGTCGAGTCGGTCGGCGAACCTTTGGCAGCGGTGCGCGTCTCGGTTGTTGAGAACTAAAATTCGCACAGGAGGCCTGGAAAATGCTGATCGACACGATTCACGCCCATCGCGATGAACTCTCTGCGCTCGCGCAGCAATATGGGGCGCGTCGCCTGCGGGTTTTCGGTTCCGTAGCACGTCGGGAGGAAGGGCCGGATAGCGACGTCGACTTTCTCGTGGACTTTCCGGCTGGATACGACCTGTTCCGGCAACGAATTCCGCTGTCGGATCGCCTTGCGGAGTTCGTCGGGCGAAAGGTGGACCTGATACCGGAGCACGAACTCAACAAACACATCCGTCCCTATGTCTTGCAAGAGGCGGTGGATCTGTGAGTAAAACGTGGGAGCCCTACGCGCTCCACATTCTCGACGCGATAGCCAAGATCCGGCTCATAGGCACGCGCGGCGCATTGGCACTGACGAAATCCTCTACGACGCAGCCCTGCGAAATCTGCAGACCTTGTCCGAAGCAACTCAACGCCTGCCCGATGACGTCAAGCTGAGTCACCCCGCCATCCCGTGGAAGGAGATCAGTGGCTTCAGGAACATCCTTGTCCATGATTACCTCGGGTCGATCGATCCAGCGGTGATAAAGCGCGTGATTGAGCAAAGTGTCCCCGAGCTGGAGGCCGCCATTCGCAAGACTCTAGGGCGCGAATAGTCCGGTTGTCCGATTCCGCCGCCCAAGAGGCACGACATAATCCGCTTGAAGCCCGACAGGTCGACCTGTTGGGCGACGTGTTCGTCTGGGCCTAGGAGCGCTCGTGCCAGCGTTACCCGGACATCATCCAGATGCTCGCCACCGCGCTGGATCAACTAAACGAAGGCTGCATCGCCCGATACCGCCTGCGCCGCTCGGAATACCTGGCCTGGCAGCAGGCGCGGGCGCGGCCGTGAGGCGAAGCGCTTTCTGTTGGACAATCCGCGCCTCGATCACGCGCAGCAAGCCGCCGTCGATCCGCACGCCACACCCGCAAACCTCAAGTCCGCCCCCCACGCGTCGTTAACCCACACAATCCCCAACGCACCCAGGATTTGTCATGGACGTCGCATCCATCGCCGCCGCAGCCAGCTCCAATGCCATGGCCGAAGTGCAGCACGAGGCCGCAGTCTCGGTGCTCAAGAAGACCATGGACATCCAGGAACAAAGCGCCATGCAGCTGCTGCAGGCCATCCCCCAGCCCCCCGCGCCGGTCGCTTCCGGCACCGCCGGCGGCTACATCGACACCTGGGCCTGATGCGGCGTCTTGCGCTCGTCGTCCTGCTGGCGATTGCGCCGCCGCTGCATGCCGAGGTGCCGGCCTGGACCGACGAGCCGGCCGAGCTCGTGCGTGTGATCGAGCGCGCCGACGCCTCGCGCTCGGCGGGCAATAACCTTGTCGCCGCGCGGCTCTACTGCACCGCCGCCGCGCACGGCAGTCTCGAAGCTCAATACCAGCTCGCCCGGCTCTACATCGGCCCCTTGCGTGCCCGCCGCGGGCGCGACACCGGTCACGTGCTGCTCGCGCTCGCCGCCCAGCGCGGCCACGAGCGCGCCGGCAAGCTGCTCTCTACCTTGCGCAGGCCGCTCCCGACCCCGCTCGAGCGCCACCTGCCCACCTGCCTGTTCACCTCGGCACCGCTGCCGCCCGCCGACCGCGAAGCCGTCGCGCCGCACGCGGTCGTCGAGCACTACGTCGCCACGCTGCCGCCCGGCCAGCGCAGCCACGCCCGCCTGGTGCAGAAGCTCGCCCCGCGCTATAAGGTCGACCCGCGCCTGGCGCTGGCCATCGTGCGTGCCGAATCGAACTTCAACCCCAGCGCCCGCTCGCCCCGCAACGCCATGGGCCTGATGCAACTGATCCCCGACACCGCCGAGCGTTTCGGCGTGCGCGACCCCTTCGACCCCGAGCAGAACGTGCGCGGCGGCCTGGCCTACCTCAAGTGGTTGATCGCCCGCTACGACGGCGACATCGCGCGCGTGGCGGGCGCGTACAACGCGGGGGAGGGGGCGGTGGACCGCTACAACGGCGTGCCACCGTTTGCGGAGACGGAGGAGTATGTGCGGCGGATTCTGGGGTTTTATCGGGCGCGGCGGCATGTGGTGGGGGGTAGGCGCCGAATCCTCTTTCTCCTCGAACGCGGCATGCGGCTGGTTGGGCGCCGTGAAGCATCGAAAAGGCAACGCGGCAGTCGCGTGATCGATTCCTCGGTAGCAAGCGCACCCTTGTCCGGACTGCTATGAATCGTGTCACCATTCGGGCCAAAACCGCACCGGACGATGATCATGCATTTTGACTGCCCAGCCCGAAAACTCATCTACGCACTCGCCTTCGTCTCGACCGCCTCGTGCGCCGCCGAGGTGGAACTGGCCGGCATCTTCGGCAGCAGGGCAGTGCTGGTTATCGACGGCGGCGCGCCGCAGACGCTCGCCGTGGGACAGCGCTCGCGCGAGGGCGTGAAGCTCGTCAGTGTCAGCAACCCCTCAGCCACGGTGGACGTGAATGGCGAGCGGCGGCGCATCTCGATCGGCGAGGCGCCGCTGCGCATCGCTGGGACCGGAACGGAGCCGTCCGCGAACGCCACGCTCAGGCTGGTACCGGATGCGCGCGGCCACTACTGGACGCAGGGCATGGTCAATGGTGCGTCGCTACGCTTCATGGTCGACACCGGCGCTACCTACGTCGCCATCAACACCGACGAGGCGAAACGCGCGGGTATCGACTACCGCGCCGGGCAGCAGGTGGTGATGAACACCGCCAACGGACAGAGCCTTGCCTGGCTGGTCAGGCTCGACCGCGTGAGCATCGGTGGCATCGTGATGCACGGGGTCGAGGCGAGCGTGCATGAGAGCGGCCTGCCCGTCGCGCTGCTGGGGATGAGCTTCGTCAACCGGCTGGACATGCGCCGGGAGGGCGGGGATCTGGTGTTGAAGAAACGGTATTGAGCGATATATCAGGAAGAGCTGGCGCGGGACAGACCATGCGCCAGCTCTCCGGTGTGCTTACCAGCAGGCCGCAGCCGCCGCCGTATTCGCATTCACACAAGCATCACCAAGCAAGGCATATTTCTGGCCAGTGCTTGCTAATCCAACCGCGCCGCACTGCGTGTCGGCGGCTTGCGCGCCTGTCGGTGTTGCCTTCAGTGTGAAAGCTTGGCCAGAGATCTCGCAGATGCTAATGGTATATCTTTGCGTGCCGGTTCTTGGTGATGCGGTGGTCGTTAGTGCGTAAGTGTTGTAATTCCCTACTGTGGTGTAATGACGCTCCATTCCCCCTGCAATCTCCATCAGCAACCCCGCTGCCTCGGCTCGTGCGCTCCTTAGCACGTATTGCTGGTAGCTGGGATAGGCGATAGCCGCAAGGATGCCGACAATGGCCACTGTGATCATCAACTCGATCAAGGTGAAGCCGCGCGTTCTAGCACTGAGCATGACTGATGGTCCCGGTTATTTATTGAATATCTCGCGCCATGAAGTGCGGCCGGTCATGTTGCCGCCTTTTTCGGAGACGACCTGAATTTCGCCCGTGGTGCCGCTCATTACCTTGTACTCGATTTCGCCGGCCGAGATCACGGCGGGGGTCTTGATGATGCCGACCTTGGACTTGACGCCCGATACCGGTGTCGGATTTCCATTGTGCGAAACCATGTCGTTGTCGTTGAAGAGTCTGTCGCGATACAGGTCGAAGACGCTGTACGTGAGACGTGCGCCGCTGATTGCGTCAAGCTCCATGAGCCAGCCGTCACCACCGAAATCGCAGGGGTCGGTCGAGGGAATCAGCGTTGTGAAAATCACCCTGCCATATCGCAGCAATGGTGCGCTGACAACGCGCTCGCCAGTGCTCACGTTGTTGTATCTCAGATCGAGATACCAGCCGCTCCGGTTGTTGTAGCTGAAGGTATTCTGGCTTATCAGCCTGATCTGGTTGTCGTCGTGGTTGGCGGTTGTGTCTGGCCCCTCATAGTCGATTGTCTGCGCCACAAGATTAGAGCGCGTCAGCGCCGAGCGTATGTTGTTGGCAAAATTGTCGTGGATACCATAGAAGGACTGGAGCCTGGCATTTTCTGTTGCGAGGTTGTCTTCGCTGCCGTAAAAACGCCCAGTGCCGAAATAAAGCATCACCCCGTTCTGACGTGGTGGGGGCGCCCCGATTTCGATGGGTGAGGTTATCGGCTGAGTGGTGCCGGCTGCGAAGAGATTGTCCGCAGTGCCGTAGCTTCCATCGTTCGCCTGATTGGCGGCGGTGACATCGAATTTCCAGACATTGCCGCGAAGATCTCCCGCGTATATGTAGTCGATGATGCGATCACCGTCCGTGTCATACAGCGTCGGCTCAGAGAGACCATTTCCTGTGTCGTTGCTCGTATCAATGACCCAGAAGTCCGTTCCTTCAACCCACGCTGCATCACCCTTCTTGGAAAGGTCGACCATGAACAGTTTGGCCGTTCCGCTCGTGCTGTTTGGTCCGTTACCAAACACTGCAACCCATTTGCCATTGGCTAGCCTGGCGATGGCCGGTTTGCCCATCGAGTTGCCAAGCTCGTCATGCTGGAACTCCCAGTGAACGTTTGTCGCGGTGAAGGACTGCGGGCTCGTGACGTCGAGCGCATAGACCGCTTTTCCGCCCGCCCCGAGGCTGCCGACAAGCATGGTTTTCCAGGCGCCATCGACAAACGCGTCGCCGGCGAAGGGGGACCCGTCAACGAAGTATCGGTGCGCGTAGTCCGCATCCGACAGCTCAGCGAGGTTGGTGATGACCGCATTCGGGATGTAGGCAAAAAGCTCCACCCCCGAACCGATGAGCTGCGCGGGGTCGTTCGAATTCGAAACACCTGCATGGAAGGCGTGCAGCATGCCGTCGTTGGCCCCTACGTAGACCACACGGGGGCGTGTGTTCTTGCCGGTGCGAAATACGTCGTACGGGGTGTCCGTATTGTCGTTGACGATGTCGATCCCTTCCGGGAGGCTGTTATAGCCAAAGTTTTCGGCCGCGACGAATGCCGGGTCGGAGTTGATGATGTCACCGAGTGGGGAGGGGCCTGTGACGTTCGAGTCGCTTACCGATATTGCCCTGACGCGCTTGCGGAACCCAAGCCCGTCGGGTTGTTCGTTGTCGTCGTCGCCACGCAGGTAGGCAAGCAACTCATCCAGCTGGTCGACCGGCAGGCCATCAAGCAGCGTGCTCTCTTGTGTAGCACTCAAGCCTGCCTCGGAGAACGTGGTGCCTCCCGAATCCGGATCCCACGTGAAGATGTGCCGATCAGTGTGGGCGGGAATCTTTGCTGCGGCGTTCCACGCAGTCGTGGCGGTGCTGCCGTCCGGGTTGAGCGGAATGGCGAACAGATCGCCCGACCAGCTCGAGCTGTCGAAGCGCGCCTGGAACACGGCGGTGCCAGTTCCCAGTCGCGTGGAGTTTGCAGCCAGTGCTGCAGCGGAACTGCTCTTCTCCATGACGCGGTTGAGCGCTTTCTCGAACGCGTCGGCAAGGCCCCGAGGGTCGTCCGCACTGAAAAATTGCCCTCGGCTGTTGATGGCTGCATGCCAGAGATCGTAAACGTTGCCCGGCGTGACGTTCGAGCCGGTCGTAGGCCAACTCTCGTTTCCAGTCTTGAGATTCTCGATGAAGCTGCCGGCAAACGTGTCACCCTGCCAGTCGGAGCCAAGCGATCCCGTCAGTCCGAGCCCGACTGTGAAATTGACCATGTGCTGCCACGTGGCCGGGTCGTTCCTTGGGTTCCAGTACTGTTCGTTCGCGGTATCGTCACCCTTGTATGGCATGTACGGTGGGAGATCGTTGTCCAGGTTGCCGCGGAGGTCGTTCGCCCAGAAATGGAATGCAATGTCTGCGACGTTACCTGAACTGCTGCTCTTGAATATCCGGCTGAGGGCATCATTAGGGTCGTAGCTCTTTCCATCAGGTAGTGTGTTGCTTTCTTCGTCGTCGTCGATGGTGGTGCTGAAGCTGCCGTTCCAGATCCCGTCGGTCATGGCGATGTGGAAGTTGGGACGGCAGCTGTACTCGGTGCCTTCGTCGATGCCAGGGTTTTCGGCGTAAGGGCTATTGACGCCACTGGTCGTGTAGTAGGTGCCTGCGCGACCAAAGGCACTGCGCAGAGGGGTTCCGCTGTTCGCGGGGAGCCTCGAGAGCCAGCTGAAGAAATTGCTCCGATGGTCGCTCGTGAATTTTTGAATTCCGTTGTTTGCCGTACCGCTCGCGGTGGTGCAAGACGTACCCAGTGAGTTGCAGGTATTGAGGGCTTGCCAAGCGATGCGGATGTTGTCGCTCAGGCCGGAGAAGGCACGTGATGCACCCGTGACGGTCATCAGGTTACGGGTACGATAAAAGGCGTACCAATTTGCGAAATTAAGATATTCGTCTTCACTTGCGTAAACTCTCTGGTAGCACGCGTCATCGGATGTCGTGCACCCATCTGCGCCAGAGTATTCGTAGTAGTACGCTGCAACGCCATCGCCTCGATCTGCATCGTCTGTAAAATCGTCTGCAATATTTATCGCTGTCGTCTGCGAGGTAGAGGACGGAGTATAAGAGACAGTTGGAAAATATCTGTCCAGAAGGTTGATCGTACCTTTGGATGTATTGAAGCCGTTAATGTAGGTGGTCTGCATGCATGTGGTTGGCGTGCTTGCATTGCTGCAGGGAGGCAACGCGTTACCGCTTGCGTTTACCGCAGGCAGATAATCGGTCAGCGGATTGTAATAAAGTGGGTTGAACGCGGAAGACTTGAAACGGCGTGTGGAAGAGCCGCCCGAGATATTGTCCGGTACATACGCCCAAGCCATGCTGCCTGAATCGTCAAGGGTGACGACCAGGTTGGGGTCGAGCGGCGTGGGAATGAAAAGCGGGGTCTGGGCGAGATCCAGGGCGTGCGCACTGAATCCCCATGCAGCTGTAAATATGAACGCTACAGCCAAAGGTGGGCGGGCGGTGCGCTTTTCATAGGAAAACATGGTGTCGCATCCTTTATTCGATTTTACTAATTCATTTCAGCGCACGTAGGTGCTCTGCAGAATTACAGTGGTGCCATCAAACCTCCCCAAAGCTCTTGCGGTGACTCGGTACATGCCAGACTCTTCAAGAGCTCGGCCGGCGGCGATACTTCCCCCGGCAACACTCGACACCAAACCATATGCTTCAATGAAGCAGCGAGGCGGCTCCTTGGGCCAGCTCGCATTCTCGCTATCCACGACCTCAACGGCATCGTCCGATGACCACTCGATTGTTGCCCAGAGTTCGTCCTCGCTCGCATCGCGCAAGACGAAATCATAAAGTCCTGCGGTGTTTTGTATCGGTGGGACCGAGGCGCCTTGTAAAAGCAGTTCGCAGCCGCGGAGGCCTGCCTCCGCGGCATCAAGAGTTGCTATGTAGTCCCTTGAATTGCCTGATGTGCGCTCTTGTTGTGTAGATACTGTAATTCCCGTTGTCGCCATCAGTGTGAGTAAGACAAGAAATATTAAGCCGATTACCAAGGCTATTCCCTTTGCCTTTCTGGGTTTATAAGAATGACTGGGTTTCAACATTTTTTACTCTGCGCAATTAAGGGAGGCGGTTTCGAAGTGCGAAAGTGCTTGACGCCACATACCGAAGATGCCCGTCGTTTACATCGGGAACTCCGTCATTGTCGGTATCCTTCGTTTCTGCCGTTGCGAGATTGTTGTCTTCGCTAATCAAGGTTATTTCTATCTGTATGGACCTGATTTGTGTCCAGTCAGACGAGGCAAGGTTCGCGGGCAAGTAGCGATCCACGATTCGATCGCCCGCTCGGCGCCCTAAGGCCAATCCGTCGTCGACGCCATACAGTATCTGCATGTTCTCTACATTTGACGCGATTTGAATGGCCGGACCTTTTCCATTCCAGAAAAACAAACCTGGGCGATTTGTGTACGGATTGTTTCCGATAAAATAGGTGCTTGTCTCGATTTGCATTAATTCGCCACCGACGAGGCTGCTGTCGATCTTCTGATCGTCGTTGCCCGGTACCATGTCTGGCTGGTTTTTTTGATGTAATATGACCGTAAATCCGTTTTGGTTGTTGTCGGGTTGAACGCCTGTAACTTGAAAAATAGCAGCTAGTGGTTTCGGGTTGCATTTCACGATCATGACGATATCGCCTGGAGCAACTGCCGTTGTGTCCGTGACGGTCAAATTTGCCCCATTAGGTTGCGTTTTGACGATCGGACTCGCGTTTTCGTCGGGTAAGCCGCGGAGAGTCAGTACATCGGTTCCGGGAAGCGGCTGAATTGATAGCAGCGTTTCGATATTGCTAGTAGGCGAGAATTCGTCATACGCTTTCATGGTAGAAAACGAGTTGTCGAGTACGGGCGTCCAACTGTCTGAAGAGCCTTCGAAGCCTTGAATGGGTGTTGTGAAATTGTAAAGATATGAGGACTTGTCAAGTAGTGTATTTTCAACGTTGTTTATACTTTGGTTGGCGCATCCGAAATATCCTGCGCTTCTGGAGGATCGGCCTATTTTGTCGAATGAAAAGCGGGCGTTTTCCTGCATTCGCGCGATGGAACTGTTCATTCGATAGTTTCTTGACACGTCTAGAAATAGAGCAGACGTGGCGCCAACGATAACTAGCCCTATGGTAAGGCCAATCATTAGCTCGACAAGAGAAAGGCCATGTTGGCGGTGTTTGAATTTCCTTGAGCGGCGGGTCGTTTTCATAGTTGTGTGTCTAGCCTGTACGTTGCATCTTGGCTGCCGCCCGAGCGTGTTTCGTCCCAAATGATCAAAACAGATACTGTTTGGGAGTTCAGAGGAAGGTTGATTGAGGCGTCACCGGATGGCAGGACTTCTGCGACAGTGTTCAGCCACTGAGCGACTTGGGTATCGGCAAGCGACACGCCGGTCGGTGCGTCTGATTCGAGTGAGAGGTTGTATTTTCCTGCACGCGCGTCATCGCGATCTGCACGCATTCTGTCGAGCACATCGTATGCGAGTTGAGCTGCCTGTGCCCTGAGATGCGCGCCGTGTGAAAGCTTTAGGGCGTTTAACTGTAGGCCAGCGAGGCCCAGCAGTCCAAGTGAAAGGACTACGATCGCCACAAGCGCTTCTATCAGGCTTGTGCCGTTGCAGTTGTCACGTGCGTATCTCTTCGCCGATTGCGCTTTGTGGTGATCAATGCTCATTTCAGTCTCCACAGCCAGTTTCATCGTTCTGTCGAGTTGAAAGATGCCCTCTTTCATTGATTGAGATTTGGCGTCTTCGCGCGGTTGAGTTGGTGGCGCATATTGTGAAGACAGCGGAACGTCCGGATAGCGTTGGAACGTTCCCGTTTGCAGCGAAACTAATCGCATTTCCGATGTTTTGATCGATGATTTTTATGCTTGGGCTCACGCCCGACTCCCGCCGAATTGTCGATGCACCAGTTGTTACTTCCCAGCCATTTTGCCAAGTGTCGCCGAGGCGTAAGACATTCACGGCTTGTCCTAGTCTGATAGCTTCACTTCTGGCTGAGGCCAGAGTAGCCAACAATCTGTCCGTCGCGGTACTGACGCGGTTGCGCTCGATGAGCCCCTGAAACGATGGCACGCCAATGCCGAGGATGATCGCCAGCACGGCGACCGTCACCATCATCTCGATCAGGGTAAAACCCTTGTTGTGTTTGCTGTTCATCGACGCCAAGCCTGAATGTGCTGTTGGTAGTGTCGCCATCCGGGAGGCGGTGATCCATCGGTAGCGGATGAACGGACCATTTGCCGCGATGGGCGCTTCGTGTGCGTGAGCGAGGCTGCGGTGCGTGTCTTGGAACGCGGTGTGCGCGCACTTGTCTCGGGGATGGGCTTTGTTGTCTTATAACAGCCCCCCGAGGAGGCTTGCCGTGTCGTATTCCCCACCTGCATGCGAAATTGTCACCCTGCGCGAGCGCCTGGCGGCGTCGATGCCCGAGGCTGCACCCAATGGCGATTGGGCCGAGCTTGCTGCGGTGCGTCGGCCCATGCCCGCCGCCGTCCTTGTCCCCCTCGTCGTGCGCGACGAAGCCCCCTCCATCCTCTTCACCAAGCGCACCGACCACCTCCACCACCACCCCGGCCAGATCAGCTTTCCCGGCGGACGTGTGGAGACTGCCGACACCTCGCCGATCGACACCGCGCTGCGCGAGACGGAAGAGGAGATCGGCCTGCATCGCCGCCACATCGAGCTCATCGGGACCTTGCCCGACTACTTCACCGGCACCGGCTTTCGGGTGACGCCGGTGGTGGGGGTGGTGACGCCGCCCTTCGATCTCACGCTCGACGCTTTCGAGGTGGCCGAGGCCTTCGAGGTGCCGCTGGCGCATTTTCTCGATCCGTCCAATCACGAAGAGCACAGCATCATGCATGAGGGGCGCCTGCGGCAATTTCACGCAATGCCCTATGAGGGCTACTTCATCTGGGGCGCGACGGCGGGGATCCTGATGTCGCTGTATCGTCTGCTGCGGGGCTGAGGCGGGCGCGGGCGTAGGGGCGAGCAGGGGGTGGGCGCTCAGGTGCCGCGTCGCGCTGCCGTTATAGTGCTGGGCGCGATTGTTGCGCTGCCCCTGCGGCCCGCCCGGTGCCGCAGTTTTCTGGAGCGATTGGTCGCCTATCTATGAGTTTTCTCGCCTTGATTTTTGCGCTCGTCATCGAGCAGTTGCGCCCGGTGGTGGGCGCTTCGCTGTGGCGGCGGGCCGTGCATTGGGGGGCGGACGGGCTGGCGCGGCGCCTGGACGATGGTTCCATGCAGGCTGGCCGGCTGGCGTGGCTGGTGGTTGTGGTGCCGCTGACGGTGGCGACGGCGCTCGGGTTCTGGGCGCTGGCGGGCATGCATCCGCTGCTGGCGTTTTTGTTCGATGTGGCGGTGCTGGTGGCGTGCTTCGCGTTCCGGCGCGATGGGCGCTTCTTCGACGAGATTCATGCTGCGCTGCGGCTGGGCGAGCTCGAGTCGGCGCGCGCCTTGCTGGGTGACTGGCGGGGCGTGCGGTACGACGAGGCCGGCCCCGGCGAAGTGGCGACGCTGGCGATCGAGCAGGGGCTGGTGGCGGCGCACCGCACGGTGTTCGGCGTGATCTTCTGGTTCGTGCTGCTGCCGGGGCCGAGCGGGGCGGTGATGTATCGGGTGGCGGCGTTGCTGGCGGCACGTTGGGGCCGGCCGCGCGAGGGGGCGTTCGGCACTTTTGCGCAGCGCGCTTTTGCGGCGCTGGACTGGGCGCCGGCGCGGCTGACGGCGTTGGTGTTTTCGGTGGTGGGCAATTTCGAGGATGCGGTTTATTGTTGGCGCTCGCAGGCGGTGCTGTGGCCCGACAGGTCGTCGGCTATACTGCTGGCAAGTGGCGGCGGCGCTCTGGGGGTAAAACTGGGGCGGCCGGTTCATGAAGCCGGTGTGCTTGTTGACCGCCCCGAGATGGGGGTGGGGGACGAGGCAGGCGTCGATCACCTGCAAGCGACAGTGGGTCTGCTGTGGCGGGCCTTGCTGGTGTGCATGTTTCTGCTTGCCTTGCTCGCGGTTGCGAGCTGGGCGGGTGGTTAACGCGTTTTGATTTCAACAAGGGAGTGGGTTATGGCAAATCGTGAAGTCGTTGTTCTGAGTGCTGTTCGTTCCGCAGTTGGTGGTTTTGGTGGCTCGCTGAAGGATATGGAGCCGTCGGACCTCGGTGCGGTGGTGATCAAGGAAGCGATCGCACGCGGTGGTGTGGACCCGAAGGAGGTGTCGTTCGCTTCCGTCGGTCACTGCATCCCGACCGACTCCCGTTATGCGTATGTGTCGCGCGTCGCCACGATCAACGCCGGCATGTCGATGGATTCCGTGGCCTTCCAGGTGAGCCGCCTGTGCGGTTCGGCGCAGCAGGCCATCGTCAGCTCGGCCCAGGCCATCATGCTGGGCGATGCCGACTACGCCATCGGCGGCGGCGTCGAGGTGATGTCGCGTGGCGCCTACCTGCTGCCGGCGCTGCGCAGCGGTGCACGCATGGGCGACACCAAGGCCATCGACTCGATGGTCGCCGTGCTGACCGACCCGTTCGGCGTCGGCCACATGGGCATCACCGCAGAAAACCTCTGCACCAAGCATGGCATCACCCGCGAAGAGCAGGACGCCTTTGCGCTCGAGTCGCAGAAGCGCGCCGCCGCGGCGATCGCCGAGGGCCGTTTCAAGAGCCAGATCGTCCCGATCAGCTTCGAGACCCGCAAGGGCACCGTGGTGTTCGACACCGACGAGCATCCGCGCATGGCCACCATGGAAGCGCTGGCCAAGATGAAGCCGGCCTTCAAGAAGGACGGTTCGGTCACCGCCGGTAACGCGTCGGGCATCAACGACGCCGCCGCCTTCCTGCTGCTGGCCGACGCGGCCAAGGCTTCGGCCGCCGGCCACAAGCCGATCGCCCGCCTGGTGTCGTACGCCATCGCCGGCGTGCCCAACGACGTGATGGGCGAAGGCCCGATCCCCGCGACCCAGCTCGCGCTCAAGCGTGCCGGCCTGACGCTGGACCAGATCGACGTGATCGAGTCCAACGAAGCCTTCGCTGCGCAGTCGATCACGGTGAACCGCGGCCTCGGCCTCGACACCGCCAAGGTCAACCCCAACGGCGGCGCCATCGCCCTGGGCCACCCGGTGGGCGCGACCGGCTCGGTGATCATCACCAAGCTGCTGCACGAGCTGATCCGCGTGAATGGTCGTTACGGCGTTGCCACCATGTGCATCGGCGGCGGCCAGGGCATCACCACGGTGTGGGAACGCGTGTAAGCGCAGTCCTCGCCCAACAAAAACCCGCGCGGCCGTGAGGCTGGCGCGGGTTTTTTTCCGTCTTTTGAACTGGCACTCGTTCTGCGGCTGCGCTAAGGTTGAGGCGAAAGTTCCGGTGCGAGGTGAGTCGTGACTGCCAGATCAACAGAAGCCGAGATGTTGCGACGATGCACGGATGCAGCGATCGGGAAACGACTGTCTGCAGACGATGTAACCGACGCCAATGTTTTCAGGTTGGCCGCGATGTTGCTGCGCTCCACCTTCCCCGACGAGGCGGCAAGGCTGAACCGGTTGAGCGAGGCCTATTTCCGCATGCGCCCGGATGAAAGGCTGGCTGCGGAGGAGGTCATTCGTCGGGGTTGGCTGTTCAGTCTTCCACGTACGCGGCAGATTCTTACCAGCGAACTGCAGGGGCGCTGACCCATGTGGAGCCGACCTGGAGCAAGATCGCGCGCTGGGCGCCGAACGATCGTGAGGATGTGGCGGAGTTGGTGCGCCTGGGGCTGACTACGGCTGACGAGATCGATGCTCGCGCCAGAGCGGCCTTGGGCGGCTATGTGGGCGGGCAGTCGATGCTGTTGCTCAATCTGCGTGATGCGGTTGCGCTGGCGCGGGAGGCCGAGCCAGCGCGTGGCGTTTAGCCGGTACGACCTCAGCCCTCGTCTTTCTCCAGCTTGATCGACGCCGAGTTGATGCAGTAGCGCAGGCCAGTGGGTTGGGGGCCGTCTTCGAAGACGTGGCCGAGGTGGGCGCCGCATTGGTGGCAGAGGACCTCGGTGCGCACCATGAAGTGGCTGCGATCGACCGCGCTGTCGACGTTGTCGGGCTCGGCGGCGGTCCAGAAGCTGGGCCAGCCGCAGCCCGCGTCGAACTTGTGTTCGGAGCGGAACAGCGGCGCGCCGCAGCACACGCAGTTGTAGGCGCCCTTGTCCCAGACGTTCCAGTACTCACCGGTGAAGGCGCGCTCGGTGCCTTTTTCGCGGGTGACGTGGTACTGGGCGTCGCTGAGTTGGGCTCGCCACTCGGCGTCGGGTTTTTCGATCTTCCGGCTCATGCTGTGGGCTCTCAGTGCAGGTGGCGAGGGATCTGCTCGGCTTGTTCGGCGGGCATCTCGGCGTGTGCGGCTTCGCCTTCGGGCGAGGGGTAGAGCGGGGCGCCGCAGTCGTCGCAGTATTCGAGCGGGAAGCGGTTCTCGAGCACGACGATCTCATGCACGCCGGATTCGCGCAGCACGGAATCGATCTCGCCGATGCAGTCGGCGTTTTCGTCTTCGGCGCCGAGCAGGGGCCAGACCACGCCATGGACGACCTGCTCCTGACCGCGCACGGTGAAGGCGATGCGGTATTCCTCGAGCGCACGGTCGTAGTAGGGGGCGATGACGGCGCGCAGGTTGGCGGCCGGGGTCTCGAGCGTGGTGGCCAGGTAGGCGACCGAGGCGCGCACCGAGTACGGGCGGCTGTCCTTGTCGGCGGCGCGGCTGGCGGCGAAATAGGATTCGGGCAGCACGAGGTCGATGACGCAGCCCGGCAGCATCGGCGTGAGACAGGCGCCGCCCTGGGTGCGCCAGTGCTCGAGCGCGCTGTCGCGGGCGCCGTCGGCTTCTTGCCAGCGGAAGATCGGGGCACCGCGCGGCACGGTGACGGCGGCGAGCAGGTAGCGCGTGTCGGAGAGGAACTGCGCGGTCTCGGGCATGCCCTCGGTCTCGATGTGCAGATCGAGATTGTCCATCGCGGCGCCGCAGATCACCTTGGAAAACTCGGCGGTGGCGCAGTAGCCCTGCGGCAGTTGGTCGGGGCTGAAGAGGAAGTCGGCGACCGAGAGCTTGGCGTCGCTGGCGAGCACGTGCGCCTGCAGATGCACACGCAGGTTGGCGAGCACGGCCGGCGGGATGCTGGCGGCGCCGATGCGGTAGCGCGACCAGGCGAGCACCGGGGCGGCGAGGAGCACCACGTCGTGCTCGGGGAAGGCACCCGCGGCGCATTCGGTGCGCGACTCGATGTTGTCGGCGAGCTCATCGTAGGCGCGCGGCTCGGTGCTGTAGAGGTGGTCGAGCGCGGTGTTGAGCGTTTCTTCGTCGCCGTTGGCGAGGACCTCGTCGATGATCTCGCCGAGCTGGCGTTCCCAGTAGCGGTCTTCGGTGCGGCTGCCCGAGAGGGCGAGCCCGTTGGCCAGCCAGGCGAGTTGTTCTGCGTTGCGGCCGAGGCCGCCGCGGCGCTTGAGGCGCGTTCTTTTCATGGGGTGTCCTGAATACTTGTTCGTTGTATGCCCTTGGGCAGGTCAGAAGCCGGGGCGTTCCACGCGCACGGTCTGCAGGATGGTGGCCGAGATTTCCTCGATCGATTTGGTGGTGGATTCGAGCCAGCGGATGTTTTCGCGACGCATCAATTTTTGCGCGGCGTCGATCTCGTAGCGGCAGTTTTCCAGCGAGGCGTAACGGCTGTTGGGGCGGCGTTCCTGGCGAATCTGCGACAGGCGCTCGGGGGCGATGGTGAGGCCGAAGAGCTTGCTGCGGTACTTGTGCAGTTCGCCGGGCAGCTTGTTGCGCTCGAAGTCTTCGGGGATGAGCGGG
The DNA here is from genome assembly GCA_002422685.1 of Thauera sp. UBA6194. GTDB lineage: Bacteria > Pseudomonadota > Gammaproteobacteria > Burkholderiales > Rhodocyclaceae > Thauera. Next base: position 6,689 of record DITC01000070.1, on the reverse strand, counting down.
TAGTTGGCGGCCTTGACGCCGAACTGCATGGCCAGATAGAGGCTGGTGGGCGTCTTGCCCGAGCGCGACACGCCCACCAGCACCACGTCGGCCTCGGCGAGCTCGCCCTCGCTGGAGACGCCGTCGTCGTGCGCCATGGCGAAGTTGATGGCTTCGATGCGGTGCTTGTAGTTGAGGCTGTCGGCGATGCCGTGGAAGCGGCCGACGGCGTGCGTGGAGCGCTGGCCGAGCTCGGATTCGAGCGGGCCGATGAAGCGCTCGAACAGGTCGAGAAAGAGCGCGTCGGCTTTGTGCAGTGCAGCAACCGTTTCGTCATTGACGAGCGTGCTGAACACGATCGGGCGTACGCCGTCGTCGCGCGCGACCTCGCGGATGTGGTTGGCGCATTCGATCGCCTTGTCGATGTTGTCGACGAAGGGCGCCCGGATCTGGCGAAACTGCGCTTCGGGAAACTGGGCAAGCAGGCTGTGCGCCAAGGTTTCAGCGGTGATGCCGGTACCGTCGGAGACGAAGAAGACGGTGCGGCGCGGGATGTTGGTCATGGTGTCGGCCTTGGCGGCTCTGGTATCAGGGGCTTTTATACGTACATACAAGCCGGATTGCGGCAGAGCACAAAAAAAACGTTAAACTTCGCGCTCCGGTATTTTGCTTTCTCTCCAACATTTGCGGAAGCCACCCATGACACGCTATGTGATCCCCTTCAACGAACTGCGCATGACCGACGTCGAGAAGGTCGGCGGCAAGAACGCCTCGCTCGGCGAGATGATCAGCCAGCTGCCCTCGAGCGTTCGCGTGCCGGGTGGCTTTGCGACCACGGCCGAAGCCTACCGCGAATTCCTCGCGCATGACGGTCTGGCCGATCGCATCAACGCCGCGCTCGACGCGCTCGACGTCGACGACGTCGACGCGCTGGCCAGGACCGGCGCGCAGATTCGCCAGTGGATCATCGACATCCCGTTCCCGGCCAGGCTCGAGGCCGAGATCAAGACCGCCTACGAGCAGATCACCGCCGAAGGCGAGGGCAGCTTCGCGGTGCGCTCGTCGGCCACCGCCGAAGACCTGCCGGACGCCTCCTTCGCCGGCCAGCAGGAGACCTTCCTCAACATCCACGGCTACGAGAACATCCTGCACGCCATGAAGGAGGTGTTCGCGTCGCTGTACAACGACCGCGCCATCGCCTACCGCGTGCACAAGAACTTCGCCCACGCCGACGTCGCGCTGTCGGCCGGCGTGCAGCGCATGGTGCGCTCGGACTCGGGCGCCTCGGGCGTGATGTTCTCGATCGACACCGAGTCGGGCTTCGACCAGGTGGTGTTCATCACCGCGTCGTTCGGCCTGGGCGAAACCGTGGTGCAGGGCGCGGTGAACCCGGACGAGTTCTACGTTCACAAGCCCACGCTGGCGCTGGACAAGCCGGCCATCGTGCGCCGCAACCTGGGCTCCAAGCTGATCAAGATGGTGTTTACCGACAAGGCCGTGGCCGGCAAGTCGGTGCGCACGGTCGATGTGCCCGAGGCCGACCGCAACCGCTTCTCGCTCACCGACGAGGACGTGCTCGAGCTCGCCCGCTACGCGGTGATCATCGAGAAGCACTACGGCCGCCCGATGGACATCGAGTGGGGCAAGGACGGCGTCGACGGCAAGCTCTACATCCTGCAGGCGCGCCCCGAGACGGTGAAGAGCCAGGACGCCGGGCTGGTGATGGAAAAATACCGCCTCAAGCAGTATGGCAAGTCGCTCACCCACGGCCGCGCGATCGGCCAGAAGATCGGCGCCGGCGTGGTCCGCATCGTCGGCGATGCCTCGGAGATGAACCGCGTGCAGGCCGGCGACATCCTCGTCACCGACATGACCGACCCCAACTGGGAGCCGGTGATGAAGCGCGCCAGCGCCATCGTCACCAACCGCGGCGGCCGCACCTGTCACGCGGCGATCATCGCGCGCGAGCTGGGCATCCCGGCCATCGTCGGCTGCGGCAACGCCACCGAGGTGCTGAACGAGGGTGATTCGGTCACCGTGTCCTGCGCCGAGGGCGACACCGGCTACGTGTACCGCGGCAAGCTGGAGTTCGAGATCATCACCACCGACATGGGCAACCTGCCCGAGATCCCGGTGAAGATCATGATGAACGTGGGCAACCCCGAGCTCGCCTTCGAGTTCGCGCAGATCCCCAACGGCGGCGTCGGCCTGGCGCGCCTGGAGTTCGTCATCAACAACATGATCGGCATCCACCCCAAGGCCATCCTCGACATCGGCCAGGTGCCGGCCAGCCTGCGCGACGAGATCACCCGCCGCTCGCGCGGCTACGCCACGCCCAAGCAGTTCTTCATCGAGAAGCTGGTCGAGGGCGTGGCCACCATCGCCGCGGCCTTCTACCCGAAGCCCGTGATCGTGCGCATGTCCGACTTCAAGTCGAACGAGTACCGCAAGCTGCTCGGCGGCGACATCTACGAGCCGGAAGAAGAAAACCCGATGCTCGGCTTCCGTGGCGCCTCGCGCTACATCGCCCACAGCTTCCGCGACTGCTTCGAGATGGAAGTGGCGGCGATGAAGAAGGTGCGCAACGAGCTCGGCCTGACCAACGTGCAGATCATGATCCCCTTCGTGCGCAACGTCGAAGAGGCCAAGGGCGTAGTCGAGCTGCTCGCCGAGCATGGGCTCAAGCGCGGCGTGAACGATCTCAAGCTGATCATGATGTGCGAGATCCCGTCCAACGCCATTCTGGCCGAGCAGTTCCTCGAGTACTTCGACGGCTTCTCGATCGGCTCTAACGACCTGACCCAGCTCACGCTGGGCCTGGACCGCGACTCGGGCCTGGTGGCGCACGCTTTCGACGAGCGCGACCCGGCGGTCAAGCAGCTGCTGTCGATGTCGATCCAGGCGGCCAACAAGCTGGGCAAGTACGTGGGCATCTGCGGCCAGGGGCCGTCGGACCACGCCGACTTTGCCGAGTGGCTGATGGACGAGGGCATCCAGACCATCTCGCTCAACCCGGATACGGTGGTCGACACCTGGCTGCGCCTTGCCGCGCACCGTGTCGAATAAGCGCGTGCGCGGGCAGGCCTGACCGGGCAGAAGCGGCGACCTCCTCGGGTCGCCGTTTTTTTGATGCGGCCGGTCTTGCTCTGGCGCGCCCGGCGCTGCACCATGCAGCGTAAATTCTTGAATGTGACGATGACGGGACATGTCCGCGCAGCCTGAAGCGCCTCTGGTCGAGATTGTCGGAGCCCCGCCGCCTGCAGCCGCGGGCGACGACGAGCTGTCCGTGCTGCGTGCGCGCTGCGAGCTGCTGCGCCAGCAGGCACTGCGGCTGGAGGCCGAGCGCGCGCGCAGCGAGCTGGAGTTGCGCCGGCGGATCGCGTTCGAGCGCCTCGTGTCGCGCATCTCGTCCGATCTGATTCCGGCGCGCCCCGAAGCGCTCGACGCGGCGCTGCAGCGCGCGCTGGGCGAAATCGGCGCCTTCGCACGCTCGGACCGCTCGTACGTGTTCCAGATCAACCCCGAGCGCACGCTGCTGAGCAACACCCACGAGTGGTGTGCGCCGGGCATCCGCTCCGAGATGGAGCTGTTGCAGGACATTCCCTTCGATGCGCGGCTGCTGTTTACGCGCACGATCGAAGCGGGCGACATCGTCGATTTCGCGGACGTGGCGGCGCTGCCCGCCGAGGCCGAGATCGACCGCCTGCTCTTGCAGGCGCAGGACATCCAGTCGGTGCTCGCGGTGCCGATGGTGAGCGAAGGCAAGGTGCTCGGCTTCGTCGGGCTCGACGCGGTGCGCGAGCAGCGGCAGTGGTCGGGCGACGAGAAGGCGCTGATGATGCTGATCGCGAGCGCCTTTGCCGCCGCGCTCGGGCGCAGGCGAGCCGACGAAACCCTGCGCACGAGCGAGGCGCGCTACCGTTCGGTGGTCGAGAACGTGCGCGACGTGATCTTCCAGACCAGCGCCGGCGGGCGCTGGGTGTTCCTGAACCAGGCCTGGGCCGACATCACCGGGCATGCGGTGGACGAGGCGCTCGGGCGCTCGTTCCGGTCGTACGTGCACCCGGAGGATCAGGCCCAGCACGCCGAGTTCTTCGACGCGCTGAGTCGTGGCGGCTGCGACTCGGGCTCGGTCCCGCTGCGCCTGCGCCGCGCGGCGGGCGACTATCGCTGGGTGGACGTGTGCGTGCGCTCCGAGAAGGACGCGTCGGGTCAGGTGATGGGCTTTTTCGGCACCCTGAATGACATCACGCTGCAAAAGGAGCATGAAGCCCAGCTGGAGTACATCGCGCACTACGACGCGCTCACCGGGCTGCCCAACCGCGTGCTGCTGCACGACCGCCTGCAACGCAGCATGGCGCAGAGCGAACGCCGCGGGCAGATGCTGGCGGTGGCTTACATCGACCTGGACGGTTTCAAGGCGGTGAACGATTCGCACGGGCACCAGGTGGGCGACCAGCTGCTCAGCGTGGTGGCGGGGCGCATGAAGGCTGCCCTGCGCGCAGGCGACAGCGTGTCGCGCCTGGGCGGTGACGAGTTCGTCGCGGTGATGATCGACCTCGACGGCGCGGACGCCTGCCTGCTGCTCGTGCAGCGTCTGCTGAGCGCCGTGGCGCAGCAGGTGCGTGTGGGCGAGCTCGAGCTCAAGGTGTCGGCCAGCATCGGGCTCACGCTCTACCCGCAGGACGACGCGGTCGATCCCGATCAGCTGCTGCGTCAGGCCGATCAGGCCATGTACGAAGCCAAGCTCCTGGGCAAGAACCGCGTCCACCTGTTCGACACCGAGCACGACCGCACGCTGCGCGGCCGCCACGAGAGCCTGGCCGCCATCCGCCGCGCGCTGGAGAGCGATGAACTGCGGCTGCTGTACCAGCCCAAGGTGAACATGGCGAGCGGGGAGGTGGTGGGCGTCGAGGCGCTGGTGCGCTGGGCACATCCCGAGCGCGGCCTGCTCGAGCCCGCAGTGTTTCTGCCCGTGGTCGAGGAGCATGCGCTGGCGATCGAGCTCGGCGACTGGGTGATCGAGGCCGCGCTGGCGCAGCTCACGCGCTGGCAGGCGCAGGGCTTCGAGCTGCCGGTGAGCGTGAATATCAGCGCGCGTCACCTGCAGGCGCCGGATTTCATGCTGCGGCTGCATGCGGCGCTGGCGCGGCACCCGGGCGTGGGCGCGGACAAGCTGGAGTTCGAGGTGCTGGAGACGAGCGCGCTGGAGAGCATCACCCAGGTGTCGCGCATCGTGGAGGCCTGCGCCGCGATCGGGGTGCGCTTTGCGCTGGACGATTTCGGTACGGGTTTCTCGTCGCTCGGCTATCTCAAGCGCCTGCCGGCGACGCGGCTGAAGATCGATCAGGTGTTCGTGCGCGGGATGCTGGACGACCCCGAGGATCTGGCGATCCTGAAGGCCATTCTCGGTCTTGCGCGCGCGTTTCGCCGCGAGGTGATCGCCGAGGGCGTGGAGTCCGAGGCGCATGGCCGGCTGTTGCTGGCGCTCGGCTGCGAGATGGGGCAGGGCTACTGCATCGCGCGGCCGATGCCGGCCGCGGACGTGCCGGCCTGGGCGGCGAGCTGGTCGCCGCCCGAAGCCTGGCGGCTTACGCCACCGTGACCGGGATCTTGCCGATCTTCGCCTGCCACTCCTTCGGGCCGGTGTTGTGCACACTGGTGCCGTTGGCATCGACCGCGACCGTCACCGGCATGTCCTGCACGGTGAATTCGTAGATCGCCTCCATGCCCAGGTCCTCGAAGCCGACGACCTTGGCTTCCTTGATCGCCTTCGACACCAGGTAGGCCGCACCGCCGACGGCCATCAGGTAGGCCGACTTGTTGTCCTTGATCGCCTCGATGGCGACGGGGCCGCGCTCGGACTTGCCGATCATCGAGATGAGGCCGGTCTTCTCCAGCATCATGCGGGTGAACTTGTCCATGCGGGTGGCGGTGGTGGGACCGGCCGGGCCGACGACCTCATCACGCACCGGGTCGACCGGGCCGACGTAGTAGATGACGCGGTTGGTGAAGTCGACCGGCAGCTTCTCGCCCTTTTCGAGCATGTCGGCGATGCGCTTGTGCGCGGCGTCGCGACCGGTGAGCATCTTGCCGTTGAGCAGCAGGATCTGGCCCGGCTTCCAGGAGGCGACCTCTTCCTTCGTCAGCGTGTCGAGGTTCACGCGGGTGGCGACGTTGGTGTCGGCCTTCCAGGTGACCTGCGGCCAGTCCTCGAGCCTGGGCGTGGGCAGATGCGCCGGGCCCGAGCCGTCGAGGTGGAAGTGCACGTGGCGGGTGGCGGCACAGTTGGGGATCATCGCGACCGGCAGGCTGGCGGCGTGGGTCGGGTAGTCCATGATCTTGACGTCGAGCACGGTGGTGAGGCCACCCAGGCCCTGGGCGCCGATACCGAGCGCGTTGACCTTGTCCATCAGTTCGAGGCGAAGCGCCTCCACGCGGCTGAGCTGGGCGCCCGAGGCAGCCTTCTCGCGCAGCTCGTGGATGTTCACCGGGTCCATCAGCGATTCCTTGGCCAGCAGCATCGCCTTCTCGGGCGTGCCGCCGATGCCGATGCCGAGGATACCCGGCGGACACCAGCCGGCGCCCATGGTCGGAACGGTCTTGAGCACCCAGTCGGCGATGGAGTCGGACGGGTTGAGCATGCCCATCTTGGTCTTGTTTTCCGAACCGCCGCCCTTGGCCGCACAGATGACCTCGACGTCATCGCC
>DITC01000006.1 GCA_002422685.1 Thauera sp. UBA6194 | reverse complement strand
GATCAACGCCAACATCGGCAACTCGGCGGTCACCTCCAGCATCGCCGAGGAGGTCGACAAGATGACCTGGTCGATCCGCTGGGGCGGCGACACGGTGATGGACCTGTCCACCGGCAAGAACATCCACGAGACCCGCGAGTGGATCATCCGCAACAGCCCGGTGCCGATCGGCACGGTGCCGATCTACCAGGCCCTGGAGAAGGTCAACGGCAAGGCCGAAGACCTCACCTGGGAGATCTTCCGCGACACCCTGATCGAGCAGGCCGAGCAGGGCGTGGACTACTTCACCATCCACGCCGGCGTGCTGCTGCGCTACGTGCCGCTGACCGCCAACCGCATGACCGGCATCGTGTCGCGCGGCGGCTCGATCATGGCCAAGTGGTGCCTGGCGCATCACAAGGAGAGCTTCCTCTACACCCACTTCGAGGACATCTGCGAGATCATGAAGGCCTACGACGTGGCCTTCAGCCTCGGCGACGGCCTGCGTCCGGGCTCGATCTACGATGCCAACGACGAGGCCCAGCTCGGCGAGCTCAAGACCCTGGGCGAGCTCACCGAGATCGCATGGCGCCACGACGTGCAGGTCATGATCGAGGGCCCGGGCCACGTGCCGCTGCAGCTCATCAAGGAGAACATGGACCTGCAGCTCGAGTGGTGCAAGGAAGCGCCCTTCTACACCCTGGGCCCGCTCACCACCGACATCGCGCCGGGCTACGACCACATCACCAGCGGCATCGGCGCGGCCACCATCGGCTGGTACGGCACCGCGATGCTGTGCTACGTGACGCCCAAGGAGCATCTGGGCCTGCCCAACAAGCAGGACGTCAAGGAAGGCATCATCACCTACAAGCTCGCCGCGCATGCCGCCGACCTCGCCAAGGGCCACCCGGGCGCGCAGATCCGCGACAACGCCTTGAGCAAGGCGCGCTTCGAGTTCCGCTGGGAAGACCAGTTCAACCTCGGCCTCGATCCGGACAAGGCGAAGGAATTCCACGACGAGACCCTGCCCAAGGACTCGGCCAAGGTGGCGCACTTCTGCTCGATGTGCGGCCCGCACTTCTGCTCGATGAAGATCACCCAGGACGTGCGCGACTTCGCCGCCCAGCAGGGCATCGACGAAGCCGAGGCGCTGAAGAAGGGCATGGAGGTGAAGTCGATCGAGTTCGTGAAGAGCGGGGCCGAGGTCTACCGCAACGTCTGACCGGACGTACCGGGAGGGCCCGCGCCCGGCGCACGGCCCTCCCGCACTCAAGCTTTGACCCAGATCAAGTTCGCCAGCGTCATCCTGGTCCATAGTCTTCCTGGCCGTCCGCGCCTCATGGCGCGAACTCCCCTTCCCTTCCCAGGAGATGCCTCATGACTGCCATGATGAAAGCGACCGTTTTCGTCGCCCCCGGCCGTATCGAACTGGTCGACAAGCCGATCCCCGCGATCGGCCCCAACGACGCCCTGATCCGCATCACCACGACCACGATCTGCGGCACCGACGTCCACATCCTGAAGGGCGAATACCCGGTCGTGCCGGGCCTCACCATCGGCCACGAGCCGGTCGGTGTGATCGAGAAACTCGGCAGCGCAGTGCAGGGCTATCAGGAAGGCCAGCGCGTGATCGCCGGCGCGATCTGCCCCAACTTCAATTCCTATGCTGCACAGGACGGCGCCCCATCGCAGGACGGCAGCTACCTGATTCCGCTCCACCAATGCGGCGGCCACGGCTACAAGGCCACCGCCGGCTGGCGCTTCGGCAACCTGATCGACGGCACCCAGGCCGAATACGTGCTGGTGCCGGATGCCCAGGCCAACCTGGCGCCGATTCCCGACGGCCTCAGCGACGAGCAGGTACTGATGTGCCCCGACATCATGTCGACCGGCTTCAAGGGCGCCGAGAACGCGAACATCAAGCTCGGCGACACCGTGGTGGTGTTCGCCCAGGGGCCGATCGGCCTGTGCGCCACCGCCGGTGCGCGACTGATGGGCGCGACCACGGTGATCGCCGTCGATGGCAACGACCACCGCCTCGGCATCTCCAAGGTGATGGGCGCCGACGTCACGCTGAACTTCCGCAACTGCGACATCGTCAGCGAGGTCATGAAGCTCACCGGCGGACGCGGCGCCGATTCCGCGATCGAAGCACTCGGCACCCAGGCCACCTTCGAGCAGGCGCTGCGCGTGCTCAAGCCCGGTGGCACCTTGTCCAGCCTCGGCGTGTATTCGTCCGACCTGACGATCCCCATGTCGGCCTTCGCCGCCGGCCTGGGCGACCACCGCATCAACACCGCGCTGTGCCCCGGTGGCAAGGAACGCATGCGCCGGCTGATGAACGTGGTCGCCTCCCAGCGGGTCGACCTCGGCGTGCTGGTTACCCACACCTACAAGCTCGACGACATCGTTGCCGCCTACGAGCTGTTCGCCAACCAGCGTGACGGCGTGCTGAAGGTGGCGATCAAGCCGAACTGAGCGCCCAGCGCCGAATGCACCAGGGATCGGTCCGGACGCCCGACCGCCCCCTGGCGCGCAGCCTGCTAGCTGCCCCGGACCCGGCTGATGTCGGACTCCAGGCCGTACTGCTTCACCTTCTGGTACAGCGTGCTCTTGGCGATGTCGAGCTCGCGCGCTGCCTGTGTCAGGTTGCCCCGGGTGGCAGCGATGGCGCAGCGGATCAGTTCCGCCTCGCCGGTGGCGATGCTGCGTACGGCAGGCGTGGCGCCGCCAGCCGGCGCCGGGCCTGACGCCGGCACGCCCTGCTCCATCGCCAGCTCCGGCGGCAGGGCCTCGAGGCCCAGACATTCCCCCTCACCCATCAGCACCATGCTCTCGATCACGTTGCGTAGCTCGCGCACGTTGCCCGGCCAGGCGTAGGCGTCCAGGGTCGCCAGCAGTGCATCGTCGAGCCGGCGGGGGCCAAGCCGATGGCGCTCGCGGAACAACTCGACGAAGTGCGCAGCGAGCAGGCGCACGTCGCCGCGGCGCTCGCGCAGCGACGGGATGCGGATCGAGGTCACCGCGACGCGGTAGTAGAAATCCATGCGGAAGCGGCCGGCCGCCACCTCCTGTCGCAGGTCGCGGTGGGTGGCCGCGATCAGGCGGAAATTGAGCTTTCGCGGCGTGTTCTCGCCCAGGCGGTAAATCTCGCCCTGCTCCAGCACGCGCAGCAGGTGTGGCTGCAGGTCGAGCGGCATCTCGCCGATCTCGTCGAGGAACAGCGTGCCGCCATTGGCCGCCTCGATCTTGCCCATCAGCCCGCCCTTGCGTGCGCCGGTGAACGCGCCCTCGACGTAGCCGAACAGCTCGCTCGCCAGCAGCTCGCGCGAAAGCCCGCCGCAGTTGAGCGCCACGTAGGGGCCGTCGCGGAAAGGGCTGGCCCTGTGGATGCCCTGCGCGAACTCCTCCTTGCCGACACCGGTTTCGCCCAGCAGCAGCACCGGCACGCGCGAGCGCGCGAGCTGGTCGGCCTTGCGCAGCGCGTCGCACAAGCCGACGTCAGCGGTGACGATGGAGGCGAAGCCGGCAGGCACCTGCGCCGAGCGCAGGTCGCGCGCGACGGCCGGCGCGCCGGCCAGGTCGCGCACCGGATCGCCCGCCCGCGCACGGCCGACCCGCGGCAAGGGCACGATCAGCAGCGTACCCAGGCGCTCGCCGCGTTCGCTCACCGGCACCAGCCATTCGACGCGCAGCCACGCCGGCAGCGGCTGGCTCTCGCCATCGAGGGCGAGCGCCGGGATGCGCCTTGGCGCGGCAAGATCGAGATCGGCGCCGAAGGCGGCAATGGCAGCCTGCGCGTTCTCGTTGGCCTTGATGGGATAGCCGCGACGGTCGAACAGCACGATGCCGTCGGTGCCTCCGGCCCAGTAAGGCAGGGCCGCCTCGAGCAGGCGGTAGCGGCGCTCCATCTCGAGCATGGTCAGCCGGCTCTCGATGCGACTCGCCGTGGTGACGACCAGTGCCAGGCTGTGGCGGCTGTAGGTTTCCGACAGGCCGGACACATCCACCACGCCGAGGATCTCGCCGTCCTGCGGATGGCGGATCACGGTCGCCGAGCAGGTCCAGCGCTTGATGCCGGCACAGTAGTGCTCGGCGGAATGGATCTGCACCGGCTGGCCCACCGCGAGCGCGGTGCCGATGGCATTGGTGCCGCAGATGCGCTCGCTCCAGGACACGCCGGGCAGCAGGTGGATGGACTCGGCCGAACCCAGCGTGGGGTTGTCGCCTTCCATCGTCAGGATGGTCGAGCTGGTATCGGCGAGCGCCATCACGGTGCCGGTTTCGGCGAGGAAATCACGCGCACAGGCCATGACGGGCGCGCTCGCCTGCAGCAGCTCGCTATGGCGCAGCTTCATCGACGCCAGCGTGGCCTCGGCCACCGGCGGCGGTGCGCTGCGCTTGTCGGGGTCGACGTTGTGCTGCTGACAGCGCTGCCATGAGCCGTCGATCAGGCCGCGCAGCGCATCGGACGCACCTCCTCCGCCATCGAGGAAGCGCTCCCATGCGGCCATGACCGCAGCATCATTGCCGGGATCGGAAAACATCTGCCCGTCGGGCGTGTGGGATGCGCTCAAGTGTCTCCTCCTCGCGAAACGCGACACGGCGGGTCGCTGTGTGCGACCGGAGGGTCGAGCCCCTGTCAGTTCTGCCGCATCGGTTCCGGTGTGCTGCTGTCGCCACGGATGAGGCGACAATCCGGCGCGAGACCTTGCCCGACCGCGGCGGCCTCATCGCACCTCGACTTGAAGCATAGCAAAGGGAATGCCAAAAACCCCACTGCCCTCAGGGGGTCGGCAAGACGATCGCCGCAGCCGGCAGTCTCGGGCCCTGCGGGGGCATCGCGGTCTGCCCGAGCCGGCGCATGCGCACGGACGGACGAGCGCCCAGCCGACGACCGTCCGGTTTTCGTACGGTCGCCGTACGGACGGCGTACGAAAAGCGGACGGTTCAGCCGATGATTCAGGCGACGGCCCCAGCCGGCTCCGCGCAGGCGCGGATGGCTTCCAGCGCGGCGGGATCCTCCAGCGCGCTGAGGTCGCCCAGGGGGCCGCCGAGGTAGGCGGCGCGCACCAGGCGGCGCAGGATCTTGCCGTTGCGCGTGCGCGGCAGCGCCGCCGTGCAATGCACCCGTGCCGGCGCCAGCGCCTTGCCGAGGCGCTCGGCGACATGCGCGCGCAACACGCGCTCGCGCTCCGCCCAGGCCTCGGGGGTCAGGTCTCCAGCGGCGGCGGCCAGCGTCACGAAGCACACCGCCGCCTCCCCCTTCACCGCGTCGGGCACGCCGATCGTGACCGCCTCCCTGACCAGCGGATGGCCGACCAGTACCGACTCGTACTCGGCCGGACCGACGCGCTTGCCGGCGATCTTGA
>DITC01000019.1:1184-2973 GCA_002422685.1 Thauera sp. UBA6194 | reverse complement strand
AGAACAATCACATGACCCAGACCCCGGACCGTGACACCCGCCACAACGCCCGCATGGCGCGTAAGAAGGACGTCGTCGACGACAAGATCGCCGCCGCGCAGGCCGAGCGCGGTGTTTTGTTGGTCAACACCGGCAACGGCAAGGGCAAGTCCAGCGCGGCCTTCGGTCTGGTGGCGCGCGCGCTCGGCCACGGCATGCAGGTGGGCGTGGTGCAGTTCATCAAGGGGCGCTCGGACACCGGCGAGGAGGCTTTCTTTCGCACCCAGCCCGGCGTCACCTGGCACGTGATGGGCGAAGGCTTCACCTGGGAGACGCAGGATCGCGCGCGCGACATCGCTGCGGCCGAAGCCGCCTGGGCGGTGGCGTGCGAAATGCTTCAGAATCCGGGCTTCGGCCTCGTGGTGCTGGACGAGCTCAACATCGCGTTGAAGTACCAGTATCTCGACGTGGACCGGGTGATCGCCGACCTGCGCGCCCGGCCGCCGCTGCAGCACGTGGTGGTCACCGGCCGCGGGGCGCCGCCCGCGCTGGTCGAGGCCGCCGACACCGTCACCGACATGACGCCGGTCAAGCACGCCTTCGCCGCGGGGGTGAAGGCGATGCCCGGCATGGAGTGGTAAGCATGGCAGTTCCCGATCTTGCGGTTCATCGTCCCGGCCCGCTGCCGGGCTGGGTCTATCTGGTGGGCGCCGGTCCGGGCGACCCGGAGCTGTTCACCTTGCGCGGCGCGCGCCTGGTGGCGGGCGCGGACGTCGTCGTGTACGACAACCTCGTCGCCCCGCCCATCCTCGAGCTGGCGCCGATCGAGGCCGAGCGCATCTACGTCGGCAAGAAGGCCGCCGACCACTCGCTGCCGCAGGACGAGATCAACCAGCTGCTGTTGAAGCTCGCCAAGGAAGGCAAGCGCGTGGTGCGCCTCAAGGGCGGCGACCCCTTCATCTTCGGTCGCGGTGGCGAGGAGATGGAGCTGCTGGTCGACGCCGGCATCCACGTCGAGGTGGTGCCGGGCGTGACCGCGGCGGCGGGCGTCTCGGCCTATGCGGGCATCCCGCTGACCCATCGCGAGCACGCGCAGTCGGTGGTGTTCGCCACCGGCTTCCTCAAGGAAGGCAGGATCGACCTCGACTGGCCGATGCTCGCGCGCCCGCAGCAGACGGTGGTGATCTACATGGGCATCTCGCGCCTGGCCGACATCTGCGCGCAGCTCGTCGCCCACGGCCTGCCGCCGACCACGCCCGCGGGCGTGATCGAGCGTGGCACCACGCACGCCCAGCGCGTGGTGGTGGCCGACCTCGCCACCCTGCCGCAGCGCGTGCTGGACGAAGGCGTGCGCCCGCCCTCGCTGACAGTGGTCGGGAGCGTCGTGGGCTTGTATCCCAAGCTCGCCTGGTTCGAGCCCGAGGACCAGCCCAAGGCCTCGCCGCTGCCGCACGCGGGCTGTGCGGTGGTGCATGGGAAGGGCGAGGCTTGAGTTCTGCGCCGACGCGCGACCGGCCTCGCCGTCGAGCGCGGTCCGCGCGGCCGCACGCGGCGGGGCGCGCCTACTGCGCTGTCCCCAGCGCCTTTGCCGCCGCGCTGGCGATCGCCCCGGCCAGCCGCGCCATCACCGGTGATTGCACTTGCCAGTGGTGCCAGTACAGCACCACGTCCTCGCGCTCGGGCGCCAGGTCGACCAGCGCGCCGCGGGCGAGGTGCTCGCGCGCCTGGATTTCGGGGATGAAGCCGTAGCCCAGGCCGGCGAGCGCGAAGGCCATGAAGCCCTCGGACGAGGGGACGACGTGGTGGGGAT
>DITC01000019.1:0-1150 GCA_002422685.1 Thauera sp. UBA6194 | reverse complement strand
GCACGGAACTCCGGTGCGGCCGTGCACAGGTAGGGCATCACGCCCAGGCGCTCGGCGGCGCAGCCGCGCATCGGGTCGGGGCGGGTGGAGACGCAGCCCAGCACCTCGCCGTCGGCCAGTAGCGCGTGGGTGTGGTCCTGGTCGTCGACCACGCAGTCTAGCACCAGGCCTTCTTCGCGTACCACGTCCGCGACCGCGCCGATGAACCAGGTGGCGAGCGAGTCCGCATTGACGCCGACCGCCAGCCGCAGCGGGCCGTGCGCCTGGCGCGGTGCGAGCGCGCGCCGGGCCTCGGCCTCCATCAGCCGCAGCTGTGCCAGGTAGGGCAGCAGCCGGCGCCCGGCCGGGGTGGGGCGCACCGGCTTGCTGCGTACCAGCAGCACCTGGCCGAGCTCGGCCTCGAGCAGCTTCACGCGTTGAGACACCGCGGATTGCGTCAGCGCGAGCCGGCGCGCCGCGCGCTCGAAGCTGCCCTCCTGCAGCACAGCCTCGAAGGCCAGCAGGCGATGGTCGATCATTAGAAAAATTACTCGAAACGTAATTAAATCGATTCTACTTAAGAGGCGGTTCCGGTGCGCCTATAGTTGCGCTGCGTCTTCCCCCGGGGTTGGGCGCGTGTGCACTCAAAACAACAACGGAACGCATCATGAGCAGCGTCTACTTCAACGGCTTCGTGCTGACCCTCGGTTTGATCATGGCGATCGGCGCCCAGAACGCGCATGTGCTGCGCCAGGGCCTGCGTGGCGAGCACGTGCTGCTGACGGTGAGCGTGTCGGCGCTGTGCGACATGCTGCTGATCACGCTCGGCATCGCCGGCCTGGGCAGCCTGTTCGTCGCCAACCCCGAGCTGACGAGCGTGGCGCGTTTCGGCGGCGCGGCCTTCCTGATCTGGTACGGTGGCCGCGCCCTGCTCGCCGCGGTGCGCGGTGGCCGTGCGGTGGACGTCGCCGAACACAAGCGCATGTCGCGCGCCCAGGCGCTGCTCGCCGCGGCCGGCTTCAGCCTGCTCAACCCGCATGCCTACCTCGACACCGTGGTGCTGCTCGGCTCGATCGGCAGCCAGCAGGCCGACGACCTGCGTCCGCTCTTTGCCGCCGGCGCGATCACCGCGTCGATCGTCTGGTTCGTGCTGCTCGGCTACGGCGCCCGC
>DITC01000053.1:768-34942 GCA_002422685.1 Thauera sp. UBA6194 | reverse complement strand
ATAGAGATCGCGGCAAAACGGTCAAGAATAAAAGCGCACAAAGTTTTCTATCCGCTCATGAGCAAAATCCTCGCTCATGACTGCCCCTTCACCGCGACCCGGCGCGCGGTTGCGACCATTCCGGCCGGAGTGCTATCGTCCGCGCGACACGCGGGAGAGAGCTCCTGTAAGGAGTCGCCGAAGGCGCAACCCCCGGAACCGCTCAGGCAAAAGGACCGCGTGTGCAGCACAAGTCTGGAGAGCGGTACGGCGCAAAGCGCTCGCGTACCCACCGAAGGGGCACACCGTACTCGTCCGCACCCTCTATATATATGGGGCGACCATGCGCGACGAACGGAGAATCTCTCAGGTAAAAGGACAGATGGGGCGAGCAGTGCCCGCCCCTTTCTCGTTCACCAAGACGGAGTGACCTCCCGATGAGCATCGCAGCACGGCACACCCCTCTCCACGCCGCCCACGTCGCAACCGGGGCGCGCATGGTTGATTTTGCCGGCTGGGACATGCCGGTGAATTACGGTTCGCAGCTCGAGGAGCATCACGCGGTGCGCCGCGATGCGGGCATGTTCGACGTCTCGCACATGCTCGCGCTCGACGTCGCCGGCCCCGAGTCCACTGCCTGGCTGCGCGGCCTGCTCGCCAATGACGTCGCCAAGCTCGAGGGCAGTGGCAAAGCGCTCTACGCCTGCATGCTAGACGAGCGTGGCGGCGTGATCGACGACCTGATCGTCTACCGCTTCAGCGATGCCGACTACCGCATCGTGGTGAATGCGGGCACCGCCGACAAGGACGTGGCCTGGATGCGCAAGCGCATCGCCGCCACTGGCGCCAACGTGACCCTGCAGGCACGCCGCGATCTGGCGATGATCGCCGTCCAGGGGCCGCGCGCGATCGAGCGCGCCTGCGCCGCCCTGCCCGAACTCTCCACCGCCACCGGCGTGCCCGCGCCCTTCGCGGGTGCGCGCGTGGGCGACCTGCTGGTCGCGCGCACCGGCTACACGGGCGAAGATGGCCTCGAGATCGCTGTGCCAGCCATCCGTGCCGAAGCGGCGTGGAACGCGCTCGTCGCGGCCGGCGTGCGCCCCTGTGGCCTGGGCGCGCGTGACACCCTGCGGCTGGAAGCCGGCATGAACCTCCATGGTCAGGACATGGACGAGGAGGTCTCGCCGCTCGACGCCGGCCTGTCGTGGACCGTGGACATGAAGGACGAGGCGCGCGACTTCGTTGGTCGCGCCGCACTGCAGGCCAAGCCGGCCACCCAGCGTCTGCTCGGCCTGATCCTCGAGGACAAGGGTGTGCTGCGCTCGCACATGAAGGTCTTCACCGCCGCCGGCGAGGGCGAGACCAGCAGCGGCGGCTTCTCGCCCACGCTCGAAAAGTCGATCGCCTTCGCGCGTGTCCCGCTCGCCACTCGAGCAGGCGAATCCGTCGAGGTCGAAATCCGCGGCAAGCGCCTGAAGGCGCGCGCCGTCAAGCTGCCCTTCGTGCGCAAGGGCAAGGCGCTCGTCTGACCCGAACCAGGCGGGCGGCCACCGGCCGCCCTTCACTCTGCGGCCGCAGCGCATCGACGGAGCGGTCGCAAAGCTTGCACTTCCACACACTCCCCCATCACCTTTCCGACCGGAGAACACCATGAGCAAGGTCCCCAGCACCCTCAAGTACACCAAGTCCCACGAATGGATCCGCGTCGAGGACGACGGCACCCTGACCATCGGCGTCACCGACCACGCCCAGGAAGCCCTCGGCGACATCGTCTTCCTCGAGCTGCCCGAAGCCGGCCGCACGCTGTCCGCCGGCGAAGCCTGCGCGGTGATCGAGTCGGTCAAGGCCGCCTCCGACATCTACGCCCCGGTGGCCGGTGAAGTGATCGCCAACAACCAGGACGCGATCGACGCGCCCGAGAGCATCAACGCCGACTCGTACACCAACTGGCTGTTCAAGCTGGCACCGGCCAACGCCGACGACGTCGCCGCGCTGATGGACGCCGCGGCCTACGAAGCGGAAATCGCCCAGGCCTGACCATGAGCGACAACCTGCTTTCCACCCCGCTCGCCAGACTCGAGCAGCGCGACGCCTTCGTCCACCGCCACCTCGGCCCCGACGCCGGCGAGATCGCGCGCATGTGCGCGGCCATCGGTGTCGCCGACGTGGACGCCCTGATCAAGCAGACCGTGCCCGCCGGCATCCGCCTCGCGTCGCCGCTGCCGCTCGCCGGCGCGATGCCCGAGCACGAGGCGCTCGCCCGCCTGAAGGCCATCGCCGGCCGCAACGTGGTGAAGAAGTCCCTGATCGGCCAGGGCTACTATGGCACCCACGTCCCCGCGGTCGTGCTCCGTAACGTGCTCGAGAACCCGGGCTGGTACACCGCCTACACGCCCTATCAGGCCGAGATCTCCCAGGGCCGCCTCGAAGCCCTGCTGAACTACCAGCAGATGGTGATCGACCTCACCGGCCTGGAGCTCGCCAACGCCTCGCTGCTCGACGAAGCCACCGCCGCCGCCGAGGCGATGACGATGGCGCGCCGCGTGTCGAAGTCGAAGTCGAACGTGTTCTTCATCGACGAAGCCTGCTTCGCGCAGACCATCGACGTGGTTCGCACCCGCGCCCACTACTTCGGCTACGAGCTCGTCTACGGCAAGGCTGCAGAGGCCGGCAGTCACGACTGCTTCGGCGCGTTGCTGCAGTACCCGAACGCGCGCGGCGAGGTCGTCGACCTGACCTCGCCGATCGCCGAGCTGAAGGCGAAAGGTGCCGTGGTCGCGGTCGCCAGCGACCTGATGGCCCTGGTGCTGCTCAAGAGCCCTGGCAGCATGGGCGCCGACATCGCGCTCGGCTCGGCGCAACGCTTCGGCGTGCCGATGGGATTCGGCGGCCCGCACGCCGCCTTCTTCGCCACCCGCGAGGGCTACGTGCGCTCGATGCCCGGCCGCATCATCGGCGTCTCCAAGGACGCGCGCGGCAAGACCGCGCTGCGCATGACGCTGCAGACCCGCGAGCAGCACATCCGCCGCGAGAAGGCGAACTCCAACATCTGCACCTCGCAGGTGCTGCTCGCCAACCTCTCCGGCTTCTACGCCGTGTACCACGGCCCGCAGGGCCTGCGCACCATCGCCGCGCGCATCCACCGCCTCGCCGCGGTGCTCGCCGCCGGCCTGCGCGAGGCCGGCTTCGGCGTGCACGACCGCCCCTTCTTCGACACCGTCGAGGTCGAGGTCGGCGCGCGCGCCCCCGCCATCCTGCACGCCGCCGAGGGAGCCGGCTACAACCTGCGCAGCGTCTCCGGCACCACGCTCGGCCTCGCGGTGGATGAAACCACCACCCGCGACGACGTCGCCGCGATCCTCGCCTGCTTCGGCGCCTCCACCGACGTCAGCGTGCTCGACGCCCGCGTCGCGGCCGCCGGCGGCGCCCTGCCCGCGGAGTTGCTGCGCACCGACGCCATGCTCGCCCACCCGGTGTTCAACACGCACCACACCGAGCACGAGATGCTGCGCTACCTCAAGAAGCTGCAGAACCGCGACCTCGCGCTCGACCACTCGATGATCTCGCTCGGCTCGTGCACGATGAAGCTGAACGCGACGAGCGAGATGATCCCGATCACCTGGCCGGAGTTCGCCAACATTCACCCATTCGCGCCGCGCGACCAGGCCGCCGGCTATCTCGAGATGATCGAGGGCCTGGCCGACTACCTGCGCGCGGTCACCGGCTTCCCGGCGATCAGCATGCAGCCGAACTCGGGCGCCCAGGGCGAATATGCCGGCCTGGTGGCGATCGCGCGTTACCACGCCAGCCGCGGCGAGGCCAACCGCAAGGTGTGCCTGATCCCGAAGTCCGCCCACGGCACCAACCCGGCGACCGCACAGATGTGCGGCATGCAGGTGGTGGTGGTCGAGTGCGACGACAACGGCAACGTCGACGTCGCCGACCTGCGCGCCAAGGCCGAGAAGCACGCGACCGAGCTGGCCGCGCTGATGATCACCTACCCATCCACCCACGGCGTGTTCGAGGAGTCGATCCGCGAGATCTGCGCCATCGTCCACGAGTTCGGCGGCCAGGTGTACATGGACGGCGCCAACCTCAACGCCCAGGTCGGCCTGACCTCGCCGGCGACGATCGGCGCCGACGTCTCGCACATGAACCTGCACAAGACCTTCTGCATCCCGCACGGCGGCGGCGGTCCGGGCATGGGGCCGATCGGCCTCGCGGCGCACCTCGCGCCCTTCATGGCCGACCATGTGATCCAGCCCACCGGCGGCGCCGACCGGCCCAACCTGGGCCAGGGCGCGGTGGCGGCGGCGCCCTTCGGCTCGGCGAGCATCCTGCCGATCTCGTGGATGTACATCGCGATGATGGGCGGCGACGGTCTCAAGCAGGCGACCGAGGTGGCGATCCTCAACGCCAACTACCTCGCCGAGCGCCTCAAGGACCACTACCCGGTGCTCTACACCGGCAGCCAGGGGCGTGTCGCACACGAGTGCATCCTCGACATCCGCCCGATCAAGGCGGCGACCGGCATCTCCGAGGTCGACATCGCCAAGCGCCTGATGGACTACGGCTTCCACGCGCCGACCATGTCCTTCCCGGTGGCGGGCACGATCATGGTCGAGCCGACCGAGTCGGAAGACCTCGGCGAGCTCGAGCGCTTCGTCGAGGCGATGATCGCGATCCGCGACGAGATCCGCCAGATCGAGGTCGGCACCTGGCCCGCCGAGGACAACCCGCTCAAGCACGCGCCGCACACCCAGAGCGACTTCCTCGGCGACTGGAACCGCCCCTACTCACGCGAGCAGGCGGTATTCCCGCTGCCCTGGGTGGCCGAGAACAAGTTCTGGCCGAGCGTCAATCGCATCGACGACGTCTACGGCGACCGCAACCTGTTCTGCGCCTGCGTGCCGATGAGCGACTACGCAGACTGAGACCGCCGGGTCCGGGACGGCCGGCTGCTAGAATCCGGCAGCCGGGCAAGAAGCCACGCCCCAGGGCGTGGCTTCTTTGCTCTGCAGACCCCGACCGCTTGCGGCACGAACGCATTGCCTTCAGGCTGACTCGAAAGCAGACGGCTCACCCGCGCCCCACGCCCTTCAACGCACGCACCAGGCCTTTCACGGACACCCCAAGGTGATCATCCCGCCACGCACCGATCGCAGAGCGCTCTGGCTCACACTGCTGCTCGTCAGCCTCGGCATGCTCGCGCTGCTGTCGGCCACTCTGTGGTCACGCACCCGCCCCGTCCAGATGCACGATTTGCATCTCTCGGCAGGCGAAAAGCTCAGATGCGTGTCTTACGCGCCCTATCATCACCCCGGCCAGACACCGCTCACCCCCGACGCCCACATCGACCCCGAACAGATCGCCGCCGACCTCGCCGCGCTGGCGAAGATCACCGACTGCGTGCGCCTGTATTCGGTCAGCCAGGGCCTGGAGCAGGTGCCCGAACTCGCGCGCGCGCTCGGCATGAAGGTCTTGCTCGGCGCGTGGATCGGCTACGACCCGAGCGTCAACGCCCGCGAACTCGAACACGCCATCACGCTGGCGAACGCCAACGCCGACGTCGTCCGCGGGCTCATCGTCGGCAACGAGGTCCTGCTGCGCGGCGAGCGCACCGAGGACGAGCTGCGCCAACTCCTCCGCCACGCCCGGGCACATGCGAACGTGCCCGTCACCTACGCGGACGTGTGGGAGTTCTGGACCCGCCACGACAGCCTCGCCGCGGAGGTCGACTTCGTCACGGTGCACATCCTGCCCTTCTGGGAAGACGAGCCGGTGGACATCGCGCGCGCGCTCGAGCACGTCGCGGAAACTCGCCGCCGCGTGGGCGAGCACTTCGCCGGCCAGCACGTCCTGATCGGCGAAACCGGCTGGCCGAGCGCCGGACGCCAGCGCGAGCAGTCCAGGCCTTCGCGCGTGAACCAGGCTCGCTACGTGCGCGAGTTCGTGCATCGCGCCCATGCCGAGGGCTGGGACTACAACCTCATCGAAGCCATCGACCAACCTTGGAAGCGCGCGCTCGAAGGCACGGTCGGCGGCCACTGGGGCATGCTCGAGGCGGGCAGCCTCGCGCCAAAGTTTCCGCTCGCCGGCCCGGTCGCCGAGCGCGACAGCCTGTACGGCCCGATCGGCGGCGGGCTCGTCGGCGGTCTCCTCGCAATGCTGCTGTCGGCGACCGGTCGACGCACCCACTGCCTGCGCGTGAGCGCGCTCACCGCGACCGGCGCGCTGAGCGGCCTGATCGTGGTCCTGCACTGGGAGCATGCCCACCTCGCCTACCGCAGCGCGCTCGAGTGGCTGGCGCTGGGCGGCGTCGCCGTGCTCGCGGGCCTGTTGCCGTTCGCGCTCACGCGCTGGTACGGCGAACCCATTCCATCCACGCAGAGCGCCGGGCGCACGCTCTGGCGGGCGCAGCGTCTGCGCTCTAAAGCGGCCTCGATCGGCATGCTGCGCGGCCTGCTGCTGTTCGCCGCCGCGGTTGCGGCGCTGCTGCTGTGGGTCGACCCACGCTACCGCGACTTCCCCACCCTGCTCTACCTCGCCCCTGCAATCGTGCTCGGCGTGACCGGCTGGTGGCGCAATGGCACCACGCGCCGCGAGCGCACGCTCGCGCTCGTCATCCTCGTCGGCGTACTCGCGCGCTGGTCAGCCGAGCCCACCAATCCGCAGGCCATCGGCTGGCTGCTCGTCGGTCTGGCGCTTGCCCTTCCGGTCCTGCTCGTGCGTGCCGACGAGGACAAGCAGCGCTAGCAGCGCCCCCACGGCCGCAGGATCCTGGCTGTACAGCACCAGGCCCGCGACTCCGCACAGCCAGCCCACCCAGGCCAGGCGCCGGCACGCGAACACGAAGGCGAGCGCACCGGCCGCCAGGCTCACCCAGCCGACACGCTGATCGACAAAAGCCTCCACCAGTGCGCGCTTGAGGGCGCACGCCAGCGCGGGCGCATCCGCAAGCCCACAGTCGCGCGGCAGGAGCCCGGCTTCGAGCAGCCCATGGCGAAACCACAGCACCACCGCCGCGACGATCAGGCCTGCCGCGAGCGCCCCCGCGCCAGCATGTTGAGACAAATTTTTTCGCATGCTTCGTGGCTTTCCCTTGAAAATCAGCGCCCCATCCAAAGGGCGCGAAACTGTTGCAATTTGGCACCCGACCGGACTCGTAAGCAGCTGAAATCGTGCATAAAATGCGGCCAGACTGGCCCCAAAGGACGCCGCGGCACGCATTTTGGCACAGCTCTGCACACTGCAAAGCCTGTGCCCCACGTGCGCCTGGACGACGGCCTCGTGGCCAGCGTCCCGGACACGCCCGAGAGCGCCCGCATCCAGCGCTTCGAGACACCCATGACCCTTGCGTGCAGCCCGAGCGCAGCCGCACACTGGACGAGAGATGAAACAAGCTGCTTCCTTCGCCGCACGCGTTGCGATCGCCATCGCGATCGCCACCGTCGTTGCCTTCGCGCAATACTGGATCTGGCAGCAACTGAACCGCGGCGCCGAATTCACCGGCACCAACCAGAGCATCAAGGGCTTCGCCTACAACGGCTTCCAGCGCGAGCAGAGCCCGCTCAAGGGCACCTTCCCCACGCGCGCCGAGATCGCCGCCGACCTCGACCTGCTCGGGCGCAAGTCCGACGGGCTGCGCACCTACGGCGTCACCGACCTGCCCCCGCTGCTCGAGCTCGCCGGTCAGCGCGACATGCTCGTCACCGCCGGCGCCTGGCTCGATGCCAACGTGGAGACCAACGAGCGCGAAGTCACGGCGCTCATCGACGCCGCCCGCACGATGCGCCACATCGAGCGCGTGATGGTCGGCAACGAGGCCATCCTGCGCGGCGACCTCAGCGTGGACGAGATGGTCGTCTACCTCGACCGCGTGCGTAAGGCGATCCGCAAGCCGGTGTCCACCGCCGAGCCCTGGCACGTCTGGCTGCGCTACCCAGAGCTCGCCAGGCACGTCGACTACATCACCGTGCATCTGCTCCCCTACCACGAAGGCCTGCCGGTGGAGAACGCCGTGGCCTACGCCTTCGAGCGCTACGACGAAGTGGCCCGCGCCCATCCCCGCAAGAAGATCGTGGTCGGCGAAATCGGCTGGCCGAGCCGCGGCCCCACCATCGACGCCGCCGTACCCTCGCTCGACAACCAGGCGCGCTTCGTGCGCGAATTCCTCGCCCACCCCCGCACTCCGCGAGTCGACTACTTCCTGATGGAAGCGATCGACCAGCCGTGGAAGGTCGACATCGAAGGCTGGGCCGGCCCGTACTGGGGCATGTTCAACGCGGACCGCGAGCAGAAATACGCCCTCGAAGGCATCGTCGAACGCGACCCGCACTGGTCCACCAAGGCCAGCAACGCCGCCGCGCTTGCCTTCATTCCGATGATGCTGGTCGCCTTCTTCCTGCCCGGCTGGAGCGTCTTCGGCCGCGTTTTCCTCGCCGCGCTGATCCAGGCCTGCGTGTCGACGCTGATCATCGGCATCAACGTGCCGGTCGAGTACTACCTCACCCAGCGCGACCTCATCGGCCTCGTGCTGCTGATCGGCGCCACCTGCATGACCGCCGCGGTGCTGCTGTCGCACGGTTTCGAGTTCGGCGAGGTGCTGTTCAAGAAGAAGTGGGCGCGCCGCTTCATGCCGCTGCCGCCGCACGCACCCGAGCAGCAGCCTTTCGTGTCGATCCACCTCGCCTGCTACAACGAGCCGCCCGAGATGGTGATCGCCACCATCGACAGCCTGGCGCAGATGAACTACGAGAACTTCGAGGTCCTGATCCTCGACAACAACACCCGTGACGAGGCCTTGTGGAAGCCGCTCGAGCGCCGCTGCGCCGAGCTCGGCCCGCGCTTCCGCTTCTTCCACCTCGCCAACTGGCCGGGCTTCAAGGCCGGCGCGCTCAACTACGGCCTCAAGGTCACCGACCCGCGCGCCGAAGTCGTCGGCGTGGTGGACGCCGACTATGTGGTCGATCCCGACTGGCTCGCCTGCCTGATCCCCCACTTCGACCAGCCCGACGTCGCCGTGGTGCAGGCGCCGCAGGCCCACCGCGACTGGGAGACCCAGCCCTTCAAGCGCATGTGCAACTGGGAGTTCGACGGCTTCTTCCGCATCGGCATGCATCACCGCAACGAGCGCAACGCGCTGATCCAGCACGGCACCATGACCCTGGTGCGCCGCCTGGCGCTGGAAGAGGTCGGCGGCTGGTCGGAGTGGTGCATCTGCGAGGACACCGAACTCGGCCTGCGCCTGATCGAGAAAGGCTACGACACGCGCTACGTCGACCACATCCTCGGCCGCGGCCTCACCCCCTCGGGCTTCGCCGCAATCAAGAGCCAGCGCTTCCGCTGGGCCTTCGGCGCGATGCAGATCCTCAAGGCCCACCTGCCGCAGATGATCGGGCGCAGCAGCCTCAACCTCGCGCAGCGCTACCACTTCCTCACCGGCTGGTTCGCCTGGTTGGGCGACGCGCTGCAGCTCGTGTTCGCCTTCGGCAGCCTGGCGTGGACGCTCGGCATCCTGCTGTTTCCCAAGGCTTTCGGCCTGCCCGTGGTATCACTGGCGCTGCCGATCTTCGGCTTCATGATCTTCAAGGCGGCGCTCGGTCCCATCCTTTACCGGCGCACCATGGACTGCCCCTGGAAGGACATCCTCGGCGCGTCGATCCTGTCGGTAGGCCTCGCGCACGCGATCGCCCGCGGCGTGTTCGCCGGGCTGGTGAAGAAGAAAGGCGTGTTCGTGGTCACGCCCAAGGGCTGGCGCGGCGGCGGAGCGCTGGCCTTCTTCAACCCGATCCGCGAAGAGATCGGCATGCTGGTCGCCCTGCTGATGGGTGCGGCCACCCTGGTCGCACAGCGCGGCGCCGAGAATCTGGAGACGCAGCTGTGGGTCGGCATCCTGTGCCTGCAGTGCATCCCCTACGTCGCCGCGATCCTGTGCCAGGTCGCAGCCTACATGCCCGAGCGGCGCGACGCAGGCGCCGCGTGCGCCCTGCCTGGCTCGGTCTGAGGAACGCACGGCGGTGCACGAGCGCGTCACCGCCGGCCGTGCCGGCTACCGGTGCTTCAGTACAGCGCGAGCACCAGGGCTGCAGCGACGACCAGTGCCGGGTAGATGAGCGCGGTCACACGCAGGCCACCGGCAATCATCACCCGCTGCGGCACATGGCCGCTGCCGAAGATGATCGCGTTGGGCGGCGTCGCCACCGGCAGCATGAATGCGCAGGACGTTCCCACGGCAACCAGCACCGCGAGCGGAACCTGATCGACCTGCGGCGCCAGCCCCAGGAAAAGCGGTATCAGCAGCGCCGCGCTCGCGGTGTTGCTCGTGACCTCGGTGAGCAGCAGGGCGAACAGCACCATCAGCGCCAGGCACAGCAGCGCCGGCATCCCTGCAAGCGGCCCGCCAAGCTGGGCCGCCAGCCAGTTCGCCGCGCCGCTTTCGTCCAGCGCCTTGCTCAGGGTGAGCCCGCCCCCGAACAGCAACAGCACGCCCCAGTCGGTACTCCGCTCCACGTCCTTCCATTCGGCGAGGCGCAGCCCATGCAGCAGAACCAGGGCGAGCACCGCCACCATCGCGTCATAGCCGCGCTCCAGCCCCAGCCAGCTCGAAAGCGGCGCACCGAGGATCCACAGCAGTACGGTAGCCCCGAACAGCGCGATCATCCTGCGCTGCGGCTCCGTCCAGGCCGGCGGCGGCGGCGGGGGTGAAATGCGCGCGCGCAGGCGCGGCTTCAGCGCCCAACGCAGTCCGAGCTCCATCAAGGGCATCAACACCACGACCAGCGGCAGGCCCCAGGCCATCCATTGCGCGAAGCCCAGACCCACATTGGCCGCCGCGATCGCGTTCGGCGGGCTGCCGACCAGGGTGCCGATGCCGCCGATGTTGGCCGAGAAGGCCACGCCCAGCAGGACGTACATCCAGGTCCGGCGCTCATCCTGCAGCGGCAGCGGTGCCAGCAGGCCGAGCGCGAGCGGCAGCATCATCGCCGCGGTGGCGGTATTGCTGATCCACATCGACAGCAGCGCGGTGAGCCAGAACAGCCAGCGCACCGCCCGGCCGAAGTCCGCCCCTGCGCGGCGCATCACATGCGCCGCAATCCAGCGATCCAACCCCTGGCGCTGGAGACCTGCGGCAAGCGCAAAGCCGCCAAGGAACAGAAAGATGACCGGATCCGCGAACTGCAGCAGCGCGTCGTCGAAGGCGAGCACCCCCGAAAGCGCCGCCAGCAGCGGCACGAGCAAGGCCGTCACGCTGACATGCAGGGCCTCGGTGATCCATAGCCAGGCAACGGTCACCAGCAGCGCGATCCCCGCCCCGCTCTTCCCCGGCAAGCTCTGCAGCGCGGCGAGCAGGCCCAGGTAGAGCAGCAGCGCGAAGATCAGCTTCAGCGTACGGCCCACGATCCTGCCTCCGTCGAAGTGGGTGACACGATAGCCGACCCTGCAGGGCGCCCGACGTTCCCGGCGCGTGCCGGGGCAGCCCTGCTTGTGCCCCTCAGCCCGCCCATGGCGGCAGGCGCACCGCCACCTTCGCCCAGCCACAGGGGCGATAGTCCGGCAAGCCCGCGCGCACCGACTGCGTGACCTCACCCATGATCAGCGGACGAATGTACTCACAGGCTGCAGCCGTGACATGCAGGCCATCAGCCGCAATGAATTCGGAAGGCAGCTTGCGCTCCAGGTTTGCGATCAGGGCCGTGTCCACCGCCTCGATCTCCCACGCGTACGGCTCGGCCTGCAGGCGCCGGATCCCCGGCATCATGCCGCCCTGCCCGGCGAGTGCGTAATCGACCGCCGCAAGCCCCACCGCCTGCGCCTGCTCGCGGTCGGTCGCGGACAGCCAGTGCCCCGCCGAGCGCTGCATGTAGTCGGGGATGGCCCAGTGGAACTTGTAGCCCAGGCGCTCGTGGATCAGGCGCGCCACGGCCAGGCCCGCACCACCGAGCTGGACGTAACCGCGCGCATCGCGCGACTTCTCCATCAGCGGCCCTCCGTCGGCGCCACGAATACCCTCGGACACCGTCACCGTGCAATGACCCAGGCGCTCGGTGACCGCCTGCACCCGGGCCAGAAACGCAGCCTCGTCGAAACTCGCCTCGGGCACCAGCACGATGTGCGGTGCGCGATCGGGGTCGCCGCCTGCGGCGAGCGCGGTGGCTGCGGCCAGCCAGCCGGTGTTTCGCCCCATGACCTCCATCACGAACACGCTACCCTTCGCGCCCACCATGGATGCGATATCCAGCCCGGCCTCCAGCATCGAGGTGGCGACGTACTTCGCCGCCGAGCCGAAGCCCGGGCAGCAGTCGGTGCCGACGATGTCGTTGTCCACTGTCTTGGGCACGCCGACACAGACGAGCGGATGGCCACGCCGGCGCGCCTCGGCCTGCAGGCGGGCGACCGCGTCCATCGAACCGTTGCCGCCGTTGTAGAGCAGCCAGCCGACGCGATGCGCATCGAACACCGCGAACAGGCGGTCCATCACCACGCCGCCATCGTCACGCGGCAGGTCGAAGCGGCACGAGCCGAAGGCCCCTCCCGGCGTGCGCGCCAGCCGTTCCAGGGCGGCCGTATCGAGGGCAGCGGTATCGATCAGATCTTCGCGCAACACGCCGCCGATACCCCGATGCGCCGCAAGAACCCTGCCCACTCGCCCGCCTTGTCGGCGCGCTGCGTCGATCACCGCGGCTGCGGTGGCGTTGATCACGGCGGTCACGCCACCGGAGTGCGCATAAAGGAGCGTGTCGTAGGTCATGGACGGCTTTTCCTGCACTGGGCTCGAGCACGCGGCGCGCAATGCGCAGCGAGCCTGAAGCGTAAGGTCGATGGCGGGCGCGCCGCATGCGCGCGTCACCGGGCAATGGCGCCGAGGCGGCCGATATGTTCGCCCCTCTCGGCATGCAAGTCGCCCAAAAAAACGCGGCCGCTCCTGTTCGGGGGAGCGGCCGCGCCGTCGCGCCCCGGAGCGTGCAAAACGCCCGGGGTCGTAGTCTTGCTGCTTACTTCAGCGCTGCAAAGGCGTTCGCGGTGATCGCATCCACCGCGCCGAGGCCGGAGATCTTGCGCACCTTGGGCGCCTTGGCGTCGCCCGAAGCCGCCCAAGTGCTGTAGTACTCGACCAGCGGCTTGGTCTGCGAGTGGTAGACGTCGAGGCGCTTCTTGACGGTCTCTTCCTTGTCGTCGTCGCGCTGCACCAGGTCTTCGCCGGTGACGTCGTCCTTGCCCTCGACCTTGGGCGGGTTGTACTTGACGTGGTAGGTGCGCCCCGAAGCCAGGTGGGCGCGGCGGCCGCTCATGCGTTCGATGATCTCGGCGTCCGGGACGTCGATCTCGAGCACGAAGTCGATCGGCACGCCGGCGTCCTTCATCGCGTCGGCCTGCGGGATGGTGCGCGGGAAGCCGTCGAACATGTAGCCCGACTTGCAGTCGTCCTGCTGCAGGCGGTCCTTGACCAGGCCGATGATGATGTCGTCGGACACGAGGCCGCCAGCATCCATGACCTTCTTGGCCTCGAGGCCCAGCGGGGTGCCCGCCTTCACCGCGGCGCGCAGCATGTCGCCGGTGGAGATCTGCGGAATGCCGAACTTCTCCTTGATGAAGTTGGCTTGCGTACCCTTGCCGGCGCCCGGCGGTCCCAAAAGAATCAGTCGCATACTCCCTCCCGTGAATGGCCGGCCATCGAGCATGGCCGTTTCCTTATTGAATAAACAGCCGAAACTTAACCGACGCGCGGCGGAGTGGTCAAACCCCTCCGGCGGCGAACAGCGCGCGCACGCGCTCCAGGTCTTCCTGCGTGTCGACCCCGGCGGCCGGGGCCTGGGCGAGCTCGAGCACGCGGATGCGATAGCCGTGCCACAGCGCACGCAGTTGCTCGAGCGCCTCCCAGTGCTCCAGCGGCGAGGGCGCAAGATCCGCATAACGACGCAGGAAGCCGACGCGGTAGGCATACAGGCCGACGTGGCGCAGCACCGGCAGGCCTGCGGGCAGGCTGCGCTCGCCCGCCCCCCAGGCGTCGCGCGCCCACGGAATCGGTGCGCGCGAGAAATACTGTGCACGCCCGGCCGCGTCGCACACCACCTTGACCACGTTGGGGTTGAACACCTCGGCCGGGTCGTGGATGGCGTGGGCGGCGGTGGCGATCGCCGCCTCCGCGTCCTGCGCCAGCACCTCGGCCACCGCGGTGACGATGGCCGGGTCGATCAAGGGCTCATCGCCCTGCACATTGACCACGATGTCGTCGTCGGCCCAGCCGCGCAGCGCGGCGACCTCGGCGAGGCGGTCGGTGCCGCTCGGGTGGTCGGCGCGCGTCATCACCACCGCCCCGCCGGCCGCCGCGACCGCAGCGTGCACTTCGGCGTGGTCGGTGGCGACCCAGGTCTCGAGCGCGCCGGCGCCCTGCACGCGCTCGAGCACGCGCACGATCATCGGCTTGCCGCCGATGTCGGCGAGCGGCTTTGCAGGCAAACGGGTCGACGCGTAGCGCGCCGGGATGACGATGCGAAACGCAGGGGCGCTCATCGCGCCGCTCACTTGCGCAGCGCGTCGACTTCCTCGGCGCTCATGGTGCGCGCTTCTTCGTCGAGCATCACGGGGATGCCGTCGCGGATCGGATAGGCAAGGCGGTCGGCCTTGCACACCAGCTCCTGCTTGTCCTTCAGGTAATCGAGCGGCCCCTTGCACAGCGGGCAGACGAGGATTTCAAGCAGTCGTGCGTCCATCTTCGAGTTTCTCCAGGATGCGTTCGGCGGCGCCGGAACCGATCTGCGCCCGCACCGGATACTCCCAGCAATCCGCGGGCGCGAAAGCCGCGCATTTTACCGCATCCTTGGCCGTCATCAGGACTGGAAGCGCGTCATCGAAAACAAGATCGGTGGCGACGAAGCGGTGGTGATCGGGAAAAGGGTGCGGCACGACCTCCATCCCCTCGCCCGCGAGCTGGTCGAAGAAGCGCTGCGGACGGCCGATGCCCGCCACCGCGTGCACAAGGCGCCCGCGCAGTTCGGCCACTGGCCGGGTGCGCGCGGGGTCGGCCACGGCACGCAGCGCCCCGCCCAGCAGTTGCATCGAGAACACGGGTACGTCACCGCAGGCCGCGCGCACGCCGGGCGAGAGCGGCCCATGAGCCAGGATCAGGTCGACCTCGGCGAGGCGCGCGAGCGGTTCGCGCAGCGGCCCCGCCGGCAGCTGCAGCCGGTTGCCGAGCGTGACCTCGTCCACCACCGCGACCTCGATGTCGCGCGCCAGCCGGTAGTGCTGCATACCGTCGTCGGCGATGAGCACATCGCACTCGGGGTGCAGGCGCAGCAGTGCGCGCGCGGCCGCGGGCCGGTCGCGCCCGATCGCCAGCGCACAGCCGGTCAGGCGCGCGAGCAGCACCGGCTCGTCGCCGTACAGCGCCGGATCGCCCGTCGCCGGCACGAGCGCCACCGCACCATCGGCGCTGATCCGCCCGCCATGGCCGCGGCTGACGATCCCGGGCCGATGACCAGCCGCGCGCAACACGCCGGCGAGCCAGTCGACCACCGGGGTCTTGCCGCTGCCGCCGACGGCGATATTGCCGACGACGATCACCGGCACGGGCAGGCGCTCGGGCCGAGTCGCGGCCCGCCGCCGCGCGGCGAGCGCGCCGAACAGGCAGGACAAGGGACGAAGGATGTGCGCAAGCGGCCCGCGCCGTTGCCAGAACGCCGGAGCCTGGGCCGCCATGCTCAGAGAGCGGACGCGAGCCGAGCGCGCGTCACTGCGCCGGGGCCTGGGTGGCGAAGGTGATGTGAGGCAGACCGGCGCGCTGCGCAGCCTGCATCACATCGACCACGCTCTGGTGCGTCGCCTTGGCGTCGGCGTTGATCACGACCACCGGCGGCTGCACCGACTCGCCCGGTGCTGCCTTGCCGAGCGCGGCCGCGATCGCCTCGATGCTGCGCTCGGCGACGGGCTGACGATTGACCAGCACCTCGCCCGCAGCGGTGACCGCGACGACGATCTCCTCGGAGACCGCCTCCTCGCCCTCGGAGGCGGCCGTGGGCAGGTTGATCTCCAGCCCCGAAACCTTCGAGAAGGTCGTCGTCAGCATGAGGAAGATGATGATCACCAGCACCACGTCGATGAGCGGGATCATGTTGATCTCCGGCTCCTCGTTGCGATTGCCGCGGCGAAAGTTCATTGCTGCGCCCCCTCAGGCACGCCGTTCGCCGTGGGCGACCTCGACCAGCTTGACCGCCTGCTGTTCCATGTCGATCACGAAGCTGTCGATGAGTGCGCGAAAGTGGCGCCAGAAGATCATCGCCGGAATCGCGATGATCAGGCCCAGGCCGGTCGTATACAGCGCGATCGAGATGCCCTGCGCGAGCTGTGCCGGATTGGCGCCGCTCACGCCCTGCGAGGCGAAGATGTCGATCATGCCGATGATGGTGCCGAGCAGTCCCATCAGCGGGCTGATCGCCGCGATGGTGCCGAGCGTGGTGAGGAAGCGCTCGAGCTCGTGGACCACGGCGCGGCCGGTCTCCTCGATCGACTCCTTCATCACCTCGCGCGGGCTGTTCACATTGCGCAGACCGGCGGCGAGCACGCGACCGAGCGGCGAATGGCCCGCCACCCGCTCGATCATCTGCGTCGACACGCCCCCCTGACGCAGATCGGCAAGGACATTGTCGAGCAGGCCGGGGGGCACGATACGCGCGCGCCGAAGGGTGATCGAGCGCTCGATGATCAACGCGACCGCAATGACCGACGCCAGTATCAGGGGCCAGATCGGCCAGCCAACGGCCTGAATGATAGCGAACACGCGCAGCGACCTCTTGCGGGGAAAGCCGAGACTCTAGCGCCCCAGCCCGGACGCTCGCAAGCCGCGCAGGCGCGCAGAGCGGAACTGCTGCACGCATGGCAGCGGAATTCGAGCCCGGCCGGAGCGCCGGAGCGTGCCCGCCCGGAGCGCGCCTGCCCGGCAGCCAGGCGCGGGGCCAAGCAATCCACAGAAGCTGTGGATAAGTTTGTGGGCAAAATCGGGATGTTGCCTTCAAAGCCCGTAGCCACAGGCCTTGGCTCACTCCGATGCAAAATTGTGCAACATATAAACCCCATATAAATCAGATACTTGAAAACTCACCCCTTATTGATCAAGGACTTGCGACAAGAGGCTTGACAGCGTCCAGAGGCTGTGGATTCCGCTACAATCCGCGCATGTTTCCCAACCCGTCCCCGCATCCGGGCGCCCACGCGGGCGCCGGCTACGCGCCCGAATCCGCAGCTGCGCCCGAGCAGGGATTTCAGTCCGCACCGGTACTTGGCGTCTCCGCACTCAACCGCATGGCGCGCGAAGCGCTCGAGTCGGCGCTGCCCTTGCTCTGGGTGGGCGGCGAAATCTCCAACCTCACCCGCGCCGCCTCAGGCCACGTTTACTTCACGCTCAAGGACGCCAACGCTCAGGTGCGCTGCGCGATGTGGCGAAACCGCGCACAGCTTCTGCCCTTTCGCCCCGAGAACGGCATGCGCGTCGAAGCGCGCGCGCTGGTCACGCTCTACGAAGCGCGCGGCGACTATCAGCTCAACGTCGAGGCCCTGCGCCCCGCCGGCATCGGCAGCCTGTTCGAGGCCTTCAACCGCCTCAAGGCAAAGCTCGCCGCCGAAGGCCTGTTCGACCCCGCCCACCGCCGACCGCTGCCGCGCTTTCCCCGTGCGGTGGGCATCGTCACCTCGCCGCAGGCCGCCGCGCTGCGCGACGTGCTGGTCACCCTGCGCCGGCGCGCCCCACACCTGCCGGTGGTGCTCTACCCCGCCCCGGTTCAGGGCGCGGACGCCACCAGCCGCCTGCTCGGCGCCGTGCAGCTCGCGGGGCAACGCGCCGCCCGGGACGGGGTGGACGTGCTGCTGCTCGTCCGTGGCGGAGGCAGCATTGAAGACCTATGGTCGTTCAACGACGAAGCGCTCGCGCGTGCCGTGCGCGCCTGCCCGCTGCCGCTGGTGTGCGGCGTCGGCCACGAGACCGACTTCACCATCGCAGACTTCGCCGCCGACCTGCGCGCGCCCACGCCGACGGGCGCGGCCGAGCTCGTCAGCGCCGGCTGGCATGCTGCGCGCAGTGAATTGGATATGCTCGCGCCACGCCTGCAGCGCGCGCTCGAACGGCGCCTCGAAAGCCTGGCCCAGCGCGTCGATCGCGCCGGCTTGCGCCTCGTGCATCCGCGCGAGCGCCTGCGCCAGGCGCACAGCGACCTCCAGCGCCAGGCCCAGCGCCTGCGCCAGGCCATGGAGCGGCAGCTCGAACGCGCCGCGCAGCGCAGCACCCAGGCGCAGTTGCGCCTC
This sequence comes from Thauera sp. UBA6194, assembly GCA_002422685.1. Classification (GTDB taxonomy): domain Bacteria; phylum Pseudomonadota; class Gammaproteobacteria; order Burkholderiales; family Rhodocyclaceae; genus Thauera. The sequence goes on along the minus strand of DITC01000053.1, from coordinate 16,666 downwards.
GCCGCCGCCGCGCCCAGACCCGCGCGCGAGCAGGTCCGACTCGACACGCTGGCACACCGCCTGCAACGCGTCGGAGCCAGCCTGCTGAGCGAACGCCGCACGCGCCTGAGCACGCTCTCGGCGCACCTCGAGCATCTGGCCCCCGGGGCCGTGCTCGCGCGCGGCTACGCGATCGCCCGCGATGCCGAGGGGCAGGTCCTGCGCAACGCCGCCGACGTGCCGGCAGGCGCTGCAATCAGCGTGCAACTGGCGCAAGGCAGTCTGGACACGCGCGTCGTGGGACAGCGCGAGCGCTGAGCCGGCGCCGCGCCGACCCGGGCAGGTCCGCGCACAGCCATACGGCCAGCTGCAGGCGAGGGTCGGCCCCGCGCGACGTGTTCCGCAAACGCCCCGGATAGGCTTACCATGCGGGGCGCGACATTGCCGGGGAACTCAATCCAGACTAAAATAGTCTGGCTTTAAGCATGACCCATCCCCGCAGACAGCCAAATCGAACGACAAAGGAGAAACCGCATGGAACACACCCTGCCCGCCCTGCCCTACGCCAAGGACGCACTCGCCCCGCACATCTCGGCCGAGACGCTGGAGTTCCACCACGGCAAGCACCACCAGGCCTACGTCACCAACCTGAACAACCTGATCAAGGGCACCGAGTACGAGAACCTCGACCTCGAAGCCATCGTCAAGAAGGCCCCGGCCGGCGGCGTGTATAACAACTCGGCCCAGGTCTGGAACCACACCTTCTTCTGGAACTGCCTGTCGCCCAACGGCGGCGGCGAGCCCTCGGGCGCGCTGGCCGATGCGATCAAGGCCAAGTGGGGCTCCTACGACGACTTCAAGAAGGCCTTCCAGGCCTCCGCGGTCGGCAACTTCGGCTCGGGCTGGACCTGGCTGGTGAAGAAGTCCGACGGCTCGGTCGACATCGTCAACATGGGCGCCGCCGGCACCCCGCTGACCACCGGCGACACCGCGCTGCTCTGTATCGACGTGTGGGAACACGCCTACTACATCGACTACCGCAACCGTCGCCCGGACTTCGTCGCCACCTTCCTCGACAAGCTGGTGAACTGGGACTTCGCGGCGAAGAACTTCGCCTGATTTCCTTGACCAGCCAGTTGGCTGGCCACGAAAAATGCGAAAGCGACCCTCGCGGTCGCTTTCGTTTTTTCCGACGCTGCCTTTCCGCGCGCCGTTCCTCACCGCCGACGTGCTGACGGGTCTCCCGCAGCCGCCTGGTCCGCCCTCTCCGCAGACACGCCGCATGCTCGACATCCTCTACCGCGACGACTGGCTGGTCGCGATCCACAAGCCTTCCGGCCTGCTCGTGCACCGCAGCCCGATCGCCGCCCACGAGGAGCGCTTCGCGGTGCAACTGCTGCGCGACCAGATCGGCCGCCGGGTGTATCCCGCCCACCGCCTCGACCGTGGCACTTCGGGCGTGCTGCTGTTCGCGCTCGAGCGCGAGGTGGCGCGCACGCTCGCGCAGCGCTTCGAGTCACAGGCGGTGGACAAGCGCTACCTCGCGATCGTGCGCGGCCATCCGCCCGAGCACGGTCTCATCGACCATGCGCTGGTGCGCCGGCTCGACCCGGTCGAGCTAAGTCGCGGCAAGGGCGCCGGCGCGCGCGACGCGCTGCCCGAGGACCTGGACGAGGGCGACTCCACCAACGCTGCAACGCAGGAGCCGGTCGCACAGCCCGCACGCACCCGCTTCCGCCGCCTCGCCACGGTCGAGTTGCCTCATGCGGTCGACCGCTACCCCAGCAGCCGTTACGCACTCTTAGAGCTGTTCCCCGAGAGCGGCCGCCGCCACCAGTTACGACGCCATCTCAAGCACATCGCCCACCCGATCATCGGCGACGCCACTTACGGCAAGGGCCGTCACAACCGCCTGTTCCAGGACCTCTTCGGCAGCCACCGTCTGCTGCTGGCCTGCACCCGGCTGGCGCTGGCGCATCCGGTGACGGAGGCGCCGCTGGAGATCGTGGCGCCGGTGGCGGAGGATTTCGCATCGGTGCTCGAGGGGCTGGGCTGGCAGCTTGAGTCACGGATTTGAAGGACTTGGACGCACAGCGGCGGTGACTTGAATCCGCCGGGGACGCGCGGGGCGTTCCCTCCGAGGCTGCGGAACTCGCCCTTCGGGCTCGGACTGTCCGAGCCGAGCGAAGCGAGAGCGCTCATTTGCATGCCCTCCGCAAAGCAACGCGCAGCGGTGCAGCCCCGGAAGGAACACCCCGTGCGCGTCCCCCGCGCCAAGCCTGCGACTAGAGATGGTTCGCACACAAGCAATTAACCACCAATGCAACACGGCACAACGCCGTCCTTTCAAGGCAAAATCCTGGCTTCCCGCCGCCCGCACAGACACCCCCCTGCCAGGGCCCCGTTTCCACGACACTCCAGGTAAGACGATGAACCCGCTGCTCCAGGTACGCCAGCACGGCCAGCAGATCTGGCTCGACAACCTCTCCCGCACCCTGCTCAACGACGGCCACCTCGCGCGCTTCATCGCCGACGACGGCGTGGCCGGCGTGACCACAAATCCGGCGATCTTCCACAAGGCGATCGCCGGCAAGCGCTACTACGAGGACGACCTCGCCACGCTCAAGCAGCAAGCGCTGAGCCCGGAAGCACGCTACGAAGCCCTGGTCATCCCCGACGTGCAACGCGCCTGCGATCTGCTCGCGCCGGTGCATCGCGACAGCGGCGGCACGGCCGGCTATGTCAGCCTCGAGGTCTCCCCCGCGCTCGCTCACGACGCCGAAGGCACCGTGGCGGCCGGGCTGCGCCTGAAGGCCGCGGTCGATCGCGCCAACCTGCTCATAAAGGTGCCCGCCACCACGTCCGGCCTGACCGCCATCGAGCACCTCATCGGCGCGGGGGTCAGCGTCAACGTCACCCTGATGTTCTCGCTCGCGCACTGTGACGCCGTGGCCGAAGCCTACCTGCGCGGGCTGCGCCGGCTGCAGGATGCGGGCGGTGACGTATCGAAGGTCATGTCGGTGGCGAGCCTCTTCCTGTCGCGCGTCGACACCCTGGTCGACACGCTGCTCGAAGACCGTGGCGGCGACCTGCTCTCGCTGCGTGGGCAGACCGCCGTGGCCATGGCACGGCTGGCCTACGAGGCCTACCAGGAACGCTTCCACGGCGCCGGCTTCGAGGGCCTGGCCAAGGCCGGCGCGCGGCCGCAGTACATGCTGTGGGCGAGCACCGGCACCAAGAACCCCGCCTACAGCGACCTGCTCTACGTCGAACCGCTGATCGGCCCCGAAACCATCAACACCCTGCCCGACGCCACGCTGGCCGCGCTGCTCGATCACGGCCGCGTCGCGGACACCCTCGAAACCGAGGTCGAACAGGCAGCGCAGCACTTCACCGCGCTCGCGGCGGCGGGCATCGACCTGGTCGCGGTCGGCGAGCAGTTGCAACAGGAGGGCCTGAAACAGTTCGAGCAGGCCTTCGCGGGCCTGCTCGAACTGACTGCCTGAGCGCTCCGAACCCGCCGCGCCAACCCGCCCCGGACCGGGCGCTGCGCGGCGCACTCAGGCGGGCACGGCCTCGGCCTCGAGCAGACGGGCGCGCGACACGCCGCGCCGATCGCCGGCGGATTCGAGCAGCTCCTTCATGTCGAGGATGAGCACGATCTGCCCGCTCGACAGCGTGGTGACGCCGGCCACGCCCTTGGGGCGAAAATCGTCGAGCGACTTGATCACCGCGTCCTCACGTCCGGCGAAGCTGTCGACCGCAAGGATGAACGACCACTCCGCGGCCTGCATCAGCACCCCGTACTGCGGGGCGCGCTCGCGCGGCCAGCCGAGCAGTGAGGACAGCGGCACGATCGGCAGCACCTCGCCGCGCACCACCATCGTCGCCTTGCCGCCCACATCCTGGATGTCGTTCGCCACGATGGGCAGGATCTCGCGCACCATCGACAGCGGCACGGCAAAGGGTTGTTCGCCCAGGCGCACCAGCAGCACCGGCAGGATGGCCAGTGTCAGCGGCAGGTGGATGAGCAGCGTCGTGCCCTTGCCGAGCTGCGAGCGGATCTCGATGGTGCCGTTGAGCTTCTGGATGTTGGTGCGCACCACATCCATGCCCACCCCGCGGCCCGAGACGTCGGAGACCTTCTCCGCCATCGAGAAGCCGGGCAGGAAGATGAGGTTGTAGCTCTGGCGCTCGTCGAGCGTGCTGGCCTCTTCCTCGCTGATCAGGCCTTTGGACAACGCCTTCGCGCGCAGGCGCTCTGCGTCCATGCCGCGCCCGTCGTCAGCGATCATGATGACGATGTGGTCACCCTCCTGACGCGCCTCGAGCTTGACCACCGAGCGCGCCGGCTTGCCGGCGGCGGCGCGCCCGGGGGCGTCCTCCACGCCGTGATCCACCGCGTTGCGGATGAGGTGGATGATCGGGTCGGACAGATCCTCGATCATCGTCTTGTCGATCTCGGTCTCCTCGCCCACGAGCATGAGCTCGACATCCTTGCCCAGGCTGCGCGCGAGATCGCGCGCGATGCGCGGGTACTTCTGGAACAGGCGGCCGATCGGCTGCATGCGCGTCTTCATCACCGCGTTCTGCAGATCGGAGACGAGCAGATCGAGCTGGCTGACGGCGAGGTCGAGCGCGTGCAGGGTCTCGGTGTCGTTGCGCCCGCTCAGGATGTCGCTGCGCAACGCGTTGAGCCGGTTCTTGGTGAGGCCGATCTCGCCCGAGAGGTTGAGCACCTGGTCGAGCCGCGCGGTGTCGACGCGGATCGAGTTGTCGCGCTGGCGCTCACCCTCGCGCCGGCCGGTCGGCCCTTGCGCGCCGGGTTTGTCGGTCGCACGCCGGCCGAGCGCCGCCTTGATGATGGCTTCGGGCTTGTGCTCGGCGGCGGCCGCGCCGCTTGGGGGCTCGGCGGGCTGCGGCGCCGCTGCGCTGGCCGGCGCCGAGAGGGTGTGGCCGGTCACGATCGCGTACAGCGCGTCCCAATCCGGGCCGCCTTCGCGCGGCACGGCCGCGGGCATCACCGTTGGCCGGGAGGCCGGCGCCGGTGCGGGTGTCGGCACGGCGACCGGGGCAGCTGCGGCCTCGCCTTCGAGCGATGCGCGCAGCGCCTCGAGCAGCGAGGACGATGCCGGCGAAGGCTGCACCCCGCGCTCGAGCTCGGTAAACATGTCGCGCACGGTCGCGGTCGCCGCCAGGATCACGTCCATGCGCTCGGAGGAGATCTCGAGCTCGCCGTTGCGCAGCTTGTCGAACAGGCTCTCGGTGAGGTGACACAGGGTGACGAGCTCGGTGGCGCTCAGAAAGCCCGCGCCCCCTTTGATGGTGTGGAAGCCACGGAAGATGTCGTTCAGCAGGCCACGGTCGTGCGGCGAGCGCTCGAGGTCGACGAGCTTGTTATCCACCCCGGACAGCAGATCCCCGGCCTCGACGAGGAAGTCCTGCAGCAGCTCCTCCATTCCCGAAAAATCACTCATCTTGAAACTCGCTCCAGCTGTTTTCGCCGCCGCTGCGGCCCACCCTGCGCTGCGGGGTGTTCAGAAGCCAAGGCTCTCGAGCAGATCGTCGACCTGAGCCTGGCTGGTGAGGACATCCTTGCGCCCTTCGGCATTGACCACCGGGCCATTGAGCAGCCCCTCCGGGCGATCGACGCGCACCCCGGGCGGGGCGGCCTCGAGCAGCACCTGCAGCAGCTGTGTCTCGAGCGTGTGCGCGAGATCGACGACGCGCTTGATCACCTGCCCGGTCAGGTCCTGAAAGTCCTGCGCCATCATGATCTCGTGCAGCTGGGCGTCGGTCTCCCGGCAGCCCTCGGTCACGCTGTCGAGGAAGCCGCGCGTGTCGGTGCTCAGCTCGCGAAAGGCCTCGGGCGAGAGGCGCCCTGCATAGAGTTCGTCCCAGCGCGCCGCGAGCTGCGTGGCGTCCTTGCCGAGTGCACTCTGGATCGGGCGCGCGAGGTCGGTGGCGTTCAGGACCTTGCTCGCCGCTTCCTCGGTGGTGCGGGCAATGTAGGCCAGGCGTTGGCGGGCGTCGGGAATCGCTTCGGCGGCCACCTGCAGGGCCTCGTCGAGGCCGAGCTCGCGCAGCGAATCATGCACCTGGCGCGTGAGCTGGCCGAGGCGATTGAAGACGGACTCGGCGTCCATCGGCGCCGCCACGCCGGGCTGCGCTTCGGCGCCGGCAATGCCCGCAGCTGCGGCCGCGGCGGGCGCCCGCTCTCCGCCTGCCGACGCCTGCTCCGCCACTGCATCGAACAGCGCCTGCAACTCGTCGTTGTCACCATCGTCACCGCTGCCCCCGCTCGCCGGCGCGAACGGTGCGCAGGAGGCGCTGCCCGCTGCGGGCTCGCCTTGAGGGTTGGCTGCAATACTGTCGAACAGCGCCTGCAACTCGTCCGAGTCGCCGGCATCATCGTTTCTGGGCCTATTGATCATGTTCCCGCTCCGTGCTCCGCACCCAGCCCGATCAGGGCTGCGGACGCGCCATCTTCTCGAATATCTTTTCCAGCTTTTCGGCCAGCGTGGCCGCGGTGAAGGGTTTCACCACATAGCCGCTCGCGCCCGCCTGGGCCGCGGCGATGATGTTTTCCTTCTTGGCCTCGGCGGTCACCATCAGCACCGGCAGGTGCTTGAGCTGGGGCGTGCGGCGGATGGACTGCAGCAGCGCGAGCCCGTCCATGTTCGGCATGTTCCAGTCGGTGACGACGAAGTCGTAGGGCGCGCTCTTGAGCTTTTGCAGCGCGACCGCACCGTCCTCGGCCTCGTCGACGTTGGAATAGCCCAGCTCCTTGAGCAGGTTGCGCACGATGCGGCGCATGGTGGAAAAATCGTCGACGACGAGGAATCGCATTTTTGGGTCGGCCATTTAATGTTCTCCGTTCTGGCTGCCGTGACCGGTCACGATGCGCGAGGCCCACGCTGGAGCATCGGGCGGATGGTGTCGGCCAGCACTTCGGCGTCGAATTTTGCCACGTAGGCGTCCACCCCGACGCGCTTGCCCATCGCGCGGTTGGCCTCGGAGGACAGCGACGAGTGCATGACCACCGGGATCCCCGCGAAGCGCGCGTCGGCCTTGATGTTGCGTGTCAGCACGTAGCCGTCCATCTCGGGCATCTCGGCGTCCACCATGATGAGGTCGACCTCGTCGAGCAGTACACGACCGGTCTGCTCGGCGTGGTCGGCCAGGCTCTGCAGCCGGTTCCAGGCCTCGAGTCCGTTCTGCGCGTACTTGTGGCGCACGCCGAGCCGGTCGAGCACCTCGGTGATCTTGCGCCGCGCAACTGCAGAGTCGTCGACGAAGAACACGCTCACCTCGTGCCCGTCGGCGATCGGTGCGATGTCGCCGATGACGGCCTCGCCGAACGTCTCGGCGAGGATGGACTCGACATCCAGGATGGACACCAGGCGGCCGTCGGCCAGCTCGGTGATCGCGGTGATGAAGCCGTGCGAGGCGGAGGACATGTTCTCCGGCGCCCGCACCCTTTCCCAGTCGACGCGCACGATGCGATCGACCGACTCGACCAGAAAACCGAGCGTGCGCTTGCTGTATTCGGTCACCATCATCGCGCTGCCACGCGGCGCGCCGGGCGCCGTCAGACCGAGAATCTGGCCCAGCGACAGTACCGGGATGACGTTGCCACGCAGCGAGATCAGGCCTTCGACGCCGGCGGGCATGTTGGGCGTGCGCGTGATCAGCGGCGTCTTCGACACTTCGCGTACCTTGAACACGTTGATGCCGAAGTGCTCGCCGGTGCCGAGCGAGAAGAGCAGGATTTCCATGCGGTTCGAGCCCGCGAGCGTGGCCCGCCCGTCGACGGCGTCGAAAAGTGCGGAGGCTTCGTGTTCGGTGTTGTGCATGTGAGCTCCTCAGCGCCCTTCGGGCATGTCCTTGCCGATGCTGCCCAGGCGCCGGGCCAGGGTCTGCGCGAGCCGCTGGGGCTCGAACTTCGGCACGTACTCGTCCACGCCCACCGAAAGGCCGAGCTGCTGGTTCGACATGCCCGACAGCGATGAATGCATGATCACCGGCACGCCGGCGAAGCGCCGGTCGGCCTTGATCTGGCGCGTCAGCATGTAACCGTCCATCTCCGGCATCTCGACGTCGGTGAGCACCAGGCTGACGATGTCGCGCACCTTGCGCCCGCTGGTCTCGGCATGCGCGGCCACGCGGCGCAATTCTTCCCAGGCCTGGCGGCCATTGACCGAGCCCACATGGCGCACGTTCATCGCATCGAGCGTCTGCGTGATCTGCTTGCGCGCCACCGAGGAGTCGTCGGCGAAATAGACCACGTGCGCATCCCCGCCCGGGACTGGCGCGATGTCGCGGAAGATGAAGTCGTCGTCGTAATGCGAGGTCTCCGAGAGCACGCGCTCGACGTCGAGCATCATCACCAGGCGCGCATCGTCGAGCTCGGTGACCGCCGTCACCAGGCCGCCCATGCGCGCGGTCAGCATCTCGGGCGGCACGCGCATGTGCGACCAGTCCAGGCGCAGGATCGTGTCCACCGCCTCGACCAGGAAGCCCTGGGTGTGGCCGTTGTACTCGGTGACGATCATGATGTCGCGCGCGGCGTCGCCACCGATGCCCACGTAGCTGCCCAGGTCCACCACCGGGACCAGCGCGCCGCGCAGGCTCACCATGCCCTGCACCGCGTCGGGCATGTCCGGCGCCGCGGTGATCGCCGGCGTGCGCATCACCTCGCGCACCTTGAACACGTTGATGCCGAAGGTCTCCCGGCGCCCGGTGCGCGCATCCACCCCGAGGGTGAAGAGCAGGATTTCCAGTTTGTTCGTCCCCGCGAGGCGGGTGCGGGCGTCGATGTTCTTCAGCAGTTCGGACATGATTCTCTGCGCGGCGAGGAGTGATGAGCCGGACGCTGCCGACCCTGTGCTTGCGATATCGGCCACGGTCGGCCCAACTTGAGCATCTGCGTCATTGGGTTCCCGGCCCAGGCGGCAGCCCCGGAATCCCCTGCAGGGCGCCGGTATCGAAGCCGCGCTCGAGCTCGACATCGACCCGATCGCTGCGCCCGCGCAGCGCCTCTTCCGCCTCGCGGTTGAGCACGACGATGCTGATGCGCCGGTTCGATGGGTCGAGCGGCTCGTCCGGCAGCAGATGCTCGGTGTCGGCGAGCCCGACCACACGCACCATCTTGCCCGGCTCCAGGCCGCCGGCGACGAGCTCGCGACGCGCCGCGTTGGCGCGGCCGGACGACAGCTCCCAGTTCGAGAAGCCGCGCTCGCCCCCTGCATACTGGGTCGAGTCGGTGTGGCCCGACATGCTGATGCGGTTGTCGACGTCATTGAGCGCACGCGCGATCTCGCGCAGCAGCTCACGCGTGTAAGGGCGCAAATCCGCGCTCGAGGTGGTGAACATCGGCCGGTTCTGCTCGTCGATGAGCTGAATGCGCAGGCCGTCCTTGATGATGTCGAGCAGGATCTGATTCTTGAACTGGCGCAGCGACGGGCTGGCCTCGATGATCGCCTCGAGCTTGCCCTTGAGGTCGTTCAGCTGCACGCGATCCTTGCGGATCGCCGCCTCGCGCGCCGTCTCCTCCTCGGTCTTGACGCGCGCGGGCGCGGCGTCGAGGTTGATCGCGCGCGTGCTGGGCGTGTCGCCGCGCCGCACCTGGCCGACCTTGCGCGACAGGTCCTCGCCACCGCCCTTGATGATGCTCGAGCTGTCGCCGGTGCCTTCGCCGCCCGCCATCGCCAGCTTGAGCGGGTTCTGGAAGTAGTCGGCGATACCCTCGAGGTCGCCCTGAGCGGTCGAGCCGAGCAGCCACATCAGCAGGAAGAAGGCCATCATCGCGGTCACGAAGTCCGCGTAGGCGATCTTCCACGCGCCGCCGTGGTGGCCGCCGCCGCCCTTCTTGATGCGCTTGACGACGATCGGTTGCTGGGTGTCGTCGCTCATCGCGCGCTCCCCGGCAGGCCGGCTGTGCGCTCAGGCGCGCTGCGGCAAATGGTTTGGCAAGAGACGGACATGCGGCTCAGCCCTTGCGGTTCTTGATTTCCTGCTCGAGCTCGGAGAAGCCCGGGCGGTCGGTCGAGTACAGCACCTTGCGGCCGAACTCCACCGCGACCTGCGGCGCGTAGCCGTTCATGCTCGCCAGCAGCACCACCTTGATGACCTGGTAGATCTTGCCGCTCTCCTCGACCTTCTGCTCGAGCTGGCTGGCGATCGGCGCCACGAAACCATACGAGACCAGAATACCGAGGAAGGTGCCAACCAGCGCGCCGCCGATCATCTTGCCCAGCACCGCCGGCGGCTGGCCGACCGAGCCCATCACGTTCACCACGCCCATCACCGCCACCACGATGCCGAAGGCCGGCACCGCGTCCGCGACCTTGGAGACTACGTGCGGCGCGGTGTGCGCCTCCTGGTGGTGGGTCTCGATCTCCATGTCCATCAGGTTCTCGATCTCAAAGGCGTTGAGGTTGCCGCCCACCATCATGCGCAGGTAGTCGGTCATGAACTCGACCGCGTGGTGATCCGCCGCCACGCTCGGATACTTGGAGAAGATCGGGCTGGAGTCGGGGTTCTCGATATCGTTCTCGATCGACATCAGGCCTTCCTTGCGCACCTTGGCGAGGATCTCGAACAGCAGCGCGAGCAGATCGACGTAGAGCGCCTTGTTGTACTTCGAGCCCTTGACCGCCAGCGACAGCGAACCGAGCGTGCTCTTGAGCGCTTTCGGGCCGTTGCCGGCGACGAAGCCGCCGATCATCAGGCCGAAGATCGCGAGGTACTCCATGGGCACCCACAGCGCGGCCAGGCTGCCGTGCACGGCATAGGTGCCGAGCGAGGCAAGAAGGATGATGACGTAGCCAATGATCAGGAACACCGCTCACTCCACAGGAATCGGCCGCGGCGCCCCGGGTGGACGGCTCGGCATCTGCCGGATCTTACGACCGCCCACGGCGGAACTTGAACCGCTGTCGGAGCGCAGGTGTGCGAAATGCACGGCGCGCGGACGACGGGTCGCAGGAAGCCGCGCACAAGATACGAAAAAGGCCGCCTGTCACCAGCGCGGCCCTTGACGGGGGTCGCGGCTGCGCGCCGCGACGAAAAAGCCGGTCAGACGCTCGCGGTCTGGCGCGTACGCGCCACCGCACGCCCGGCGGCGACCTTCTTGCGCGAGGACCCCGCCCGCGAGGGCATGTTGCACAGCCCGCACACGTAGCCTTGCACCGGGTCGTGCGCGTGGGCGACGAAATGACCGCCGCAGCTGGTGCAGGCCGCCAACTGCAGCATGTCGGCGTCGAAGAAGCGCACCAGCGTCCACGCCCGCGTGAGGCTCAGCACCGGCTCCACGACCATGCTCTCGATGTGGTCGAGATAAAGGTGGTAGGCCTTGAGGGTAGCCTCCAGTCCCTGCACGCCGGCGCGTCCGGTGAAGAAGCGATGGAAGCCCATGAACAGCGACCAGTGAACATTCGGCTGCCAGGTCATGAACCAGTCGGTGGAAAACGGCAGCATGCCCTTGGGGGGCGAGACGCCGCGCACCTCCTTGTAGATCTTGAGCAGCTTCTCGCGACTCAGGCGCGTCTCGACTTCCAGCATCTGCATGCGCGCGCCCAGCTGCACCATCTCCACGGCACGGCGAACGTCGTCCGCTTCTGCGATGACACTCTTGTTCTTCATCACCCACTCCTCATGGCGCCTCACCGGCGGCCCGCCCCGCCGCGAGAATCGCGGCATGCAGGCCAGCGCTGGTGGCATCGCGCCCCTCCCCGGACATCAGCCGGGCCAGTTGCACGTCGTCGAAGCGAAAGCACGGGACCAAGGTCTGCCCGGAGGCCATCCGGACGAGCTTCGCTGCGGACATGGATTCGATCAGGTCGGCCAGTTCGTCGCTGATCCCGAGCCTGAACAACGCGGTCGCCCGGTCGCTGCGCAACATCTGCTGCGCGAGCATCAGGTAGGCGAGGTTCAGTTCGCGGATTTCGGCTTGAAAGTCTGGTCGCTCCATGGTTTTCCTATCCCATACAGGGACAAAGCGGCTTCAAATTAAAGTAGTTTCTCAGCAACGGCAAGTTACAAAGTCACAGTCCGAGCCGATCGAGGCTCCACAGGTGTCGCCTCCGGGCAACAAGCCCGCTTTCCTCACCCGTGGCCCGCAGCGCCCGGCGCCTCGCGCTGCGGCGCGACCACCCGGTTGCGCCCGCGCTGCTTGGCCAGCCGCGCGCCGGTCTCGGCGCAACGCGCGAGCTCTTCGACCGCCTGCATCGCCGCCACCCGCTCGGCCACGCCAACGCTTGCGCTGAGCGAGAGCACCGGCCCGCCGGTGTCCAGATCGTCGGCCTGCAGCGCGTTGCGCAGGCGCTCGGCCACGAGCAGGGCGCCATCGAGCGCGGTGTCCGGGCAGAGCACGAAAAACTCGTCACCGCCCGTGCGGTAGATCTGGTCTTGCAGGCGCAGCGCGGCGCGCAAAAGGCCTGCGGCATGTCTGAGCGCGATGTCGCCCACATCGTGCCCGTAAAGCCCATTGATGGAGCCGAAGTCGTCGAGATCGACGACGATCACCGACAAAGGCCGGCGATGACGCACCGCGCCGGCCCACTCGGCGCGCATCGCCTCGGTCGCCTGGCGGCGGTTGGGCAGACCGGTGAGCACATCGATCAGCGCGGCCTCATGCAGCCGGCGGTTGCAGATCGCCGCTTCGGCCGCAAAATGACGCGCGGTCTCGCGCTCGCGCTCGAGCTCGTCCTTGAGCTCGAGCGCACGCAGGCTGCCACGCAGGCGCAGCGACACCTGCAGCCCGGTGAGCGGCGCGACGAGAAAGTCGTCCGCCCCGGCCGCCAGCGCCGCGGCCAGCATCGCCTCGTCGTCACTCACGACCGCAAGCACATGGACACCGCGGCCCAGCCGCATCTCGCGCAGGCTGCGCACGAAGCGCGCGCCCTCGGCACACCACACCACCACCGCGACCTGCGGCTGCAGATCGACCACCTGCTCCAGCGCGGCCCCGGCCTCGTGCGCTTCGAAGCTATCCAGCCCTGCCTGCACCAGCCCGGCACGCAGCTGCACGAGCGCGGCCTCTTCCCCGCCGTCCCGGCTCATCAGCAGCGCACGCCGGGGCGGGCCGTCGGTAGACGCGGCCGCGCTGGCGCCCCCATGTGCGGGCGCGGCCTCGATCAGCGCGGCCTCACTCGCTGCGGCCAGGCGATCGAAGTCGGGCAGTTCGCCGGTCTTCAGGTGCAGCAGCTTGCCCCACTCGCGCCAGGTCCGCCCGATGCGCTCGCACAGGCTCACGAAGTCGGCACGCGCAAATCCGAGCCGGCTCGACAGGCGCAGCATGGGCGGCAGCAGGCTGGCGTGCTCCTGCTCCGGCACCATACTGAAGCGGGCGATGGCGCGCGCCAGCACCAGGCACTGCACGAGCCCTTCCTCGCGCGACTGCTCGGCAAAGCCGGCAAGCTCGGGTTGTTCGTAAAAGCGCACCGGCTGCACGAGCGCCTCGGGGATACCCCAGTCGGCGAGCATCGCGGCGCCGAGCTCGCGGTGATTCATCGCGAAGGCCTGATCCTCCAGCGCCGCCTGCTGCAAGCCCGGGCTGCGCTGCAGCTCGCCGAGCAGGCGCCCGAAGGCCTCGGGGTAGAGCGTCGCGAGCGCCAGCTCGCCGATGCGCCCGAGCAGACCGAGGCTGAAAGCCTCGTCCGGCGCGACCACGCGCACGCGCTGCGCCAGGGTCTGCATGGCGAGCGCCATCAGCAGGGACGAGGACCAGAACTGTTCGTAGTCGAAGCCCTTGCACGCCCCCTTGCGATAGTTCGACAGCAAGGAGAAACCGAGCGCCAGGCTGCGTACCGCCGGCAGGCCGAGCACCATCAGCGCGTCCTGGACCGAGACCACCGCCCGCCGCCCGTCGGCGACCATGCCGTTGGCCGTCTTGATCAGCCTGCCGACGAAGGCCGGGTCGCCCTTGATCACGCGCCCCAGCTCGGCCAGCGACACGTCGCTCGACTGGGTCAGGCGGATGATGGCGAGCGCGACGCCGCGCGGAGAAGGCAGATCCCCTGCATTCTTGAGCTGCGCGAAGCGCTTCATGTCGATCGGCTGAGGCATGTGCGGTATCCGTGAAATTCTCGTGCCGGCGACGAGGCAGCCGCAGGGCGCGCGATTGATCGCCCGCCATCTTCGTGCCTTCGTCTGCGGGCAAGCAAGCGAAAGCGGGCTAGAATCGCCGAAAATCTCACACAAGCACGCCCATGAAATACTGTTCCAGCTGCGGCGCTGCGGTCAGCTTCCGCATTCCGCCCGGCGATACGCTGCCACGCCACGTCTGCGCGCACTGCGGCACGATCCACTACCAGAACCCCAAGGTCGTGGTCGGCGCCCTCGCCGAATGGGAAGACAAGGTGCTGCTGTGCCGGCGCGCCATCGAGCCCCGCCACGGCAAGTGGACCTTGCCCGCCGGCTTCATGGAGAACGAGGAAACCACCGCCCAGGCCGCGGCGCGCGAGACGCTAGAGGAGGCCTGCGCCCGCATCGAGGTCGGCGCGCTGTACACCTTGATCGACGTGCCCCACATCAGCCAGGTGCACATCATCTACCGGGCGCGCCTGCTCGACCTCGACTTCCGCGCGGGGGAGGAGTCGCTCGACGTGGCGCTGTTCACCGAAGACGAGATCCCCTGGGACGACATCGCCTTCCGCTCGATCGCGCTCAGCCTGCGCCATTTTTTCGCCGATCGCCGCGCCGGAAGCTGGCAGGTGCACACCGCGAGCCTCGCGCCCCCACCGCCGGAATGGCGCTGACACCCGTCGTCGCCCGCCCGCGAACACCCCGCCATCAACCTGCAGGCCGACTGATAAACCTATTAGCGCATCAGGGTTGAGCGCCCCTGCGCGGCAGAGGATAATCGGGCCCAAACATCTTTAGTGCGCGGACATGACCAGCTACATCTTCGTCGTCATCGGCGCCGTCCTGGTGAACAACGTCGTACTCGTCCGCATCCTCGGGCTGTGCCCGTTCATGGGCGTGTCGAAAAAGCTCGAGACCGCCATCGGCATGGGCGCGGCGACGACCTTCGTGCTCACGCTAGGCTCCGGCACCAGCTACCTCATCGACCATTACCTGCTGCAGCCCTTCGACCTGGGCTACTTGCGCACGCTGTCCTTCATCGTCGTCATCGCGGCCATCGTCCAGCTCACCGAGCTGGTCATCCAGAAGACCAGCCCGCTGCTGCACCAGGTACTGGGCATCTATCTGCCGCTGATCACCACCAACTGCGCGGTGCTGGGCGTGCCGCTGCTCAACGTCGGCATGAAGCACAACCTGCTCGAGTCGCTGCTGTTCGGCTTCGGCTCCTCGGTCGGCTTCACGCTCGCGCTGGTGCTGTTCGCCGGCATCCGCGAGCGCCTGGACGGCGCCGACGTGCCGCTGCCCTTCAAGGGCACCGCGATCGCAATGATCACCGCCGGGTTCATGAGCCTCGCGTTCATGGGCTTCGCCGGCCTCGACCGCATCAACTAAGGCCCTCCGCCAGAATGCTCACCGCAATCCTCGTGATGACCGGCATTGCCGTCGTGCTCGGCGTCGCGCTCGGCTATGCCGCGATCCGCTTCAAGGTCGAGGGCGACCCGCTGGTCGAGAAGATCGACGCCATCCTGCCGCAGACCCAGTGCGGCCAGTGCGGCTACCCGGGCTGCAAGCCCTACGCCGAGGCCATCGCCAAGGGCGAGGCCGACATCAACCAGTGCCCGCCCGGCGGCGAGGAGGGCGTGCGCAAGCTCGCCGACCTGCTCGGGCGCGAGTTCAAGCCGCTCTCGGAAGAGCACGGTGTCGAGAAGCCGAAGTCGGTCGCCGTCATCGACGAGCAGACCTGCATCGGCTGCACGCTTTGCATCCAGGCCTGTCCGGTGGACGCCATCGTCGGCGCGGCCAAGCAGATGCACACCGTGGTGGCGCCGCT
>DITC01000053.1:0-694 GCA_002422685.1 Thauera sp. UBA6194 | reverse complement strand
GGCGCGCGCCCCTGCCCGCGCGCCTGATCGTGCCGCTGCGCCAGAGCCCGCGCGCCGGCGCCGCGTGCATCGTCGAGATCGGCCAGAAAGTGCTCAAGGGCGAGCGCATCGGCCAGGCCGAAGGCACGCTCGGCACCGCGGTCCATGCGCCCACATCCGGCACCGTGGTCGACATCGCCGACCACCCCATGGCCCATCCCTCCGGGCTCGACACGCGCTGCGTGGTCATCGAGCCCGACGGTGAGGAGCGCTGGATCGAGCGCACCCCCTTCGACCACCGCGCAGCCAGCCGCAGCGAGGCGCTCGCCTGGCTGCGCGACTGCGGCATCGTCGGTCTGGGCGGCGCCACCTTCCCCAGCCACGTCAAGCTCGGCAAGGGCTCCGGCATCGAGACCCTGATCCTCAACGGCGCCGAATGCGAGCCCTGGATCACCTGCGACGACCGCCTGATGCGCGAGCGCGGCGCCGAGATCCTGGCCGGGGCCACGATCCTGCGCGAGCTCATCGGCGCCCGCGAGCTCGTCGTCGGCATCGAGGACAACAAGCCCGAGGCGATCGCGGCGATGCAGGCGGCCGCGGCCGCCATCGAAGGCCCGGTGCGCATCGTCGCCGTGCCCGCGCTTTATCCCGCCGGCGGCGAGAAGCAGCTCATCCGCGTACTCACCGGCATCGAGATCCCCTACGGCAAGCTCGG
>DITC01000045.1 GCA_002422685.1 Thauera sp. UBA6194 | reverse complement strand
GACTGGCCGAGGATCTCCATCGACGGCTGGCCGTTGAAGCGCTCCAGGCGCGGCGAGCCGTAGGTCCAGTGCGCGGTGGCGAAGGCCGAGAACGGCACCATGTCGCCGGCCTTGTTGCGCACGTACCACTTGTCGAGGTCCTCGGGCGTCATGCGCGCGGGCGCATCGCCCTGCAGATACACCTTCTTGATGCGGCCGCGGTCGAGGAAGTCGTTGATGTAGCTGCCGCCCCAGGCGGTGGACAAGGTGTCGTTGATGTCGGCGATCGACAGCCCGAGCGCGCCGGCCTTGGCGTGGTCGATGTCGAGCTTGAGTTCCGGCATGTCCTCCTGGCCGTTGGGGCGCACGCCGACCAGGCGCTTGTCCTGCGCCGCCATGCCGAGGAACTGGTTGCGCGCGGCCAGCAGGGCCTCGTGGCCGAGGCCGGAGCGGTCCTGCATCTGCACGGTGAAGCCACCCGAGGTGCCGAGCTCGATCACCGCCGGCGGCACGAAGGCGAACACCATGGCCTCGCGGATCTGCGAGAACGCGCCCATCGCACGCCCGGCGATCGACTTGACGTCCTGGCCGGGGGCCGTGCGCTCGTCCCAGTGCTTCAGGTTCACGAAGCCGATGCCCATGTGCTGGCCGCTGCCGCCGAAGCTGAAGCCGGCGACGGTGAAGATCGCGCGCACGGTGTCCTTCTCGTTCTCGAGGAAGTGCTTCTCGACCTTCTCCAGCACCTCGAGCGTGCGCTCCTGGGTGGCGCCGGCAGGCAGCGCGATCTGGTTGAACATCACGCCCTGGTCTTCCTCGGGCAGGAAGGAGGTCGGCATGCGCACGAAGAGCAGGCCGAGCACGGCGACGATGGCGAGGTAGATGGCGAGGAAGCGCAGGCTGCGCTTGAGGATGCCGCCCACCGCCGACTCGTAGCTGCGGGTGCTGCGCTCGAACCTGACGTTGAACCAGTGGAAGAACTTGCCGAACAGGCCGCCTTCGCCGTGCTCGTGGCCCTTTTCCACCGGCTTCAGGATGCTCGCGCACAGGGCCGGGGTGAACACGATGGCCACCAGCACCGACAGCGCCATGGCCGACACGATGGTGATCGAGAACTGGCGGTAGATGACGCCGGTCGAGCCGCCGAAGAAGGCCATCGGCACGAACACCGCCGACAGCACCAGGCCGATGCCGATCAGCGCGCTGGTGATCTGATCCATCGAGCGCTTGGTCGCTTCCTTGGGCGGCAGGCCCTCCTCGGTCATCACGCGCTCGACGTTCTCGACCACCACGATGGCGTCATCCACCAGCAGGCCGATCGCCAGCACCATGCCGAACATGGTCAGCGTGTTGATCGAGAAGCCGAAGGCGGCCATCAGGCCGAAGGTGCCGAGCAGCACCACCGGGATCGCCATGGTGGGGATCAGGGTGGCGCGGAAGTTCTGCAGGAACAGGTACATCACCAGGAAGACGAGCACCACCGCCTCGATCAGCGTCATCACCACCGACTCGATCGAGATCTTGACGAAGGGCGTGGTGTCGTAGGGCACCACGTACTCCACGCCTTCGGGGAAGTAGCGCTTCATCTCGTCGAGCCTGGCGCGCACCGCGGTGGCGGTGTCGAGCGCGTTGGCGCCCGAGGCCAGGCGCACGCCGACACCCGCGGCCGGCTGGCCGTTGAAGCGGGCGACGGTGCCGTAGTTCTCGGCGCCGATCTCGATGCGCGCGACGTCTTTCAGGCGCACCTCGCCACCCTGCGTGCTGCTGCGCAGCAGGATGTCCTCGAACTCCTGCACGGTCTGCAGACGGCTCTGGGCGGTGATGGTGGCGGTGAAGCCCTGGCCGGGCAGCGCCGGCGTGCCGCCGAGCTGGCCGGCCGAGACCTGGGTGTTCTGCGCCATCAGCGCCGTGCGCACGTCACCCGGGGTGAGGCGGTAGTTGGTGAGCTTGGCCGGGTCCATCCACACGCGCATCGCGTACTGCGCGCCGAACACCTGCACCTCGCCCACGCCATCGACGCGCGACAACGGGTCCTGCACCGAGGACACCAGGAAGTCGGACAGGTCGGTGCCGGTCATCGAGTTGTCCGCGGACACGAAGCCGACCACCATCAGGAAGTTCATCGCCGACTTGGCGACCGTCACCCCCTGCTGCTGCACCGCCTGCGGCAACAGCGGCAGCGCGGTCTGCATCTTGTTCTGCACCTGCACCTGGGCGATGTCGGGGTCGGTGTCGGCGGAGAAGGTCAGCGTGGTCGATGCGTTGCCGTAGGCGTCGCTGGTCGACTTCATGTACAGCAGGCCGTCGAGGCCGGTGAGCTTCTGCTCGATGATCTGCGTCACCGAGTCTTCCACCGCCTTGGCGGAGGCGCCGGGGTACTTGGCGTTGATGACGATCGCGGGCGGCGCGATCGACGGGTACTGGGACACCGGCAGCTGCTGGATGGACAGCGCGCCCGCCAGCATGATGACGATGGCGATGACCCACGCGAAGATGGGTCGGTCGATGAAGAAACGGGCCATGGTCGGCTACCTCACTGCGCCGCGGCGGCAGGGGCTGCGGGCGCGGCGCCCGCTTCCTCGGCCTTCACGGTGGCGCCCGGGCGGACCTTCTGCAGCCCCTCGACGATGATGCGCTCGCCGGCCTTCACGCCGCCGGTGACCACCCAGTGCTCGCCGAGCGACTGCGCGACCTGCACCGGCCGCGCGACCACCTTGCTCTCGGCGTCGACCGCCATCACCAGCGCATTGCCGAGCGGATCGCGGCTGAGCGCCTTATGCGGCACCAGGATCGCGTCGCTGCGCGTACCCTGCGGCAGGCGGGCGCGCACGTACATGCCGGGCAGCAGTACGCCGTCGGCGTTGGAGAACTTCGCGCGCAGGGTGACGCTGCCGGTGCCTTCGTCCACCGTCACCTCCGACAAGGCCAGGCGGCCTTCGGCAGCGTACTCGCTGCCGTCCTCGAGAATCAGCTTCACCGGCACCTCGCCCTTCGTGCTCGCCTGCAGGCGGCCGGCGGCGATCTCGCTGCGCATGCGAAGCATGTCTGCGCTGGACTGGGTGAGGTCGACGTAGATCGGGTCGAGCTGCTGCACGGTGGCGAGCGCCTGCGCCTGGTTGGCGGTCACGAGCGCGCCGGCGGTGACCGCCGAGCGCCCGATGCGGCCGGCGATCGGTGACTTCAGGCGGGTGTAGTCGAGGTCGATCTTCGCCTTGTCGAGCGCCGCCCTGGCGGCCGCGACCTCGGCCTGTGCCTGCTTGAGCGCGGCCTGGGCGTCATCGTTGGCCTGCTTGCTGACCGCCTCGATCTTCACCAGACCGGCATGGCGCTCGGCCTTGATGCGCGCCACCTGGGCGTTGGCCTCGGCACGTGCGAGCGCCGCCTTGGCGCTGTCGTAGGCAGCCTGGTAAGGCGCCGGGTCGATGCGGTACAGCACCTGCCCGGCCTTGACCTCGCTGCCCTCGTTGAAGGCACGCTCGGTGACGATGCCGGTGACCTGCGGGCGCAGTTCGGCGATCAGGTACGGCGTGGTGCGCCCGGGCAGCTCGGTCACCATGGGCACCGAAGCCGTGGCGACAGTCATCACGGTAACGGCGGGGGCCTGAGGCGGCGCCCCGGCACCCGGTGCGGCGCCCTGTTCCTTGCCGCCAGTGCAGGCAGCAAGGAGCAGGGCACTCGCGGCCACCGCGACTGCAGATCGGATCAGGGGTCGGGAAGGGGTCTTCATTGGAGCCTCGTGAACGCGATAAGCGGCGGTATCGGCGTGCAACTGTTGGTCGCTGCCCGACATCCCGCTCATTAGAATGGTTATTCTAGATCGAACGCTCATTCTATGTTAGGGTTTGTTGCATGGCAAGAAATTCAGTGACCTTCCGATGCGCCGGCCGTTCCACAACAGGCCTCCGCACGCCACCAGCAAGACATGCAGACCACGGAACAGACGCCCCAGCACCACCACGACGCCTCGCGCGCCGCCGCGCGCCGCCAGCAGATCCTCAACGCCGCGGCGCAGTGCTTTCGCGAGCACGGCTTTCATGGCGCCAGCATCGCGCTGATCTCGAAGACGGCCAGTATGAGCCCCGGCCACATCTACCACTACTTCGAGAACAAGGAAGCGATCATCGCCGCGATCGTCGCGCAGGACCTCGAGAGCCTGCTGACACTCACCGCCGAGCTGCGCGCCGCCTGCAACGTGCGTGCGGCGCTGATCGAACGCGCCGCCGAGGGGGTCTTCGACCAGCTCGACCAGGCGGGCGCCGCGCTCAAGCTCGAGATCGTCGCCGAAGCAGCGCGCAACCCGCACATCGCGCAGATCGTCCGCGAGGCCGACGCCACCTGCCGCCGCGAACTCGCGATCACGATCGGCGAGATCCGCCGCAGCACCGGCCACGACGACACGCCCGCGGCGGTCGGCGAGATGGTCGAGGTCCTCGCCAGCCTGTTCGAAGGCTTGTTGCTGCGCACGATCCGCAACCCGGGCCTCGACCGCACACGCGTCGCCCAGCGCATCCAGATCGCCATCAACGACCTGCTCGATCAGCCAGGCTAGACCACCTGCGCCCCCTGCACCAGCCGCCGAAAAATCAATGGGGTCAGACTCGATTGATCGATCAATCGAGTCTGACCCCATTGATTTTGGTTCTTAGAGGTAACCCAGCCTCCCCGGCAGCCACAGCGCGATCTGCGGGAACACGATCATCAGCGCCAGCCCGGCGGCCATCGCCAGCACCAGCCAGATCACCCACTTGAAGGTCTCCTCCATGCCGATGCCGGCGATGCGCGAGGTGATCATCAGCGAGATCGCCATCGGCGGGGTGAATTGGCCGATGGCGAGGTTGATCGTCATCATCACGCCGAACCACACCAGGTCCCAGCCCATCGCCACCGCGATCGGCACCAGCAGCGGCAGCAGGATCAGGAAGATCGAGATCGCGTCGAGGAACATCCCGGCGGCCAGCAGCAGCAGGTTGATCGACAGCAGCATCAGCCATTCGCTTGAATGCAGGCCGACCAGCGCCTTGGCGGCGGCGTCGAAGATGCCGAGCGTGTTGCCCGCCCAAGCGAACACCGAGGCGATGCCGATGATCATCAGCACCACCGCCGACAACTCGCCCGCGTCGACCAGCACGCGGAACAGACCTTTGACGCTGATGCTGCGGTAGATGACCATGCCGACGAAGATGCCGTAGGCCACCGCCACCACTGCCGCCTCGGTAGGCGTGAAGATGCCGGTGCGCAGGCCGCCAAGGATGATCACCGGCGCCAGCAACCCCCAGATCGCGTCGATGAAGGTTTTGCCCAACGGCGGGCGCGCGGCCCTGTAGTCGCGGCCGAACCCGTACTTGCGGCTGATGATGATCGCCGGCACCAGCAGGCAGAGCGCGGCGATCATGCCCGGGAAAACCCCCGCCGCGAACAGCGCCGGCACGGTCGCCGCCGGCACCATCACGCTATAGACGATGAAGGCCACCGAGGGCGGGATGACGATCGCGGTCGAGCCCGAGGCGGCGATCAGGCCCGCCGAGAAGCCCTTCGGATAGCCGCGCGCGATCATCGACGGCAGCATCACCGCCGCCACCGCCGCCGCATCGGCCGGGCCGGAGCCCGAGATGCCGCCGAGCAGCATCGACACCAGCACCGCCACCACCGCGAGCGAGCCGGTCCATTCGCCGACGATCGCGGTGACGAAGCGCACCAGGCGGATCGCCACCCCGGAGCGCTCGAAGATCATGCCGGCGAGGATGAACATCGGGATCGCCAGCAGCGGATACTTGGCGATGCCGGCGTAGATGTTGGTCGGCACTGCAAGCTGGTCGAAGCCCGCCATCGCCAGCACCGCGATGCTCGCCACGCCAAGGCCAGTGGCGAGCGGCATGCCCGCGACCAGCGCGAGCAGGAAGAGGCCGATGAGAACGCTGCCGGTCACTGGACGGCCCTCCCGTCGCCAAGCGCCCCTCTCGAGCGCGATGAGCGCTTGCCTTCGGGCTGCTGTGCGCGAGCGCTCATGTGCGCCTCCGCAGACGTGTGATCACCAGGCGCAGCACCAACGCCACCGCCAGCACCGGCATCCACACCGTGTACCACCACTGCGGCACGCCGAGCGCCGGGGACGTCTCCTCGAAGCGGTACTGATCCCAGGTCAGCCATCCCGCGTAGAAGGCGATGAAGGCGAACAGGCTCGCGGTGACGGCGAAGGACAGCCAGTCGGCGAAGGCCTGCAGAGCCGGCGGCAGCTTGCGCACGAAGAAATCGACCCGGATGTGGCGATCGAAGGCAAACGCCGCCGACGAGCCGAGAAAGGACAGCACGATCAGCAGCGAGATCGAGAACTCCTCGGTCGCGGCGAAGGACTGCGAGGTGAAGTAGCGCGCCAGCACGTTGCCGAAGGTGATCAGCACGATCAGACCCATGACGATGCCGGAGAGGATCTGCTCGATCGTGTAGTGCGGGTGCTCGGCGGGTGCGGGATCTGGGATTTCGGGGGTCATGGAACGCGTCATCCGTGGGCGCAATTGCGCCTGGCGGATTGGGTCAACTGATTACGGTTAAAAACATTCGCGGGCAAGCCCGCTCCCACACGGCTGAGCGGCGCACGCGGCACCGTGGGAGCGGGCTTGCCCGCGAAAACGAACCTGCATCGGCCACAGAAAGCACCCGGCACCGCTCGCGAGGGCAGCGCCGGACACAGTCCAGGGTCAGCGCTTGGCGATGTCTTCCTCGGCCTGCTTGACCAGATCGCCACCGATCTTCTCGGCCCATTCCTTGTACACGCCGGCGGTGGCGGTGCGGAAGGCCTCGCGCTCGGCGTCGGTCAGGCGCACCACGGCCACGCCATTGGCCTCGATCTCCTTCAGCAGCGCGTCGTCACCCGCCGAGATGCCGGCGCGGGCGCGAGCGATCTCCTCGGTGGCGGCCTGCTGCGCGGCTTCCTGCACCGCCTTGCGGTCGGCTTCGGACCAGGAATTCCACACGTTCTTGTTGACCACGAAGATCAGCGGGTCGGCCACGTAGCCCCACAGGGTCAGGTTCTTCTGCCCCACGGTGTGCAGCTTGGCGGCGTTGAACACGGCGAGCGGGTTCTCCTGGCCGTCGACCGCGCCGGTCGCCATCGCCGGCTGGGCGTCGGCCCAGCTCATCTGCGTGGGGTTGGCGCCGAGCGCGTTGAAGGTGGCGAGGAAGAGCGGCGAGCCCACCACGCGCATCTTCATGCCCTTGACGTCGTCGGGCGTGCGGATCGGCTTCTTCGAGTTGGAGACCTCGCGGAAACCGTTCTCGCCCCAGGCCAGCGGCACCACGTCGCGCTCGGCGAGGATCTCGAACATCTTCGTGCCGACGCGGCCCTGCGTCAGCGCGTCGATCGCCTTGTGGTCAGGCATCAGGAAGGGCAGCGCGAACAGGTTGAGCTCCTTGACCTGCGGCGACCAGTTGATGGTCGAGCCCACCGCCATGTCGATGATGCCCTGGCGCAGCGCGGTGAATTCCTTGGTCTGGTCGCCGGATACCAGCGAAGTACCCGGATAAACCTTGATCTTGATCCGGCCTTCGGTCTTCTCGGCGACCAGATCGGCCCAGCGCTTGGCACCCCAGCCCCACGGGAAGGCTTCGCCGAGCACGGTGGAGAGCTTGTATTCGTCCTTGTACTGCTGGGCCGTGGCCGGCATCGAGAAGCCGAGCGCGGCCGAGGCGGCGAGGCCGGCGATGAGGGCGGTGAAGCGGCGTTTCTGCATGGGAAGCGTCTCCGTTGTGTGCTTGTTTTTCCGGCCGAGATGCGCGCGGCGCGCGACCCGGACGATGGGAAGGAGCCCCGATTCTACAAACCAGTGCGCCCCGCGACCAGCACGGAGACGCCGCACCACGCCTGACGCCCGAAGATCAATGGGGTCAGACTCGATTGATTTGGCGGATCAATCGCGGATCAATCGAGTCTGACCCCATTGATTTCTCGATCGAGGAACGCCACCAGCCGCCCCATGTGGTGCTCGAGGTCGGCGAAGGATTCGTGGTCGCCGGACAGCGTCATCAGCTCGACCGGGGTGTCGCCGCGCATGGCGTAGATCTGCATGGCCTCGTCGATCGGCACCACCTCGTCGTCCGCGCCGTGCACCAGCAGCACCGGACGGCGGATGCGCGCGATGGTGGCGACCGGGGCGATGTCGTCGAAGCGGTAGCCGATGGTCTTCTGCACGTAGTCGAGGATGTAGCGCCCGATCGGCTTCTCGGGGATGTGCTTGGCCGCCAGCCAGCGCCGCATCATCGCCGCCGGGTGCGAGAACGCCGCCACGCTGACCACCGCCGCCACCTGCGGCGTGCGCGAAGCCGCGAACAGCACCGCGCCGGCGCCGACCGAATGGCCGAGCAGTGCGATGCGTGCCGGGTCGACACCCTCGCGCGCGGAGAGCCACGCGAAGGCGTGCTCGGTGTCCTCGGCAAAGCGCGGCAGCGAGGCGAACGTGTCGTCGTCGCTCGCGCCATGGCAGCGCGCATCGACGAACAGCGTCGCGTAGCCGGCCTCGTGCAGCGGGCGCGCAAGCGGCAGCATCAGCGCCGCGTTGCCGCCCCAGCCGTGCATCACCACCACCGCCGGCGCGAGCGCGTGCGAAACGTCCGCCTCCTTTCGAGCTGAGGCGGTCGCCGCATCCGCATCGGCAACAGCGGCGCGCCCCGGCGCGGGAATGAACCACGCATGCAGCGACTTGCCGTTCTCGGTGCCGATGCGCACGGTCTCGAACGCCAGTCCGAGCGCGCCGGGGTCGGTGTGATGCGCCACCCGCGGCGCCGCCAGGCCCTTGCGGATCCCCCAATGCACCAGCGCCCGCCCGCCCGCGAGCGTGGCCGCGCCGGCAGTGAAGGCTGCGATCAATCCGGGTGCGCCCATGCTGTTTGCTCCTCAGGCCGCCTGCAGCAGAAACTCGACCTTCACCGCATCGAACGGAAACTCGATCCGGCCATCTTCAGTTCGCGACAGCACGCCGGCATCGAGCAAGGCAATGACGTCGCCATGCACCGCCTTGACGTCACGCCCGACCCGGCGCGCCGCCTCCCGGATCGACACCGGGCCTGCAGCACACAGCGCCTTCAGCAATTCCCAGCGCTTGGCGCTCAATACCTTCCAGAGCAACTCGGGCGAGGCGAAGGCGATCCGCGCCTGGGCGTCGCCGCGCCCGGTTTTCATCGCGTGCGCGGCGTCCGCCAAGGCGTCGGCCAGGCTGCGTACTTCAAGAACGACCGTGTTCATGGTTCCACCTCGCAATGTCCGCTCCGAAGTCGCGGGTGAGTTGATCCGGATCGGAAAAGACGTAATCCGACTCCTCGTTGCCGTAATGTCGGTGATCGCCCTTGCCGCGCTCGTTGTCGTAACGCAGGACACACTCGCCGCCAACCACGTAGGCCAGGCGGTACTTGAACGGATGTTCGGAAGGCGGCACCGGCTCAGGTACCCGCCACACCGCGATCTCGGCAAAGGCATCCGGCGCAAGAACGACCCGACGGCGAATCAAGGAAATCGCTTTCATGTTGGACATATTGACAACATAAAAAGATGTTGTCAAAGACAACAACACTCAGATCTGGACACCCGCCCACCACAACCTTGCCCGCAGCCCCCAGCCCGTGGTGTAGCCGAGCGACACCGAGCGGATCTCGCCGGCCGGGTCCACGACGACGAAGGCTGGCACGCCGCGCAGCCCGTAGGCCTGGGCGATGCCGCCGTCGGCGTCGATGGCGGTGGTCCAGTCGAGTCCGCGTTCGGCGAGCACCGCCGCCACCGCCGCTGCGTCGCCCGACTGCATGGCGACGGTGAGCACCGGGTAGTCCGACTGCACAGCGTCGATCGTACCCTGCTGCGCGGTGCAGATCGGGCACCAGTCGGCCCAGAAATACACGCCCACCGCCTCGCCGGGATGCGCGGCGCGCCACTCGGCGAGGCTGAGCGCGCGGCCGTCGGCGGCGACGGTGGTGAAATCCGGGGCGGGGCCGGCGGGCACGTCGCGCGCCATCCAGGCCTGGATGGCGAAGAAGACGGCGACGAAGATGGCGATCTCGACCGCCCAGCGCCGCCAGCGCGGGGGCTTGGGGGGAGGCTCGGCGGTTTCGGGCGCGCCGTTCGCGGGCAAGCCCGCTCCCACAGTGCCCGCTCCAACAGTGCCCGCTCCAACAGTGGCCGCTTCCACAGTGGCAGCTCCCACATGCTCAAGCACGCTGTGCGTGTCGGTTCCGATGCCGTTCGCAGCAGGTCGCACGCCGGCCGCATCCGATTCCGGCTGCGGCGCAGGGTCTGGGCCTGGATTGCGCGTGTCGTCCGTCGGCGTCGTCATCGCGGATCGATCCAGCGCAGGCCGCCGGCCTCGCGTTCGAACAGGCGCCAGGCACCGGCAGCATCGCACAGGCCATACACGAAGGGCTGGCGGTCGCGGCCGGGCGTCAGGAAGCGCAGGTCCTTGAAGCTGGCGCAGCGCTGGCCGTCCGCACCCTCGGCGGCATGGTCGAGCACCGGGAACATCGCGAACCAGCGATAGAAGGCGAAGTCCTCGGCGTTCCACACCTGCTCGGCGAGCGCGCGCGTGCTGCCCTTGCCGAAGCGCTCGCGCACCTCCCACTGCGCCATCGCCACCGGCATATAAGGCGCGGAGAAGCGGCGGATGAAGTTGTCGTCGTCGGTCGCCACTAGCGGTTCGCTGCGCCGGGTGTTGATGTGGGCGTAGTGGTAGCGCTCGCCGTCGAACACGATCGCGGTCCAGTTGAAGGGCGAGGCCGGACGCGGCGCGGCGTCGACCTCGACCGCCTCGATGCCGTTCGCGGCCGCATAGGCGCGCGCGGCGTCGATCGCTTCGGCGCGGCCCGTCGCCTGCACGCCCACCCAGCCGGCGAGCAGCACCAGCGCGGTCGTCGCCGGCACCCGGCTGCTGCGCCACAGCGCGCTCGCCAGCAGGCCGGCGAGGATGATGCCGGTGAAGGGCAGGTCGATGATGAAGGTGGTGCCCCAGCCGAAGCGCTGGTCCGAGAACGGCGCCAGGATCATGGTGCCGAACTGGGTGATCAGGTCGCCGAGGATGTGCACGAAGATCGCCGCGCACACCACCGGGTAGAAGCTGCGCCAGCCCGCGGCCACCCGCCCGCCGCGCTGCCAGAAGCGCGCCAGCAGCCAGGCGATCAGCAGGCCCCACAGCGGCAGCAGGATCAGCGAGTGGGTGACGCCGCGGTGGCCGCGCAGGTAGGTGAGCTCGGAGATCCAGCCGAGCACGAAGTCGAGATCGGGGAAGATCGCGGCCACGGTGCCGGCGGCGACCATCTGCCACACGGGCACGGCCGGGCGGGCGGCCGCAGATGCGCCGAACCCGGTGCCGGACGCACCGCCGGCGGCAGCCGCGGCGCCAGGCGCACGCCGCCCCGCGAGCACGCGGCCAACGAGGGCGCCCGAGAGCGCGTGAGTCAAGGTATCCATCGAATCCTGAAGTCTGGTGTTGATGCGGCAATCAATGAATCACATCGCCCGCCCCGAGTGTCGAGGGGCGCTGGCGCCGCCCGGGCTTCGCCAGGCTCGGCCCGAGCGCTCATTGCTTGCCGCGCTGCTGAGTATCCATTTACTCCCCCGTTGCCGCCCCCGGCCACAAGCGCGCGAGCACCGGCAACAGGCGGCGCCAATCCGGCGCCGAGGCAGTATCGATCGGCACGACGCAGGCGAGTTCCTCCTCTTCGAACGGTTCGCGCGCGCGAAGTTGCGTTTCCAGCACCGCGACGTCGGCCTCGGAAGCGTCCGTACCCACCTCGGCCCGCTGGCGCACGCGAGCGCGCAGGGTCTCGACCGGCGCATCGAAGGCAAGGATCGCGAACGGCACGCCGAGCGTCGCGGCCAACTCGGCAAAGGCCAAGCGCTGCGAACGCTTGAGGAAGGTCGCGTCGACCAGCACCGGGTACCCGGCCTCGACCACCGCGCGCGCCAGCTCCGCCAGACGTGCATAGGTGCGTGCGCTCGCCTCGGCCGAATACAGCCCGCCGCCGAGCGTCGAGCCGCTGCGCGCGTCCGCATCGAGCCCGAACAGGCGCTTGCGCTCGACATCGGCGCGCACGCGGATCACCCCGCAGCCCTCCACCAGCGGCTGCGACTGGCTGGTCTTGCCCGCGCCCGACAGCCCGCTGGCGATCAGCAGCGCGGGCGCGGGCGGCTGCATCTGCGCCGCGGCCAGCGCGAGATAGCGCGCGCATTCGGCGAGGCTGTCGGCGCGCGCCCCGCCCTCCACCTGCCCGGCCCGGATCGCCGCGACCTTGGCGCGCACCATCGCGCGGTAGCTCAGGTACCAGGGCAGCAACTGCAGGCCGGCGTAGTCGCCGCTGCGCGCCAACCAGGCGTCGAGGAAGCGGCTGGCCAGGTCCATGCGCCCGCGCGCCTGCAGGTCCATGACCAGAAAGGCGATGTCGGCGACGACGTCGGTCCAGCGCAGCGCGGCGCTGAATTCGATCGCGTCGAAGAGGCGCGGCTCGCCGTCGAGCACGATCAGGTTGCCCAGGTGCAGGTCGCCATGGCACTCGCGCACCCGCCCCGCCGCCAGGCGGGCGTCGAACACCGGCGCCAGCGCGGCAAAGCGCGCCTCGGCCCAGGCCTCGATGCGCGCGAGTTCGGACAGCAGCGCCACATCGAAAACCCGCTCGCGGATCTGCGCGAAGTTCTGCCGCACCGGCGCCATCACCGCCGCCGCGTCGCCAAAGCCGTCGCCTGGCTGCGCCACCGCCGCGTCCTCGTGGAAGGCGGCGACGTGGCGGGCGAGGCGGTCGAACAGCGCCGGCTCGAGCTGCCCGGCCGCGAGCCGCGCATCGAACAGTGCGGACTGGTCGAAACGGCGCATGCGCACCAGGTAGTCGAGCGGGGTCGCGTCCAGGCGTCCAGCGGGAGCGGCCTCGGTCGTGTCCGTGCGATCCGTCCCGGAATCGGCCCCGGCGGTCTCCCGATCATCCTCAGCCTCGACGGCAGAGCCTGCGGCGCCACGCTCGCCACGCGCCCCCGCTTTCGCCAGGTCGCCCGTCGCCACGCCGGGCGGGTCGCCGACGCGCACCCCCGCCACGGTTTGCCACACCGGCACCACCGCCTCGTACAGCTCCGGCACCGTGCGCCGGTTCAGGCGCAGCTCCGCCTCGCAGGCCTCGCGGCGGCGTTCCAGCGTGCTGAAATCCAGGAAGCCCAGATCGAGCGGTTTCTTCAGCTTCCACGCATGCTCGCCCGCCAGCAACACCCACGAGATATGGGTCTCGATCAAGCTCACGCCCCCCGCCGAGCCGGGCAACACGCCCGGCTGCATCAACTGGCGCAGCAGCCCGTCCTCGCCGCACTTTGCTTCCTGCATCGCCCATCCCTCCACACGCCAACCGACACGCCAGCAGCCATCGCCCGCGGAGGATCAGCACACCTTTGCCCTCCATCATGGACAGCGCCGGCCAAGCGGGCAATCATGCTTGCGATTCGCTGACGATCAACAAGGAGCCCCAATGAGCACCGGAAACCGTCTCACCGACACTCCGCCGCGCGTCGAGAACCTCGCGCAGATGCTGCAGTTCCAGGACAAGGCCGTGGTCAGCCGCATGCTGGTGAAAAACACCGGCGGCAGCGTCACGCTGTTCGCCTTCGACGCCGGCGAGGGGCTGAGCGAGCACACCGCGCCGTTCGACGCGCTGGTCATCGGCGTCGAAGGCCGCGCCGACATCGTGGTCGGCGGCGAGCACCACGCCCTGGCCGCCGGCGAGACCCTGCTGATGCCGGCCAACGTGCCGCACGCGATCAACCCGCTCGAACCCTTCAAGATGCTGCTGGTGATGTTGCGCAACCCGGCCGACGCGGCCAAGTGAGCGTCCGCCCCTTCACCGCCCGCCCCTTCACCGCCCTCGCCTGCCCGCTCGACGGCGCGGCGCTGCAGCGCCAGGGCAGCAGCCTGCGCTGCGCGAACGGCCACTGCTTCGACATCGCCGCCCAGGGCTACGTGAACCTGCTGCCGGTGCAGAACAAGCGTTCGCTCGACCCCGGCGACAGCAAGGAGATGGTCGCCGCGCGCCGGTGCTTCCTCGAGGCCGGGCACTACCAGCCGATCGCCGACGCGGTGGCGCAGGCGGTGCTCGCCGACGCCGTGCCGGGCCGCACGCTCACCTGCCTCGACGCCGGCTGCGGCGAGGGCTACTACCTGCGCCAACTCGCCGCCGCGGCAGCGGCCGAAGCGCGTCCACTCGCGCTCGCCGGGCTCGACATCTCGAAATGGGCGGTGCAGGCGGCGGCGAAGCGGGACCTTCACGACGCCCGCAGCCAGGCCGGCGCCAGCGCCGCCCCGTGCACCACCTGGATCGTCGGCAGCAACGCCGGCCTGCCGGTGCTGCCGGCCACGCTCGACCGCGTGCTGTGCATGTTCGGCTTCCCGGTCTACGCGGAATTTGCCCGCGTACTGCGCCGCGGCGGCGCGCTGCTGCAGGTCGACGCCGGCCCCGATCACCTGCGCGAACTGCGCGAGGTCATCTACCCCACGCTCAAACCCGAACGCCCTGCTGCACGCCAGGCGCCGCCCGGCTTCGAGCACCTCGGCACCGACAGCCTGCGCTTCCAGATCCACGTCGACGGCGCCGGCCCCATCGCCGACCTGCTGGCGATGACGCCGCACCTCTATCGCGCCACCGCCGAAGGCCGCGCCCGCGCCGCGGCGCTCACCGCACTGACGATGACGGTGGACGTGCGCCTGGCGCGCTACCGGCGCCTGCCGGGCTGAAGCGGCGGCGGCCGCCGCCACCGCACCCACGCCCACGCCGACGCTCAAAACTGCAACTTCAATCGCCACAATCCGCCCGTTCGCCGTCGCGGCAAAGATGAACGCCCGGTGAACGGCACCTTCAGCATCGATTCAGGCAGCGGGGCGCAGCATGGCATCACGGTCAAGACAGGACCGCCACCCAAGCAAGGAGATGCCATCATGCGTGCCACCACCCTCATCGCCACCCTGGCCCTCACGGGCGGAATCATCGGCGCCGGCGCCGCCATCGCCCCCGCGTTCGCCCAGAACGCAGCCCCCGCCGCCACCCCTGCCACCGCGACCGCCCCCGCCGCCCAGTCCAACTGGCTGAGCATCAAGGACGTGCAGACCAAGCTCGAAGCCGCCGGCTACACCGACTTCCGCGAGATCGAGCGCGAGAAGAACAAGTACGAGGTCAAGGCCACCGACCCGCAAGGGCAGCGCGTGGAGCTGGATGTCGATCCGGTCACCGGCGACGTCCTCAAGACCGAGGTCAAGCGCAGCAAGTAAGCACCGCGCAAGGGGGCCGGCACAAGCGCCGGCTCCCTTTTTGCCGCGTGGCCGCCACACCGCCCCCAATGCGCTTTTTCGCCCAACCTCGCCCTCGCCTTCCGCCTTCGCCTCACGCCTCACACCTCACGCCTCACACCTCACGCCTCTCGCCTTCCACCCGCCACCGCCGGGAGCCCACGCCATGATCCCCGCCCTCTCCACCCTGCCCACGCTCGCCGCCTTCATCGCCGTGATCGCCGCGGCCTGGGGGCTCAACGTCGCCGCCCTCGACGGCGGCACCGCCTCCCTGCCCTGGCTCGTCCGCGAACAGGGCCTCTACTTCAGCGGCCTGCTCGCCATCGGCCTGATGTCGCTGGCGATGGTGCTCGCCACCCGCCCGACCGTGCTCGAGCGCCCGCTCGGCGGCATGGACCGCATCTTCCGCCTGCACAAGTGGGCCGGCATCCTCGCCGCGGTGTTCGCCGCGCTGCACTGGCTGATCGAGATGTCGGACGACGTCATCAAGTCGCTCTACGGCAAGGCCGGGCGGCCGGAACACGACGAATTCGGCGGTCTGTACGAGATGCTGCGCGACGCCGGCGAGGAGCTCGGCGAATTCGCCATCTACCTCGTGCTGGCCATGGTCGTGCTCAGCCTGTGGAAGCGCTTCCCCTACAAGTTCTGGCGCCACCTGCACCGCGCGATGCCGGTGTTCTACCTGCTGCTCGCCTTCCACGCCGCCGTGCTGGCGCCGCCCGACTACTGGACGCAGCCTGTCGGCTTCGTCCTCGCGCTGCTGCTCGCCGCCGGCACCGTGGCCTCGGTGGTCGCGCTCACCGGCCGCATCGGTCGCGACCGCAAGGTGCAGGGCGTGGTCACCGCCGTGTCCTCGCCCGCCCCCGACGTCACCGAGATCGTCTGCCGGCTCGACGGCGCCTGGCGCGGCCACCAGGCCGGGCAGTTCGCCTTCGTCGGCCTCGAGCGCTTCGAGGGCGCGCACCCCTTCACCATCGCCAGCGCCGACCACGGCGACCGCAGCCTCACCTTCCAGATCAAGGCCCTGGGCGACTACACCCGCCAGCTCGCCAGCCGCGTCGCAGTCGGCCAGGCGGTCACCATCGAAGGCCCCTACGGCCGCTTCGTGCTCGGTCGCCAGGACCGCAAGGCGCGCCAGATCTGGATCGCCGGCGGCATCGGCGTCACCCCCTTCCTGGCCTGGCTCGACGCCCTGCGCGCCGACCCCGCCACGGCCCCGGCGGTGGAGCTGCACTACAGCACCCGCGGCGTAGCGCACGACCCCTTCGTCGAACGCCTGCGCAGCCTGTGCGCCGAGCTACCGAGCGTGAGCCTGCACATCCACGACCGCGCCGCCGGCGACGACCTGACCCCCGAGCGCCTCGCCGCCACGGGCACCGACGGCCAGCGCGCGGAAGTCTGGTTCTGCGGCCCGCGCGGCTTCGGCGACCAGCTCAAGGCCGGGCTGGCGCGGCTGTGGGGACGGCGACTGAGCTTCAGGTGCGAGGCGTTCGAGATGCGGTGAGGCAGGTGGCGCGGCGCTGGCGGGCGAGGAGTGCGGCCTGCTGGCGCCGACGGACGCGATCATTCTTGTATCAACGCAGAAGGGGACGCCGATCGGGGAGTGAGGGGCGGCTTATTCCTTCGGGGGCGGCAGGGTGCCGGACTGCTGGACGAGCTTCTTCTCTTCGGCCTTAACGCGGCGTTCCAACTTCTTGATGTCTTCCTCCCGCGGCAGTTGTTCCGGCTTGATGCCACGCTGGCCCAGCATGTCGCGCACGCTTTCGTTGTTCTGCACGTGCTCGCGGGTGATGGCGTGCTCACCCTGCAGGTTGTCCTGGCTGACGTTGTGATTGGTGATTTCGGTGGCGAGGTTCTTCGCCGCAATGGTCAGCGTGGGCAGGAAGTCGGCCAGCGGACGAGTCTTGATGATGCCGAACCGGTCCTTCATGGCCTGAGTGGTATGGCCGCCGAAGAGCGCGGCGTCGCCCCTGGAACGGATGCGGCCGAAGCCTGCATCGTCAACGCCGCGTTCGTAGATGTTCTGGGACAGCGTCTTCTCGGATTCACGCAGGCGCTCGCGGGCATCCAGCCGGGCTTGCAGGCGCATGCGGTCTTCGATCAGCTCCTGCTTGCGCGTCTGGATGGCGAAGTAGCTCTGCGCGAAGGCGATCGGTTCCTTACGCGGATCGCCGTTCTGCGCGACGAGATAGCAGGCGTAGCGGGTCAGCATGAAGTCTTCGACCGGCCGCTGGCCGCCCTTGCCGATCTCGATCATTTTCGTGACGCCACGAAAATGATCGTCAACCGGGTAACCCGTTGTTTCACAGGACTCCATCGCTCGACGGATCGCGGTCTGAAAGTTCTCCC
Source organism: Thauera sp. UBA6194 (assembly GCA_002422685.1). Taxonomy (GTDB): domain Bacteria; phylum Pseudomonadota; class Gammaproteobacteria; order Burkholderiales; family Rhodocyclaceae; genus Thauera. The sequence goes on along the minus strand of DITC01000045.1, from coordinate 23,405 downwards.
AGCGCGTGTATCCGAGTGGCTCCATGAGGTCGCGGGCGAACCAGAACTCGACGCTCTCTTCAGGCGTACGCTGACTGAGGGCGTCGAATCGGTCCTTCATCAGTTGAATCGCGCCGGGTTGCATGCTGACTCCGTGTGCGGCCTTTCCCGCGATCATGCGGCCAGGCACTGGGTGAGTTGAAGGATCTCGTTGGTCTCGGCCGGACTTAATGATAAATGCATTATCGCTGACTTTGGCGGTGCATTGCCTTGTCTGCATCACGCCGTTGTGGGAACTGCGGGGCGTGATCGCCACGCAAGCCCTTGGATCATGGCGGTACTTAGCGCAGCGGCCAGGAGAACAAAGTGGGGTCCATCGAGGCAGCGGCAAGATGCCTCCAGGCGCACAGCAGCCGGTTTAGTGGCAAACTATGCCATTAATTGACATCACCTGGAGCACGCCATGTCCCTCAACGTCTCCTTACCCCCGGAGCTGGAAAACCGGGTCCGCCAGCACGTGGAGTCTGGTCTCTACAGCTCCGCGAGTGAAGTCATCCGCGAAGCATTGCGATTGTTCGAGGCCTACCAGGGCGTCCAGGCGGCGAACCTGGCCAGCCTGAAAGCCGACATCGCCCAAGGCGTCGCCGACATCGAGGCGGGCCGGGTGCGCGAGCTCGACATGAACGAAATCAAGCAACGCGGCCGGGCAACGCTGGCTGCTCGGCGACCGGCGTAGCGACGGCGTGAGCAAGGTTCGTCATTCCGCCAGTGCGGAAAACGATTTGCTCGAGGCTTGGCTTTTCGTCGCCGAAGACAGCGTCGAGGCCGCCGACCGCTTACTCGATCAGATCCAGGCCGATTCGCGAACGCTGCTCTTGCAGCCGAAAATGGGCCGGACTCGGGACGAACTGGCAGTCGGCCTGCGCAGTTGGCCGACGTCGACGCCCTACGTTCTGTTCTATTTCGTCGAGGACGATGGGATCATCGTTGCGCGGGTCCTGCACCACGCGCGGGATGTCCCCGCGATCTGGAACTGGCCAAGGCACTGAGGACACGCGGCAAGCGCCATGCGGTGCAAAGCGCCGATGTAGCGCAGGCGCTTGGCTGGCCGCTGGCCGCTGATCGCCGGAAACAAGCGTCAAGCATCATGCAGACACGATCAATTGCGTCGTTGATGGCCGCCCGCCGAACTGCTCGATAGCTCCAGCCGCGCCCCTACGCGCAGGCTGCCCACACGCAGCAACATCCAACACGACTGCCCATCCCGCTCCAGCAGTCAGCCCCCTAACTTAACGGTCCCATCCTTCTCCCCCCCGGAAACCAGCGATAATCGCGCCCACTTCACTCAGCGCACCGCTCCAGCCTCCCCCCATGGAAATCAAGGTCAACTTCCTCGACAAGCTTCGTCTCGAAGCCAAGTTCGACGACTTCGCGGTCATCGCCGATCAGCCCATCCGCTACAAGGGCGACGGCTCGGCGCCCGGTCCGTTCGATTACTTCCTGGCTTCGTCGGCGCTGTGCGCGGCCTACTTCGTGAAGCTGTACTGCGAAACGCGCAACATCTCCACCGACAACATCCGCCTGTCGCAGAACAACATCGTCGATCCGGAGAACCGCTACAAGCAGATCTTCAAGATCCAGATCGAGCTGCCGGCCGACATCTCCGACAAGGACCGCCAGGGCATCCTGCGCTCGATCGAGCGCTGCACCGTGAAGAAGGTGGTGCAGACCGGGCCGGAGTTCGTGATCGAAGAGGTGGAGAACCTGGACGCCGACGCCCAGGCGCTGCTGACGCTGAATCCGGATCCGGACGCCCACACCTACATCCTCGGCAAGGATCTGCCGCTGGAGCAGACGATCGCCAACATGTCGAAGGTGCTGGCGGACCTGGGCATCAAGATCGAGATCGCGTCGTGGCGCAATCTGGTGCCCAACGTGTGGTCGCTGCACATCCGCGATGCGCATTCGCCGATGTGCTTCACCAACGGCAAGGGCGCGACCAAGGAGAGCGCGCTGGCGTCTGCCCTGGGCGAATACATCGAGCGGCTCAATTTCAACCACTTCTACAACGACCAGTTCTGGGGCGAGGACATCGCCAACGCGCCCTTCGTGCATTACCCGAACGAGCGCTGGTTCAAGCCCGGCCGCAAGGACGCGCTGCCGGCCGGGCTGCTCGACGACTACTGCCTGCCGATCTACGACCCCGAGGGCGAGCTGCGCGCCTCGCATCTGTACGACGCCAACTCCGGCAACACCGAGCGCGGCATCTGCGCGCTGCCCTATGTGCGCCAGTCCGACGGCGCGGTGGTGTATTTCCCGACCAACCTCACCGACAACCTCTTCCTCAGCAACGGCATGAGCGCGGGCAACACGCTGGCCGAGGCGCAGGTGCAGTGCCTTTCGGAGATCTTCGAGCGCGCGGTGAAGCGCGAGATCATCGAGGGCGAGATCGCGCTGCCCGACGTGCCGGCCGAGGTGCTGGCGAGGTATCCCGGCATCGTCGCCGGCATCGAGGAACTGGAGCGCCAGGGCTTTCCGGTGCTGGTGAAGGATGCGTCGCTGGGCGGGGTGTATCCGGTGATGTGCGTCACCCTGATGAACCCGCGCACGGGCGGCGTGTTCGTGTCGTTCGGCGCGCACCCGAGCATGGAGGTGGCGCTCGAGCGCAGCCTGACCGAACTGCTGCAGGGGCGCAGCTTCGAGGGCCTGAACGACCTGCCGACGCCGACCTTCGAGACGGCCGTCGTCACCGACCCGCACAACTACGTCGAGCACTTCATCGATTCCAGCGGCGTGGTGTCGTGGCGCTTCTTCAGCGCGCGCGCCGATCACGAATTCGTCGAGTGGGACTTCTCCGGCCACGGCGAGAACTCCAACGCCGATGAGGCCGCGACCCTCTTCGGCATCCTCGCGGACATGGGCAAGGAGGCCTACATGGCGGTGCACGACCAGCTCGGCGCCATCGCCTGCCGCATCCTGGTGCCGGGTTATTCCGAGGTCTATCCGGTGGAAGACCTGGTCTGGGACAACACCAACAAGGCGCTACGCTTCCGCGAGGACATCCTGAACCTGCACCGCCTCGACGACGACGCCCTGGAGGCCTTGCTCGATCGCCTGGAAGAGAGCGAGCTCGACGACTACACCGACATCATCACGCTGATCGGCATCGAGTTCGACGAGAACACGGTGTGGGGCCAGCTCACGATTGGGGAACTGAAGCTGCTGATCCACCTCGCCCTGCAGCAGTTCGAGGAGGCGAAGGAGCGCGTCGAGGCCTTGCTGCAATACAACGAGAACACGGTCGAGCGCGTGCTGTTCTACCAGGCCCTGAACGTGGTGCTGGAGGTGGTGCTGGACGACGATATGGAACTGGACGACTACGTCGCCAACTTCCGCCGCATGTTCGGCAACGCGCGCATGGATGCGGTGCTGGGCTCGGTGGACGGCAGCGTGCGCTTCCACGGCCTGACGCCGACGAGCATCAAGCTCGAAGGGCTGGATCGGCACCAGCGGCTGATCGACAGCTACAGGAAGCTGCACGCGGCGCGGGCGAAGGTGGCGGGCTGAGCTGGGCGGCGGGACGGCGTCGGCAGCACGTATCGAGCACGGTCTCGGCGTAAGCGACATCGGCAGGCTTGCCATCGCGCGAGCAGCCAGCACATCGCGACCGAGTCATCGAGCACGAAGCTCAGGCTCGCCCCTCGTTGATCAGCACCTTGAGATCGGCACCGGGGACGCGCGTCGCGGCGCGCATGAACTGGCGCATCGCGTCCACGGCCGCCGCGGCATCCGCTTGCTTGCTGCCTTCAGCCGGCACCAAGTCGGCAACCGGCTCGCCACGCAAGGTAATCGTGTAGCGATTGCCCGCCTGCACGCCGCGGAGCAGCTCGGCCAGTTTTGTCTTGGCCTCGTAAGAGCCGATTTCAAGGTTCATGGCGATCTCCGATTGATATAGACCAGTCCCCGAAGGCATCAAGGACTGCACCACCGACCGCAGCTGCCGACCTCGCGCCATCCTCGCCTTCCACCGACGCGACCCGCATGCTGTCGCCGGGTCGGCGAGTGACGGACGGCGCGTGCACCCCGTCGTCTAGAACCCGGCTTCCCTCTGATGCCTGACTGTCAATATCGTGACCTGGTCGCCATCGAATCGGTAGCGAACCACATAACCAGAATCACCGAACTGTATCGGCCAGTCGCGGAACGCTTCCTCCATATCCTCGACCACCCGCCCCACCTGCGGATGACCCGCCAGGATGCTCACGCCCTCACGAATCGCCCTCACCGCGCGTTGGGCTGCGGCAGGGTTCTTCGTCACCAGAAAACGATACAAGCGCTGGACATTGGCCAGCGCCGGTTCCGACCAGACCAGGCGAGGCATCAGATATGCGCTCGGGGTGGCTCGACGTCGTTACCGGCCTCGAGTTCGGCCAGCCAGGCATCCGCCTCGGCGCCGGTCACATGCAGGCCAGTGCTCTGAAAATGCTCCCAGGCGTCGAGCGCTTCCTGGCGGAAGGCCTCGCGCTGCTCCTCACGCGTCACGTACTGCTCGATAGCCTCGCGCATCAACCAGTGCACCGGGCGGCGGCGCTGATCGGCCAGGCTGCGCACGCGTGCCTTGAGGGGTTCATCAAGACGAACCGAAACCGGGGTCGTAGCCATGAGTAATCTCCTGTATTACACCTGACTGCAGTATAGCCCGGGTTTGCGCATGGACCTTGTCCGGCGCGCATCCTACGGAAACCGCCCGCCCTCGCCGAAGTACTCCACCAGCCGGTCGAACACCAGCCGTATCCGCGCCGCCACCGGGCCGCGCTGCGGGCGGTACACCGACAGGCTCCACGGCTCGGGCGCGAGCTCGGGCAGGACCTCGACCAGCCGCCCCGTGCGCAGGTGCGGCGCGGCGAGGTAGGCGGTGAGCTGGCCGAAGCCGACGCCGGCGAGCACCGCCTCGGCCTCGGCGCCGGTGTCGTCGGTGGCAAAGGTCGGCGCGCGCGGCAGCCACTGCTGGCCACCGGCCAGGAACCACGCCCAGGGTCGTCCGGTGTTGGGGTCGATGGCCACCGTGGTGGGCCGCTCGGCCAGATCCTGCAGCGTCTGCGGCGCGCCGCAGCGCGCAAGCAGCTCGGGCGCGGCGACGATGTGGAAGGACACGCTCGACACCGCGCGCGCGACGAAGCGGCTGTCGCGCAGCACGCCGACGCGGATGCCGATGTCGATCTGCTCGTCGACCACGTCGGCGAACTGGTCGGAGGAGCGCAGGTCGAGCTGCAGCCCCGGATGCTGCGCGCACAGCTCGCCGAGCACCCGCATCAGCCCGTGGCGGCCGAGCGCGCGCGGCGCGGTGATGCGCACCAGGCCGGCGAGTTCGCTGGCGCGCGCCTGCTCGGCACGCTGGAAAACCGCATCCACGCCCTGCAGGCTGTGGCGCGCGCGCGCCGCGAGCTGTTCGCCGAATTCGGTGATGCGGTTGTGGCGGGTGTTGCGGTGGAAGAGCAGCTCGCCGACGTGGTCCTCCAGCTCCTTCACCGCGCGCGTGACCGCCTGCGGCGACACGCCCAGGCGGGTGGCGGCTTCCTTGAAGTTGCGCGACTCGGCGGCGGTGCAGAAGATGCGCAGCATTTCCAGGCGGTTCAGAATTGGATACTCCTGACAAGACGGAAAAGGGGATGGCCGATTATTCCAGCATTAGGAAGACTGAAATCTGAAATTATCCATTTATCGGATTTAGCCGCATACGGATACTTTCAGGGTCGCGGGCCGTGCGCCCGCTTGCCTCCAGGATCCGCACCATGACCATCAAATCGCGCGCCGCCGTGGCCTTCGGCCCCAACCAGCCCCTGCAGATCGTCGAAGTGGATGTCGAGCCGCCGAAGAAGGGCGAGGTGCTGGTGCGCATCGTCGCCACCGGCGTGTGCCACACCGACGCCTTCACGCTGTCGGGCGACGACCCCGAGGGCATCTTCCCGTCCATCCTCGGCCACGAGGGTGGCGGCATCGTCGAGGCGGTGGGCGAAGGCGTGACCTCGCTCGAGGTCGGCGACCACGTGATCCCGCTGTACACGGCCGAATGCCGCGAGTGCAAGTTCTGCAAGTCGGGCAAGACCAACCTGTGCCAGGCGGTGCGCGCCACCCAGGGCAAGGGCCTGATGCCCGACGGCACCACCCGCTTCTCCTACCAGGGCCAGCCGATCTACCACTACATGGGCACCTCGACCTTCTCGGAATACACCGTCGTGCCCGAGATCTCGCTCGCCAAGATCGACAAGGAGGCGCCGCTCGACAAGGTCTGCCTGCTCGGCTGCGGCGTCACCACCGGCATCGGCGCGGTGCTCAACACCGCCAAGGTGGAAGAAGGCGCGACGGTCGCCATCTTCGGCCTCGGCGGCATCGGCCTGGCCGCGATCATCGGCGCGAAGATGGCCAAGGCCGGGCGCATCATCGCGGTCGACATCAACCCCGCCAAGTTCGACATCGCCCGCGAGCTCGGCGCGACCGACTTCGTCAATCCGAAGGACTACGACAAGCCGATCCAGGACGTGATCGTCGAGCTGACCGATGGCGGCGTGGATTACTCCTTCGAGTGCGTCGGCAACGTCAAGCTGATGCGCGCCGCGCTCGAGTGCTGCCACAAGGGCTGGGGCGAATCGACCATCATCGGCGTGGCCGGCGCGGGGCAGGAGATCAGCACCCGTCCGTTCCAGCTCGTCACCGGGCGTGTGTGGCGCGGCAGCGCCTTCGGCGGCGTCAAGGGCCGCACCGAACTGCCGAGCTACGTGCAGAAGGCGCAGAAGGGCGAGATCCCGCTCGACACCTTCATCACCCACAACATGCCGCTCGAGGACATCAACCAGGCGTTCGATTTGATGCACGAGGGCAAGAGCATCCGTACGGTGATTCATTTCTGATCTGACTGCAGCCGCGCCGCGCGGTCGTGCTCCTGTGAGTCCGGCCACGCGCCCCCTTCCGACCCCACCTTGCCCGGAGACACGGCGATGAGCCTGGAAATTCTCAGCACCCAGAAGAGCTTCGGCGGCTGGCACCAGCGCGTCCGCCATCACTCGAACGTCCTCGGCTGCGACATGGTGTTCGCGGTCTACCTGCCACCCCAGGCCGAGCAACCCGGCGTCCGCCTGCCGGTGCTGTACTGGCTGTCCGGGCTCACCTGCACCGACGAGAACTTCATGCAGAAGGCCGGAGCGCAGCGCATGGCGGCCGAGCTCGGCCTGATCATCGTCGCCCCCGACACCAGCCCGCGCGGCGCCGACGTACCGGGCGACCCCGACGGCGCCTGGGATTTCGGCCACGGCGCCGGCTTCTACGTCAATGCCACGCAGGCCCCGTGGTCGCAGCACTACCGCATGCACGACTACGTGGTCGATGAACTCCCCGCGCTGATCGAGGCCAACTTCCCCGCCTCCGACCGCCGCGGCATCAGCGGCCACTCCATGGGCGGCCACGGCGCGCTGGTGTGCGCGTTGCGCAACTCGGGGCGCTACCGCTCGGTGTCGGCGTTCGCGCCGATCGTCAATCCGATGAACTGCCCCTGGGGCGAAAAGGCCTTCACGCGTTTTCTCGGCGAAGACCGCGCGCAGTGGCGCGAGTGGGACACCTGCGAGCTGATCGCGCAAGCCACCGAGCGCCTGCCGCTGCTGGTCGACCAGGGCGAAGCGGACGGCTTCCTCGCCGAACAGCTCAAGCCCGAGGCCCTGCGCGCAGCCGCTGAAGCCGCCGGCCACCCGCTGACGCTACGCCTGCAGCCGGGCTACGACCACAGCTACTACTTCATCGCGAGCTTTATCGAGGATCATCTGCGGCATCATGCGCGGGCGCTGGCAGGGTAGGCGGAAACTCAAAACGGATGCTGGAGCAGGCGGCGTGGCAAGCTCATAATCCCGGACCCAACCCGCTGACATGCAGCCATGCCCGAATCCGCTCACGATCTTGCCATCCAGTACGGCCTCGGCCACATCGAGTCCGCCTGCATTCCCGGCACCCGACTGAGCGATCTGTTGGCGAAGTTAAACGCGGGCAAGCCACTGAGTCTGCTCGCGTTGCAGTACCTGAAGCAGCAAAGACTTGACAGGCTACACCGGCTCGCCGTGGGCGACATCACAACCGACGCGTACTTTTCCACGTTGGACCAGACAAAGATCGCCGAGCAACGGGCCGCTAGGGCAAGGCTTGACGCCGAAAAGGCGACCTACGTTAGCGCACGCAGAAAACACCGAGCCAATCACGCTACGAGTCGCGCCCGGGCCTCGGAGAGCGCTGAGGCCCGGGCGCAGCGCGTGCGTGCGGAAACTGAGGCCGTGCTGCGCGCACAGCAGGAACGTCGCAAAGCGCTTCTGGCTCAGCAGGAGCGCAACCTCGCAGCCGCAAAAGCCAGGTACGAGGCGCGGCATGGCGGCGGCGCGACACCACCGACCAAGCAGGAAATCGCTGCGCATTTTCACCTCAGCGATCTCGCCGACGCGCTGTCGGCACCGTTGAGCGAAATCCTCGCTGCACTCTATCGAGGCGTACCGCTGACGACCGACGCGCTGTCTCCGCTCCAGCTTCCCCGGTTAAACACACTTCACGACTATTCACTGGGGCGCATCGATCTTGCGTCTTACAAGGCCACCGCCTGCGCCATCGAGCGAGCCTTGCTTGCGCACATCGCCCACGAGAATGCGCGTATCGCACGCGAAAACGACCCGGTCTATCAGGCGCGCAAGAAGCACTGCGAGATGTATCGCATCCACTGCGATGTGGACGAACTGCCACCACGGCTCACCGCGATCTTCGAGCAGCTCGAAGCCGGCAAGCGCTTGCGCGAAGAGGATTTCGCGTGGCTTTACACGGAGGAAGGGAAGCCTTACACAAGCCCTGCCCTGCTGGAAGCCTGCCACCTGCTCGAAGCGAACTTTCACGCCGATCACTACCGGAAAACAGCAAACGCCTGGGTCGCGCTCACCGCCTGCAAGCACTACCGCAAAGCCAAGCAGGCCCGATCGGCGGTCGAACTGCTGGACCTGCTCTCGCCCGACCGGACCCGCGACCGCAAACTCCACTCCGCCATCCTCACGACCCGCGGCGGCGCGATGCGCGACCTCGATCGTCGCGAGGAAGCGATCGCCCTCGGTACAGAAGCGCACACGCTGCAGCCCGACAACTACCGCCCGTGCACCCTGCTCGGAGCACTTCACATGGAACTTCGCCATTTCGATCTCGGCCATGCCTGGTACACGAAGGCCGAAGAGCGCGGCGCGAAATCACAAGGCATCGACGATGAGCTGCGCAGTATCTACCGACAGGCGGACAAGGCTGGCAAAGCTGCGATGAAGGCCTTCCTGCTGCGACAGGATCCGGCGCGGTATGCATGGCTCCAGCGCCTCAAGTAGGCATCAAAATACGCATCTTCCGGTGCTATATTCGATGCACACATTCAGGAGTTTCCCATGCGTACCACGCTCGCGCTCGACGACGACTTGCTCGCCAAGGCACAGGCCCTCACCGGCATGACGGAGAAGACCCAGCTGGTTCGCGAGGCCTTGCGCGCGCTGATACAACGCGAAAGCGCAAAACGCCTCAGCCTGCTCGGCGGCTCCGAACCGCAGCTCCGGGATGTCCCGCGGCGCCAATCGGCGCCTTGAGCATGATCCTGGTCGACACCTCGATCTGGATCGATCACCTGCGCGCGGGCGACGAACACCTCTGCGCGCTACTCGACCACGGCCGAGTGCTATCGCACCCGTCGGTCGTGGGAGAACTCGCCCTCGGCAACCTGAAAAACCGCAGCGCCATCCTGGACGCAATGAGCCAACTGCCCAGAGCGCAGGTCGCGACGGATGAGGAGGTTTTGCACTTCATCGAGGCGCACGTGCTCTTCGGCCTCGGCATCGGCTACGTCGATGCAAGTCTCCTGGCTGCGACCCGACTCACACCGGGCGCGAAGCTCTGGACGCGCGACAAGCGACTGCTGGCTGCAAGCAGCCGCCTTGACCTGGCCTACTTGCCCGCACACTGATCAAGGCGTGCGCACGCGCACCCTGCTCCCCTGGGTGACTTGGGTCGGTGCGGCGATCCGTTGGTTCATTTCGTCGACGACCAGATCAGGCGAGGCATCAGCGGTGGGCTCGAGACGGCTCGACGTCATTGCCGGCTTCCAACGCAGCCAGCCAGGCATCCGCCTCGGCGCGGGTCACATGCAGGCCGGTGCCCAAGTGATGCGCCCAAGATTCGAGCGCAGCCTCGCGGAAGGCTTCACTCGGCCTCCTAGACATCTGGTCTTGTTCGAAAGCCGCACGCATCAGTCCTCCTTGAGTCAGCGCCCAGCCGTGCCGTCCTTCTGGTAATTCGGCGAACGCGGCCCGTACAGGATGCCGTTCGGCCGCCCCGCCGCCAGCAGCCGGGTGCTGGTGATAGCGGCGATGGGATGCGACTGGTTGGTCACGCTCTCGACGATCTGGGCGACCACGGCCTGGACGAGCAGCCCGACCAGCCCGCCGCTCGAGCTGCGACCTTCGGCGCTGGAGGCGGTGGCCTGGCCCTGCCACAGCAGTTGCTCGTTGCGCAGGTCGATGAGCCTGGCCTCGGCGGTGACGCGGCTCTCGCTCGACAGCACGGCGTAGCTGGTGCCGTACTGCTTGATGTCGATGTAGAGCGCGGCGTCGGCGCCGAATATCTCGTGCAGCTTTTGTACCCCGACCTCGTGCATCTCACCCGGGTTGTGCAGCCCGTTCTGACGGAAAGTCTCGTCCACCAGGCTGACCGGGAGCACGTAATAGCCGGATTCCGCCAGCGGCTGGGTGACCTGCGCCAGCATGCTGTAGGTGGCGGCCACATCGGGCGAACTGTTGAGCGGCGGCAGAACCAGGATCGAGGTCGGGCGGCTCTGCTTGAAAGCGCTGTAGTCGTAGGGCGTGGGCGTGGCGCAGCCGGTGGCCAGGAGCGCCGCAGCCGCGGCAGCGGCGAGGCCGGCGCGCGAAAGGCGGAGGGAGGGGATTCGGAATCGCATCGTCGTTCGCCTCATTGCGCGCGCTTGAACTTGGCGAGCAGGAAGTCCATGTAGGACGCGCTCTCGGGGTAGAGCGTCTTCTCGGCCTCGAAGTACTTCAGCATCTGGTCGGTCTGTTCGCCTTCGGCGTAGAGCAGGCCGAGGTGGGCGTTGTATCCGGGCGGCACCGGCTTGCCGGCGGCGCGGGCCTTTTCCAGGCCGGCTTCGAGGCTGGCGATCTGCTCCTGCGGTCCCACCTCCTTGGTGAAGTGGCCGTAGAGCGTGGGCTGGTAGTCGCCCCAGTAGTAGAGCGGCTGCGGGCCGGTGGCGCAGCCGGCGAGCAGCAGCGTGGCGGCGAGCGGCACAGCGGCCGCCAGCCGTGCAAGTGAAAAACGCTTCATCGTCTTGGTCCGCGGCGGAGGAATCAGCGGCCCGGCTGCCAGGCGCCGGACTCGATGCCTTCGACCAGGCGGTTCACCGCCTCGCGCATGGCGAGGTCGAGCACCTTGCCGTTGAGCGTGGAGTCGTAGCTCGCGGTGCCACCAAAGCCGATGACCTCGCGGTTGTCCAGGCTGTATTCGCCGGCGCCCTGGGTGGAGTAGACGACCTCGGAGGTCTCGACGTTGACCACGTTGAGATTGACCTTGGCATAGGCCACCTGCGACTTGCCGCGGCCGAGGATGCCGAACAGCTGGCGGTCGCCGGTTTCCTTGCGGCCAAACTCGGTGACGTCGCCGGTAATGACGAAGGTGGCGCCCTTGATGTTCTGCGCCGACTTGGCCAGCGCCGCCTCCTGCTTGATCTCCGGCATGTTGTCGCGGTCGAGCACGTTGAAGCGGCCAGTCTGCTGCAGGTGGGTGATCAGGATGGTCTTGGCCTGGCTGCCGAGGCGATCGACGCCGTCGGTGAAGATGCCGCGCATGAAGCTCGAGCGGTTGTCGAACTTGCCCACCGCGATGAGGCTGCGCGGGCCGTTGTACGTGGTGCCGGCGGAGGCGACCTTGGCGACTTCCAGCGTGCGCGATTGCTCGGTGGCGCAGCCCGACATCAGGGCGACACCGCCGAGCAGCACGACACCAGCGGCGACTTTATGGAGGGCGGATTTACGAGGCATGGCGTCGGGCTCCAGGTTATGCCAAAAAAGTAGAGAGCGGCATTCTAGCGCGCAGACGTGCTTCGATGCCATGGGCTTGTGCGTGAAAGCGTGCGCGCACTCGCGGCGCGAACCACCTCCACCCGTATTGCAAGGTTCGACCACAGCACGTCATCTCGCTCCTGTAACGCACAGCAGAAGCGCGCTGGCATACCTCGCTTACTCCTCCTTGTTCCCGTACACTTCGGGCCCATAAACGACCGCTCAGCGGACGCGAGCACCAGACCTCTCACATCCCGATGACAAGCGCTACCAACCCGTTGAAACGCCCATAAGTAACGCATCAGCATCAAATAGAAGGCGATCAGCACTAAGGACCGCCGTTTGAATGGTTGCCCGACGCTGGTTCGAGAAGAAATCAGCGATCACGATGGCACGACGCCAGGCCTACAAGACAGCTCCAGCAACCGAGAATCCATGAACACCAAAGAACTCATCGACCGCATCTTCAAGGAACCTGGCGTCAAGTTCGAGCTCACCGAGTTCGAGAACCTCGGCAAGTCCATCGACGACATCCTCACGATCTATCCCAAGGCGGCAAGCACCGGCAAGGATGCTGGCAAGACCAAGTACTACCTGAAGAGCCTCATCCCCTTCTCCACCGGCAACGAAGAAGTTCAGGTCTATGCCGAGGGCGGCAAATCGGCGCCCGAAGAGATTGTCCGGCAGCTCTGGGTCTACAAGCTGATGCACCAATACGGCTACCAGACCGACGAGATCGATCTAGAAAAGGGCGTCCAGTTCGGCACCGAAATCGGCACCAAGGCGGCCGACATCATCGTTTATACCGATGCAACCAAGCTGACGCCGAAGATCATCGTCGAGTGCAAGAAGCCCAAGCGCAAGGACGGCATCGAGCAGCTCAAAAGCTACATGAACGCCAAGGGTGCGCCGGTGGCGGTCTGGTCCAACGGTGAGGACAGCATCATCCTCTACCGCCCCTACCCGGCCCAGTTCGACGACACGCTGTTCGACATTCCCAAGCGCGGCCAGGCACCGAAGGACGTGCTGGAGGCCAGCAAGACGCTGCTGCAGCTCAAGAAGGACTTCAACTTCAAGAAGATCATCCAGGACCTTGAAGAACTGGTGCTGGCCGATAGCGGCAAGGATGAATTCAACGAAATCTTCAAGCTGATCTTCGCCAAGATCTGGGACGAGAAGGAAGCCCTGGAGAATCGTCCCAACAAGGTGGTCAGGGCCATCGCACTCGAATGACATGCACTTCCTGAAAATCTCCAGAAAAGTCGTTAACGTTCAACAGGTTATGCAGCCATCTTGTGGACCCTCTCAAAAACGCGTCTACTCTCGTCTTTTGGGCGACGGAAATGCGTGGAGCGGGAGTCAGTCTGATGGAGAAACTCAGTGAGCTTGAAGATCCGCGTCAGCCCAGCAACGGCACACGCCACGACTTCCGGGAGATCCTGGTGATCGCGGTGTGCGCCATGCTCTCGGACGCCGACAGCTTCGAAGACATCGCCCTTTGGGGCCGGCTCAAGGCCGACTGGCTGCGGCGCTTTCTCGTGCTCCAGAACGGCATTCCCTCGCAGGACACGTTTCTGCGCGTGTTCCGCGTGCTCGACCCGAAGCAGTTCGAAGCGGTCTTCCGGCGTTGGGTGGGCGGAATCGTTGGCGCACTCGATGGGGTGATGGCGCAGGGCAATCGCACCGACTTCGCATAAGCCAACGCAATAACTCGTTAACTTTCATGACCTTGCGAGACCCCTGTTCACATTGTCATAAATTGTGTAGTTTCCTACCTTTTTGGGCATCCCATGAAGGCAGGAAACGTCATGCCGCTGACGCAGGTGTTCGTCTCTATTTCCGACCCGCGCAGCGCGCGGCACTCGCGCCACGACTTGGCCGAGTTGCTGACGGTGGCGGTGTGCGCGGTGCTCTCGGGTGTGGACGACTTCGTCGACATCGAACTGTGGGGCGAGGCCAAGATCGACTGGTTGCGAGGCTTCATGAAGCTTGAGCATGGCATCCCGTCTCACGACACGATCGGACGAGTGTTCGGGATGATCGCGCCCGACGAGTTCGAGTCCGCGTTCCGGCGCTGGGTAGGCATGGTGGTGCCGGCGCTGGCCGCAGACACGGTCGTGGCGATCGACGGGAAGACTAGCCGGCGTTCGGGCGGCAACGGCAAGACCGACGCCAGTCCGTTGCACCTGGTCAGCGCGTTTGCGGCTGGCATGGGCGTCGTGCTCGGCCAGACGGCAACTGCCGAAAAGTCGAATGAGATCACCGCGATTCCCGAGTTGCTCGCCAAGCTGGCGATCGAGGGCTGCGTGGTGACGATCGACGCGATGTGCCCCCAGACGAAGATCGCCCGCACGATCCGCGAGCGCGGCGCGCATTACGTGCTGTGCGTGAAGGAGAACCATCCGAACCTGCACGATTCGATCCTGTTTGCCGACATCGATCCGCGAGGGCCGCTGACGCCGAGCTCGATCCACGAGACCACGATCAAGGACCACGGTCGCATCGAAGTCCGCCGATGCCGCGCCTACGCCGCGATCGATCGCCTCTACAAGTCCGAAGACTGGCAGGACCTGGCCAGCTTCGTAGTGGTCGAGCGCATCCGCACCGTAGGCGATCACACCAGCACCGAGCGCGTCTTCTACATCACCAGCCTGCCCGCCGACGCCGAGCGCATCGCTCGGGCCGTACGCAGTCACTGGGAGATCGAGAATCGGCTTCATTGGTGTCTGGATGTGCAATTCAACGAGGATCAGTCACGCGTGCGCAGCGGCTATGCCGCCAACAACCTGGCCATCGTTCGCCACATTGTGATGAACCTGCTGCGGCTCAACACGACGCGCAAGGCGAGCATCAAGTCCAAGCGCATGCTGGCTGCGACGATCGACGAATTTCGTGCCGAGCTGCTTGGGGTTATGACATGAAGGTGCGATTGCCCTGGAGCGATGCCCCGGCCATGGCGAGCAACCACGTCAATATTCTCCGACTTCATCCCGGCATTGACGCGGCCTACATGGCCCTGGTCTTCCAGTCCATCGTCGGGCAGTTTCAGACACAACAACATGCACGCGGCAGCGCCCAAGCCGAACTTTACCCAAGCGACATCGACCGTTTTGTCGTTCCCCTGCTCGACCTCGACAAGCAGCGAGCCATCGGCGATTTGCTACGTGAAAGTCTCGTGAAACAGCAGGAATCGAGAAAGCTGCTTGAGCAAGCCAAAACCCGCGTCGAGCAACTCATCGAAGCCGCCGTCCAGCCATGAGCGAGCTGATTTCCGACCCCGCCGCCCCCGGCAAAGGACAGTTCCTCGTCTATGAGGCCGAGGACGGCCGCGTCAAAATCGACGTGCGACTGGCCGAGGAAACCGTCTGGCTGTCGCAAGCCTTGATCGCCGAGCTGTTTCAGACCTCGGTGCCCAATATCAGCATGCACATCCGCAACGTGTACGAGGAGGGCGAGCTTCAACCCGAGGCAACCATTAAGAAATTCTTAACAGTTCGCCGGGAAGGCAGCCGGGCGGTACGACGCCAGCTCGACCACTATAACCTCGACATGATCATCTCGGTCGGCTACCGGGTGAAAAGCCACGTCGCGACCCGGTTCCGCATCTGGGCCACGCAGCGGCTCAAGGAGTACATCGTCAAGGGCTTTGTGCTGGACGACGAGCGGCTGAAGAACCCACAGCAGCCCTTCGACTACTTCGAAGAGCTGACGCGCCGCATCCAGGACATCCGCACCTCGGAGCGGCGGTTCTACCAGAAGATCACCGACATCTACGCCACCAGCATCGACTACGACCCCACGTTGGAGATCAGCCTCAGCTTCTTCAAAACGGTGCAGAACAAGATGCACTGGGCGATTACCGGCCAGACCGCGGCCGAGATCGTGCATGCGCGCGCCGACGCGGAGAAGCCCAACATGGGGCTCACGAGCTGGCGCGGGGCCAAGGTCCGCAAGCAGGACGTCGGCATTGCCAAGAACTACCTCACGGAAGACGAGCTGCGGGCCTTGAACAACCTGGCCGAGCAGTATCTGATCTTTGCCGAAGGCCAGGCGATGCGGCGCATTCCGATGTACATGAGCGACTGGATCAAGAAACTCGACGCGTTCCTGAACATCAATGATCGCGACATCCTGACTCATGCCGGCAAGATCTCGCACGACATGGCGCTGCTGCGGGCCGAGCGCGAGTACGAGCAGTTCCACCTGCGCCGGCTCGAGGAACAGTCGCATGTCGATAGCGATTTCGACCGGCTGGCGAAGCAACTGACCGACGGCAAGCGAGGCAAGAAATCATGAACCTGTCACCTGACGACAGCCGACCGCTGACCGAGCTGTGCGAGCAGCACGGTGTCAGCCCCGACAAGGTGCTGAAGCTGCTGGAGACTGTGCGCGAATACGAATTCAAGGAGCGGCGTACCGGTGTGTATGACGCTCTTCGTGAGATCTTGAAGACCGGGCCGGCCCGTGAGGTGGAGCAGCAATCATGAGCGACGGCAGCGAGATCGAGCGCTTCGTCAAGGACCCCGGCTTGCTGGTGGAACTGTGCCGCGAGGTGATCGACGAAATCGATGCCGGCACCGACGAGACTGACTCTGCAGAGCGTGAGGCGCAGCTTCGGGAGATTGCCAAGGCGATCGAACGACTCGAGAAGGTGGGCGTATCGGTGCCGGATGTACTGCGTGCGGAGAAAACCCGCCTCGCGGCCTCGCTTGCCGTCCACGCTTCCGCAACGCAGGCACTGACGCAGCTCGCCGATGAGTTCGCCAGCCTCTCGAAGGAGTTGAAGGCAAGGCTCGGACAGACACCGACGCCGACCGGCCCCAAGCCACGTGGCAAGCGGTCGCGTGCGCCGAGAACCGACAAAATCGTGCTGAGGGAGCAGATCATCCAGGCGCTCAGAAAACTCGGCGGCAGCGCGCGTGTGTCGGAGGTCATCGAAGAGATGGGCCAGCAACTCGACGGCAAGCTGCTGCCAGGTGACATGGAATGGCGTGAAGCGACCAATGAATACGTCTGGCAGAACAACGCCAAGTGGGAACGCTACCGCATGACGCAGGACGGCACGCTGCGTAACGACTCGCCCTATGGCATCTGGGCGCTTGCCGAGGAATCCTGATGAAATTCCGCAAACTCACCATCGAAAACTACAAGTCCTTCCAGTTCGCCACCGAGATCCTGTTCCCCATTGGCGAGGATGGCCGCAGCATCTTTCTGATCGGCGGCATGAACGGAGCCGGCAAGACCTCGATCATGGAGGCGGTGACGTACTGCCTTTATGGCGGCAAGGCCGACGACATCTTCCGCAACATCAATCGACGCGAGAAGGCGAAGGGCAACGCGAATGTGGCCTTCGAGATCGTGATCGAGATGGACGACGGATCGGAGCTGATCGTGAAGCGTTCCTGGACCGCGGGGGCGGTAAGCGAGCCGAAGCCGCGCGACCTGAGCGAGCGACTGGTGGTCGTACGTGATGGCAAGCGGGTGTCGGTGCAGAACCAGGAGATCTGGCAGGACTTCATCCGTGCGGCAATCCCGCCGGGCATCACGCAGTTCTTCTTCTTCGACGGCGAGAAGATCCAGGAGATCGCGGCGGATGACCACTCGGAGGTCCGCCTGAAGTCGTCCCTGGAAGCCGCGCTGGGCATCCAGTACATCAACCGGCTGGCGAGCGACATCGTCTATATCAAGCAGGAAGAACGTAAGGGCTTCGTCGAAATATCGGACGAGGATCTGGACTTCAAGCAGAGCGAGCTGAAGCGGGAGAAGAGCAAACAGGGCCGCAAGCATCAGGAGCGAGATGCGCTGCGCGTGGATCTGGATGGCTTCAAGGATCAACTGGACGAAGCCAGAAAGCGCTTCGAGGCTGCTTTCCACGTCGCGCCGGAGTCGCGCGAGGCCATGCGCGAGCAGGAGAAGAGACGCGTCGTGGCTGCCAATCGACTCGCCCAGGTTGAAAGCGAAATACGCGGCTTATGCGAGAAGGCGCTGCCGTTCAGCATTGCAGGCAAGTTGTTCGAGGGCATCCGAAGGCAGATCGAGGCCGAGCGCGAATCGGCCAGTGGGGAAGCGATCAAGGAAAATGCGGCGGCACTTGCGAAGCGCATCGTGCGCGTGGTCGAGGAACCAGAGCCCATCTACACGGAGCGACTGTCGGCGGAACGCCTGGCGGAGCTGGAGCGACGCATCTTCCGTCTGCTGAAGGAGGGCGATCCGGACGCGGATGTCACGAAGGTCCTCGACCTGTCCGACCGTGACGCGGCGCGGGTGCTGAACCGAATGGAGTCGCTGGAAAGCAGCGATGTGTTTCTGCTCAAGCCATTGTTGGAAGAAGCACAAAACCTGGAGGCGCTGCTGAAGCAACTGGAAGGCGCGGTCGGCCAAGGCGGCGCACTGACGGGAACGGAGCGCGACCTGTTCGAGGAATTGCAGTCGGTGATGGAAAGCTGTTCGACCCAGATCGGACGCAAGACGGAACAGCTACGGTTGATCGAGGAAGACATCCTGGCGCTGGACAAGCGCATCAGCGAAATCGAGGTAGAGATCGAGAAGCTCTACGAAAAGCACAATGTGTCGAAGGAAAAGGCCGACTTCATCGATGAGTGCGATGCGATCGCCAGTGTGCTGAACCAGTTCGTCGTGCGCCTGCGCAAGAACAAGGTGCATCTGCTGCAGGAGAAAACCTTCGAGATGTATCGCCTGCTGTCCAGCCGCAGCGGCTTGATCAAGGACATCACCATCGACGACAAGACCTACGAGATCAAGATCACCGACCGCAACGGGCATGAGATCCGGAAATCGTCCATGGCCGCAGGCGAAAAGGAAGTCTTCGCGATTTCGTTGCTGTGGGGTCTGGCGCAGACCAGCGAACTGAAGCTACCGATCATCATCGACACACCGCTCTCGCGCCTGGACAGCACCCATCGGGACAACATCGTGAACAACTATTTCCCGAACGCCGGTGAGCAAGTGATCATCCTTTCGACCGACACTGAAATCGACACGAACTACTACCGGGCGCTGAAACCGCGCCTCTCCGGCGCGGCGAGTCTGGAGTTCGATCAGCGCCAGGAACTGACCACCTTCCGCAAGGGCTATTTCTGGGAGTCGAGCCATGGCTGACCGACTCTACACGTCCAGCGAGGCTGACGAGGTGTTGAGCGCGCTGCGATTCGAGACCAAGCTCGAGAAGGCCACGCTGGCACGGATTGCGTTTGCCCTCTCGCTCGTCAAGGAAGGTTCGCGTGTCGCACCCAGCTCGAGCTTTAGCGGTGGCGAGATGAAGCGCCCGACCTTCATCGGTGAGGACGAGGTTTTTTTGCGCACGCTGATCGCGCACGTTTATGGAAAGCGGGATTACAGCGAAGACGAATTCTTCTCGAACCGGTCGATCGTCAAGAACCATATCGACAGCGGAGCGGCCTTGCTGGCGCAACTGTTCCACGAGACGGGGCGCAGCGGCGAAGCGCTGATTCGTCGTCTGGTCGATGAAGTCGAATTCTCCGGCCGGCGTGAGCAACTCGGTAGCGGCCTCGACATCTTCATCGGGCGGACGCTGCTGCAGCGCGCTGAACTGGTGATGGAGCTGAACAACACCGCCAAGCATGCCAACTCGCACCTGGCGATCATGGGCAAGCCTGGCGTGGGCAAGACGCAGTTCCTGCTCAAGGTCCTGACCGATATCCGCATCCAGTCGAACTTCCAGACGAACTTCATTTACTTCGACTACAAGGGCGACGTGGTCGACAACGCGCGGTTTCTTGAACTGGCGCGCGTGCAGGCGTTTCGGCTGCTGCAGGGCGGGCAGAGCCAGCCGATCAATCCCTTCATCCTGCCAGGGTATGACGAGCAGACCATCAACGTGTCGGCGCGCGAGAAGGCCGAGAGCTTCGCCTCGATCAACAGCAAGCTCGGTGTGGTGCAGAAGGGTGCGCTGACCGAGGCGATCCGGGCAGCCTATGCCAAACGCGCGAGCTCGGCGGCACCCTATCCGGACTTCCCGGACGTTCTCGAAGTCGCAGCCGCTGCGTATGAAGAAGATGGCAAGAAGGACGACAGCCTCATCGAAGTGCTGCGGGACCTCTCCGACTTCGATCTCTTCTGGCGCCACGGCAGCGAAAGTGCGCCCATGGACCGCGTCTCGAACCGCACGATGCTGATTGACGTGCATGCCATGCCGGTACTGAAGGAGCTCGTGGCCTATCTGGTAATCGAGCGCCTGTACAAGGAGATGGCAGCACTGCCCGATAGCCCGGTAACCGAAGGAAAGCGGACCATCCGGACGATTCTGGTGATCGACGAGGCGCACAACTATCTGGGACAAAAGAACATCTTCCTTCAGCGGATCATTCGCGAAGGACGGTCCAAGGGCGTGGTGGTGTTCTTTGCCAGCCAGTCACCGAACGACTACCAGCAGAAGTTCTTCAACTTCCAGGAGTTGCTCGAGTTCGCCTACATCTTCCAGTGCGACGGCGTTGCTGCGGGGTCGGTGCAGGACATTCTCGGCTGCAGCGCCAAGACGGCGAAGGACCTGCAGACGGAGATCGCGCGCCTGGAACCCTGGCAGGTGATTGCGCGCGGTCAGGAAAAGACCGAGGAGTTCGTGAAGTTCACCGCGGAGGCTTTCTACAAGAGCTATTCGTAGCGGGCGCATCTTCAGGCCTTCGTCCTCCACCGAGTCCCTTTCACACCCGCATCCGCACCCCACTCCCCCGCACCCCCTGCAGCACCTCGATCGCCACGTCGATCTGCTGCTTCATCTCCTCGACGTGCGAGATCACGCCGACCGTGCGGCCGCGCTGCTGCAGGTCGATGAGCGCCTTCATCGCCATGTCGAGCGACTCCGGGTCGAGGCTGCCGAAGCCTTCGTCGATGAAGAGCGTGTCGAGCTGCACGCCGCCGGCGTAGGCCTGGACGACGTCGGACAGGCCGAGCGCGAGCGACAGCGAGGCCATGAAGCCCTCGCCGCCAGACAGCGTGCTCGCCGGGCGGCTGCGGCCGGTGTATTCGTCGAAGACTTCCAGATCCAGCCCGCCGGCGCGGCGGGCGTCGGCGAGGTCTTCGCGGCGCTGGAGCTGATAGCGGCCGCGGCTCATCGCCGCCAGGCGCAGCGAGGCGGCGCGCAGCACGTCGTCGAGCAAGGCGGCGAGCACGTAGCGCTGGAAGGTGAGGTTGCGGCCGTTGGCGCCGTTAGCGATGTCGGCGAGGTGGCCGACGACGCGGTATTCGGCTTCGATGGCGCCGGATTGGCGGGCGATGTCGTCGAGCCGGGCGAGGGTTTCGCCGAGCGTGACGAGCGCGCTGCGGGTGTGGGCGAGGCGGTCGAGCGCGGCTTCGACCGCGGCGCGCGCGGAGGCGGCGCGGGTGTCGAGGGCGGCGAGGTCGGGGCGGGTCAGGCCGGAGATGGCGCGCGTGGCGCGCTCGGCGCGTTCATGCGCGGCGGCGCGGCGGTGGTCGGCCTCGCGGATCCTTGCTTCGAGCGCCGCGATGCGCTCAGCGGGGATCAGCGCGGCACGCCACGCCGCCTCGGCCTGCGCGAGGGCGTGATCACCTCCACCTGGCACCCGGGAAAGCCCCTCGTCTCCAACGGGAGCAGGCCCACCACCGAAAGGCACGGGCTTGCCCGCTAACAGAGGCGGAGTCACCGCAGCAGTTTCAGAGGCACCCAAGGCCTCAGCACGGATGAGCGCATCGGCACCCGCCGACCAGAAGCCCGCGGCCTGCAACGCAATCCCGAACTGAGCAAGCGCCTCCTCGACGCGCACCGTTGCCGCCTGCACCGCCTCGCCCAGCGTGGCGTGCTGCGCGCGCAGGCCGGCCGCGCGGCTGACTGCTTCGCCGTGGGTGGATTGCGCCTGGTGCAGGGCCTTGTCCAACCGCTGACGCGTCGCCTGCGCCCCCGCGAGCGCCGCCTGCAGCGCGGCGGGCGTGCGCAAGGTCTCCGGCACGCCGGCGCGGCGTTCGTCGGCGACATGCTGCGCGCCGCGCGCCGCGCTGGCCGCCTCGGCAGACTGGGCGCGCGCCTGCTCGCAAACCGTTGCGGCGCGGGCAAGTTCGGCGTCGAGCGCGTGCACCTGCGCGCGCAGCGGCGCGAGCGCCACTGCGGCGTCACGGGCGGCGTCGAGCTGGCGGCGCAGGTGGGCGACTTCGGCAGCCATCGACTCGATCGTTGCGACCCCGGCAGGGCCACCGACCGCAGCGCCCGGGCCGGGAGTCGCACCTTCACCCACGGCGTCGCGCCGTTCAGGCAACGCAGCGGAAAGACCTGCACGATCGCCCGCCGCGGCCGTGCCATCGGCCGCGAGCGTCAGCGCGGCGGCGCGGGTGTCGACTTCGGCTGCAGCGGTGGCGCACGCCAGCTCGGCGGCGTTGAGCGCCTGGCGGGCGGTATCGAGTGCGGCTTCGGCTGCGCGCGCGCGCTCCGCCGCATCCTGCAGCGCCTGCTCGGTGGGCAGCTCGCCCTCGTGGCGGGCGGGTGCGGGGTGTTCGGCGCTGCCGCACACCGGGCAGGGCGCGCCGTCGTGCAGATGGCGGGCGAGGATGGCGGCCTGGGCCTGGCGCCAGCGGGTGTCGAGCGCGGTGAAGGCGGCGCGGGCTTCATTTGCGGCGCGCTGCGCGGCATCGCAGGCCTGGCGGGCCTTCGCCTCGGTGGCCTCGCGCTGGCCGAGTTGCTTACGCGCGGCGGACAGCGCGGCGAGCGCACGGGCACGCTGCTCGGCCTCCTGCAGGCGCAGCTCGAGCGCGGCGACGTCGGCGGCGATCGGTTGCAGGGCGTCGATGCGGGCGGCGAGTTCGGTGCGGCGGGTGGCCAGCGTCTGCTGCTGCGCGGTGGCTGTGGCCAGTGCCTTATCGGCGGCGAGGCGCGCGGCTTCGCAGCGCTGGGCCGCCGCGTCGGCCTGGGCCAGGCGCTTGACCGCCTCGCCGAGCGCCTCCAGGCGCAGCAGTTCGCGCTGCGCCGCCTCGCGCTCGGGTGCGCGCGCGGCTTCGGCCTGCAGGGCGGCTTCGGCTGCGCTCAGGCGGCGCGTGGCGTCGGCGGCTTCGTTCGCGACGCGCGCTTCACGCTCGCGCGCCTCGTCGGCGCTGCGGCGCGCGGCGGCCAGCGCGCTGTCGGCCGGCACCACCTGCTGCGCGCGGCGAGCCTGCTCCAGGCGCAGACGCTGGGCGTCGAGCTCGGCGCAGCCAGCTTCCAGCGCGTCGAGCGCGGTGGTGGAGGCAAGCGCCTCAGCGAACTGTGCCTCGACCGCCTGACCCTGCTGCAGTGCGGCGCGCGCGGCGGCATCCTCGGCGCGCGCCTGTTTCTCGCTCTCGGTGAGC
>DITC01000027.1 GCA_002422685.1 Thauera sp. UBA6194 | reverse complement strand
GCGCGCGTGCCGTTGATGCCGATCAACCAGTCGGACTCGGCGCGGCAGATCGCGGCGTTGCGCAGGCCCTCGACGTCTTGCGCGGCGCGCAGGTGGGCGAAGCCGTCGCGGATCGACTGCGCGGTCATCGACTGCAGCCACAGGCGCTGCATCGGCTTCTTGGTGCCGGCGTGCTGGGCGATGAAGTTGAAGATCAGCTCGCCTTCGCGGCCCGCGTCACAGGCGTTGATGAGGCCGGTGACGTCCTTGCGCTTGATCAGCCGGGTCAGCAGCTTCAGGCGGTCCTCGGTCTTCTCGATCGGCTTGACCGCGAAGTGGGGCGGGATCACCGGCAGATGGGCGAAGGTCCATTTGCCGCGCTTGACCTCGAATTCCTCGGGCACGGCGAGCTCGAGAAGGTGGCCGACGGCCGACGACAAGACATAGTCGTCGGACTCGAAGTAGTCCTTCTCCTTGGTGAAGCCGCCCAGCGCACGGGCGATGTCCTGCGCGACGGAAGGCTTTTCCGCGATGATCAGTTGCTTGCTCATGCTCTATGGAAGACGGCTGCCGCGCCGCTGGGGCGCGTGGGTTTGAAGGCGGCGGATGATACGGAGCGCATGCGGGTCAAGACAAGCCGGGCTGGGCTGCGGTTCAATGCAGCGTCGGCTCGTAGTCCCAGTCGTCTTCCTCGGTCAGCAATTCATCCACGATCAGCATGTCCATCTCCTGCTCCTGCTGCCACAGCACCATCAGCACGATGACCTTGAGGCGGTTGAGCGTGATCGTGAAGTCGTGCAGCGCCATGGCGCGCTCGATGATGAGCTCGCGGTGGGCCGCACCGAGCACGCCGGCGCTCTCCAGCAGGCTCAGAAAGCCCCGACAGGCGGCGTCCAGATGGAGCTGCTCGTCTTCCGTGTAGATGCGCACCGAGTCGGCACTGGGTGCGGTGCCGGGGTGGATGTCGCGTGAGACGCGCCGCAGTCCGGCGAGCCATTCCAGCGCCTCGGAGATTTCACCCTCCTCGAAGCCCGCTGCCGAGAGCTTGCGCGTGAGCAGGTCGGTCTCGGGGAAGGCGTCGGTGTGGATGTAGCTTTCGAACAGATAGACGAGGATGTCGAACAAGGCGGCCTCTTGTGGATGCGGCGCTTGCCGGACGGACGACCGTCTCGGCGGAGGGTCTTGCGGGACGTGATGGCCGGTTTCAGATGCGCTGGAAGCGGCCGCCCGGTCGTTTGGCGAGCAGCCCGTCCAGCTCGAGTGGCAGGAGAATGGCGTACAGGGCATCGACCGTCAAGCCGGCCTGCCCGGCCAGCGTGTCGATGTCGACCGGGTCGTGACCGACGAGCGCCAGCACGCGCGCGGCCTCGGCGTCGAGTTCCAGGGCCTGTTGAGCGTGCTCGGCCGGCGGTGTGGGGCGGGTGCTCTTCGAGGTGCTGCGTGCCCGGCGTTTACCACCGTGCGCCGTGCCGGTGGCGGCGCTGCGTGCGGGTGCAGGCAGGCCAAGCCGTCCACGCAGCTCCTCGAAGATGTCCTCGGCGGTCTCGACCAGCTTGGCCCCTTCGCGGATCAGGCGGTGACAGCCGCGCGACAGCGGCGAGTGGATGGACCCGGGAATCGCGTAAACCTCGCGCCCGCTCTCGGTGGCCAGGCGGGCGGTGATCAGCGAGCCGCTGTTGACGGCGGCTTCGACCACCAGCACGCCCTGCGCGAGCCCGGCGATCAGGCGGTTGCGGCGCGGAAAATTGTGTTGCAGCGGTGGCGTGCCGAGAGGGAACTCGCTGACGACCGCGCCGTCGGTGGCGATCTCGCGCGCGAGCTCGGCGTTGCGTGCCGGGTAGATGCGGTCGATGCCGGTGCCGATCACCGCCACCGTGCCGCCGCCCTCGGGCCCGGCCGCGAGCGCGCCGCGGTGGGCGGCGGCGTCGATGCCGAGGGCGAGGCCGCTGACGACGGCAAACCCCTGCTCGGCCAGGGCGCGGGCGAAGGCCTCGGCGTTGGCCATGCCCTGTGCGGTGGCCGAGCGTGCGCCGACGAGCGCGATGCCGTTGCGCTGCAGCAGCGCGGGCTGCCCCTTGACGTACAGCAGCGCGGGCGGGTCGGCGATGTCGAGCAGGCTGCGCGGATAGGCTTCGTCGGCCAGGGTCAGGATGTGATTGCCCGGAGCCTGCGCCCAGGCCAGGCCGCGCTCGATGGCTTCGGTGTCGGGCGCGGCGAGCAGAGCGTCGGCGAGCTCGCGCCCGACCACGGCTGCGAGCGCGCTGCGCCCGGCGCCGAAGACATGCTGTGGCAGGCCGAAGGCAGCCAGCAGATCACGCTGCCGGCTCGCGCCCAACCCCGGGATGGAGGCCAGGCGCAGCCAGTGCGCGAGTTCGTCCGCTACGGTCGTCGGCACGAAACGTTCAGGTGCGAGCGGCGCCGGATGGCCGGGACTCAGGGCTTGCGCACCGCGTCGGAAATGGTGACCGGGCCATCCGATTCCATCACCAGCGCGTAGGACACGCGCTCGAAGACGCGGAACACGAACACCACGCCGTAGCGCTTTTCGGGCAGCTGGAAGGTTTCCTTGCCGTTGTCGCCGTTGTACTGCGCCACGCCGCGGTTGCGGAACAGCGACAAGACATGACCACGCTCGACGCCGTCACGTTCGCCGACGTTGAGCGCCACCACGTTGAGGCGGCCGGTTTCGCTGACGCCACGGTGGATGCTGATGATGCGACCGTCGACGTCCTGCTCGGGCGCGTGCGGCGCATACGAGAACACGCTCGGGTTCTCGCTCGGCATCATCAGGTCACCGACGCCGATCTCTTCGACCGCGGAGACGATCTCGAGCGTGGTCGGCTCTCCGCGCTCGGTGACGCGGGCGGTGCCGAGGTAGGCGGCTTCCCAGGCGATGGTCTCGCGCGTGACCGGGTCCTCGAGCGGGCGGGCCGGGCGGTAGATGTGCCAGACTTCGGTGTCGGCATCGACGTCTTTGGCGAATACCGTGTCGCCCGAGCCGGTGAGCACACGGCTGGTCTCGGTGGCGATGATGGTGGCCGAGCCGTCCAGGCGCGGCTGATCGACCACCAGTGGGCGATTTAGGAAGGGCTCGATGATCTGCAGCGGAATGCTGGGCACCGCGGCGTCGAGCGCTTCGGTGTAGATGCGCGGGCGGATGCCCTCGTGTTCGCCGCCGACCGGACGGCCGATCGTCAGCCACGGGCCGCGGCGGTCGAGCAGGATCACCTGGCCGGGATAGATGAGATGCGGGTTGCGGATCTGGTCACGGTTCAGGCGCCACACTTCGGGCCAGCGCCAGGGCTGCCTGAGGAATCGCCCCGAGATGTCCCACAGGGTGTCGCCACGCACGACGGTGTAGCTGTCCGGGGCGTTATCCGCCAGCTGTACGCCGGACTGAGCATGCGCGCTCGCGCCGAGCAGGGTCGCGAAGGCGACGAGCAGAGGGAATATAATTCGAATCATTGTTCGCATCCGGTCAAGGCGAAGCGGGTCGGGTTCAGCCCGGAACGCCGCGGGCGGGTCGGGGTCAACGCTGACGGAAAGATCTGCTTCAGCACGACCGCGTATACCGATGTAATACATGCGCAAGCATGTGAAACCGCTTGAAATTCTGCACTTAAAGGCTTATCCCAGCAAGGCATTCATGGCTCTCCTACCCATACTCCGTTACCCCGATCCCCTGCTGCATACGGTCGCCACGCCGGTTGCAGAGGTGAATGACGAAATCCGCCAACTCGTGAAGGACATGGCCGAAACCATGTACGAGGCGCCCGGCATCGGACTGGCCGCCACCCAGGTCAACGTGCACAAGCGCGTCATCGTCATCGACATCAGCGAGGACAGGTCGGGCCTGATGGCGCTGATCAACCCCGAGATCCTCGAACGCGATGGCGAGCAGGTGCACGAGGAAGGCTGCCTGTCCGTACCCGGAATCTACGAGAAGGTGACGCGTGCCGAGCGTGTGAAAGTTCGCGCCCTGAACGAAAAAGGCGAATCTTTCGAGTTCGAGGCCGACGATTTGCTCGCCGTCTGCGTGCAGCACGAGATCGACCACCTCAATGGCAAGGTCTTCGTCGAGCACCTGTCGCAGCTCAAGCTCGGCCGCATCAAGGCCAAGCTGGCCAAGAAAGCGCGCATCACCGCGTGATGGCCGCCACTGCTCCCAGGGCCGACGGCCTGCGCATCGCCTTCGCCGGCACGCCCGAGTTCGCCGCCTGCGCGCTCGAGGCCATCCTCGCCGCCGGCTACGACGTGTCGCTGGTGCTGACTCAGCCCGACCGCCCCGCCGGGCGCGGCATGAAGCTCACGCCGAGCGCGGTCAAGAAGCTCGCCGTGGCGCGCGGGATCGAGGTCGATCAGCCCGAGAAATTGCGCACCGAGGAACAGCGCGCGCGCCTGGCCGCGTGTGCGCCCGACGTGCTGGTGGTGGCAGCCTACGGCCTCCTCCTGCCCAAGTCCGTGCTCGAGCTGCCCCGCCTGGGCTGCCTCAACATCCACGCCTCGCTGCTGCCGCGCTGGCGCGGCGCGGCGCCCATCCACCGCGCGATCGAGGCCGGCGACACCGAGACCGGCATCACCATCATGCAGATGGACGAAGGCCTGGACACCGGCGCCATGCTGCTGCGGCGCGCGCTGCCGATCGCCGCGGGCGACACCACTGCCAGCCTGCACGACCGCCTCGCCGCGCTCGGCGGCGAATGCATCGTCGAGGCGCTGGCCGCACTGCAGCGCGGCGAGCTGGTCGCCACTCCGCAGCCTGCCGCGGGGGTGACCTACGCCGCCAAGATCGGTCGTGCCGAGGCTGCCATCGACTGGACGCGCCCGGCGGCCGACATCGAACGTGCCATGC
Organism: Thauera sp. UBA6194; assembly: GCA_002422685.1. Lineage (GTDB taxonomy): Bacteria > Pseudomonadota > Gammaproteobacteria > Burkholderiales > Rhodocyclaceae > Thauera. The sequence goes on along the minus strand of DITC01000027.1, from coordinate 39,581 downwards.
GCGCCTTCGATCCCTTTCCCGGCGCCGCCTCCAGCCTGCGCGACACGATGATCAAATGCTGGTCGGGCGAAGTCGTGCCCGGTACGGGTGAGCCGGGCAGCGTGCTCGCCGTGGATGATGAAGGCATCACCATCGCCTGCGGCCGTGACGCGCTGCGTTGCACGGTGTTACAGCGCCCGGGCAGCAAGCGCCTGCCCGCGGGGGAATTCCTGCGTGGCTTCCCGGTCTCTGTCGGCGAACGCTTCGCATCCGCGGCATGAGGGCACAGGGCGTTCGCGGCGGCCTTGAAGGCGGTCGCGGACGCCCCAAGCTACACTGACGAATCAATCTCCTGCAGGAAGGGTCCCGCAATGTTCGGAAACTGGATCAAGACCACCATCCTCATGGCCGGCATCGTCGCCCTGTTCGGCGCGATGGGCGCGGCGATCGGCGGCCAGCAGGGCATGCTGATCGCGCTCGTCATGGGCGGCGCGATGAATTTCTGGGCCTACTGGTTCTCGGACAAGATGGTGCTGAAGATGTACAAGGCGCGCGAGGTCGATGCCGCGTCCTCGCCCTACCTGTACAACATGGTCAAGGAACTCGCCCAGCGCGCCGAGTTGCCGATGCCCAAGGTCTATGTCATCGACGAGGCCCAGCCCAACGCCTTCGCCACCGGCCGCAACCCGGAAAACGCCGCGGTGGCCGCCACCAGCGGCATCATGCGCATGCTCTCCGAGCGCGAGCTGCGCGGCGTGATGGCGCACGAGCTGTCGCACGTGAAGAACCGCGACATCCTGATCTCGACCATCTCGGCCACCGTGGCCGGTGCGATCTCGATGCTGGCCAACTTCGGCATGTTCTTCGGCGGCCGCGACGGCGAGGACCGCCCCAACCCGATCGTGTCGATCGCGATGATGATCCTCGCCCCGCTCGCCGGCATGATCATCCAGATGGCGATCAGCCGTACCCGCGAGTTCGGCGCCGACCGTGGCGGCGCGGAGATCTCCGGCGACCCCGAGGCGCTCGCCAGCGCGCTCGCCAAGATCGACGCCTACGCGCGCGGCATCCCGATGCACACCGCCGAGCGCCACCCGGAGACCGCGCAGATGATGATCATGAACCCGCTCTCCGGCGGCGGCCTGCGCGGACTGTTCTCCACCCACCCGGCCACCCAGGAGCGCATCGCCCGCCTGCAGGCCATGCGCTGAGGCTCACCGTCCGCCCCGCCGTCGCGCGGGGCGGCGTGAATCTTGCCGCTCACGCGGACTGCAGCGCGGTCCTGACCTGCGCGAGCAGTTCGCCGGGGCTGACCGCCTCGCCGAATGCGCCGGCGCGCAGCAGCGTGTCGCGCCGGGCAGCGCGCCGCTCGGCGTCGAATTCGCCGTGGTAGAAGATCACCGGCAGCCGGCGCGGGCGGGCAGCCAGGGCGCGCAGCAGCTTCAGCCCGGCGCTCGGCGCGCCGTCGAGCGCCTCCGGGCGGCTCCAGTCCGACAGCACCAGGTCGAAACCCTCTTCGTCCGAGTCCAGGCGCGCCAGCGCGTCGTCCGTGCTGTGCACCGTGACGACCTCGATCTGCAGCTTCGCCAGCGCGGCGACTTCGTGGTGGTTGGCCTCGGGCTTGTCGTCCACCCACAGCACCCGCTTCTGGTCGGGCATGTCGATCAGCGCAGCGGCCATGTCCTCGGCTTCGGCGCTGTAGATGTCGGCCACCCCGCGCACGCGTGCCGCGAGCGAGAGCTCGTTGGCGAAACCGCCGACCATGCGCTGGATGAGGCCGTCGGTGCGCGCCTCCTGCATTGAATCGAGCCGCACGCTGCGGAGACTGCGCGCGGCGCCGGCGCCGGCGACCGCGCCGGTGTCGTCGGGCGATGCGGCGCTTGCCGTCGCGGTCGCGAAGTCGCTCGACCGCGGCGCCGCCGGGGCCGCAGGCGCGGACGGGGGCGTGCTCGCCCAGCGCTGCTGGATGGCCTCGACCGCGCGCCGAATGCCCTTGGCGACGTCGGTCCACGCCTCGTCGCGGTTCGGCCAGGAGGTGACCGGGCGCAGGTCGGTCGGCAGGCCCTGCAGCTGCGCGAACGGCGCGTCCTCGATGTCCACCGCGCGCAGCAGCACCGGGATCACGCTGGCGTCACCGCGTTCGGCGCGCGCGATCGCGGTAGCGAGCTCCTTGCCCCAGATGTAGTCCGAATTCAGGAAGTCCATGCTCACCAGCAGCAGGATCAGATCTGCTGTGCTGAGCTCCCTGTCGATCGCCTCGTCCCACTTCTGCCCGGGAACGATGCCGCGGTCGTGCCACGGCCGGATCACGCCCTTGCGCCGCAGCAGCGCGAGGTGGCCGTCGAGCTCGTCGCGCAGCTTCTCGTCCTCGTGCGCGTAGCTGTAGAACAGATCCACCGGCTCCATGTTCATCGCGGCGCTCCCTCGGCTTGTGCGGTCCGTCCTTCAACATAGTTCAGGCAGCGGTCGCCGTCAGTGTGTCCGCGGCGGCCGGTCTCTCAGGCCGCCTGGCGCGGGGAGAAGAAGCCGGTACCCGCGCCTTCGCCGTCGAGCACGACCGTGGGCGGCCCCGCTGCGACCACCCGCCCGCCGCGCATGAACCAGACCGCGTCCATCTCGCGCGCCACGTCTTCGTCCTGGGTAACGAGCAGCACCGTGGCGTCGGTGTCGCGCAGCAGCCGGCGCAGTGCCTGGCGGCCGGCGGGGTCGTGCAGACCCTCGCTCGCGTCGATCAGCAACAGGCGCGGGGCGGCGAGCGTGGCGCGCGCCAGCAGCAGGCGGCTGCGTTCGCCGGAGGACAGGTCGCGGCCGTTCTCGGCTACCCGCCCGTCGAGCCCGCCGAGGCGCGCGATGGTCCTGCCAAGGCCGAAATCACGGCCGACCGTCAGCAGGCGCTCGTCGGTCGGCCGAGGCGTCAGCCCCAGGCTGAGTGCACGCCGCAGGCTGCCGGCCAGGATGGGCGACTGTGGGCCGACGTAGGCAAGCATCCGCCGGCGGTGGGCGAGCGGAAGGTCGGTGGGCGCGATGCCGTCGATGCGGACTCGACCGCGCGCGGGCCGGTCGAGTCCGGCAGCGAGGTTCAGCAAGGTGGTCTTGCCGGCGCCGCTGGCGCCGACGACCGCGATGTGCTGGCCGGGTTCGGCGCGCGCCTCGAAGCGGCGCCCCGCCTCGGTGAGCGCGGCGTGCTCGAAGCTCAGCGCCGGCGGTGCGTTGCCGAATCCCGGCGGGACGCTGGCCGCGCGCCGCTTCAGGCCGGGTGTGGCGAGCAGCCGCTCGGCCTTGCGGCGCGCCAGCTGCCAGGCGCGGTGGCGGTCCCATACCGCCCCGAGTTCGCGCAGCGGCTGGATCATCAGCGCCAGCGTGGCCAGGCCCGCCGCGGTGGTGGCTGCCGGCAGGCCGTGCTGCAGCGCGGTCAGCAGCAGCGCGGCGGCGGCGGCTCCGGAGATGGCGTCCGGCAGCGCGCGCAGCAGCGCGCTGCGGCGCATGCGGGCGAGCGCGGCGGCGAGCAGCCGTGCCGTGTCGCGCTCGAGGCGGGCAAGCTCCTGGCCGGAGCGACCGATCACGTGCAGTTGCGGCGCGTGCGCCACGCGCTCGCTCATGTCGGCCGCGATGCGCGCGCGGCGGCGGCGCAGGCGGTCGTGCGCGGGGCCGAGCCCGACCCCGGCGATCGCCATCAGGGCGAGCCCGGCGAGCAGCGGCGCGGCCACCGCCAGGCCGAAGCCGGGCGCGAGCCAGAACAGCACGCCGGTCGACACCGGCAGCACGATGCCGGCGGAGATCAGGCGCGCGATGCCCTGGCTGACCCAGCCGCGCACCGCGGCGAGGTCGCCCACGAAGCGCAGCGCGAGCGCGCCCGTGCGCCGCTTCGCCAGGGCCGGGGCGGCGAAGCGCGACAGGTGGCGATACAGCGTCGCGCGCACGCTGGCCGCGTAGGCCTGGCCCACGCGCTCGGCCTGGGTGCGTTCGAGCACCTTGAGCAGCGTGATGGCGATGCCGGCCCCGGCGATGCCGCCCAGTGCGGCCCAGGGCACGGCGCCGTCAGCCGCGTGCAGCGCGGCGAACACGGCCCGCACTGCCACCGCAGCCCAGGCGGCGGCGCAGGCCTGGCCGAGCGCGAGTACCGCGATCAGGCCGATGCGCGCGCCGCGGCCGTCGGCGGTGATGCGGGGGAGCGTGCTCACCGGCCGACCCTCCCCGCGCTCACGCCGCCGCCTTGAAGGCGGGTGCGCGCAGGCCGGCGAGCAGCGCGCTGGCGTGGGCCGGGTCGAGCAGCTCGTCGCGACCGAGCACGCGCAGGCCGGTGGCGGCCTCGGCTTCGTGCACACCCAGCGGCGACAGGCTCAGGGTGCCGGTGAGCGCGAAGGCCTCGAGGCCGATCGCGTTCAGCACCGCGCAGCCGCCCACCGCGGCGAGCGCATCGGGCGCGGCGAACATCAGCCCGGCAAAGTGATTGCGCACCACCGGGCGGCGCAGCAGCGCGGCGGTCTCCTGCTGCAGCACGCCATCGGCAAGCTCCACCACGGCGATCTCGCAACCTGCCGCAGCTGCGTGCGCGAGCAAGGTGTCCAGTCCGGCCTCGATGCGCTCGAGCGGCTCGTTGTAGGTCGACACCATGCCGACATCGGTGAAGTCGCCGACGAAGCGCGCGCCCGAATCGACGAAGCTGTTGTAGTCGCCGAAGGCGCCGGTGCCGGTGGCCTTGATCGCCGCGACCTCGAAGCCGGCGCGCTGCAGGCCGTGGGCGAGGCTGGCCGAGGCGGTGGTCTTGCCCGAGTTCATCGAGGCGCCGACGACGCCGATCACGGTCATGCCGGCGGGCGCCTGCAGCGGCGGCAAGGCATGATCGCCGACGTTGATGAGCTTGCCGGCAGCGTCGGCGAGCAGGCCGAGCGGCGCCACCCGGGTCGGGGCCGCGACCTTGGCGTTGCGTTCGCGCATGCGCCCGAGCACGCCACCGGCGGCGAGGATGTCGACCTCGTCGGCGTCGAGCTCGGCGAGGCCTTCGAACTGGTCGGGCGCATAGCGCGCGCCGCAGGCCATGACGACGAGGTCGCCGGTGTACAGGTCGGCGGGCCGGCCGCTGGCGAGCTGCAGTCGCTTCTGGAAGCCGATGCGCACGATGCGGCCCAGCACCAGGTCACCCGGGCAGGCCTGGGCGAGGTCGGCGAGCAGCTGGCTGGCACGGTCCTGGCGGACGCGGCGGGTGGAGAAGGCCCATTTGGCCTGGGCGGCGAGCGCGAGCGGGCTCACGGCGATGGCGGTGCGGGCGGTCGGGTTCGGGGCGGGGGACATGTGCGTTCTCCTGGAATTGCGGCGATGGGTTGGGGGGTGAGGAGGTCGGGCGCTCAGGCGGCGAGCGCGGTGGTGCAGGCGTCCAGCGGGACGGGTGGGGCGAAGACGTGATCGACCAGCCCGCCGTCGCGGACGCAGTCGATGAAGCGGTGGCCGCAGGCCGCCAGCGTGTGCAGGCGGATGCGCGTGGCGAGCCCGCGCGCCCGAGCGGCGTGCGTGAGCGCGCGGGTCCAGGTGCGTGCGCGGGTGAGGCGGTCGCGGCCCTGGCGGCGATCGAGCTCGGGGGTGCTGCGGGTGGCCTCGTCCGGGAGGTTGTCGAGCGCGCCGACGAGCACGGTGACCGGTAGCTGCAGGAAGCGGTCGAGCGCCGCGCCGAACTTCGGTCCCCAGGCCTGGCGCCCGGCTTCGGCGCCGAGGCCGTAGGGAAAGACGCTGTGGCGGTCGGGCAGGGTGTACCAGCCGGCCGCGGCAGCCACCAGGTGATCGATGCGATGCGGGTACAGCATGGCGAAGCGGTGGGCGAACTGGGCGCCGCCGGAGAAGCCGAAGAGCGTGAATGGGCGCTTGCCGACCAGGCCTTCGAGGGCGAGCTCGTCGAGCAGGGCGATCAGGGCGAGGTCGGCGCGCCTGCGCTGCACCACGCGCTGGTAGCCGGTCCACCCGGCTTCGTCGAACACCGGCGCGATGACGACGCGGCCCTCGGCGGCGGCGCGGGCGGCGAAGCTCCTCGCCATCTCCTCGGCGCCGCGCTGAATGCCGTGGATGGCGACCAGCGCAGGCGTGTCGGCGCGGCGCTGGTGCGGGATCGCGAGCCAGCACGCCAGGCCGTTGCGGCCATGGGCGCGGCGCCAGACGATGTGGACGCCGTGCAGGGTGTCGTGTGCGGGGGGCAGGGACTGCTTGGGCAGGTTCTTCACGATCTTTCTCCGGGGGTTGTGGGGCCGATCCGACCCTCTCGGTACTGACAACGCGCCCCTTGCGGGTTTATTCCGCGCAGGCTGGAAAAAATTTTCAGCGGCGGCCAGAAGCGTCCGCCCGGCGCAGCAGCGCGGCGTAGATCTCGGCGCTGTGGCGGCCGGTGACGGGCAGGCGGTGGGCGGCCTGGAAGCGCATCAGCGCGCGCGCGCTCTGCTCGCCCCACACGCCATCGGCAGCGCCGGCGGGGTGGCCGGCGCGCGCCAGCGCCTGCTGCACGGCGCGGTGGCGATCGGCCGGCAGCATGCGGCCGTAGGCCTGCACGCTGGCTGCGTAGCTGGCGGGAGAGGCCGAGCTGAGCTCGATGCAGGGGGCGTAGTCGACGTCGAAGGCATGCGCGACGTGCACCATGACCGCGGCCTCGGCGATGCGGCGCTGGGCGAACTGCGGGCCGTCGTTGCTGCGCTTGCCGAGCTCGATGCCGAAGGTGTTGCGGCCGTCCTGGATGCGCAGCCCGAAGCTGGCGTCGGCCGCGTTGACCGCGACGCTGATCGCGCTCGCATGCAGCACGTGGCCGCCACGCGAGGACATGAAGTCGCCGGCGATGAGGTCGGTGCGGCGCTCGAAGCCGAAGCCGAGGTCGAACAGCCCGGTGCCGGTGCGGCGGCGCCCGCTGGCATCGGCGCCGCCGCGGCCGACGTTGGCGTCGTCCTGCGTCCACGCGCCTTCGAGCACGATGTGGTTGCCACGCGGCCGGCTGCGGTCGGCGTCGGCCGAGCGCACCTTCCTCGTGCCGAGGCGGTCGATTGCGGTGTGCAGCCACCAGGCGCCGCCGCTGCTCAGGCGGCGTTCGTCGAACCTGCGCGGTACCGTGGTGTCGGGCACGTCGTCCACGAACACCGTGAGCACGGGCTTGCCGCTGCGGTCGATCAGCTCGCCCAGGCAGGACAGCGCGAGCGAGTGCTCGGTCATGACCGGGTTGACCGTGCTCCGGTAGTCGCTGGCCTGGTCATTGACCAGGGTAGCGCAGCCGCCGAGCCCGAACAGGGCGGCCGCGGTGATGCCGAGGGCGGGGATGGGGGTCTTCATGTCGGAACTCCTGGTGGTAGCGAGTCAGGGCGGTGCCCTGCCTGTTCCGACAACGTGGCTGCGGCCGGTTTATTCCCGGCCGCGGCAAAAAAATTCAGTCTGCGTTCCAGCCGCGCGTGATCAGGGCGCGCTCGCGCTCGGCGTCGAGGGGGGCACCATCCACGTTTTCGCCGAGGAAGGCGTCGGCGGCTTCGTGCAGGCGGTCGCTGGCGGTGCCGTAGCCGTTTGGGTCGCCTTCGCGGCCGGCGCTGAAGGCGAGCTGCCAGTTTGCGTCGGCCGCGGGTGTGCGGCAGGCGATGCCGATCTGCTGGCCGCCCCCGGCGCTGCTCGTGCTGCCAAGGGTGTATTCGCGGCAGAAGCCACCTTCGCGCGCCGGGAAGCTGGCCATGATCTCCAGGCGTTGTCCGCCGGCGTCCAGCACCACCCCGCTCGGCGCCGCCTGCAGCGCCATGGCCAGCGCGGGGTCGCGGATCGTGTCGCCGACGCGGGCGAGCGGCGCGGCGAGTTCGGCCGGGGGCAGCAGGTAGTGGCCGATCAGCGCACCGAGCGCGAGCGTGACCACCGAGGCGAAGGCCGCGGCGCCGCCGAAGCCCTGCCCCAGCCAAGCGGCGAGGCGTGCGCCCAGGCCAGGGGGGCTCGGGCGGGTGGCGCCTTGGCGACTGCCGGCGCTGCTCGGGGCGAGGGCGGGGCGTCCGGAGGCGGGCTGCGCGGCCGCAGCGTCGGCTGGCCGTGCCGGGGCGTGCGCCAGGCCGGCGTCGGTGGCCGAGGTCGTCGTGCCGGCGCGCTCCTGCGAGCTGGCGTCCTCCTCGGCGCCCTGCAGCGGCGCGTTCATGATCGCCGCGATCAGCTCCGGCGGCACCGCCTCCTCGAGCTTGGCGTCGAAGGCCTGGCGCGCCAGCTCGCCGGTCTCGGCCAGCGTCTGCAGGCGGGCGCGCAGTGCGGGGCTGGCGGCCAGCGCGTCCTCGACCGCCTCGTATGCAGCGTCGTCCTCGAGCTGGGCGTCGAGGTAGGCGATCAGGGTGTCGTCGTCGATGTTCATGTCAGCGCGCTCCGTCCGGTGCACCGCCGATGGCGTCCGCCAGGCGGGCACGGGCGCGCGCCAGGCGGCTCATCACCGTGCCCATCGGCACGCCGAGCGCCTCCGCGGTTTCCTTGTACGACAGGCCATCCACCGTGATCATCATCAGCACCACCCGTTGTTCTTCCGGCAACTCGGCAATCACTCGCCGCACCACGCGCGCATCGCTGCGCGCTTCCACCACCCGGCGCCCGTCCTCGCCGGCGATCGCCTCCAGCGCGTCGCTGTCGGCGTCGGTCTGCTGGCGCTGGCGGCTGCGGTAATCGTCCAGCCAGGTCGTCTGCAGGATGCGGAACATCCAGCTCGCCAGGCTGGTTCCGGGCTGCCACTGGTGCCAGCGTTCGATCGCCTTCAGGCAGCCGGCCTGCACCAGGTCGTCGGCGACGTGCGCGTCGCCGGTGAGACCGAAGGCGAAGCGCCGCAGGCGCGGCAGCAGGCTGACGAGCTCGGCGCGGGGGTCGGTGGCCGACATGGGCTTTCCTTGAGTACAACGACCAGGGATGCGGTTTATTCCCGCGCGGCCGAGGAATAATCTGGCGCCGTTCGCGTTGTCATGGCATGCGTGGCCGCCGGTCACGCGAACGGCATGGCGATCGCGATGTTATCACCGTGGTGGAACCGCCTCCTCATGCACACACTCACACCGTGGCCCCGCTCAGCCATGCCGCGCGCTCGCTGTCCGGGCTCATCCGGAGCCGAATGAAGATGCCCCTGTTTCGCTCGCCCTCGCCCGCTCTGCGCGGATCCCTGCGCGCCATGGCCTTGTTGCTGGCGCTGCATGTCGCTTCCTTTGCCGAGCTGCCGGTGTTGCACGCGTTCATGCCGGGCGCCAGTGCGCATGCGGATGATGGCGACGATGGCGGTGGTGATGACGGGGGGGCTGCCAGCGGCGGTGGCGGCGGGGATGGGGGCGGCGGCGACGGCGGGGGCGGGGGCGAGGTCGCGGTCGACTACGAGTGGCTGGAAGATCCCCTGCCGATCACCGGCGAGCTCTTCGTCGCCGACGAGCTGCTGCTGCTCTCGCCCACCCGCGCCACGCTCGATCGCGCGACTGCGATGGGTTTGCGTGTGATCGAGCGCGTTCAGGCGCGCACCCTGGGTGTCGGCTTTGCCCGCCTGCGCCTGCCGGCGGGGCTCGATGCGCGCACTGCGCGCGCGCTGCTCTCCGAGCGTGGGCGGGGCCGGTTCGACCTTCACCATCTGTACAAGATCGCCCAGGCGGCACCTGCCGCGCGCTGCGAGGGGCCGGGCTGTGACGCGCGTGCGCTCATCGGCTGGCCGGCCGACAGCCGCGCCTGCGGCCGTGGTCAGGCGATCGGCATCGTCGACACTGCGGTCGATGCGGCCCATCCGGTGCTCGCCGGCGCCGATATCCGTCGCCAGGCCTTCGTCACCGACGGGCGTGATGCGGCGGCGACCGATCACGGTACGGCGGTGGCCGCCCTGCTCGTCGGTGGGCCGGATTCGGTGGTGCCGGGGCTGGTGCCGCGCGCCCGCCTGTTCGCGGCCGCGCCGTTCTACACCCTGCCCTCGGGCAACGCCACGGCCGACACCGTCGGCCTGGTGAAGAGCCTGGACTGGCTGGCCGGCCAGGGCGTGGCGGTGATCGGGCTCAGCCTCGCCGGCCCGGACAACGCGGTGCTGCGCGAAGCGGTGCGCAAGCTGGCCGCGCGCGGCATCGTCGTGGTGGCTGCCGCGGGCAACGGCGGGCGCAACGCTCCGCCGGCCTACCCCGCCGCGCACGAGCGCGTGCTCGGGGTCACCGCGATCTCCGCGGACCGGCGCATCTACTGGCGAGCCAACCAGGGCGACTACATCGACTACGCCCTGCCCGGGGTGAATGTATGGACCGCCGATGCGCAGGGTGGCGGCAGGGCGCGCAGCGGCACCTCGTATGCGGTGCCGTTCATGACCGCGCTCGCCTCGCAGGCGCTCGCGCAGCGTACGGCGAGCCGCGAGGCCTTGTTCAGGGGTCGCATCGAGGCCCTCTCCGATCTGGGTGATCCCGGCCGCGATCCGGTGTTCGGCTACGGCAAGCCGCGCTTCGATCAGGACTGCCGCTGAGCGGTCGCCGGCCTCACTGCGCCGCCAGTCGCGCGAGCACTGCGTCGATACGTGCGCGGGTGGCGAGCTTGCCCGGCAACGCCGCCGACAGCATCACCTCGCGCTGGCGCCGCCCCTCGAACCAGGTGCGGCGCACGTAGTGCCCGAGTGAAGGTGCGTAGTCCCAGGTGATGGTCTGCAGCGCGAGCGGGAAATTCGGCGCGTATGCGCTGCAGCGCAGATGCCAGGTTGCGAAGTCTCCTGCCGGCACGAAGCTGACGCGCGCGTCGACCACCGTGCATTCCCAGCGCCGCCGGGTCTGCTCGACGTGCCCGGTCTCGTCCCAGGTCGTGCGGCGCGTCTCCTCGAAGCGCACCGTCTTGCCCGCGGCGAGCGGCCACAGCGCGGACGGATCGCCTTCGATCGTGCTCGTCACCCGGCGTCCCGGGTAGTCCGCCGCCAGCGCGGGCGCAAAGAAGTCGCGCGTCGCGCGCAGCTTGCGGCCGTCGGGCTGGGTCCAGGTGAGCGTGTGCGCCGAGGCCGCCGCGACGCGGGTGAGCGTCGTGCGGCCGAACACGAAGGTGTCGCCGCGCTGCAGTGCGGGGCGTGCGGCCGGCGCCAGATCGACAGGCTGGGGGCGGATATCGAACGCGCTGCGGGTGTGCTCGAGCAGGGCATCGCCGTGCAGGGGAATCGCCGGCAGCTGGGCGCAGCCAACGAGTGCGAGGGGGGCGATCGCCGCGAGGGTCCGTGGCCAGTGGGTCATGGGGTTGTTCCTGCGCGCTGCGTGGCGGGGATGGTGTCGAGACCGGCAGGCTGCGCGAGGGTTCCGCTAAGGGGCGGTATTGCGGATAATGCGCGCCGGACACCAGAGCGTCGATCTTCATATCGACCGTCCGTCCTGCCCGGCATGTCCGGGTACGGCAGCCGTGCGCGGGCTTCAGAGCTGGCGCCGGGGCTGCCGAGTTCTTTTCGCCCGGTCCGCGGACCGGGCCATTAAACCCCGGCGCGCCCGCACCGGGGTGGCTGGAAGCCGGGCGGCATCGTCCATGCCGGCGGCCTCCGAACAACGGGAGCAAGCATGCATCAACCCCGCACTGCCTCGCGCAGAGGCTTTCTGCTGTCTACCGCCGCGCTCGCCGTGGCCGGCACCCTGGGCCTGAGCGCCCGCCAGACTCAGGCCGCGCAGCGCCCCGAAAAGCTCATCATCACCGCCATTCCCGATGACGGCGACGCCGACCGCATGCGCGAGAACTTCGGCGCGCTCGCGCGCCTGCTCGGCAAGGCCGTCGGCCTGCCGGTCGAGTACATGCACGTCGAGAACTACGCCGCCAGCGTGACCGCGCTCGCCACCGGCCGCGCCCACATCGCCTGGCTCGGGGCGGTGACTACCGCGCAGGCGCGCATGCAGATGGGCGACGCGCTCACCGTGCTCGGCTGCCGCGACATCGACAAGCGCTTCGTCAGCTATTTCATCGCCAACCCGGCTACCGGGCTGGGCACGCTGAGTACGCTCGGCGAGCTCGCGCAGGCCGCCGCCGGCAAGGGCTGGAGCTTCACCTTCGGCAGCAAGAGCAGCACCTCCGGCCATGTCATGCCGCGCAAGTTCTTCATGGACCAGACCGGGAGCACGCCGGAGAAGGTGTTCCGCACGGTAGCCTATTCGGGCAGCCACGACGTGAGCCTGCGCATGGTGGCTGATGGCACGCATCAGATCGGCGCGCTGAACTACGCCTCCTGGGACAAGGCCGACGCGGCGCTCAAGGCACGCGCGCCCATCATCTACAAGACCCCGCCCTACATCGACTACGCCCTCGCTGCGCGCACCGACCTGGGGCCGGAGCTGCTCGCTGCGCTGCGCAGCGCGCTGCTGGCCATCGACGGCAGCACGCCCGAGGGCGCGCAGCTGCTGAGCTACCTGAAGGCGGGCCGGTTCGTCGGCGCGGAGGTCGGCGAGTGGCAGCAGTACGTCGAGCTGCTCGAGTCGGGTCTGGATATCGGCGGCTGAACCTCGGTCGAGGGCATGCAGGGGCCGCGCCGCAGCGCGCCTTGCCCCTGCGTGGCTGCGAGCGCCCGTCTCCCGGTGCTCGGGCGCCCTCGTCCGCTCGCCCTTCATGCTCATGAACATCGACCCTCCCGAGGCGCCGGCGCTGGCGCTGCCCCCTGTAAGCATCGAGGCTGCGGCAGTCGCCTACGGCGGCCGGTGCGTGCTCGAAGACATCGACCTGCGCATCGCGCCCGGCGAGCGCGTGGCCGTCATCGGCCCCTCGGGCGCGGGCAAGACCACGCTCTTCCGCCTCATCGCCGGACTGGTCAAGCCGGCCGCGGGCCGCGCGCTGACCCTGGGTGAGGACACGCGCCGCCTGCGCGGGCGGCGGCTGGCGCGGCTGCGGCGCGAGCTGGGTTTCCTCCACCAGCAGGACAACCTGATCCCGCAGCTGCGCGTGGTGCACAACGTGCTGATGGGCCGCCTCGGCCACTGGTCGCTGGCGCGCGCGCTGTTGTCGCTGTTGTGGCCGCAGCAGATCGAGCGCGCGCGTGCGGCGCTGGCGCGTGTCGAGCTCGCCGACAAGCTGTGGGCGCTGCCCGATGCGCTCTCCGGCGGCCAGCAGCAGCGCGTCGCGGTCGCCCGCCTGATCGTGCAGCAGCCCCGGCTGGTGCTGGCGGACGAGCCGGTGAGCGCGCTCGACCTGCGCCTGGGGCGCGAGATCATCGGCCTGCTGTGCGCGCTGGCGCGGCGCGATGGTGCGACGCTGGTGGTGAACCTGCACACGCTGGATCTGCTGCAGGGCCACTTCGAGCGTGTCGTCGCGCTGCGCGCTGGACGCGTGTTCTGGCAGGGCGCGCCGGAACAGATCACCCAGCCGCTGTTGCGCGAGCTCTACGGCGCCGAGTATCGCGCGCTGCATCTGGACGAGATCGAGGTGCCGGCGTGAGGCCGTTGCGGCTGCGCTGCGCGCGGGGCGGCGGGCGGTGAGCGCGCTCGAGCCGACCTGCGCCGCCGGCCTGCCTTACGCGCGCCGCCCGTTCGGGCATTTCGTCGCCCTGCTTGCCCTGTTGCTGGCGCTGCTTGCCGCCTTCGCGGCGGCCGACTGGGACTGGGGCGCGCTCACCGATGCCGAGCGTCGCGCTCAGGCGGCGACCCGGATCGCCGCCTGGCTGGTGGCCTTTGCCAGCCCCGACCTGTCGCCGGCCTTCGTGCGTCAGGCCTGGGAGCTGACCCTGCAGACCCTCTCCGCGGCCCTGCTCGGCACCGCGCTCGGGGTGGTGCTGGCCTGGCCGCTGGCGCTGGGTGCGAGCCGGGCGGTGTGCGTGGGTGAAGCGCAGTGCACGGGCAAGGGCAGAGGCTTCGCCCGCATCCTGCGTCACCTGCCGCTGCGCTCGCCGGCCGCGCTGCTGTGCGCGGTCTGCCGGCTGGTGCAGGACGTCCTGCGTGCGGTGCCGGATTTCGTGTGGGCGATCATCCTGGTGGCGATGATCGGTCTCGGCCCGCTCACCGGCGCGCTGGCGCTGGCGCTCAACATCACCGGCATCCTGGCCAAGGTCTACAGCGAGCTGTGGGACAGCGTGGATGCGTCGCGCTACGCCCAGGTGCGCAGCCTCGGCGGAGGCCGGCTCGCGACTTTCCTGTACGGCATCCGCCCGCTCGCCGCGCGCAACGTGCTGTCCTTCACGCTGATGCGCGCCGAGTGCGCGATCCGCAACGCCGCGGTGATCGGCGCGGTGGGCGGTGGCGGGCTGGGTTCGGAGATCTGGTATCAGGTGCGCTTCGGCGCCTGGGACAAGGTCGGCACGCTGATCCTGTTCACCCTGCTGCTGACGCTGGTGGCCGATCTGCTCAGCAACACCATCCGTCGCCAGCTGCGCGGTGATGCCTCGCGCCAGGGCGGGAGCGCCTCGTGTGCCGTGGCGGGCGGCGTCACCGCGGCGGCTTGCACCGCGCCACCGCGGTCGCGGATGAACGCGGCGCCGTCCGGTGACGCCGCCCGTTCGCTTGCTGCAGTGGCATCCGCCTCGGAGTCCGGGACGCGCTCCGTGGCTGTCGCCGACGGTGGCGCCCGTCCGCCCCTGAGCCCCTGGCTGGCCGCAGGGCTGGTCGTGCTGGTGCTGGTGTGGTCGCTGTGGTTCATGGGCTGGGGCAATCGTGCCGGCGAAGACGGCGCGGCGCGCAACCATCTGGCGCCGGCAGCCGAACTGTTGAGCGGCGAGGCCTGGGGAAAGCTGCGCTTTTTCGAACGTCTGCTGCAGCCCGAGCTCGATTTCGCCGGGCTTGGCCTTGGCGACCCGGCCAAGGCCGAGGCGCGCGCCCGCGAGGGCAAGGCGGTCGACCTGTTCGCCGAGCACGGCCCGCTCGAGTTCTGGCGACCGGCGGCGTGGTGGGCCTGGCAGCAGGAGCTGCAGAAGTGGTTCGTGTGGCGGGTGGTCGAATCCGCGGCCGTCCCGCTCGCCATCGCCGTGGTCGGTAGCGTGCTCGGCGTGGCGGCGGCGGTGCTGCTCACCTACCCGCATTCGGCCACGTTCCAGCTTCATGCCGCGGCCTTCAGCGGCGAGACCCCCGCGCCCTGGCAGCGTGCGCTGCGCGCCGTGCAGCTCGCCGCGGCGCGTGCCACGGCGGTGGTCGCGCGCGGCGTCCCCGAAGTCATGTGGGCCTTTCTGTGCATCGCCTTCTTCGGCCCGGGCCTGGTCGCCGGCACGCTGGCGATCGCCCTGCACACGCTCGGCGTGATGACGAGGGTGTTCGGTGAGGCGGTGGACAACCAGCCGCTGCGCCGCTTCGAGCCTACCTGCGGGGCATCGCGGGCGGCCACTTACGCGGTGGTCGCGGTGCCGCGCGTGTGGCGCGACTGGATGACTTACAGCTTCTTCCAGTTCGAGAGCAACGTGCGCGCGGCGGTGGTGCTCGGCCTCATCGGCGTCGGCGGGCTGGGTTTCCAGTTCAGCTTCAACTTCGAGTGGTTCCGCTTCGAGCGTGCCGGTACCTATCTGGTCATGATCGTGCTGCTGACCGTGCTCATCGACCGCAGCTCGCGCCTGCTCGGGCTGTCGCGGGTAGGGCGTTGACGCGGCATCCCGCGCCTTCGTCCCGGCGCAGCCTGCATCGGCTTGGTGTAGGCTAGCGGACCAGCCGGCGAACGACGAACAAGCCGGCGTCAATCTCACCCAAGCACAGGAGCAGACCCATGAGCAAAGTGACCCTCGGCGGCAACCCGATCGACGTGGCGGGCCGTTTCCCGCAGGCCGGCGACGCCGCCCCCGCATTCAAGCTGACCGGCGCCGACCTGGCCGACGTCGGCCTCGACGCCTTCGCCGGCAAGCGCAAGGTGCTCAACATCGTCCCCAGCCTGGACACCCCGGTGTGCGCCGCATCCGCGCGCAAGTTCAACGAAGAAGCCGGCAAGCTCGCCGACACCGTGGTGCTGGTCGTGTCCGCCGACCTGCCCTTCGCCGCCAAGCGCTTCTGCGAGACCGAAGGCCTGCAGAACGTGCACACGCTGTCGACCTTCCGCAACCCGCAGTTCGGCGAAGCCTACGGCGTGGGCATCACATCCGGTCCGCTCGCCGGGGTGACTGCGCGTGGCGTGGTCGTGCTCGATGCGAGCGACAAGGTGGTGTACTCGCAGCTCGTGCCCGAGATCAAGGAAGAGCCGGACTACGCCGCTGCGCTCGCCGCGCTGAAGTAAGGCGCTCGACTCACGCCCGGGGCCGACAACGCGAGGCGTCGGCCCCGGGCGCGCAGGCATGGCCCCGAGCCCGCCCGGCGGGGGCGATCAGCGCGCGCGTCGCTCGGTGGCGGGGCGTTGTGGTGCGGTTTGCTGCTTCTCGCCCTCGAGCGGAAAAGTGCCCAGCCCCTGCGGCGACAGGCGAACCGTGCTCGGGCCGAACTCGTGCGGGATGCGCAAGGTGTATTCGCCGCTGCTGATCGAGACGCCCTCGTGGATCGCCTGCTCGGCATTCACCCGTGCCAGCTGGGTCAGCGCCAGGCGCTCGCGCAGGCTGCCCTCTTCCTCACGCAGTTCCTCGATTTCGGCCGACAGGGCAGCGGCGGTTTCTTCCGCGCGCGCGATCACCTCGGGCGAGACCTTGCCCGGGTTGCGGTCGGCCAGGGTGAGCAGCTTGCCGATCTCGAGCAGCTTGTTTTCGCGCTCGTCGCGCAGGGCGGCCTTTTCCTTCACGGTTCGTGCCAGCGCGGGGTCGTTGCCGATCTCGAGCTCGGTGCGGACGCGGTTGGTGGCGCCGATCACCCGGGCGTGGATCGACAGGGCTGCGCGCGTGGATCCGCCGATGATGTGGCCGCGGCGGTAGTTGCCGACGCGGACATGGTTGCCGGCGTCGAGCTGACACTGCATCGCCATGTCGTCGATGAAGATCGAGTCGCCTGCGCAGATGCGCGCTTGCTGAGCGTACGTGGCCGAGAAGCTGCCGCCACAGCGCAGGACCTGGGTGGCGGCATCCTTGCCGGCACCCTTGGCGCCCAGGCTGCCCATGACCCCGCCCTTGACGACGATGTTGCCGCCGGCCTCGAGGGTGGCGGGCTCGACCGTGCCGCCGATCTCGATGTCGCCGGTGGCGCGGATCTTCATGCCGGCGTGGACATCTGCCCTCACCCGCACCGTGCCGTCGAAGTCGATGTTGCCGCTGGCCATGTTCACCGCGTCGACCGTGTACACCGGCTCGACCATGACCCCGCCTCTGACGCGGACAGGCTGCCCGTCGGTGGTCGCCACGAGCAGGTCGGGGTCGTCGGGCGAGGGCGCGGCGCCGCGCAGGCCGGCCGCGAAGCGCACGTCGCGGCCGGGCTTTGCGGGGATGCTGCGGCCGAGCACACCGAGCCCCTCGGTGCCTGCCGTGGGCGGATGGCGCCGCATCAGCGCGTCGCCGGCGCGCACGATCTGCACTTCGCCCAGGTCACGGTAGTCGGTGCGATCGCTCGCGTCGACGCGGGGCACGCGCTCGCGGGTTTCGGGCAGCAGGCTCTCGAGTCGGCCGTCCTCCCCGCGCACGGGCGCCTGGCCGCGCGCGATGACGAGCTCTTCCGCCCGGGCTTCGGCGAGCGCGCGATCGATCTCCTCGGGGAGCAGGCCCTCGACGATGCCCTTGCTGTGGATGAGCGCGAGCAGCGCGTCGCGGGTGGCGGCTTTGCCGCCCTTGGCCGGGATCAGGTCGAGGCGGGCGCTGAGGCCGTCGAGCGCGATCATGATCTGCAGGCTGGCATCCACGCAGTGCGCGATCTCGGTCGGTGGCACGGCTTCGCCCGCGTTGTAGCGCGCGATCAGCTGCTTGATCGGCTCGGGGCGGATCTGCAGGTTCCCATAGCTGGCCGCCTCCAGGCGCTTGCGCAGCCATGAGGCGTCGATGCGCGGAAAGCGCGGGTCGGGCACGAGGCTCGCGCTCAGCGTCCGGCTGGCTTCGTCGAAGAGCAGGCGCAGGTCCGGTCCGGTGGGCAGGTCGTCTTCCATGCTTCAGCGCATTGGCGTCGTTGGGGTTCTTCGGGGGAGCAGCGATTGTAATCGCGTGCGCGCCGCGGCCGACGTGCGGAACGTCACTTGCCCGGGGAATCGTGCCATGAGCCGCGATCGCTCCGCGTCAACCGGCGGCATTGCTCATCCGCCTCATCGACCGAGCGCACGCGCGATGAAATGCCGCGCCACGCGCGGGCGCGGCACCTTGTCCTCGAACCAGGCGCGCACGTCGGTGTCGAGGCCGACGCCGTGCATGTAGTTGTAGAGCGCCTTGTTGAGCGCCTTGCCGAGGCGGTCGTGATCCACCCCGGTGGGGTCGATGAAGCCGACGTCGTTCTTCGCGAAGCTGATCTCGGGCAGCGGCACCAGGGTGACGCCGAACGCCTCCGGGTTCATCCCCACCGGCGAATGCACGGTGCACGCGAAGCGGTGGAAGAAGCCCGACTGGATGCAGCCGGCTTCGAAGAGCTGGCGCACGTATTCGAGCGCATCGACGGTGTCATGCACCGTCTGCGTCGGGAAGCCGTACATCAGGTAGGCGTGCACCAGCACCCCGGCCTCGGTGAAGGCGTGGGTGACGCGCGCCACCTGCTCCACCGACACGCCCTTCTTCATCAACTGCAGCAGGCGGTCCGAGGCCACCTCCAGTCCGCCCGACACCGCGATGCAGCCGCTGTCGGCGAGCAACTGGCAGAGCTCGGGCGAGAAGGACTTCTCGAAGCGGATGTTGCCCCACCACGAGATCGCCACCCCGCGCCGCAGCAGCTCCTCGGCGAGCGCGCGCAGCGCCTTGGGCGGCGCGGCCTCGTCGACGAAGTGGAAACCCGTCTGCCCGGTCTCGGCGATGATCGCCTCGATGCGGTCGACCAGCAGGCTGGCGGCGGCGCCGTCGTAGCGGCCGATGTAGTCCAGGCTGACGTCGCAGAATGTGCACTTCTTCCAGTAGCAGCCGTGGGCCACGGTGAGCTTGTTCCAGCGCCCGTCCGACCACAGCCGGTGCATCGGGTTGAGCATGTCGAGCACCGACAGGTAGCCGTCGAGCGGCAGGCCGTCCCAGGTGGGGGTGCCGACCTCGGCGAAGGGTACGTCGGGCTCGACGAGGTTGATGTAGCGCACCGCGCCCGTATCCGCGTCGCGCACGAAGGCCCGCACCAGGCGCGATCGGCCGCGTTTGCCCTGCAGATGCTCGAGCAGCGCCAGCAGCGGGCGCTCGCCGTCGTCGAGGGTGACGTAGTCGAAATGGTCGAACACGCGCGGCTCGGAGAGCTCGCGCAGCTCGGTGTTGACGAAGCCGCCGCCGAGCACGGTGACGATCTCCGGATGCGCGGCCTTGATCGCCTGCGCGATGCGAAAGGCGCCGTATACCGAGCCGGGGAAGGGGGTGGACACCAGCACCACCTGCGGCTGGTGGTGGGAGAGGGCTTCGAGGGTCAGGTCTTTCAAATACTCATCGACCAGCGTCGGCGCGGCGGCGAGCGCGGCGGCGAGCGGCTCGAAGGTCGGCTGGCTCATCGCCAGCGTTTCGGCGTAGCGCACGAACTCGAAGCGCGTATCCACCGCGTCGCGCAGGATGTCGGCGAGCTCGTTGAGGTACAGCGTGGCCAGGTGGCGCGCGCGGTCGGCCAGCCCCATGGCGCCGAAGGCCCAGGCGAGCGGGTCACCGCCCTCGGGGTCGTCGGGGTCGATATAGGCGTCCACCGCATCGAAGCGCGGTCCTTCGGGCAGGAAGGTCCGGCTGGCGATGCGGTGCGCGATGGTCGGGTCGCGGCACTGCAGGAAGGCGATGGTGGGGCCGACGGTGTAGCGGTAGCGCGCGAAGTGCTCGATGAAGCCCTGCACCAGCGGCGTGCGCCGCTTCTTCGGCAAGGCCTCGGCGCAGGCGCGGATGTCGTCCAGCCCGGCGGGCGAGAGCAGGCGCAACACCAGCTTCAGCGCGAGGTCCTCCTGCACCGCGTCGACGCCGCGCGAGCGCAGGAAGCCGGTGAGGTAGGCGGTGGACGGGTAGGGCGTGTTGAGCTGCGTCATCGGCGGGATGACGGAGAGCACGCGCATCGTGGGCGCGCCCCGGGGCGTGGCGGGCAAGACGTTCCCTGCCTGTTCAGCGCGGGGTCTTGAGCGGTTCGGGCAGCTTCAGCGCACCCGAGTCGGAGAAGCGCATGCCGCCGAGCAGGCCGCCGGCCAGCCGGCCACGCAGGGCGTAGGGCACTTCGGCCACGGCCTCGCCTTCCATCACGCCGAGCGCCTGGCGCACCACCGCGATCGCCGACACCGACACCGGAATCTCGATCAGGGTCTCGCCGAAGCGCGGCACGCTGCCCGCACGGTCGCTGACACCGCTGGCGAAGTGCCGGCCGTTGAGGTCGAGGTCGAGCGAGAGTCCGTCGAAGTCGATCGCCGACTCGTTGGGGTTTTGCACGCGCAGCTTGACCTTGAAGCGCATCTCCATGCCCTCGCCGGGAATCGGCTCGAGCCCGACCACGTTGATGCGCACCGGCTCGCGGTGCACCAGGCTGGCGCAGCCGGCGAGTCCGAGCACGAGCGTCGCGACGATCAGGAGCAGGATGGCGCGCAAGGTGCTTTGATGGGGCTGGGCAGGGTGGCTGTGCATGGCAGCGCTCTCCGATGATGGGGGACTGGCGCGCCGGGATCGGTACGCGCTGCCCGATTCTAACAACCCGCCCGCTCAAAGGCCGGATTCGGCGCGCGCGGGCTCAGCGCCGCGTGAGCCACTCGAGCAGGCGGTCCATCAAGGCATGGGTGGCCGCGAAGTGCTCGGTGGCTGCGGCGAGGAGCGTGGCTTCGTCCTGGATCCAGCGCCCCGGCACGAGCTCGTCGCGGCAGTTGGCGACGATCGCGTGCAGGCTCTCGTCGCTCATCTCGAGGTGGAACTGCAGGCCGATCGCACGCTCGCCGAGCTGAAAGGCCTGGTGCCTGCATGCCGCGCTGGAGGCGAGCAGGCGCGCGCCCGGCGGCAGCTCGAAGGTCTCGCCGTGCCAGTGCAGCACGGTTGCGGTTTCGGGAAAGCGGAAGCCCTCGTCGACGCCGTCCGCGGCCTGGATGTCGAACCAGCCGATCTCCTTGGCGGTGTTGCGAAACACGCGCGCACCGTGCGCGCTGGCGATCAGTTGCGCGCCCAGGCAGATGCCGAGCACCGGCCGGCCGCGCGCCACGACCTCGGCGATGAAGCGCTTCTCCGCCGCCAGCCAGGGAAAATCGGCCTCGTCATTCACGCTCATCGGTCCGCCCATCACCACGAGCAGGTCGATCGCGTCCGGGTCGGGCAGCGTGGTGGATTCCCACAGCCGGGTGTCGCTGATTTCTGCGCCCTGCCCGGCCAGCCACTGGCCGATGTAGGCGGGACCCTCGAAGGGGACGTGCTGCAGGATGTGGGCTCTCATGGTGTCGCGATCGTGGCGCCTGGGCTGGAGGCTGCAGTGGGTGAAGGCCGCATTCTAGGGCCGCGCGCCGCGGCTTGCATGCCTGTGCGGGCGCTCTCTGCGGGCGGCGCCTGGCTCAGAACCCCGAGCCCGGCTGACGCAGGAACTCGGCCTCTTCCGCGCTCGTCTCGCGTCCGAGCGCGGCGTTGCGGTGCGGAAAGCGGCCGAAGCGCTCGATGATCTCGAGGTGGCGGCGGGCGTAGTCGAGATAGTCCGCAAAGGCCGGGCGCGCCGCCGCAGGCACGCTGTCGGCGAGCGAGTCGAACAGGCGCACCGCCTCGCGCTGGTCGGCGAGCGCCTCGGAGTGCTCGAGCGGCAGGTACAGGAACACGCGCTCGATCGGCCGCATTTCGAGGTCGAGGCCGCGCTCGAGCGCCGCCTTCGTCCAGCGCAGCGCGAGCACGTCGAAGGCGAAGGCCGCCGCCTGGCCGCGCCAGATGTTGCGCGGGAACTGGTCGGTGAGCAGGATCAGCGCCAGCCGGCCGCGCGCGGCCCCCGGGCCGTGCAGCCAGGCATCGAGCTCACCGGTCGCGGCCTGGCCGACCCGTGCCGCGAAGCGCGTGCGGATCTCGGCGTCGACCTCGGGCTGTTTCTTCCACCACAGCGGGGACTGGCGCGCGATGATGTCGGCGTCGTCGCGCTCGGCGGCGGCGGGGCCGAACCAGAAGGCGTGGATCGTGTCGGGCGTGTCCATTCGGGTCTCCGTGGGAGCGTCCTGCGTGCCTGAAGCATAGCCCGGCAGCCAGTTTTGCACCCACAGCCTTGCGGCGCGCCGCGACGGAGGGCTCGCAAGGCGGCAAATGCGGCAATAATTCGGCATGCCCCGCATCCGATCCTCCACCGACGCTGCAACCGGACCACGCCCCGTGTCTGCGCTGCGTGGTCTGCTGCCTTTTCTGCGCCCCTATCGAGGGCGGGTCGCGCTCGCCTTCGTGCTCCTGTGTCTCGGCTCGGCCGCCATTCTGGTGGTGCCGCTGGCGTTCCGCGACCTGATCGACGCCGGCTTCGGCGGCGCGACGGCGGGCGCCGCGGCGACGGAGGGCGCCGGCCTGTTCGGCGCGCAGGGGCTGGACGGGCGCTTCGTCGCGCTCTTCGGTCTCGCGGTGTTCTGGGCGGCGGCGGTGGCGGCGCGCTACTACGTGGTGTCATGGATCGGCGAGCGCGTCACCGCCGACCTGCGCAGCGCCGTGTATGCGCGCGTGCTGCGCCAGTCGCCGCAGTTCTTCGAGACCCTGCAGACCGGCGAGGTGCTGTCGAGGCTCACCGGCGACACCACGCTCGTGCAGACGGTCGTCGGCAGTTCGATCTCGATGGGCCTGCGCAGCCTGTTCCAGTTCGCCGGCGGCATGGTGATGCTGGCGGTGACCAGCCTGCAGCTCTTCGGCCTCATCTTCGGGCTGATGGCGCTGCTCGCGCTGCCGATCACGATCATCGGCCGGCGTGTGCGCAGCCTGTCGCGCGAGGCGCAGGACCGCATCGCCGACGCTTCGGCGCTCGCCGGCGAGATCCTCAACGCCATGCCCACGGTGCAGGCCTTCACGCAGGAGGACAACGAGGCCGCGCGCTTCGCGGCGCGCGCGGAGACCAGCTTCGCCACCGCGGTGCGGCGCACCCGGGTGCGCGCGGCGCTCACCGGGCTGATCATCGCCGCGGTGATGGGCACCATCATCTTCGTGCTCTGGATCGGCGCACGTCAGGTGCAGGCGGGCGCGCTGTCGGTGGGCGAGCTCGGCGCCTTCGTGATCTACGCCGCGCTGGTGGCGGGCGGCGCCGGCACGCTGGCCGAGGTGTGGGGCGACGTGATGCGCGCGAGCGGCGCGACCGGGCGCCTGCTCGAGCTGCTGCACGCGGAGCCGGTGATCCGCGATGCAAAGACGACTGCGCTGGCCGTAGATGGGAGCGAGGCTGGGATCGAGTTCGAGCACGTCGTCTTCCGCTATCCGGCACGTCCGGTCGTGGCGGCGCTCGACGACGTCTCGCTGCGCATCGCCCCCGGCGAAAAGGTCGCGCTCGTCGGCCCCTCCGGTGCGGGCAAGACCAGCCTGTTCCAGCTCCTGTTGCGCTACTACGAGGTCTCTGCGGGCCGCATCTGCATCGGCGGCCACGACATCCGCACGCTGCCCTTGCGCAGCCTGCGCGCGCATATCGCCATCGTGCCGCAGGATCCGGTGATCTTCTCCGCGAGCGCGCTCGACAACATCCGCTACGGCCGTCCCGCGGCCAGCGATGACGAGGTGATCGCCGCTGCGCGTGCCGCCGCGGCCGACGAGTTCATCGCCCGCCTGCCCGAGGGCTACGCCACCTTCCTCGGCGAGCGCGGCACGCGGCTCTCGGGCGGCCAGCGTCAGCGCATCGCGATCGCGCGCGCGATCCTCAAGGGCGCGCCCATCCTGCTGCTCGACGAGGCCACCAGCGCGCTCGACGCCGAATCCGAGATCCTGGTGCAGCAGGGCCTGGCTGCCGCGATGCAGGGCCGCAGCACGCTGATCATCGCCCACCGTCTGGCCACGGTGCAGAAGGTGGACCGCATCGTGGTGATGGACGGCGGGCGCATCGTCGAGACCGGCACGCCGGCCGACCTGCGCCGCCAGGGCGGGCTGTATGCAAGGCTGGCGGCGCTGCAGCTCGAGCTGTGAGGGGGCGGCGCGCGGTGCGCGGTGCGCCGATGACGTGCACTCAGGTGGGCGCAGGCGGCGTTTTGGCGGTTTTCGGGTGGTTTTCGGGTGGCGGGGTCGATTGGGTCAGGGCAGCGTGCGCTCGCGCAGGTAGCGCGGAAAGCGTGGCTGGCCGGCGGGGGTGAGTTCGCGATAGCGATAGGTGACGAGCGCGCCGATGGGCGGCGGATTGGCGCGCAGCGCGTCGGTGAGGCCGCTGCCGATGCGAAAGCGCCGGCCGTCCTCGGCTTCGACGCGCAGCGCGCCCACCTTGCCCTGCAGCCGGCCCTTGCCCGGCACGTAGCCGACCACGCGCGCCTCGGCGTCCAGCCAGGGGGTGAACTTGAGCAGCGCGTCGCTGCGGCCGGGCTGCCAGCGTGCGTCGGCGCGATGCAGCATCAGGCCCTCGCCGCCATCGCGCACGGTGTCGTCGAGCAGGCGCTGCAATGCAGCGCGGTCGGGTACGCGTTGCTGCGGCACGAGCTGCAGCCAGGGCGCGGCGGCCGTGGCGACCTCCTCGCGCAGCGCCTGTAGCCGGGTGCTGAAGTCGCCCGCGCCGCCGGGTTGATCGAAGACCATGTAGCGCACCGCGCGCCAGCCCGGATCCTGCAGGTCTTCGCGGCGGATCAGGCCGGAGAGCTCGTCGAAGCGACGCCGC
Source organism: Thauera sp. UBA6194 (assembly GCA_002422685.1). Lineage (GTDB taxonomy): Bacteria > Pseudomonadota > Gammaproteobacteria > Burkholderiales > Rhodocyclaceae > Thauera. Next base: position 14,976 of record DITC01000027.1, on the reverse strand, counting down.
CCCAGCCACAGCTCGCCGTCGAGCGCGCTCGCGGGCAGCGCGGCGACGAACCACGCCGGGGCGACGATCTCGCGTCCGCTGCGAAAGCGCAGGCGCTGGCCGTCCCACAGCGCGCGCACGCCGTCGAGCTTTTCGCTGACCCAGTAGGCGGCGGGGTCGATGGATGCGTCGTAGCGCAGCGCGAGCATCGCGGCCGGGGCCGCCGGAGGGGTGGCGCCGAGCGGCGCGGGCGCCGGGTCGGCGCCTGCAGGCGCTTGCGCGTGTCCGAGTGGCGGCAGCAGGGCGATCGCCAGGATCAGCGTACGCACGGCGGTGCCGAGCGCGCCTGGCTGCGCCGCCCTCAGCGAGGCCGGTTGATGCATTGAGTGCGCTTGTGCGTTTGCCGGGTGCAGAGGTGGCAGGGAGTAGTGGCGAGCGGTCATGGAGGAGGTGCGCATCTAATGACATAAGCATTGTATGCGCAACCGCGGGCTCCAACCAGAGGGCGCTTCAGCCTCAGGTCGGCGGCGCGCTGGGCGTCGTTCCCCGCCGCGGGCGGAACTGGCGGGTGTCGCGGTAGTACGCGGCGCACTCGTTGTCGGGCGTCACGCCGGGGATGCCGAGCAGCGGCAGCGGAGACAGGCTGCGCGGGGTCAGGGTGTCGATGTTCGCCGTGAGGTGTTCGGCGAGCCAGGCGTCGGTTTCGGCGCGCGCGTCCGCCGCGGGCAGCGCCAGCCAGGCGCGATCGACGACGCGGTAGAGGGCTTTTGCGCACAGGCCGACGAAGGGCGCGCGCAGCTGGTCCCAGCTGCCGTGGCCGAAGACGAGGAAGCGGGTGGTCTGCTGCAGGCGCGCGCGCCGCGTCCACAGGGCCTCTTCCCACGCGTGTGCCGCGAGCAGTGCGGGGAACTCGGCGTCGGTGGACACGACGACGATGCCGCATTCGTCGAACTGGGTCAGCGCGTCGCGGCGCGGTCCGCGTCCGGCGAGGCCGGCCGCCGCGCGGGCGTGGAGCTCGGCCAGGTGCAGGCGGTTGCAGGCGGCCTTGGTGCGCGGCCAGGCGCACCAGGCGAGCGCGTTGAAGAAGTCGTGCCAGTCGCCGGCGCGCGTGGGCACCTCGCCGCTGGCGAAGATGCGCGCCTCGTAGCCCTCGGCATCGCCTGCCGGGGGTACGAAGCGGATACGCGCGCCGCCGCCGCTGCGTGCGTCGGGCGCGATCGCGGCGAGCAGGGCGTCGAGCTCGGCGTGGCTCGGCACGCCGGGGGTGGCGAAGCGGCCGAGCCAGGCGGCGATCGGCTCGAACAGGGCGCGTTCGGCAAGGGAGGCTGGGATGGCGTCGGCGGGATTCATGAACGCGATTGTGCCCGCGTGGCTTCGCAGCGCGCAGTGCCGGGGCGCGCTCGCTGCCGACGCGCGAAAACGTCGCAGCCCCTTCCAGATGCGCCGGTGGCTCGTTCGGCTGCGGGAGGCGACACGGCTGCCGCAGCGTTTGCGGATTTCAAATCGCTGCGCTCCCTATGGTTGGTGCGTCTGCCCCAGCAGCCGCGCCCAGTAGCGCAGCCCGGCGGGCCAGGTGTCGGCGGCGGCGCGCAGCAGGTCGGCGGTGGAGACGTGGGTGGAAAAGGCGCGCGATTCGGCCGGGGCGAAGACGCGCGCCGGCCATTCGGCGGCGAAGCGCTGCAGGCCGAGGCCGAGCAGCGGGCGGTCGGCATCGCCCACCGAGCCGAGGTCGGCGAGCACGCCGGCGAGCGACAGCCAGCTCTTGCGGAACACCGCCAGTTGCGCGCCGAAGCCGCTCGCGCCCTGCAGCGCGAGCGCATCGAGCAGGCCTACCAGCCAGTCGAAGCCGAGCGGCTGGCCGCGCTGCACCAGGGTGTCGAGCGCGCGCTCGATGGTGGCGGCGATCGCTGTATCGCCCCTGCCCTGCAGGCCGAGACCGGCGAGGCCGGCCGCGATGCGGCGCCCGTCCAGTGCCAGCGCGGCGAGCGCGATCTCGACCAGCGCCTCGCGCTCGACCTTGCTGAGGCGGGCGGTGAGGCTCCAGTCGATCACGGCGATGCGGCCGTCGGCGGCGAGCAGCAGGTTGCCGCCGTGCAGGTCGCCGTGGAAGGGCGCGCTTTCGCTGCGCGACCAGAACGGGCGGGCGAGCAGGCCGCCGACCAGCGCGCGGCCCAGGCGGCGGGATTCGTTGGCCGGCAGCACGGCGTCGCTGAGCTTGGCGCCGTCGACGCGTCCCATCGCGGTGAGCGTCGGTGTGCACCAGGGCAGCAGCGCGGGCACGAAGACGTCGGCATCGTCCGCCAGCACGGTGGACGCGGCGCGCATGTTGGCCTGTTCGTGCTCGAGGTGGATCTCCTGCGTCAGCAGGCGGCCGGCGGTGTCGAGGTGGCTGCGGTAGTCGATGGCGGGCAGGTCGAGTTCGGCGCCGCGGCGCGCGAGGAAGTCGCCGAGCGCGGGCAGGATGGCGAGCTCCTCGGCCAGCCGTTGCGCAACGCCGGGCTTGAGCGCCTTGAGCACGCCCTCGTGGCTGAGCCCATCCTGCCGCCATGAGAACGGCAGCACCAGCGCGACGCTGCCCTCGGCGAGCGCGCGGTCGGCCAGACGCAGGCTGCGGTCGTGGCCGAGTTCGGCGTGCACATGGGCGAGCAGGGCGTCGATGTCCGTGCTCGCGGGCAGCGATTCCAGCGCCTGCAGGTGGCGACGCAGCTCGGCGTCCAGCCCGGGCTGGCGCGCCACCACCTGGCCGAGCTTGTGCAGCGTGGGGCAGTGCGCGAGCAGCGCGGTGATGCGTTCGGCGGCGGGGGCGGTCGCGGCCAGGACGAACTGCTCGGCGACGATCGCGCCGAGCCGCTCTTCGGGCAGGTGGTCGAGGAAGAAGGCCGTGCCCTCGACCAGCAACGGTCGCCAGGCGGCGAGCGCCTCGGGCAGCAGGGCGTCGAGGCCGAGCGATTCGAACAGGTCGGGGGCGAGTTCGGGTTCCATCGGGCGGGGCGGGTGGTGCGTTCAGGCGGCGTGTTGCGCCCGGGCCATCTTATCGCGGCGCGCGATTGCGGTCTCTGCAACGGCGCCCGCGGCGTCCCTCGCGGACGCCGCGGGAGCGGGATGCAGGCATCCGCTTCAGGCCGCGCGTGCCGCGGGTTCGACGTCCCGTGCGGGCTGCAGCCGGTTCACGCCGCTGAGGATGGCGCGGATCGAGGCGGTGACGATGTTGCTGTCGACCCCCACGCCGTAGCGATCGCCGCCCTGCCCGCCTGCCTCGGTGAGCTCGAGGAAGGCGCAGGCCTGGGCGTTGCCGCCGTCCGCGCTGGGGGCGATCGAGCGCTCCTCGAAGCTGCGCACCTGCACGTCGATGCCGGCGCCGCGCAAGGCGTGGATGGCGGCGTCGATCGGGCCGTTGCCCTCACCGACGAGCAGATGGCGGGTGCCGCCGATCTCGACGATGAGGCGGATGCCCTGCGCCGCGCCGTGCTCGAAGAGGTGGTGCTCGACGTAGCGCACCGGCGCCACGCTGTCGAGGTAGGTGCTGCGGAACAGATCCCAGATCGCCGCCGCCGACATCTCGCCGCCGCTGGCGTCGGTCACCTGCTGCACCTCGCGCGAGAACTCCACCTGCAGGCGGCGCGGCATCACGATGCCGTACTCGGTCTCGAGCAGGTAGGCGATGCCGCCCTTGCCGGACTGGCTGTTGACCCGGATCACGGAGTCGTAGCTGCGGCCGACGTCGGCGGGGTCGATCGGGAGGTAGGGCACGTTCCACGGAGCATCCGCCTTGTGGGCGGCGAATCCCTTCTTGATGGCGTCCTGGTGGGAGCCGGAGAAGGCCGTGAATACGAGATCCCCCACATAGGGGTGGCGTGGGTGGATGGGCAGCTGATTGCAGTACTCGACGGTGCGCGCGACCGCGTTGATGTCGGAGAAGTCGAGCCCGGGAGAGACGCCCTGGGTGTACATGTTCAAGGCGAGGGTGACGATGTCGACGTTGCCGGTGCGCTCGCCGTTGCCGAACAGGCAGCCCTCGACGCGGTCGGCGCCGGCCATCAGGCCGAGCTCGGCGGCGGCCACGCCGCTGCCGCGGTCGTTGTGGGGGTGGAGCGAGAGCACCACGCTGTCGCGACGGGCGAGATGGCGGTGCATCCACTCGACCTGGTCGGCATAGACGTTGGGCGTCGACACTTCGACCGTGGCTGGGAGGTTGAGGATGACCTTGTCGTCCGGCGTCGCGCCCCACTCGGCGGTGACGGCGTCGCAGACTTCGCGGGCGAAGTCGAGCTCGGTGGCGGAGAAGGTCTCGGGGCTGTACTCGAGGCGGATCTCGGTGCCGCACTCGGCACGCATCTGCGCGCCGATCTGCTTGATCAGGCGCACGGCGGACACCGCGAGCGCCACCACCTGCGGCTTCTCCATGCCGAACACCACTTCGCGGAAGGTGGGCGAGGTGGCGTTATAGACGTGGATGATCGCCCGCGGCGCGCCGCGTACCGATTCCATCGTGCGGCGGATGAGATCCTCGCGCGCCTGGGTGAGCACCTGAATGGTCACGTCCGCCGGGATGTGGCCGCCATCGATGAGCTGGCGGACGAAGTCGAAGTCGGTCTGCGAGGCCGACGGGAAGCCGACCTCGATCTCCTTGAAGCCGATCTCGCACACGGTGCGGAACATGCGCATCTTGCGCTCGACGTTCATCGGCTCGAACAGCGCCTGGTTGCCGTCGCGCAGGTCGGTGCTCATCCAGATCGGGGCGCGGTCGATGACCTTGTTCGGCCACTGGCGGTCGGCGAGCGCGATCGGGGCGAAGGGGCGGTACTTGGCGGCGGGGTTGTGCAACATCATGGCGCGGTCCTCGTGGGCATGGCGTGATTCGATGGACGAAAGTTTACGCCGGGGAATGCGGCAGACGATTGCGTTGTTGCAGTGCGAAAGGGGTTTTTTGCGCAGAAAAGTTCACGCAATCGAATTGTGGTGCAAGAATCTGCTAAATCGATGAAATGGAGCGCCCGATCATGCAACTCGACCGCTACGACCGCCAGATCCTGGAGCTGCTCCAGCAGGACGGCCGCATCAGCAACCAGGAGCTCGCCGACCGCATCAGCCTGTCGCCCTCGGCCTGCCTGCGCCGGCTGCGCGCGCTGGAGGAATGCGGGCTCGTCATCGGCTACCGCGCGCTGCTCGATGCGAAGAAGCTGGGGCTGTCGCTGATGGCGCTGATCCACATCTCGATGGACCGCCACACGCCGGAGCGTTTCGCGCACTTCGAGGCCGAGGTGGAGAAGATCCCGCAGGTGCTGGAGTGCCTGCTGATCACCGGCCAGGACGCCGACTATCAGCTCAAGGTCGTGGTCACCGACATGGACGGCTACCAGGCGCTGCTGCTCGAGCGCATCACCCGCATCCCCGGCGTAACCGGGGTCCATTCGAGCTTCGTGCTGCGGCGGGTGATCGACAAGACGGCCTTGCCGCTGGGGGGATGATCGAGGGCGGGATTCGGGCTGCGAGGTCGTCGATTTGGCGATTTGGGGCGCGGGTTCGTTTCCTGCTGCGGCTTCGATTCGGCCGCGGAGCCGGACGGCGCACGCCGCCTGCATTCGCGGCCCTTCGCTACGCTGCGGGCTGCCCTCGGCGGAGGACGCCGCGGGGGCGGCGACGCAAACTCGGCGCTGCGCGCCTCGGACATGCGTCGCCTTGTTTCCCCCCGCGACGTCCTCCGCCTCGGCACTCTTGAAGTTGGCGCGCGCCGTCCGGCCCCGCGGCCTTGCGCTGGTGCGGGTCTGGCGCTTCGCTCGGTTCTGCCGGGGCGGCGTTTGCCGGGAGAGGCTTACTTTTCCGCGTTCGGGAAGAAGAGCTGCTCGCCGTCGATCTTGTACGAGGCGATCGCCTCCTGGCCGGCGGGCGAGACCACCCAGTCCACGAACTTCTTGGCTTCGGCCTGCTTCACGTGGGGGTGACGCTCGGGGTTCACGATCATCACGCCGTACTGGTTGAAGAGGCGTTGGTCGCCTTCGACCAGCACCGCGAGCTCGGCGCGGTTCTTGAAGCTGAGCCAGGTGCCGCGGTCGGCGAGCACGTAGCCGCCGGTGGAGGCCGCCATGTTCAGCGCGGGTCCCATGCCGCAGCCGCATTCCTTGTAGCCGGTGCCCTTGTCGTCGACGCCGGCGGCCTTCCAGTAGCGCAGCTCGGCAGCGTGGGTGCCGCTCTTGTCGCCGCGCGAGACGAACTCGGCCTTGGCGGCGGCGACCTTTTGCAGGGCGGCGGTGATGTCCTTGCCCCGGGTGCCGGCGGGGTCGGTCTTCGGGCCGATGAGCACAAAGTCGTTGTACATGACCTTGTGATGATCGACGCCGTAGCCCTCGTCGACGAATTTCTGCTCCGCGGCGACGTCGTGCACGAACACCACGTCGGCATCGCCGCGCCGGCCGATATCCAGCGCCTGGCCGGTGCCGAGCGCGACCACCTTCACGTCGATGCCGGCAGCCTGCCTGAACTGCGGCAGAATGTGGCCGAACAGGCCGGACTGCTCTGTCGACGTGGTCGAGGCGACGACGATCGAGGGCGTCTGTGCCTGGGCGGCGACTGGCGCGAGCGCGAGCAAAGCAGCGGTGGCGGTGGCGGCGAGATGTCTGCGGGTGTTGCTGCCGAGGCCGAGGGTGGCGAGGTTCAAGCGCATGCGGGAGTCTCCTGGAAGGGTTTTTCGGGGGCGCGGGTGCCTTCGGCGTGCTCGCGCCCCGGGTTTCGTGTGGCGGGGCCGGGCCCTGCGCCACCGCGTCGCGTCAATCTATGGAGACCGGGAACAGCGATCAATATGAAGAGATATGCATAGGATCAGCCTCAACTACACGCTCGGGACCGAAGCTGCGCCGGCGCTGATTCGCAATCCGCTGCTCGATCTGCTGCAGGCGGTCAGCGATCAGGGTTCGATATCGGCCGCGGCGCGCCAGCTCGGGCTTTCGTACCGTCATGTCTGGGGCGAGCTCAGGCGCTGGGATGCCGAGTTCGGCCAGCCCCTGATCCTGTGGGAGAAGGGCCAGGCCGCGCGCCTGACCGACTTCGGCGCCAAGCTGCTGTGGGCCGAGCGTCAGGCGCAGGCGCGCCTGCTGCCGCAGATCGAGGCTTTGCGCGCCGACCTGGAGCGCGCCTTTGCGGTGGCCTTCGACGAGTCGGCGCATGTGCTCACCTTTCATGCCAGCCACGACGAGGCGCTGGTGGCGCTGGCCGAGTGCGCGCGCCAGGCGCGGCTGCATCTGGACATCCGCTTTTCCGGCAGCGTGGATGCGATTCGCGCGCTCAACGAGGGGCGTTGCGAGATGGCGGGCTTTCACGTGCGCATCGCGCCTGCGCGCGGCTCGCTGACGCAGCGCACCTACAAGCCGCTGCTGCGCCCCGGGCGGCACAAGCTGATCGGTTTCGCGCGCCGCAGGCAGGGGCTGATCGTGGCGCGGGGCAATCCGCTCGGGCTGCAGACCCTGCCCGAGCTCGCCGACAAGGGCGCACGCTTCGTCAACCGCGCGCTGGGCACCGGCACCCGGGTGCTGTTCGACGAGCTGCTGGCCGAGGCGGGGCTGGCGCCCGAGCGCATCCGCGGCTACGCCGAGGTCGAGCCCTCGCATGCCGCGGTGGCGCGCGCGATCGCCACCGGGCGTGCGGATGCGGGCTTCGGCATCGAGGCCGGGGCGCGAGCGCTGAGGCTGGATTTCGTGCCGCTGGCCGAAGAGCAGTACTTCCTCGCCTGCCTCAAGAGCAGCCTCGCGCAGCCGGCGACGCGGGCCCTGCTCGAGCTGCTGCGCGGTGCGGCCTGGCAGGACAGGCTGTCCGCCCTGCCCGGCTACACGCCCATGCGCAGCGGCGAGGTGCTGGCGATGAATCGGGAGCTGCCGTGGTGGCGGTTCCGGCCGCGTGCGGCCGGACATGCGCCCGGCGCGGAGACGGGCTGATGGAGCTGAAGTGGCTGGAAGACTTCCTCAGCCTCGCCGAGACCGGCAGCTTCTCGCGCTCGGCCGAGCAGCGCCACGTGTCGCAGCCCGCGTTCTCGCGCCGCATTCGCGCGCTCGAGGCCTGGCTGGGCACGCCGCTGGTCGATCGCAGCGCCTACCCGACGCAGCTCACCGCGGCGGGCGAGGCCTTCAAGGGCCCGGCGGCCGACCTGATCAGCCGCCTGCACGCGGCGCGGGCGCTGGCGCGCGGCCTGCAGCCGGTGGCCGGCAACGCGCTCGCCTTCGCCGTGCCGCACACGCTCGCCTTCGCCTTTTTTCCCGCCTGGCTGGCGCGGCTGCGGCAGGGCTTCGGCGACGTGCCCACCCGGCTCATGGCGGGCAATGTGCATGACGTGGTCACCACCCTGGTCGAAGGCGGCTGCGACCTCTTGCTGTGCTATCACCACCCGGCCTATCCGGTGTGGCTGGATCCGGCCCGCTTCGAGGGGCTCAAGCTCGCGACCGAGGCCGTGCGACCCTACGCCCCGCGCAGCATGGTCGGCTCCGGGCGCTGGCTGCTGCCGGGCAGGGCGGGCGCGACGATCCCGTTCCTGCGCTACGGGCCCAACACCTACCTGCGGCGGATGGTCGACACCATCCTCGATCGCGCCGGCCAGCCTGCGCATCTGGCGCTGCAGTACGAGTCGGACATGGCCGAGAGCCTCAAGGCCATGCTGCTCGCCGGTCACGGCCTCGCGTTTCTGCCCGCGAGCGCGGTGGCGCGCGAGCTCGAGCGCGGCGAGATCGTGCCTGCCGGGGATGCGCGCTGGACGCTGGAGATGGAGGTGCGCCTGTACCGCGACCGCGCCAACACCCGCCCCGAGCTGCTGCGCCTGTGGGCGCACCTGACCGCCGGCGCCACGGTGGCAGGTGTGGGGCGTTGACGCGCCTGCGGGAGGGGTCCGCGGTGTCATCGTGCGGGTTATGCGCGAAACGCATGACCCGATGAGGCAATGGCATCCGGTAAGGTGCGGGCGGGCAACAGAATGTGCGCTTTCCCACCCGAGGAGACCCGCACGTGAGCACGAACACCTCCACCCCCGCGTCCTTTGAAACCGTCGGCGGCTTGTCCTATCTCAACCCGGCCGCGCCCGAGCCGTGGGCGAGCTTCGTCCAGCAGATCGAGCGCGTGCGCCCCCACCTCGGCGCGCTCGAGCACTGGGTCGAGACCCTCGTGCGCCCCAAGCGCACGCTGATCGTCGACGTCCCGATCGAGCGCGATGACGGCACCATCGCGCACTTCGAGGGCTATCGCGTGCAGCACAGCCTTTCGCGCGGCCCGGGCAAGGGCGGCGTGCGCTTCCACCCTGACGTCACCCTCAACGAGGTGATGGCGCTCGCGGGCTGGATGACGGTCAAGAATGCGGCCGTCGGCCTGCCCTTCGGTGGCGCCAAGGGCGGGGTACGCGTCGACCCGAACAGCGTCAGCAAGGGCGAGCTGCAGCGCATCACCCGCCGCTACACCTCCGAGATCGGTCTGATCATCGGCCCGGATCGCGACATTCCCGCCCCCGACGTGGGCACGAACGCGATGACCATGGCGGTGATGATGGACACCTTCTCGATGAACCGTGGCGGCACCGCGACCGGCGTGGTCACGGGCAAGCCGATCGCGCTCGGCGGCAGCCTCGGCCGCCAGGAAGCGACCGGCCGCGGCGTGTTCATCACCGCGCGCGAAGCGGGCCGCGGCCTGAAGCTGCCGATCGAGGGCGCGCGTGTGGTGGTGCAGGGCTTCGGCAACGTCGGCGGCATCGCTGCGCGTCTGTTCCACGAGGCCGGGGCGCGCGTGATTGCGGTCGCCGATCACACCGCGGTGCTGGTCAATGAAGGCGGCATCGATGTGCCGGCCGCGCTCGCCCACACCGCCGCCAGCGGCGGCCTGCAGGGCTTTGCCGGCGCCGAGCCGATCGACATCGAGGACTTCTGGCAGCTGCAGTGCGAGTTCCTCGTTCCGGCGGCGCTCGAAGGCCAGATCACCCCGGCGCGTGCCGAGCGCATCCGCACCCGTGTCGTCGTCGAGGGCGCCAACGGTCCGACCACGCCGGCGGCCGACGACGTGTTGCGCGAGCGCGGTGTGCTCGTGGTGCCCGATGTGCTCGCCAACGCGGGCGGTGTGACGGTGTCGTACTTCGAGTGGGTGCAGGACTTCTCGAGCTTCTTCTGGACCGAGGAGGAGATCAACGCGCGCCTCGAGCGCATCATGGTCAACGCCTACACGGCGATCGCTCAGGTGGCGGAGGACAAGAAGGTGTCGCTGCGCACCGCGGCCTTCATCATCGCCTGCCATCGCGTGCTCGAAGCGCGCGCCGAGCGCGGCCTGTATCCGTGATCGCCTGAGCGCGCCGCGGTCGCCCGGACTTCGCGCCCTCCGCCCCTGCGGTTATGCTGCGGGGCGGAGCGCAGGGACGGGGGACGGATTTGAGCGCAGGCAGTGCGACACGCTGGCGAGGCTTGGCGAGGTGGCTCGGGGGGCGTATCGGAATGGTGCTCGCCCTGTGCTGCGTGTTCGCCGTGGCCGTACACACCTACCGCGTCAGCACCGCGCTGGCGACCGAGCGCATGCGCGTGGAGGCGAACCACAAGCTCGACCTGCTCGCCGCCGCGGTCGACAGCATCATCCTGCGCCTCGAGCACATCCCCGACACGCTCGAGCTCAACCCCGATCTGCGCGCCTGGCTGCGCGCGCCCGACGACCCGGTGCTGGCGCAGCGCGTGGGCGACTTTCTCGAGGCCCTCAACACGCGCACCGGCGCTCGGCTGATCTATCTGCTCGACGCCGACGGGCGGCTGCTTGCCGCCGGCGGCAGCGATGCGTCGGCGGCCGCGCCGGGGGCGGATCTCTCGTTCCGGAGTTATTTTCGCTGGGCCCGGGGCGGGCTCACCGGACGCGACTTCGCGGTCGGTCGCGCGGGAGAGGATGCGGGCTATTTCGTGTCGCGGCCGATCCGCCAGGGCGAGGACGTGATCGGCGTTGCCGCGGTCAAGATCGACCTCGGTGGCCTGCAGCGGGCGCTCGAGGCGCTCGAGGAGCCCGCGCTGATCGCCGACAACAATGGCGTCGTGATCATGAGCGCGGTGCGCGGCTGGCGTTACGGCGCGCTCGAGCCGATGAGCGCGCTCGCCCACGACTCCGCGCGTGCGAGCCGGCTGTACGACGATCGCGAGATCGTGCCCTTCGTCGTACCGCTGCCGGTGCGCACCGGCAGCCTGCCCGCCGAAGTGACCCTGCCCGCGCTCGAACTGGCGGCCGAAGGTGGCGGCCGGCTCGATGCCGCGCGCTACCAGGTGGTGCTGCAGACGCTCGAGCGCACGGGCTGGCGGGTGGTGCTGTTCTCGAACCTGCGCGCGCTGCGCGCCGAGGCCTTCACGCACGCCGCGCTCGCGTTCAGCGCGGGGGTGCTGGTGCTGACCGTGCTGGCCTATTTGCTGCAGCGTCGGCGCATCGTGCAGCAGAAGCTCGCCACCCAGACCCTGCTCGCCGAGGCCAACCGCGCGCTGGAGACCACCGTCGAGCGCCGCACGCGCTCGCTGCGCGAGGCCAACGCGCGCCTGGAGCAGGAGATCGCCGAGCGCAAGACGGCCGAAAGCGAGCTGCGCACCACCCAGGACGAGCTCGTGCATGCGGGCAAGCTGGCCGTGCTCGGCCAGCTCGCCACCGGCATCACCCACGAGCTGTCGCAACCCCTGGGCGCGCTGTCCACGCTCAACGACAACGCGATCGAATACCTGCGCCGCGGCCAGACCGACAAGGTTAGCCATAATCTCGCTCTGGTCGCCGACATGGTGGCGCGCATGGGCGCCATCATCACGCCGCTGCGCAGCTTTGCGCGCAAGTCGGCGGTGCAGCCCGGCGCGGTGAGTCTTGCCGAGGCGGTGCAGGCGGCGCTGCGCCTGGTCGATCACCGCCTGCAGGCGGGCCGGGTGGAGGTGCGCGCCGAGGTGCCCGCCGGCGTGCGCGTCTGGTGCGATCGCGCGCGGCTTGAGCAGGTGCTGGTGAATCTGTTCGGCAACGCTGCCGATGCGATGGCCGGGCGCGACACGCGCCGCTTGACGATCGAGGTCGAAGGCGACGCGGCGGTCGATCGGCCGAGCGCGATTCTGGTCAGCGACACCGGTGGCGGCTTCAGCGCCGAGGTCCGCGCGCGCCTGTTCGAGCCCTTCTTCACCACCAAGCCGGCGGGAGCCGGCCTTGGGCTGGGGTTGGCGCTCTCGCGCGACATCGTGCGCGAGTTCGGGGGCAGCCTGAGCGCGGACGACGCGGGAGGGGGCGGGGCGCGCTTTCGCATCGAATTTCCGCCGCGGCCAGCCGCGGCAAGGCCAGAGGACTAGCCTGAACATGACTGACGACGTGGTATTGCTGGTCGAGGACGACCCCGATCTGCGCCTGGGCTGCGAGCAGGCTTTCGAGCTCGCTGGGGTGGCGGCGGTGGCGGTGGTGTCGGCGGAGGCGGCGCGCAGCTACCTCGATACACACCCGGTCGACGTGGTGGTCACCGACATGCGCCTGCCGGGCGAGGACGGCATGAGCTTGCTGCATTGGCTGCGCAGCGTGGATGAGAGCCTGCCGGTGATCATGATTACCGGGCACGGCGGGGTGAGCCATGCGGTGGAGGCGATGCGCGCGGGCGCCTACGACTTCATCACCAAACCCTTCCCCTCCGCACACCTGCTCGACGTGGTGCGGCGCGCGCTCGAGAAGCGCCGGCTCAGCCGCGAGGTCGCGCAGCTGCGCGACCTGCTCGCGCAGCGCGCGGGGGCGGGCCAGTACCTGATCGGCGAGTCGCCCGCCATGCTGCGCCTGCGCGAGCTCGTCACCAGCCTCGCGGCCAAGAACGTGGACGTGCTGGTGCACGGCGAGACCGGCACCGGCAAGGAGCTGGTGGCGCGCTGCCTGCACGAGTTCGGCCCGCGCGCGAAGGGCCACTTCGTCGCGATCAACTGCGGCGGTTTGCCCGAGCACTTGCTCGACAGCGAGCTGTTCGGCCACGAGGCGGGTGCCTTCACCGGCGCGCTGCGTCGGCGCGTGGGCAAGATCGAGCACGCCAGCGGCGGCACCTTGTTTCTCGACGAGATCGAGAGCATGCCGATCGCGGCGCAGATCAAGCTCTTGCGCGTGCTGCAGGAGCGCAGCCTCGAGCGCTTGGGCGGCAACCAGCTCGTCGCGGTGGATACGCGCATCGTCGCCGCCACCAAGGACGATCTGCGCCAGCGCGCGGACGAGGGCAGCTTTCGCGAGGACCTCTACTACCGGCTCGCCGTGGTCATGATCGAACTGCCGCCGCTACGCGAGCGGCGCGAGGACATTCCGCTCCTGTTCCAGCACTTCCTGCAGCAGGCTGCGCAGCGTCACGATCTGCCGCTGCCCGAATGCCCACCCGAGCTGATGCAGCGCCTGATCGCCCACCCCTGGCGCGGCAACGTGCGTGAGCTGCGCAACATGGCCGACTGCTTCGTGCTCGGCATTCACCGCGACGTGCTGGCGGAGGCCGCGGACGCGGATGTGCGCCCGCCTTCGCTCGCCGAGGCGGTCGAAGCCTTCGAGCGCAGCCTGATCGCGGCCGCGCTGGCGCGCTGCGAGGGCAACCTCACGCGCACGGCCGCCAGCCTGCGTGTGGCCAAGACCACCTTGTTCGACAAGCTGCGCCGGCACGGGCTGGAGGGTGAGGCGCGTGGGCGCTGAGGGGAATCGCACGCATGCGAGGCGTTCGGATCTTCGGACGCAAATCGTGGTTCGTGTTCGGAAATCCGAACATCAGTGTTTCATCGGTATTCATAAAGCCTTTGGCTGCATCAATTCAATCTTTGGGCTTGCTGGCACGTTAAGTGCTTCGTATCTGCCCGATGAGCAAGAGCCGTAAGCTGTTGCTCGCGATGCGCCCCAGTCAGGAAGGGGCAGGATGTCATGCATGGAGGAGTCCACACAATGAAGAAACTGACCACAATCGCCGCTGCGCTCGCGCTCGTCGGCAGCCTCGGGGCCGCACCCGCGCACGCCCAGCAGCAGTTCGTCACCATCGGTACCGGTGGCGTGACCGGTGTGTATTACGCCGCGGGCGGGGCCATCTGCCGCCTGATCAACAAGGACCGCGCCCAGCACGGACTGCGCTGCTCGGTCGAGAGCACCGGCGGCTCGGTGTACAACGTCAACACCATCAAGGCCGGCGAGCTCGACTTCGGTGTCGCCCAGTCCGACGTGCAGTACAACGCCATCAAAGGCCTGGCGCAGTTCGCCGACGGCGGCCCGGTGGAGGAACTGCGCGCCGTGTTCTCGCTGCACCCCGAGCCGCTCACCGTGCTCGCGCGCAAGGAAGCGGGCGTGAGCAAAATGGAAGACTTCAAGGGCAAGCGCTTCAACATCGGCAACCCGGGCTCGGGCCAGCGCGCGACCATGGAGATGCTGATGCCGGCGCTGGGCATGAGCAAGGACGACTTCTCGCTCGCCTCCGAGCTCAAGCCCGACGAGCACGGCGCTGCGCTGTGCGACAACAAGATCGACGGCTTCGCCTATGTGGTCGGCCACCCGGCCGCCAACATCCAGGATCCGACCACCACCTGCGGCGCGAGGCTGGTCAATGTGATCGGTCCGGGTGTGGACAAGCTGGTCGCCGAGCTGCCTTATTTCGCCAAGGTCACGATTCCCGGCGGGCTCTACGCCAACAACCCCGATCCGGCCGAGACCTTCGGCGTGGTGGCGAGCTTCGTGACCTCGGCCAAGGTGTCGGCCGACACGGTCTACACCCTGGTCAAGGCGGTGTTCGACAACTTCGAGGACTTCAAGAAGCTGCATCCGGCCTTCGCCAACCTCGAGCCCGAGCACATGGTGAAGGATGGCCTCTCGGCGCCGCTGCATGAAGGCGCGGTGAAGTACTACAAGGAAAAGGGCTGGCTGTAAGCTCTGCATGGCCTGCGGCCTTCGGGTCGCAGGCCGTTCCGCTTTCGGCTGCGCCCGCGGGCGCGTGTTTCGACGATGTCAGCCCCTGAAGGGTGCGCAACATGACCGACAACAACGACAAGGCCAGCTTCGAGCTGTCCG
>DITC01000038.1 GCA_002422685.1 Thauera sp. UBA6194 | reverse complement strand
CTTCGGTGAGCCGCCCGAGCATGAAGGCGCGCGCATACACGCCCGGCACCGAGTGGCCCTGGAAGTAGATCAGGTCGCCGTCGTGCGCCTCGGACGGCGCATGCCAGAAGTGCGAGAAGCCCACGTCGTACAAGGCCGCCGCCGAGGCGAACGAGGCGATGTGGCCGCCCACGTTGGTGTTCTTGTTCGCGCGCACCACCATCGCCATCGCATTCCAGCGAATGTACGAGTGCAGCTTGATCTCCATGTCCGCATCGCCCGGGTAGGGCGGCTGCTGGGCGGCGGGGATGGTGTTGATGTATTCGGTGGTGGCCGAGTAGGGGATGTTCACCCCTTCCTGACGCGCGGTCGCGATCAGGGTCTCGATCAGGTAATGGGCGCGCTCGGGGCCGACGTTCTCGACGACGCCTTCCAGTGCTTCGATCCATTCCGCGGTTTCGCGGACGTCGATGTCTTCTTGCTTGCTCATGTTGCCTCCTCTGATTGAACGGCATGCCTGAAGTGGTCTATTCCGCAACGGGAATCCCGGCAACTTCATGCAGAATTCTAGGTCAGGTCTTTGCTTGGTATGGCTGGTCTGACCAAGCCTTTTTTGATGATAGTATCTGCATTGTTGATGGGGTCGCAAGGGGGCGCAAGGGGGCGCAAGCGTTTCAGGGGGCGCAAGCGTTTCAGGGGGCGCAAGCGTTTCAGGGGGCGCAAGCGTTTCAGGGGGCGCAAGCATTTCGCTCGGTCCCGGCAGGGTGATACTTTCCGACTTGAAACCGTCGGCGCACGGTGCGGGCAGGCACTCTGGCTGCTCATCGGGGAGCATTGCATGCTGGCAACTCGTTCAGGGCAGTAAAATGCCGCACGGCCGCAGCCCCCGAAGAACGGGTCGCATTGGCGTAGAACGTATCTGCAGGAGCTTACTACCGTGACCAGGACCACATCATTTCATGCTGTCGTGCAGCCGCGCCGGGCGCGTCTCTCCGATGCGATCGCCGAACAGATCGAAGGCCTGATCGCGAACGGGGACCTGAGGCCGGGAGACAACCTGCCTTCCGAGCGCGATCTTTCCGCTCAGCTCGATGTGTCGCGGCCTTCGTTGCGCGAGGCCTTGCTGATTCTCGAGAGCCGGGGTCTTCTGCACGCGCGGCGGGGTGGGGGCTACACCGTCACCGACGTGACCGGGCCGATCATCACGGATCCGCTCGTGCACCTGCTGCAGCGCCATCCCTCGGCGGTCGACGACGTGCTTGAACTGCGCCACGGCCTGGAGTGCATCTCCGCCCAGTTCGCGGCCCTGCGCGCGACCGACGCGGACATCAAGAAGCTCAACAGCCTGGTGACGAGCATGCGTAAGCGCAAGGGCGAATTCGATGCCTTCGAGGACGCCGATCGCGACGCGGACTTCCACATGGCGGTGGCCGAGGCCTCGCACAACATCGCGCTCGTGCACGTGACGCGCGGGCTCTTCAACCTCATGCGCATCAACATGCTGCGCGCGCGCGAGGCGCTCTATCACCAGCAGGACAATGTGGCCCTGCTCGACGAGCAGCATCTCGCGATCGTCAAGGCAATCGCCGCGCGCGACCCGTCCGCTGCGCGCAAGGCCGCAAACCTGCATCTGAGTTTCGTGCAGGCCAGCCTGCGCGAGGTCTCGGTGGACGCCGGTGCAAGCGCCGGCACACGCAGCAAGCGCGCATCGGTGCGGCGGGAGGCGCTGACGAACGAGTAGGCCACCGGGCAGCCGGAGTGGCAAACCGCCTGCATCGAGCGCCACTGGCGGCTGTGGCGCTGACGCGCATGGCGCAGTGTGAGCTGCAAGTGGCAGCGCGTGGCGGTTTTTGGCAGATTCAGGGCCGATTTTCTTCGATTTGAGCGCCTTTTTGAAATTGACGGAGCATGTGTGCGGGCATAGGCTTATCAGCGGTAGCTAATTCGTTACCGTTTCAAGCACAAATGCCTCGATTGCTTCGAGGTATGACGAAGAGGTGCATATGGAAGAGCAAAGCGCATCGTGCTCGCGCGTGTCGGGAGCGGTTCCCGATGCGCCTGTCGATACAGGGCAGGCTCCAGCCGAGTCTGTCAGTCAGAAGGAGGTACCTTCAATGGTCGCTCGCGTCGGGCAGAAAGCCCCCGATTTCGCAGCGCCCGCTTATTACCGCGGCGGCTTCACCAACGTGAAGCTGTCCGACTACGCGGGTAAGTGGGTGATGCTGTGTTTCTACCCCGGTGATTTCACGTTTGTCTGAGCAACAGAAGTGTCTGCGGTCGCAGCGCAATATGATGCTCTCGAGGCATTGGGTGTAGAAGTTTTCTCGGTCAGTGTGGACAGTCACTTCGTCCACAAGATGTGGAACGACAACGAGCTGTCGAAGATGGTCGATGGTGGTGTTCCTTTCCACATGCTGTCCGATCAGGCAGGCAACATCGGGCGCGCTTACGGCGTGTACGATGATCAGCAGGGGATCGAGCTGCGTGGCCGCTTCATCATCGACCCCGATGGTGTGATTCAGGCCATGGAGGTGATGACGCCGCCGGTCGGGCGCAAGCTCGCCGAGACCGTCCGGCAGATTCAGGCCTTCCAGCACGTCCGTGCAACGGGTGGCGCAGAAGCCACGCCCGCCGGCTGGGAGCCCGGAAAGCTCACGCTCAAGCCCGGCGCGGACCTGGTCGGCAAGGTGTGGGAAGTCTGGAAGCCGTCGATGGAGTGATGATCCTTCAAGGATCCGCCCCGAAACCCCGCCCGCGTGGCGGGGTTTTTGCTTCTTGGGGCCATGCACCTTGTGTTTTGCGCGCGTGCATGTCCTGTAGCCGATCGTTTTCCGAAGCGGTGTTACCTTGTCGCCCCATTCGAGTCCGTGTCATGACGACTGAAACCCTCGCCTCCCTCCCCTCCGTCGATCGCCTGCTGGCTGAGCCCGCGCTGCGTGAGTTGTCGAGTGTGCATGGCCGCCGCATCGTCACCGATGCGGTGCGTGCGGAGCTCGCAAGCGTGCGCGCAGCGTGCCGCTCGGGCGCGGCGCTGCCGGCTGCCGCCGCGCTGGTCCTTGCCGTTGGCCGGCGCATCGAGGCGGCGGGGCTTGCAAAGCTGCGCCGCGTCTTCAACCTCACCGGCACCGTGCTGCACACCAATCTTGGCCGTGCGACGCTGCCCGAAGAGGCGATCGCCGCGATCGTCGATGCGGCCCGCCATCCGTGCGCGCTCGAGTACGACATCGCCTCGGGCGGACGCGGTGATCGCGACGATCTGGTCGAGGCGCTGCTCGTCGAGCTTACCGGCGCCGAGGCCGCCACCGTGGTCAACAACAATGCGGCGGCCGTGTTCCTGCTGCTCAATACGCTGGCCATGCGCAAGGAGGTCGTTGTCTCGCGCGGCGAGCTGGTCGAGATCGGCGGCGCCTTTCGCGTGCCCGACATCATGAAGCGGGCCGGCGCACGCCTGGTCGAGGTCGGTTGCACCAACCGCTGCCATGCGCGCGACTTCGAGGACGCCATCGGGCCGCGCACGGCGATGTTGATGAAGGTGCATACCAGCAACTACGCGATCGAGGGCTTCACCAAGGTGGTGCCGCGCAGCGAACTTGCCGCCATCGCGCACGCCCACGGCCTGCCCTTCATCGAGGATCTCGGTTCCGGCACGCTCACCGGCCTGGAGGCGTGGGGGCTGCCGCACGAGCCCACGCCGGGCGAGGCGATTGCGGCGGGGGCCGATCTGGTGACCTTCTCCGGCGACAAGTTGCTGGGCGGTCCGCAGGCGGGCATCCTCGTCGGCCGGCGTGAGTTGATCGCGAAGATCAAAAAGAACCCGCTCAAGCGCGCGCTGCGCGTGGGCAAGATCACGCTCGCCGGGCTGGAGGCGGTGCTGCGCCTGTACCGCGACCCGGACCGGCTGGCCGAGCGCCTGGAGACCCTGCGCCTGCTGACGCGTGCCGAAGGCGAGATCCGCGCGCAGGCCGAGCGTGTGCAGGGTGCGCTGGTGCGCGCGCTCGCCGACTGGCCGCTGGAGGTCGGCGTGGCGTCGATGCGCTCGCAGATCGGTTCGGGCAGCTTGCCGGTGGATCGCCTGCCCTCTGCCGGCCTGGTCTGCCGCCCGCAGCGCAAGGGGGGTGTGCTGAACCGGCTCGAGAAAGCGCTGCGCGCGCTGCCCGTGCCGGTCATCGGTCGCATCGCCGACAACGCACTGTGGCTGGACCTGCGCTGCCTGCGCAGCGCTGACGAAGCCGCCTTCACCGCACAGCTGGCCGAGCTGGCACAGGGGAGCGCACGTCCATGCTGATCGGTACGGCAGGCCACATCGACCACGGCAAGACCACGCTCGTGCGCGCGCTCACCGGCGTGGACACCACGCACCTTCCCGAGGAAAAGGCGCGCGGCATCACCATCGAGCTCGGCTACGCGTTCGCGGCGCTGGAGGACGGAGGCGCCAAGGTGGGCGCGCCGGCGCGCACGCTCGGCTTCATCGACGTGCCCGGACACGAGCGCTTCATCCCGACCATGCTGATGGGTGCGAGCGGCATCGACTTTGCGCTGCTCGTGGTCGCGGCCGACGATGGGGTGATGCCGCAGACGCGCGAACACCTTGCGATCCTGCATCTGCTCGGTGTCGAGCGCGGCGCGGTGGCGCTGACCAAGTGCGACCGCGTCGCCCCGGAGCGCATCGCGCAGGTCGAGGCTGCGATTGCGCACCTGCTCGCCCCGACCTCGCTGGCGGGGAGCCCGATTTTTGCGGTGTCGGCGCTCACCGGTGCGGGTGTCGATGGGCTGCGTGCCCATCTGCATGCGGTGGCGCGCGAGGAGGCGCTGCAGCCGGCCGATGCAGGGTTTCGCCTCGTCGTGGACCGCCGCTTTGCCCTGCCGGGGGCAGGCACGATCGTCACTGGTACGGTGCTCGCCGGGGTGGTGCGCAAGGGCGACACCGTGCTGCTCGCGCGTGCGGATGGGCTGCGGCGCGAGCTGCGTGTGCGCGGGCTGCGCGTGAACGGGCGTGGCGCAGACCTCGGGGCGTCGGGAAGCCGCTGCGCGGTCAATCTCAGCGGCATCGACTACGGTGAGCTCGAGCGCGGCGACTGCTTGCTCGCGCCGCAGCCTGCGCGCGCCACCGAGCGCATCGACCTCCGGCTGCAGCTGCTGCCCGATGCGCCGCGCAGGCTCGCTCAGTGGTCCAGCGTGACCTTGCATCATGCCGGTGGGCATGCGATGGCCCGGCTGGCCTTGCTCGACGGCGCGCTCGAGGCGGGTGGGCTCGCGCCGGGTGCGAGCGGCCTCGTTCAGGCCGTGTGCGACCGGCCGCTGTTCGCCTGCTGCGGCGATCGCATCGTGATCCGCGACGCGGCGGGCCGCGAGACGATCGGCGGCGGGCGGGTGCTCGACCCCTTTCCGCCTGCGCGACACCGCCGCCGCCCCGAGCGCCTCGCGCTGTTGTCGGTGCTCGGCGACACGAATGTGTCGACCCGGCTTGCCACGCTTGTCGAGCGGGCGGCCCTTGGCATGGATGCGCAGGAGCTTGCGCTCGCGCACAACCTGCCCGGCACGCGCCTCCACGCGCTGTTGCCGCACGCCCGTCATGTCGCGACCCGGGACGGTGAGCGCATCTTCTCCCCGCGCAGCTGGGCCGCACTCGGCGAAGCCGTGCTCACGCGCCTTGGGGCGCACCACGAAAGCTTTGCCGACGAGCCGGGCGTGGAGCGCGAGCGCTTGCGGCGCATGTGCGCGCCGCAGCTGCCCTCCGCGGTGTTTCTCGTTCTTCTGGAGGCGCTGCTGGCCGACGGCCGGCTGGCCCGCATGGGTTCGTACTGGCACCTGCCGGCGCACACCGTCGAGCTGAGCGTTGCCGACCGGCAGCGTGCCGACGCGATGATCGCGCAGCTTGTCGCGGGGGCCTACGACCCGCCCTGGGTGCGCGAGCTCGCGGGTCTGTGCGCGCTGGAGGAAGCTGCCACACGCAGCCTGTTGCGCCGGGTCGCGATGCGGGGAGAGATCTTCCAGGTCGTGCGCGACCTGTTCTACCCCCGCCCGACGATCGCCCGTCTGTGCGCGATTGCGAGCGAGCTTGCTGCGACCCATGACGGCCAGATCCGCGCCGCGGATTTTCGTGACCGCATCGGTGGCGGGCGCAAGCGCGCGATCCAGATCCTCGAGTTCTTCGATCGGGTCGGCTTCACGCGCCGCGTGGGCACGGGCCATGGCCTGGCCCACGTGCTGCGCGGCGAGCCGCCAGCGTGGGAGGAGGTCTGAGCAGCGACCGGATGTGAAAGCGGGCCTTGCGGTTTAAAATGCGTTCAACGACGGAAGAGAGGCGTTCCCCGGTGGGGCGACTGGTCTTCAAAACCAGGTGGGGCCGGCAGCCGGTCCCAGGTGGGTTCGACTCCCATTCTCTTCCGCCACCATCTCATCGTCCCGCCGCGGCGCTCAGCGTCGGTCTTCGAGCTGCGCCTCGAGCGCCTTCGACATGTTGCGGGCACCGGTGAAGTCGGTGCCGTCGAGGTCGGCGTGGGTGAAGTCGGCCTCGCTCAGGTCGGCGCCGGAGAACTTCGCCTCGGGCAGAATCGCGCCCGACAAGCGCGTGCCGCGCATTTTTGCGGCGCTGAAATCGACCGCCTCGAGGTTGGCGCCGGTGAGATCGGCATCCGACAGGTCTGCGCCCTTGAGCTGCGAGCCGTCGAGGATGAAGCGCAGGCCGTACACCTTGCGCAGGCTGGCGCCGGTGAGGTCGGCCTCGGGCATGTGGGCATCCTTCATGAATGCGCCGGACAGATCGGCGCGCGGGGCGCGGGTGCCGACCAGCATGGCGCCGAAAAGATTCGCACCATTCAGGTTCGCGTCGCTGAGGTCGGCGTCGTCGAACTTGGCGTGAAACAGGTTTGCGCCGGCGAAGTTCGCGCCTTCGAGGCGGGCGCTGGTGAAGTTGGTCCACTTCGCCATCGCCTTTTCGAAGCGCGCGCCCCTGAGTTGCGCGCCGTTGAAGCGGGTGTTCTCGAGCACCGTGCCGGAGAAGTCGTGCCCCGACAGATCCCGGCCGGAAAAGTCGCAGTTGCTCAGATCCACGCGCGGAGCGGGGGCCGCGCAGTCGCCCTTGGGGGGCGTCTGGGCCAGGGCGGAGAAGGATGCGAGCATGAGTGCGGCGGCGGCGAGGGTCTTCATCGAGGGGCTCCGGTGCGGGCGTGACGAACGGGCCTTGGTGGCCCGGATGCGCGCATTCTAGCGCGCCGCCTGCGGGGCTGGCCGGGCGCGTGATGACAGGCGGGGTCCGCCTTCGGTCCCGGAGATGGCTGTGCTGGAGCGGGCTGCGGCGGTTGGCGGGGATCTTTTGGTGGCTGATGCAGTCATTGCAGTGCGTTCGCTGGCGCGGCGACGCGTTGAGGACATCGCCGTGTCACATTCATCCACTATAAAGACGGGCTCGATGGAGCCTGCAGCCAAGCCATGAAGAGTCATCTCGCCGAAAACATCCAGATCGCACATCCGCGTTATCACCACCCGGTCGGTGAAGGCCTGTACCGGCCGATCGCCTTCATGTTCGTGACTCCGCGCATGCGCGACGACATCCTCGACGAGCGCGAGATGCTGCTGGCGACGCAGCCCACGGCGCTGCACGCCCGCCAGCAGCAATTGTTCTCGAGTTACGACCCGGCGGTGAGCGCGGACGCCTTCCGCCAGATGCTGCGCCTGTACGGTTATCCGTTCGCCAACCGGCCTTGATCAGGGCGGGGCCCCGGATCAGCGCGCCAGACGCTGAGCGTGCCCTTGGCGCTCGCCGGCTTCGAGTTGCTGCGCGAAGCCCGGAAAATCCAGCCCGAGGCGGCCCTTCAGCGCCAGCGCCTGGCTGCGCATCCAATGCCAGCGCGGCGCGAAGGCCGGGTCGCGGAAGGCGAACACGATGTGGTTGCCGTCCTCGCGCACCGGGATGGCGATCACGCGCTCGTCGAACACGTCCAGCAGGCGCGCGACGTGGGCCGCGTAGCTGCTGCGCTCGCCGGCCACGTTCATGACCAGCACGCCGCGTCCGCCGAGATGGTGGCGCGCATGCGCGTAGAAGTCCCTCTCCAGCAACTCCGTCGCCACGCCCTCGGCCCCGAAGGCGTCGACCAGCAGCACGTCGCAGCGCGTGTTCGCGTCCTCGATCCAGCGCACGCCATCGCCCTCGATGACGCGAAAACGCCCGTCGTCGGGCGGCACGCCGAACAGCGTGCGCAGGGCGATCACGTGCGGGTCGATCTCGAGCGCGGTGAGGTCTGCCGCCGGCAGGTGGCGGTGGCAGAAGCTCGCCAGTGATCCGCCACCCAGGCCGAGCATGGTGATCCGGCGCGGGCGCGGGTTGAAGAGCAGGAAGGCCATCATGCGCTGCGCGTAGGCGAGCACGAGCGTGGATGGGTTGTCGATGTGCATGACGCTCTGCACGTAGCCGAGGCTGAAGTGCAGCGCGCGCAAGCCGGCGTTGTCGAGCACGAAGGGTTTGTCGTAGCGCCCCTCGAGCAGCCGGCTCGCGAGCGCCTGCGCGTCGCTGCACGGGGGCTCGAGCAGGCGCACGAGGCCGGGCTCGGACGGGAAGGGGCTGGGCAGCTCGAAGAACGAGCTCACGGCAAGCCGGCCGCTGCCGGGCTCAGTGCCAGATCCCCGGCTCGATCTTGCTGCGGATCTCCGGGTACTGGCTGGCGTCGAAGGTCGGCAACTTGCCGGCGGCGCGCTGGGCGTCGTAGTCGCGCGCCAGCTTCACCGCCAGGCCCGACAGCAGCAGGATCGCGATCAGGTTGGTGATCGCCATCAGGCCCATCGCCACGTCGGCGAAGTTCCACACGAAGGGCAGCGAGCCCACCGCGCCGAACATCACCATCGCCAGCACGATCAGACGGAAGATGAGCAGGCCGGCCGGGTGGTTGTGCTCGATGAAGACCAGACAGTTCTCGGCGTAGAAGTAGTTGGCCACGATCGAGGTGAAGGCGAAGAACAGCACCACGACGGCGAGGAAGTACTTGCCCCAGCCGCCCACTTCGGCCGAGAGCGCGTTTTGCACCAGGCCGATGCCGGTGCCTTCGACCGGGCCGGCGAGCAGGATGATCGCCGCCGACGCGGTGCAGATCAGCATGGTGTCGATGAACACCCCGGCCATCTGCACGTAGCCCTGCGAGGCCGGGTGCGGCGGGTAGGGCGTGGCCGCGGCGGCGGCGTTGGGCGCCGAGCCCATGCCGGCCTCGTTGGAGAACAGGCCGCGCTTGAAGCCGTTGAGGATGGCCGCGCCGATGCCGCCGGCGGCCGCTTCGTGCAGGCCGAAGGCGCTCTTGAAGATGAGCGCGATCACGGCCGGCACTTCGGCGAGGTTGGCGATGATGATGCCGATCGCCACCAGCAGGTAGGCCACCGCCATGAAGGGCACGGCGATCTCGGAGAAGCGCGCGATCGAGCGCAGGCCGCCGAAG
Organism: Thauera sp. UBA6194; assembly: GCA_002422685.1. Lineage (GTDB taxonomy): Bacteria > Pseudomonadota > Gammaproteobacteria > Burkholderiales > Rhodocyclaceae > Thauera. Next base: position 12,331 of record DITC01000038.1, on the reverse strand, counting down.
ATGATCAAGGCGGTGAAGAAAGTGACCACCACGCCGATCACCAGCGCCGCGACGCCGACCTCGTTGCCGGCCAGGCTCATCGTGCCCATGTCGAGGCCGAAGGCGCCGACCATGGCGCCGGTGATGGTGTTCGACTGCACCGAGTTGAACGCGAAGCCGAAGGCGATGATCAGGAAGATCGAGAACATCGTGCCCGCCCAGCGCTGGCCGAGGCCCTTCTCCATGTAATAGGCCGGGCCGCCGCGGAACTGGCCCTTGTCGTCGCGCTGCTTGAAGAGCTGCGCCAGCGTGGCCTCGACAAAGCCGGTGGCCATGCCGACGAGCGCGATCACCCACATCCAGAAGATCGCGCCCGGGCCGCCGAGCGTGATCGCCACCGCCACGCCGGCAATGTTGCCGGTGCCCACGCGCGCGGCGAGCGAGGTGCACAGCGCCTGGAAGGACGAGATGCCCGAGGCATCGGACTGGCGGCTGCCGCGCAGCACGGTGAAGGTGTGGCCGAGGTGGCGCACCTGGATGAAGCCCAGGCGCAGCGTGAACCAGATACCGGTGCCGACCAGCAGCCAGATCAGGATCTTGCCCCAGAGCAGGCCGTTGAGTTCGTCGACGACCGTGTTGGCGAAGGCTTCCATCAGCGTTCTCCTGCCGCTCGTGGCGGCGCTGTGTTGTTATGCCCGGGTGGTGGGCCGTGGAAAAGTGGAGCCGAATTCTAGCCGGTATCATTGGGCTTGGTCGCGCATGTGACGTGCTGGCCGAACACGGGAGTTCGATGGTGATGTCTTTTCTGTTTCGGAATGGGCCTTTGCCCCGCAGCGCCGCGGGGACGGCGCTCGTCTTCGCCGCTTTGCTGTTTGCGCCGCAGGCTGAGGCAGGCGAGCTGCCACGTGCGCGCAGCGTGCCCGGCGGCGTGGCGTTGGTCGAATTGGGGCCGGCGCTGGTGGCGCCGCAGGCGAGCGTCGACGGGGTGCCGGTGCTGGTGAGTGGGCGGCCGGGCGGGTGGACAGCGGTGGTCGGCATCGCGCTCGATGCCGAGCCGGGCGAGCACGTGCTCGAGCTGCGGCGCGAGGATCAGCCGCCCGAGCGCGTGCGTTTCGGCGTGGCGCCGGTGCGCTACGCCGAGCAGCGCCTGAAGGTGGCGCCGGGCAAGGTCGATCTGTCGGCGCAGGATCTCGCCCGTTACGAGCGCGAGCGCGTGCGCAGCGCCGAAGTGATCGCGACCTGGAGCGCCGTCGTGCCCGAGACGCTGCGCATGCAGGTGCCGGTGGCGGGGCGGCGCTCGGGCTCCTTCGGCCTGCGGCGCGTGTTCAACGGCCAGCCGCGCAAGCCGCACAGCGGCATGGACATCGCCGCGCCTACCGGCACGCCGGTGCTTGCGCCCGCGGCCGGGCGGGTCATCGACACCGGCGACTATTTCTTCAACGGCCACACCGTGTGGCTGGACCACGGCAACGGGCTGCTCAGCATGTACTGCCACCTCAGCCGCATCGACGTGAAGCCGGGCGATGTCGTCGCCACCGGCGCACGCCTCGGCGCCGTGGGCGCCACCGGGCGTGTCACCGGCCCGCACCTGCACTGGTCGGTGATGCTCAACCGGACCATGGTGGATCCGGCGCTGTTCCTCGCCGGCAGCGGGTCCTGAGCGCGGATCGCCTCACGCTGATGGGACGCATGGACAGGCCGCCCGGGCCTGCCTAAGCTGGAAGCAGGGATCTTCCACCGACGCCACGCAGCCCCGATCGGCGCTTGCAGCGCGGACAGGTACCCGGCCTCAGTCCCGACTCCAGTTTCGCTCCCTGTGCGCGAGGAGACCGTAATGACCAACGCACGCATCACTCCCGCCGAACTCAACCGCAAGCTCGCCGATCTCACCATTCCCGAGCATGCCTTGGCGCAGTACTTCGTCACCGACGACGACCACTCCGGGCTGTTTCACCCGCGGCTGCAGCTCAACCCGGAAACGGTCGAGCTGCCCGCCGACCCCGCCGAGGCGCGCGCGCGCAGCGAGGCGGCGATGAACTTCGCCAACGGCATCGCGCGCATGCGCCGGCGCGTGCGCTTCGACCGCATGCTCGCCGACGGCTACACGGGCCCGGTGCTGGTGTCCGAGGGTGACTCCTGGTTCCAGTACCCGATCAAGCTCGAGGACACCATCGATCACCTGTACGCGAAGGGCTTCGCGGTGCGCAGCCTGGACGCCGCCGGCGACACACTGGAGAACATGCTCAAGGATCGCGAGTATGTCGACGCGATCGGCGAGGCCAGGGCCTCGATCTTCCTGCTCTCTGCGGGCGGCAACGACGCGCTCGGCGGAGGCAACCTGCGCGCCCACCTGCGCGATTTCGACCCCGCGCTGTCGCCGGCGGCACACGTGCTGCCGAGCTTCGAGCAGTTGCTCGACCACGCGCTGGCGATGTACGAGCGCGTGCTGCGTGACGTAGAGGCGCTGCCCGGCGTGGTGACGATCTGCCACGGCTACGACTACGTGATCCCGAACGCCGGCAAGTGGCTGGGCAAGCCGATGATCTCGCGCGGCATCAAGGACGGCGCGGTGCAGCGCGCCATCGCCGCGCACATGATCGACCGCTTCAACGAACGCTTGGGCCAGCTCGTCGCCCGCTTCGGCGCGCGCGCGATCCACGTCGACGCGCGCGGGGCGGTGGGCAACACGCTCAATGTCTGGCACGACGAGCTGCACCCGAAGAACCCCGGCTACGCGCGCGTCGCCGAGCGTTTCGAGGCGGCCATCCAGTCGGTGGCCGCGCGCGCCCAAGCGCCGCGCACGCGCGGCACGGGCAAGAAGGCGGCAGCCAAGGCGGCTGCGAAGGCCGCCGCCCCCGCGCGCCGCGGCTGGTCGGTGCATATCGGCCTCAACAAGATCGACGCCGGGCACTACGGTGACGACGCCGAGCTCTTCGGCTGCCATTTCGACGCCGAGGACATGGAGCGCATCGCCGCCGAGCGTGGTTTCGAGCAGCGCACCGTGCTGCTCGACGAGCAGGCCACGCGCGATGCCGTGAAGCAGGCGGTGGCCGACGCCGCGGCCAAACTCAAGGCCGGCGACGTGTTCATGCTCACCTACGCCGGCCACGGCAGCCAGGTGCCCGATTTCAATTCGGACGAGGACGACGGCGCCGACGAGCCCCTGTGCCTGTACGACGGCATGCTGATCGACGACGAACTCTACGCGCTGTGGGCGGGCTTTGCCGACGACGTGCGCATCGTGATGATCTCGGACAGCTGCCACAGCGGCACCGTGTCGCGCGCCGCACGCACCGCCCAGACGCAGACGGGCGATGGCCCGCCCGCCGTGCGCACCCGCCTGCTGCCGCTGGCGCTGGCGATGAAGACCTTCCGCACCCATCGCGACTTCTACACCGCGCTCGGCCGTCAGCGCCACGGCCCGGACGAGCGCATGCTCACCCGCGAGCTCGACATGCCGCTGCGCTGCCCGGTGCTGCTGCTCGCCGGCTGCCAGGACAACCAGGAGTCGCAGGACGGCGTCGGCAACGGCCGCTTCACCCAGGAGCTGCTGCGGGTGTGGGACGAAGGCCGCTTCGACGGCGACTGGGCAACGATGATCAAGCGCATCGTCGCCAACATGCCGCCCAACCAGACCCCGCGCATGACCCTGGTCGGGCGCAGCCCGGAGGTGCTGGCGAGCGAGCGGCCTTTCGCGGTGTGAGCGCTCCGCGGTGCGCGCTGGCTGCCCTCAGGCGTCAGCGCTGCTTCGGTCCGAGCGCCCAGACGAGCAGGCTGAACAGCATCGCCCCCGCCACCATCAGCGCGAGCGGGGTGGCGCTGTGCTGCACGCCATGACCCACGACCATGCCTGCGCCTGCGCCCAGGCCCATCTGCACGAAGCCCATCAGCGACGCGGCGGCGCCCGCCATCTTCGGGTAGCCGGCGAGGCCGAGCGCCGTGGCGTTGGGCAGGGTGAGGCCGATCGCCGCGGTGACGCCCCACATCGGCGCCATGATCGCGGCGGGGTGGGCGAGGCCGGCGAGCGCGAGCCCGGCGAGCAGCGTGCCGCTCGCCGCGCCCAGCAACACGCCGTGACGCATCAGGCGCGCGGGGCCGAGCCTGTGCGACAGGCGCGCCGACAGGATGGTGCCGAGCATGAAGCCGGTGACGTTTGCGCCGAAGGCCAGCCCCATCTGCTCCGGGCTCATGCCGTACAGGCCGATATAGACGAAGGGCGAGCCCGAGATGAACGCGAACAGCGCCGCGAAGGCGCCGCAGCCCACGAGCAGCGCGGTGCGGTAGTTGGGGTCGGCGAGCAGGGTGCGGTAATTGGCCAGCATGCGGGCGGGCTGCAGCGCCTGCGGGTCGGGGTGGGCGTTGGTCTCCTGCAGCGCGCGCCACAGCATCACGAGCAGCGCAGCCGCATAGAGCGTGAGCACCACGAAGGTCGCGCGCCAGCCGAAACCCGATGTGAGCCAGCCGCCGAGCAACGGCGCGAGCAGCGGTGCGAGCGCGGTGGCGGTGGAGACATGTGACAGCACGCGCGCCGACGCCTGCGGCCCATAGACGTCACGCACCACCGCGCGCCCCAGTACCGGACCCGCGCAGGCGCCCAGCGCCTGCAGCAGGCGCGCGGCGACCAGGGTCTCGAGCGACTGGGCGAGCGCGCAGGCGACGGACGACACCAGGAATACGGCCATGCCCCAGAGCAGCACCGGGCGCCGGCCAAAACGGTCGGACAGTGGCCCGACGATGAGCTGGCCGGTGCCGAAGCCGAGCAGATACACCGACAGCGTCAGTTGCACCCCCGCGCTGTCGGTGCCGAGCGCGTCGGCGATCGCGGGCAGGGCGGGCAGGTAGAAGTCGGTCGACAGCGGCCCGAGTGAGGTCAGTGCGACGATGAGTGCGGCGAGCAGGAAGGAATGTGTCACCGCCATGCAGGGCTCTGGTCCGGGTTCAGGGGGTCGGCTTGTCCTGCTGCAGCGGCGCGTGGCCGCGCTGCTCCATGCGGATGGCAATCGCGATGCGCTCGCGGATGCGCGGGTCTTGCGAGCGCGCGGCGATCGCGCCCAGCGTGGTGCCGTTGCTCAGTGTGACCAGAGCCGAGGCACCCGCGTCGAGCAACTGGGTGACGATGTTCCAGTGGCCGTTGGCGACGGCCTTGAGCAGGGCGGTGGAACCATCGCTCGCGGCGAGGTTCACTCGCGCCTTGCGCTCGAGCAGCAGCTGGACGACGGCGCTGTGGCCGCGCGCGGCCGCCTGCAGCAACGGCGTGATGTGCGCGAGGCTGGCGGCGTCGACCTCGGCGCCCTTGCGCAGCAGCAGCTCCACCACGCGGGCATAGCCGTTGAAGGTGCCCCAGTGCAGCGGCGTGTAGCCGTCCGCGTCCTGTGCGTGGACGCTCGCCCCGAGCTTGATGAGTTCGAGCGCGAGCGCCTCGCTGCCGTTGAAGGCGGCGACCATCAGCGGCGTCCATTGGCGCGCGTCGCGGCTGTTGACGTCGAAGCCGGCGAGCAGGAACAGATTGCACAGGTGCTGGTTGCCGGACTCGACCGCGCGCACGAAGCCGGCCATGGTGCGCCGGATGCCGAGCCGGTCGAGCTCGGCGACCGCGCGCTCGTAACCCCAGGCGTCGTCGGTCAGGCCCTCCGTGCTCGTGGCGTGCTGCTGTTCCTGCGGGCGGATCGGCCCGATGTGGTCGTACGCGATGCTGAGCGCGAGGATCTCCGCCCCCACTTCGGGCGGAAAACCGCGCCGCCCGGGGCGCTTCGACACCATCAGCTCGGAGAAGTATTCGGTGAGCGCCGGCGGGTCGTTCCATAGCTCGTCGAGCTTGCGCACGACATGAGGGAAGCCCGCCGCCAGCTTGTAGGGGAATTTGTCGGCGTGCGCCGAGCTGTGCAGAAAGGATAGCGGAGCTCGAGGGTCAGCGACGTCCATGTGCGGCCTGTGCTTCAGGGGGCTTCGTCGATCGTGCGCCGGGGTGTGCTCAGCCGAGCGGGGCGCGGTCGATCAGCGAAAGCGGCAGGTTTACATCGAAGAGCTTGGCGTTCACGACGGGGACGCCGAAGCCGAGCAGGCGCGCGCGGTGCATGTCGAGATAGGCGGTGGCGCTGGCCTGGTCGGCGAAGAGATAGATGCCTCCCGCCTCGCTGGCGTCGCGATTCTCGGTCCAGATCTTCCACAGCAGGCCGGGCTCCTGCGCGATCGAGGTGGCCAGTTCGCGCATGCCGGCGGCCATTTCTTCGCCCCAGGGGCCGGCGAAGGGAAAGTCGACTTGCAGCAGGGTCGTCATGGTGCCTCCGTGTGGTCGGGTCGATGACGCGCTGTCATCGTGAAAACGCGTCGTCATTGTAACCGGTAGGTGCCGCACCGAGGCTCCGGGCGCACGCCTGCGGTGCGGCGCACGCGTCAGCGCACGAAGAAGCGCTCCGACAGCGTCTCCAGCCCGAACTCGTGCAGCAACGCGCTCAGGCGCTCGGCGGCACGCTGGCGCGGTCGGTCGGGCTGGTGGCGGGCGATGATGAGCTCGTTCTTCATCGAGTGCTCCCAGCCCACGAGCTCGGTCACGGTGACCTCGTAGCCGTGCGCCTCGAGCTGCAGGCAGCGCAGCACGTTGGTGAGGTGGCTGCCGAACTCGCGGGTGTGGATCGGATGGCGCCACAGTTCGGCGATCGGATGCTTGAGCATCTTCTGTTTGTGTTTGCGCAGTTCCGCGGCGACCTCGGCCTGACAGCAGGGCACGAGCACGATCGAGCGCGCGCCCTTCTCGAGCGCGAAACGGATGGCATCGTCGGTGGCGGTGTTGCAGGCGTGCAGCGCGGTGACGACGTCGATGCGCTCGGGCAGGCGCTCCGAGCCGATCGACTCGGCCACGGTCAGGTTCTGGAAGCGCATGCCGGCCGAGAAGCCCAGCTTGTCGGCGAGCCGGCGCGAGCTCAGCACCAGCTCGTCGCGCGTCTCGATGCCGTGGATGCGGCCGGCCGGGGCGTGCTGCTTGAAGAACAGGTCGTAGAGGATGAAGCCGAGGTAGGACTTGCCCGCGCCATGGTCGACGAGCTCGATGTCGGGCCGCTCGGCGAGCGCCTCGGCGAGCAGCGGCTCGATGAACTGGTAAAGGTGGTAGACCTGCTTGAGCTTGCGCCGGCTGTCCTGGTTGAGTTTTCCGTCGCGGGTCAGGATGTGGAGCTGCTTGAGCAGCTCGATGGATTGCTCGGGGCGGATTTCGGGGTGCTGGGCGGTCATGGGCGGGAGGGGCTCGCGGCCCTGCTGCGATGGAGCGCGCAAATGTACCGCGCCGGCAGGGCGCGTCCAAGCGCGGCGTGCCGGCGCGGCTATCCCCGCGCATCGGGTGGCGGCGCGGGCGCGCCTTTCGCGCGCGTCGGCCGACGCGTGGACCGGGAGAGCGGACGCAGCGGCGCCGGTTTGCGGCACAATCAGGGCGGCTTTCAATTCCGTCCGGGGGACCCAGCATGACATTCGATCCGTTTTTGCTCTTCGCGCACGTGGCCGGCGTCGTGGTCTGGGTGGGCGGCATGTTCTTCGCTTACGTCTGCCTGCGGCCCGAGGCAGCGGCTCAGCTCGAACCTCCGCCGCGCCTGCGGCTGTGGCGCGGGGTGTTGGCGCGCTTTTTCACCTGGGTATGGGTTGCGGTGGCGGTGGTGCTGGCGAGCGGACTGGCGCTGATCCTGCGCTATGGCTTTGCCGCGGCGCCGCTGTACCAGCACATCATGTTCCTGCTCGGACTGGTGATGATCGCGATCTACGTGTTCGTTTTTTTCGTGCCTTACGCCAGCCTGAGCAAGGCGGTGACGGCCGGCGACTGGAAGGCGGGGGGCGCGGCGCTCGGGCGCATCCGTCAGCTGGTGGGCGCCAACCTGGCCTTGGGCTTCGTGACCATCGCGGTCGGCACGATCGGGCGCTGGCTGGGCTGAACCTCGTGTGCGCGGTGGCGTCCGGCGACGCGGCCGGGGGCGTGGATTTCGCATGATCCTGAGAAACATCGAGGTGAAACATGAGCAGCTCCGAGCCGGATAAGGATGTGCGCCTCGCGGTCGTCATCGGCTGCGGTGGCATCGGCGGCGCGTTCGTCGAGGCGCTGCGGGCAGAGGGCGCGTTCGATGCGGTGGTTGCGCTCGGCCGCAACAGCACGCCGGCGCTCGATCTGCTCGACGAGGCGAGCATTGCCGCCTGCGCGCAGTGGCTGGGCGCGCGTGGCACGCCCGAGCTGGTGATCGACGCCACCGGCGTTCTGCACGGCCCCGGCATGGCGCCGGAAAAGAGCTGGCGCGAGCTCGACCCGGCCGCGCTCGCGCAGGCCTTCGCGATCAACGCGATCGGCCCGGCGCTGCTGATGAAGCACTTTCTGCCTTTGCTGCCGCGCGATCGGCGCGCGCTGTTCGCGACGCTGTCGGCCAAGGTCGGCAGCATCGGCGACAACCGGCTCGGCGGCTGGTACGCCTACCGTGCATCCAAGGCGGCGCTGAACCAGCTCGTGCGCACTGCGTCCATCGAGCTGCGCCGTAGCCGGCCGCGCGCGATCTGCGTGGCGCTGCACCCGGGCACGGTCGACACCGGGCTGTCGGCCCCCTTCGCCAAATCCGGCCTGCAGGTGCAGCCTCCCGAGCGGGCCGCGAAACGACTGCTTACCGTGCTCGCCGGGCTCACGGTGGAAGATTCGGGCGAATTTTTCGATTATCGCGGCGAGCACCTGCCCTGGTAGCCGCAGCCGGCGCGCGCCGCCCCGGCGGTCGACGCCGAGGTTTCCGCCCGCGCCCAGGCCCGCCCGCCGGCGCGTGCCGTACCGACTGACTCGAGGAAAATGACATGAACGCACATGAACAGGAACACATGTGGTCCAGCCGCTATCGTGCCGCCGGCGAGGACTATGTCTTCGGCACGCTGCCCAACCGTTTTCTCGCTGCGCAGGGGGCGCTGCTGGCGTCCGGCACGCGCGCGCTTTCGGTCGCCGATGGCGAGGGGCGCAACGCGGTGTGGCTGGCCGAACAGGGCCTGCAGGTGACGGCGACCGAGATCTCGCCGGTGGCGCTGGAGAAGGCGCGCAAGCTGGCCGCGGGCCGCCACGTCGAGGTCGATTTTGTCCTCGCGGACGCGGCGAACTGGGACTATCCGGAAGCGGCCTTCGACTTCGTGGTCGCGATCTTCATCCAGTTTGCCGAGCCCTTGCAGCGCGAGCGCATCTTTGCCGGCATGGCGCGCGCGCTCAAGCCTGGCGGCCACCTGATCGTGCAGGGCTATACGCCGAAGCAGCTCGAATACCGCACCGGCGGCCCGTCGGCGCTGGAGAACCTCTACACCGCCGACATGCTGCGCACGGCCTTCGCCGCACTGGAGATCGTGCACCTGCAGGAATACGAGGACGCGCTCGCCGAGGGCGTCGGCCACAAGGGGCAGTCGGCCCTGGTGGGGTTGGTGGCACGCAAGCCACTGGCCTGATCGCGGGCGAGTTGCGCGCCGTGGAAGGGCGCGCTTGATGACACAGGAGGCGCATATGACGGGGCGAACGAAGGCGATCGTGAGCGGACACAGCCGCGGCTTGGGCGCGGCGATTGCAGGCGAATTGCTCGAGCGCGGCGTGGCCGTGCTCGGGCTGGCGCGCAAGGGCAATCCGGCGCTCGCCGCGCAGCACGGCCAGCAGCTCGAGGAAGTGGAGATCGATCTGGCCGACAGTGCGGCGCTCGCGGCCTGGCTGGCGGGGGGCGCACTCGATGCCTGGATGCGCGATGCCGGACAGATGCTGCTGGTGAACAACGCCGGCACGCTGCAGCCGATGGGCCCGCTGCCGCTGCAGGATGCGGCCGCCGTGGCGCGCGCGGTGGCGTTGAATGTCGCGACGCCGATGATGCTGGCTGCGGCCTTTGCCCAGGCCGGCGCCGCCGCAGGTGGGGCTGCATCGACGCTGCACGACAGCGCGCGCGACCGCCGCGTGCTGCACATTTCCAGCGGCGCGGCGCGCACGCCCTATGCAGGCTGGAGCGTGTATTGCGCGACCAAGGCCGCGCTCGACCACCATGCGCGCGCGGTGCATGCGGACGCCACGCCGGGCCTGCGCATCTGCGCGCTGGCGCCCGGCGTGATCGACACCGCGATGCAGGGCGAGATTCGCGCGAGCACCCTCGAGCGCTTTCCGCTGCGCGACCGCTTTGCGCAGATGCAGGCGAGCGGTGGTCTGGTCGCTCCGGCGCTGTGCGCGATGCACCTGGTCGATTTTCTCCTCGATGAAGACTTCGGCCGCGAGCCGACGGCCGACCTGCGTGAGCTGATGCAGTGAGCGCTGACGGGCTGCGCGCGCCGGAAGGGGCGCAGGCAGCGGCACGCTCGGTGCCGATGCGGTCGGCGGAGGGGGCTGTGGCGGGGGAGGCCTCATCGAAGGATCGGAGCGCCGACGCCGGCGATGCGCCCTCGCGACCCGCGGCGAAGAGCCGGCTCGCCCGCCTGAAGCGTCGCGGCCTGCGCCTGCTGGTGTGGCTGCGCCGCCACCCCTGGCTGGTGGCGAGCTTCGGCTTCGTCTCGGGGGTGTTGAGCTTCGTGCTCGTCGAGCGCCACGAGGGCGTCGCGCGCGCGATGGCGGTGGCGATGCTTGCGGGCTGGCTGCTGCTGGTGCTCGAGCGTGTACTCGACCGCATGCTTAAGCGGCGCTTCGGCTTCGGCTTGCCGGCCGCGATGGTGCGCTACCTTACCCAGTTCACCCACCAGGAAAGCCTGTTCTTCGCGCTCCCCTTCTTTGTCGCGAGCACCTCGTGGAACAGCGGCCAGGCCTTGTTTACCGCGCTGCTCGGCGTGATGGCGCTGGTGGCGATCGTCGATCCCTTGTATTTCGGTCGGCTGGCGAAGCGGCGCTGGCTCTTCCTCGGCTATCACACGCTCACGCTCTTTGCGCTGCTGCTGGTCGTGTTGCCGCTGGTGTTGCAGGTGCCGGCCATGGCGAGCTACCAGGCGGCGCTGGCGGTGGCGGTGGTGCTGTCCTTTCCGACGCTGGCGGGAGCGGTCAGCGTGCCGCGCTGGTGGCGAGGCGTGCTCGTGCTGGCGCTGCTCGCGGCGCTGGGGGCGGCGGGCTGGCTCGCGCGCCTGTGGGTGCCGCCGGCCACGCTGCGCCTGACTCAGGTCGCGCTCACCACGCAGGTGGATGAGGCGCGCAAAGCACCCACTCAAAGGCTGGGCAGCATCGAGGCGCAGCGCCTGCTTGCAGAGGGCTTGTATGCCTACACCGCGATTCGTGCGCCGCTCGGTCTCGCCGAGCGCGTGAGCCACGTCTGGCTGCACGATGGCGAAGAGGTCGATCGCATCGAGCTCGACGTGGCGGGTGGGCGGGCCGAGGGCTACCGGGCCTGGACGCACAAGCGCAACTTTCCGGCCGATCCGCGTGGGCACTGGCAGGTGAGGGTGCTCACCGCCGACGACCGCATGATCGGCACGCTGCGTTTTCGGGTGGACTGAAAGCGGCCACACGCCTGCATGACGCCCGCGCAGCGCGCAAGGACGCCACGCAGAAGCAAGCAGGCGCCGCGGCAGGGCGCGGCGATTATCGGTCGGCGCTCAGCAGATGCGTTCCCACAGGCTCTGCTCGTCCTCGAACTGGTCGAGCTCCAGGCCCTTGAAGTCGCTGCGCGAGACGATGCCCACGACGTTGCCGTCGGTCACCACGGGCAAGTGGCGGTAACCGCCGTCGCACATCATGTGCAGGGCGTCGATCGCCTTCTGCTCGGGCGCGATCGTGTCGGGCTTGGCCGTCATGACCTTGGACAAGTGCACCTGCGCCGGGTCTTCGTTGTTGGCGATGACCTGTACCGCGTCACGGCCGGTGAAGATGCCCTTGAGGTGGCGGTGCGCATCGGTCACCAGCACGGCGCCCACGCCACGCTCGCACATGCTGCGGCAGGCGGTCTGCACGGTGTCGCTCGGGCGCAGCATCAGCGGGTTCTGGTCCTTGATGATGAAGGAGATGTTGCGGTTGGTCATGTCGTCCTCCTGTTCTGCTTTTGTGCGTGAAACTGTTCACACTCTATGCCCTGATTGTGTTGACGGTTTTGATTTTTATTAAGCGATCCGGCTGAATTCGGTCGGCATGTGTGCCCGGGGGCGAGAGCCGCGTCCGGCGAACCACGTGTGTGTGCCCTGTGTCATGATCGGCGGGGCAAAGCCGTGCAGGATGCCGCGGGCTGGGTGTAGCCTTTCATTCATGAGCACGAAACCCGAACAGCCCGCACAGGGCGCGCACGACGAGGCCGTCCCCCTGCCGCCTGCAGCCGAAGGCGAGGCCGCCTTTCCGCTGAGCCTGCGCCGCGTGGCGGTGGACACCTACCGCGAGAACATCGCCTACCTGCACCGCGACTGCGAGATCTACCGCGCC
>DITC01000047.1:2736-5321 GCA_002422685.1 Thauera sp. UBA6194 | reverse complement strand
TCGACGCTCACCATCGGATAGCGGTCGAACTGGGTCAGCTCTGACCAGGCGTGGTCAAAGACCCACGCCAGGCTCGGCAGCAGCCCGGCGAGATAGTGATCGGCCGCCGATCGCGCCCCCGCATCGGCCGCGCTGCCCATGTAGCGCAACGCACGCAGGCGCCTGCGCAGGGACGGGTGAAACGGATCGGCGCCCGACTCGGCGTCGCGCACTGCCTGCTCGCACACCTCGGCAAGACAGGAATAGCCCGCCGCGAACCCATGCCCCATCTCGCGAAACGGGCGGACGGTGGACTCGCGATCATCCATGCGCAGCGCATGCACCCGCGGCCAGTAGTCGTGGCTCAGGAAGTGCGCCTTGCGGCTGAGCTCGATCAGCGTCTGTCCAACCAGATCGGCGCCGACCAGGCGCGCGGCGATCATGTCGGCCTCGAACTCTTCGGCGTGCGCGAGGCGCAGCATGTCGCGGCAGAAGCGCGTCGCATGGCGCTCGAGCCACTGCGGACGCAGCGGCAACACCATCAGCAGGGTATCGAAGGCCCTGACCCACCACGCGCGTAGATGCGCGCCCCAGGCACACACGCCTGCACGCTGCGCCGCAAGATGCCCGAACTCGTGCGCCAGCACCGCGCCCAGCTGCGCGGGCGAGAGCCCATGCACCAGGGGCAGGCCGATCAGCAGCTCGGTGCGCAGCGCGCCGACCACGCCGAGGCTCGGTCGCTGCACCACGGCCGCGTTGATGTCGTCGGTGATGCGCACGTCATGCACGGCCGGCACGCCCACGCGCTCGGCGAGCTCGTCGATGAGCCCGAACAGCTCTTTGGCGGCTGCGCGCGGCAGCCGGATGCCCTCGGGGCGCGGCGAGGCGCGCAAGATCGCGTCCAGCGCCCACACCGCGGGCGACACCAGCACCAGCGCCGTCACCACCCAGGCCAGCGTCGGCAGCGGCGCACCGCGATCGATCTCGGCGAGCGCCGCCCCGAAGCTCGCGACGGCCAGGCCGGCCGACACGCACATCATGCCGAGCAAGCCCAGCATGCCGAACAGCGAGAGCAAGGCAAGGCGTCGAGCCAGGCGCTCGCGCAGGCGAATGACGCTGCGACGGGGTTCGAAAACGTGCATGGACGCGCTGCCGGACAGGCGTGGGAATGCGCGAATTGTAACCAAACGGTAATACACATGCGAATGGAATCGTTCAGCGCAAAATGCCTCGCTTATCGGCCCTCAAGCGCTTATAGTGGCGCCTCGCTGCAGTGCACCAGTCGATGCAGCGACTCCTGAAACGATCCCTGCAGCCCGGCGCTTCAACCCTGCCGGCCAGGATCTCTTCCCGCAGCCCGGATTGGTGCCGCTCGAATGCGGCGGGCTTGCGCCGGACCATCGAATGAATTCCGAAGTGACTTTTGCCAGCCTCGCGCTGGCCGAACCCATCCTGCGCGCCATCGGCGAGGCGGGCTACACCCATCCCACGCCCATCCAGGCACAGGCCATTCCCGAGGTGCTGTCCGGCCGCGACCTGCTCGCCGCCGCCCAGACCGGCACCGGCAAGACCGCCGGCTTCACGCTGCCGCTGCTGCACATGCTGGCCGCCACGCACGTGCACCCGCATCCGCCCGGCCGCCCGCGCTGCCTGATCCTCACCCCGACGCGCGAGCTCGCCGCCCAGGTGGAAGAGTCGGTCAAGACCTACGGCAAGCACCTGCCGCTGACCTCGCTGGTGATGTTCGGCGGCGTCAACATCAACCCGCAGATCAGCGCGCTCAAGAAGCGCGTCGACATCCTCGTCGCCACCCCGGGGCGCCTGCTCGACCACGTCGGCCAGCGCACGCTCGACCTCTCGGGCGTCGAATTCCTGGTCCTGGACGAAGCCGACCGCATGCTCGACATGGGCTTCATCCGCGACATCCGCAAGGTGCTCGCGCTGCTGCCGAAGAAGCGCCAGAACCTGCTGTTCTCGGCCACCTTCTCCGACGAGATCCGCCAGCTCACCCAGGGCCTGCTGCACGACCCGGCCACGGTGGAAGTGGCGCCGCGCAACACCACCGCCGAGCGAGTCGACCAGGCCGTCTACATGGTTGGCCAGAAACAGAAGCGCGAACTGCTCGCCCACCTGATCAAGGAAAAGCAGTGGTTCCAGGCGCTGGTGTTCACCCGCACCAAGCACGGCGCCAACAAGCTCGCCGAATACCTCACCAAGCATGGCATCGAGTCGGCCGCCATCCACGGCAACAAGAGCCAGGCCGCGCGCACGCGTGCGCTGGCGCAGTTCAAGGACGGCTCGCTGCCGGTGCTGGTCGCCACCGACATCGCCGCGCGCGGGCTCGATATCGACCAACTGCCGCAAGTGGTCAACTTCGAGCTGCCCAACGTGCCCGAGGACTACGTGCACCGCATCGGCCGCACCGGCCGCGCCGGCGCCGCCGGCCATGCGATCTCGCTGGTCGACAAGGAAGAAGCCAACCTGCTGACCGCGATCGAGCGCCTGATCAAGCGCCGCATCGACCGTGCCGTGGCCGAGGACTTCGTGCCCAGCGCCGGTGGCGAGGCCGCGCACGACGCCGACCACCGGCGCCCGCCCATGCCGCG
>DITC01000047.1:2448-2725 GCA_002422685.1 Thauera sp. UBA6194 | reverse complement strand
GCCAGGGCGAAGCCGACGGCCAGCGCGCCGCAGCCCCCGCGTCCCGTCGGCCCGCACCGCGTGCGGCCTTGTTCGCAGCCAAGCCCGCCACGCCAAAACGCTGAGCCCCGCGCTCGCGGCAGCGCGCCCACCCGGTGCGCCGCTGCGAGCACAAGCAATACATCGTGAAGGCGTACTTCCATACGAAGCAGTATGGTCTGCGGCTATAATCCGGGCATCAGACCAATGACCATCCTGCCCGGAGCAGCGCCATGACCAGCATGCAGACCCTCTACGA
>DITC01000047.1:0-2293 GCA_002422685.1 Thauera sp. UBA6194 | reverse complement strand
CCCGGCCGAGGTCGTGGTGTCGATGGCCTCGCCGATGGACGAGCACGGCTATTTCAGCCTGTCGCTCGCGCCCGACTACACCATGGCCGCGGTTCGGCGCGCGCGCGTGGTGCTGCTCGAAGTGAACCCCAACGTGCCCTTCGCCAATGGCAACTGCCTGGTGCACATCTCGCAGGTGGCGGGCCTGGTGGAGAGCGACGAGCCGCTGTTCGAGGTCGGCCTGCCCGAGATCGGCCCGGTGCAGGAGGCGATCGGCAAGCACGTCGCCGACCTGATCGACGACGGTGCCACGCTGCAGATCGGCTACGGCGGCATCCCCGACGCGGTGGTCATGCAGCTCAAGCACAAGAGCGATCTCGGCATCCACACCGAAATGCTCGGCGACGGCATCCTGTCGCTGATCGAGGCGGGCGCAGTCACCAACCGGCGCAAGGCCTTCATGCCGGGCAAGACGCTCGCCACCTTCGCGCTCGGCTCGCGGCGCCTGTACCACACCATGCACCGCAACCCGGGGATCGAGATGCATCCGGTGGATCTCACCAACGACCCCTACCTCGCCGCGCGCAACGACAATCTGTGCGCGATCAACGCCACCATGCAGATCGACCTGATCGGTCAGTGCGGCTCGGAGAGCCTGGGCCACCTGCCCTACTCGGGCACCGGCGGCCAGGTCGACTTCGTGCGCGCCGCCAACCGCTCCAGGGGCGGCAAGGCCTTCATCGTGCTGCCCTCGACCGCAAAGAACGGCACCGTGTCGCGCATCGCGCCCACGCTCACGCCCGGCACGCACGTCACCACGAGCAAGAACGACATCAACTACGTGGTCACCGAGTTCGGCGTGGCGCAGCTGCGCGGCAAGACCGCCAAGCAGCGCGCCGAAGCGCTGATCGGCATCGCGCACCCGGACTTCCGTGGCGAGTTGCGCGAGGCCGCGCGCAAGATGAACGTGCTCTGAGCGCCAGGCGCGCGCGGCGCTCACAGGATGACCGTGATCTCCTCGCGCCGCACCAGCTCGGCGCCGAAGCTGAGCGCGTCGAGCTGCAGCGCATCGCGCGCGGTCACCACCCCGACCGGACGCCGACCGGCGTCGATGATCGGCACATGGCGCACCACGTTCTCGTACATCAGGTGCAGCGCATGACCGAAGGGCTTGTCCTCGGTCAGGGTGACCGGATTGTGGGTCATCACCGCGCTCACCGGCGTGGTCTCGGCGTCGAGGCCGAGCGCGAGCACGCGGAAGGTGGCGTCGCGTTCGGTGAAGATGCCGGTGAGCACACCGTGTTCGGTCACCAGCGCAGCGCTGCGCTCGGCGGCCAGCATCTGACGGGCGACCTCGCTGACCGGGGTATCGGCCGGCACACACACGCAAGGACGATCGGAAAGGATCTGATGGATCGGACGGCTGGGCATGATCTGTCTCCTGATGCTTGTTGTAGAACGGCACGACTGTTCAAGCTTTAATCGTGCCAAGGCAGCGCGGGTCGCATTGAAGCGCCCGAAACACTGTCGCAAGCCTTTGTTCTACAGCAGCTTTCTTGCAGATTCGTGACCACCGGCAACGCTGCACCGCACAACGCGGCGCACGCCCGACGCCCCCTCAGGGTGCATCGCCGGCGGCCACCGCACCATCATCGGGCGCGGCCGCGCCTGCATCGGCAGCCTGCACGCCGGCATCGTCACGCAGGCGCCGCGCGGCGCCCATGCGCTCGCCCATGCACACCGAGCGCGTCGGCGTCCACTCGGACGAAAAGCGCATCACCCCCTGCGGAAACAGCATCACCACGGTCGAGCCGAGCAGGAAGCGCCCCATCTCGTCACCCTTGTCCAGCACCACCTCGCCCTCGGCGTAGGTGCGCTTCTCGACCGTCGCACGGCGCGGTGGATTGACCACGCCGTGCCACACGGTGGCCATGCTGCCGACCACGGTCGCGCCCACCAGCACCATCACGAAAGGGCCGAACTCGCCCTCGAACACGCACACCACGCGCTCATTGCGCGCGAACAAGCCCGGCACGCCACGCGCGGTCGCCGGGTTGACCGAGAACAGCTCGCCGGGCACGTAGATCATCTGCGTCAGCCGCCCGGCGCAGGGCATGTGGATGCGGTGGTAGTCGCGCGGCGAGAGGTAGAGCGTGGCGAACTCGCCGTTCTCGAAACGTGCAGCCAGCGCACGGTCGCCACCGACGAGCGCGGTGGTGGAGTAGAAGTGGCCCTTGGCCTGGAACACCTGATCGAACTCGATCGGCCCGAACTGGCTGATCGCGCCATCGACCGGGCACACGAAGTCCGCCTC
>DITC01000057.1 GCA_002422685.1 Thauera sp. UBA6194 | reverse complement strand
GAATACCGCCGTGGCTACAAGTTCTCGACCTACGCCACGTGGTGGATCCGCCAGGCCATCATGCGCTCGATCGCCGACCAGGCGCGCACCATCCGCATCCCGGTGCACATGATCGAGACGATCAACAAGATGAACCGCATCAGCCGCCAGATCCTGCAGGAGACCGGCTCCGAACCGGATCCCGCGACGCTGGCCGAGAAGATGGAGATGCCCGAGGAGAAGATCCGCAAGATCATGAAGATCTCCAAGGAGCCGATCTCCATGGAGACGCCGATCGGCGACGACGACGACTCGCACCTGGGCGACTTCATCGAGGACACCGCCACCCTGGCCCCGGCCGAGGCGGCAATGTACTCCGGCCTGCGCGACGCGACCGGCGAAGTGCTCGACTCGCTGACCCAGCGCGAGGCCAAGGTGCTGCGCATGCGCTTCGGCATCGAGATGAACACCGACCACACGCTGGAAGAGGTCGGCAAGCAGTTCGACGTGACCCGCGAGCGCATCCGCCAGATCGAAGCCAAGGCGCTGCGCAAGCTGCGCCACCCGAGCCGCTCGGAGAAGCTGCGCAGCTTCCTGGACAGCGACCAGTAAGGCCCGTTTCACCACCTGGCGGCGCCTGCCGCCGGGTGGCGAGGGCCTTTAGCTCAACGGTTAGAGCAGAGGACTCATAATCCTTTGGTTGCGGGTTCGAATCCCGCAGGGCCCACCAACAGAATCAAGCACTTGCGCCAGTCCTTCGGGGCTGGCGCTTTGCTTTGCGGGGCCTGGCCAGCGACACGGAACGGTCGCTGTAGACGTGACGATGGGGACCGAAGTCCCCACCGGCTTTTCTTTGGTAACAAGGCTCAAGCAGCCTCGGCATAGGCCTTAAGCGGCCAGTGCGAAACGCTCATCGTTGGCGTTTATGGATTTGCTCGGATTACGTCCGTCGCCTTTCGGGTTGCCTGCTCACCTTTGCCCGCCCTGTCGAAACCAGTACACCCCCACCCAAACACACTCCCGAATGCGCTTGGGTGGAGGTGAGGGGAATCGAACCCCTGTCCAGAACGCCTCCAGATTGCCGGGATTACAACCATGTCCGCGATCTTACGCAGGTTAGCGGTCGCATTCAATGCCTGCGTGCGCTCGGACGCCGAAGGCTTTGTAAGCAAATGCACCGCCAGGCTGCCCACGCAACGGGCGGGGTGCGCGACAGGCAGCGCATCCCCGGCCTGCTGCGGCGCTCCGGGCTCAGCGATTGACGTCGACGACGACGCGCCCGCGCACCCTGCCCTCGAGCAGCGCCGCGGCCGTGGCCACGGCCTCGCCGAGACCGATCTCGTGCGTCATCAGCTCGAGCTTGGCAACGTCGAGATCCTGTGCCAGCCGGCGCCAGGCCTCAAGGCGCTCGGCGCGCGGCGCCATCACGCTGTCCACGCCGGCGAGCGTGACCCCGCGCAGGATGAAGGGCGCGACCGAGGACGGAAAATCCATGCCCTGGGCGAGGCCGCAGGCGGCCACCGCGCCGCGGTATTTCGTGCTCGCGCACACGTTGGCCAGCGTGTGGCTGCCGACGGTATCGACCGCCCCGGCCCAGCGCTCCTTGGCGAGCGGTTTGCCGGGGGCGGAAAGTTGGGCGCGGTCGATGATCTCGGCGGCGCCCAGCGTCTTCAGGTAATCGGCCTCCTGCGGCCGCCCGGTGGAGGCGACCACGGTGTAGCCGAGCTTGGCGAGCAGGGCGACCGCCACGCTGCCCACGCCGCCGTTGGCACCCGTCACCAGCACCTCGCCACTGGCGGGCGTCACCCCGTGGCGCTCGAGCGCCATCACGCACAACATCGCGGTGTAGCCGGCGGTCCCGATCGCCATCGCCTGGCGCGGCGTGAAGGCCGCCGGCAGCGGCACCAGCCAGTCGCCCTTGAGGCGCGCGCGCTGCGCCAGCCCGCCCCAGTGCCCCTCGCCCACGCCCCAGCCGTTGAGCACCACCGCGTCGCCGACCGCGATGCCCGGGTGGCTGCTGGCCTCGACCGTGCCGGCCAGGTCGATGCCGGGCACCATCGGAAACTTGCGCACCACCGGCCCCTTGCCGGTGATGGCGAGGCCGTCCTTGTAATTGAGCGTGGAGTAAGCGACGCGCACGGTGACGTCGCCTTCGGGCAACGCGGCATCGTCCACTTCGGTGACGCCCGCGCGATACCCCGCTTCATCCTTCTCGATCAGCACTGCCTTGAACATTTGTCTCCCCCTGCGGCGCACTTCGCGCCATATTTGAAGTCGAATGCGCATGGTAACCGAAGCCTCGGGCTGTGCCGCGGGGCTGGGCCGAAACGGCCTCTCGGGTCATAATGACGGACTGCCGAATTAACGGACTAGAAGCAATGAAGCGTGTAGATGACTTCCGCCTGAAACTGGGCTCCCAGGAACTCGTGCCGATCATGGTGGGCGGCATGGGCGTGGATATTTCCACCGCCGACCTGGCGCTCGAAGTCGCCCGCCTGGGCGGTGTGGGCCACATCTCCGACGCGATGCTGCCGACCGTGTCCGACCGGCGCTACAACACCAAGTACGTCAAGAACAAGCTGCAGCAATACAAGTTCAACGTCGCCAACGCCGACAAATCGGTGGTGCAGTTCGATCTCGGCCTCATCGCCGAGGCCACCGCGACCCACGTCAGCCGCACCATGGAGCGCAAGCGCGGTCCGGGCATGGTGTTCATCAACTGCATGGAAAAGCTGACGATGAACGCGCCCAAGGAAACCCTGCGCGTGCGCCTGCGTACCGCGATGGACCACGGCATCGACGGCATCACGCTCGCGGCCGGCCTGCACCTGGGTTCGTTCGCGCTGATCGAGGATCACCCGCGCTTCCGCGACGTGCAGCTCGGCATCATCGTCAGCTCGCTGCGCGCGCTGCAGCTCTTTCTCAAGAAGAGCGCGCGCACCGGCCGCATGCCCGACTACGTCGTGGCCGAGGGCCCGCTCGCCGGCGGCCACCTCGGCTTCGGCATGGACTGGGCGCAGTACGACCTCGCCACCATCGTCGCCGAGATCCGCGACTGGATGCGCGAGCAGCAGCTCGATATCCCGCTGATCCCGGCCGGCGGCATCTTCACCGGCACCGACGCGGCGAATTTCCTCGAGGCCGGCGCCGCCGCGGTGCAGGTGGCGACGCGCTTCACCGTCACCCACGAATGCGGCCTGCCCGACGACGTCAAGCAGGACTACTTCAAGGCGGAGGAGGACGAGATCGAGGTCAACCAGATCTCGCCCACCGGCTACCCGATGCGCATGCTGAAGAGCAGCCCGGCGATCGGCAGCGGCATCCGTCCCAACTGCGAGGCCTACGGCTACCTGCTCGACTCGAGCGGCAACTGCCAGTACATCGAGGCCTACAACCGCGAGGTGGCGGCGCACCCCGAGGCGAAGAAGGTCAAGGTCTTCGACAAGACCTGCCTGTGCACCCACATGCGCAACTTCGATTGCTGGACCTGCGGGCACTACACCTACCGCCTCAAGGACACCTCGGTGCGTGAGGAGAGCGGCGACTACCGCATCCTCACGGCCGAGCACGTGTTCAAGGATTACCAGTTCAGCACCGAGGGCCGCGTCGCCCAGCCCGAGTGAGCGCGTGCGCGGGCCTGTCCGCGCAATAGTTCCTCGGTGCAGCCGGGGCGGGCGGCGATACTGCGCACATGGACTCGTCGCCCCAACGCTCGATGCAGGTCGTCGTACTCGACGACACGGCGCTCAACCTCAGCCTGATGAGCTTGCTCGTGAACAGGCTGGGTGGCATTGACGCCCGGCCGTTCAGCGCCCCACACGAGGCGCTCGGCTGGTGCCAGAGCAACGAACCCGACCTCATCATCGTCGATTACATGATGCCCGGCATGGACGGGCTGGAGTTCCTGCGCCGGATCCGTGCGGATCGTGACCCAGACAGCCTGCCCATGCTGATGGTCACGGCCAGCCACGAGCGTCACGTGCGCTACGAGGCGCTCGACTGCGGCGCCAACGACTTTCTCACCAAGCCCATCGACAGCCAGGAGTTCAGCGCGCGCGTGCGCAACATGCTCAAGCTGCGCGAGGCCCATCTGGCAACGCGCCAGCGCACCGAGACGCTCGCCCTCGAAGTGCGCAAGGCGACCGCGGCGATCATCGATCGCGAGCGCGAGACCATCACCCGTCTCGCGCGCGCGGCCGAATTTCGCGACCCGGAAACCGGCGCGCATATCCAGCGCATGACGCATTATTCGGCGCTGATCGCGCGCCACCTCGGCTACCCGGCCGATTTCACCGAATCGCTGCAGATGGCCGCCCCGATGCACGACGTCGGCAAGCTGGGTATTCCTGACACCATCCTGCTCAAACCAGGCAAATTGACGCCGGAAGAGTTCGCGGTGATGAAGCGCCATCCGCAGATCGGCTACGACATCCTCAAGGATTCCTCGTCCAGCGTGCTGCGTCTGGGCGCGACGATCGCGCTGACCCACCACGAGAAATTCGACGGCACCGGTTACCCGCACGGCCTCGCGGGCCGCGCCATCCCGATCGAAGGCCGCATCGTGGCGGTGGCGGACGTGTTCGATGCGCTGACCTCGGCGCGCCCCTACAAGCCGGCCTGGCCGCTGTCGCGCGCGATCGCGCTGTTGCGCGACGGGCGCGGCACACACTTCGACCCCGACTGTGTCGATGCCCTGCTCCAGGGCTGGGACGAGGCGCTCGACATCCGCGCGCGCTTCCGTGACGAAGACGACTTCGCCGCCCCGATGACGCGGGCGGCGATCGCCTGAGCTCAGCTGTTGCGTTCGATCAGCTCGACCTTGTAGCCGTCCGGATCTTCGACGAAGGCGATGACCGTGGTGCCGTGCTTCATCGGCCCGGCCTCGCGCACCACCTTGCCGCCGCGTGCGCGGATGTCGTCGCACGCCTTCTTCGCATCCTCGACCTCGAGCGCGACGTGACCATAGGCGTTGCCCAGCTCGTAGCTGTCCACGCCCCAGTTGTGCGTGAGCTCGAGCACCGCACCCTCGGATTCGTCCTGATAGCCGACAAAAGCCAGCGTGAACTTGCCGTCCGGGTAGTCGTGCTTGCGCAGCAGCCGCATGCCCAGCACTTCGGTGTAGAACGCGAGCGAACGATCGAGATCGCCGACGCGCAGCATGGTGTGAAGGATTCTCATGGGTGCTTTCCTCTCTCGGTTTGAAGCTTCAGTCTTCCTGCTCGAAGCTGCCGGTATCCGAACCGGGCGCGGCAGCGATCACGGGCAGGCTTGCGGACGCCCGACGCAGGGCGGTGCGCGCCACGCGCCAATCGGGGTACAGGCGCTCGACGACCGCCCAGAAGCGCGGCGAGTGATTCATCTCGACAAGATGGGCGACCTCGTGCGCCACCACGTAGTCGATCAGCGCCGGCGGCAGGTGGATCAGCCGCCAATGCAGGCGGATGCCCGAACGGCGGCTGCAACTTCCCCAGCGCGTACGTGCGCTCGAGAGCCGGAGCGGCGGCACCGGCACGCCGAGCCGGTGACAGTATTCCTCGACCCGACCCCGGTACCACGTCAGCGCCCGCGCCTGCAGGGCACGCAGCAGCGCGCGCTGCGGATCGACGGCGGTCGGCAGCAGGAGTTCCTCGCCGCCGTCCGCCGAGGGGCGCCAGCGCGTGCTGCGTCCTTCGTGCAGCCGCAGCGTCAGCGGCTCGCCGAACAGCGCCACGCGCGCCCCATCCACCACCTCGAGCGCCGGCGCCGGCGAGGCGGCGGCACGCGCCCGCAGGCGTTCGATCAGCCAGCGGCCGTGGCTATGAACGAAGCGTTCGACCTCGCCCAGCGGCGTGCGCAGGGGCACCGCCACCCGTGCACCGCGGTGGTCGACCTGCAGCGCAAAGGAACGGCGCGCCGAGCGGCGCAGGACCAGATCGACGCGGGTACCCTCGATGACGAGGCTGTGCGCCTGCTCCTGAACCGCGGTGCGACCCGATACGGTCAAACCTTGTCTTCCCACTCCAGACCGCGCGCGCAGAGATCGGCCTTGATGACGGCCATCGCCTGCGTCACCCGCGCAATCTTGCCCTTCATGCCCAACTCGAGCGAGCGGCGCTGCCCTTCGGCCGCGATCGTAGGCAGGCTGAACAAGGTGGTATCCGGGAAGTCGGCCGTCACCTGGCGCATCAGCCCGATCAGCTGCCCCTCGTAGGCATCCCACACCGTGACCGCCTGCTCGACGTAATCCTCGGCGTGGTGCAGATGCGCGTAGCGCGTGTCGAGCACCCACTCCACCATCGGCCAGGCCATGACCGGAAAACCCGGCGTGAAGTAGTGCTGCCGGATCGAGAACCCCGGGATGCGGTTGAAGCTGTTGGGGATGATCTCGCTGCCCAGCGGATACACGCCCATCTGCAGGCGCTCGGGGGTGATCTCGTCACCGAAGCGGGCGCGGATCTCGGCCTCGGCCTCGGGGTGCAGGGCAAGCTCGAGGCCAAGCGCGGCGCCCGCCGCCTGGCGGGTGCGGTCGTCGGGCGTGGCGCCGATGCCGCCGAAACTGAACACCACGTCGCCGGTGGCGAAGGTCTGGCGCAAAGCGTCGGTCAGGCGGGCGAAGTCGTCGCCCACGTAGCGCGCCCATGAGAGCTTGAGGCCGCGCGCGCCGAGCAGCTCGATGAGCTTGGCGAGATGTTTGTCGCTGCGGCGGCCGGAGAGGATCTCGTCGCCGATGATGAGTGCACCGAAGTTCATGGGAGCTTTTGCGGGGTCGTACCGGCCTCGGCATCGAGCACGGTGACACCGTACTTGAGCCGATGGCGGCGCAGGGTTTCGAGCATGTAATGGACGAAGGCGAGGCCGGCGAAGGCCGGGGCCACCAGGTTGATCACCGGCACATAGGCGAGCAGCGCCGTGCCGCCACCGAGCAGCAGCAACTGCGGCCGCCAGTTTTCGCGCAGGCGTTGCAGTTCGGCCTTGTCGGCATGCAGCATCAGGGCGTCGTAGCCGAAGGCGCGCTGGTTGAGCCAGCCGGTGAGCGTGACCGAGATCAGCAGGCCGGCGCCGGGAATCAGCCACAGCGGCAGCGAAACCACGAGCGCAATCAGGAACAGCACGCCGGCGAGGATCGAGTTCCACGCGCTCCCGAGGTTGGAGCCGCCCCGACGCTGCTCGAGATCGGTGTAGTCGGTGTGCGCGACGCGCTCGAGCATCATCGGCAGCGCCACCGCGCCGACCAGCATGGCGGCGGTGACATAGACGAGCGGCACGACGAGCAGGGCGGTGGCGATCTGGATCAGCACGAGCACGATCGCCGCGGTGGTCTCGGAGGCGGAAACCCAGCCATCGATCCACGACCAGCCGCTCACCATGGCGTAGAGCCATTCGGTGACCGGCGTCCAGGCGTAGAAGGCCACGCCCGCCCAGATCACCACGGCGAGCAGCCCCGGCCACAGCAGGTGCCAGAAGATGTCGCGCCGCATCAGGCTGCGGCTGGCGCGCCCGAAGGCGACGAGAATGTCCTTCATTGCGCTACCTCGCTCAGCGTGGCATGCCCGGGAAGCCGCCCGGCATCATGCCCTTCATCGTCCGCATCATCTTGTTCATGCCACCCTTGGAGAACTGCTTCATCACCTTCTGCGTCTGCTCGAACTGGTTGAGCAGGCGGTTGACCTCCTGCACCGTGACCCCGGCACCGGCGGCGATGCGGCGCTTGCGGCTGGCCTTGAGGAGCTCGGGCTTGGCGCGCTCGAGCGGCGTCATCGAGTTGATGATGCCCTCGATGCGGCCGATCGTCTTCTCCTCGGCGCCGCCCTGCAGCTTGCCCGCGGCCTGCGCGAACTGCGCCGGCAGCTTGTCCATCATCGACGACAGGCCACCCATCTTGCGCATCTGGCCGATCTGCTCCTTGAAGTCGTTGAGGTCGAAGCCCTTGCCGGTCTTCAACTTCTGCGCGAAAGCCTTGGCCTTTTCCTCGTCGACGCCGCGGCGGGCTTCCTCGACCAGGCCGAGGATGTCGCCCATGCCGAGGATGCGGCTGGCCATGCGGTCCGGGTGGAAGGGCTCGAGGCCGGAGAGCTTCTCGCCGATACCGGCGAACTTGAGCGGCTTGCCGGTGACGTGGCGCACCGACAGCGCCGCACCGCCGCGCGAGTCGCCGTCGAGCTTGGTCAGCACCACGCCGGTGAGCGGCAGCGCCTCGTTGAAGGCGCGCGCGGTGTTGACCGCATCCTGGCCGAGCATCGCGTCGACCACGAACAGGGTCTCGATCGGCTTGACCGCGGCGTGCAGGTCCTTGATCTCGGCCATCATCGCCTCGTCCACCGCGAGACGGCCCGCGGTGTCGACCAGCAGCACGTCGATGTGGTGCTTGCGCGCGTAGTCGAGCGCGGCGCGCGCGATGTCGACCGGCTTCTGCGCGGTCTCGGACGGGAAGAAACCCACCCCGGCCTGCGCCGCAACCGTCTTCAGCTGCTCGATCGCTGCCGGGCGGTAGACGTCGGTGGACACCACCAGCACCTTCTTCTTCTGCTGCTCGTGCAGCAGCTTGGCGAGCTTGCCGGTGGTGGTGGTCTTGCCTGCACCCTGCAGGCCGGCCATCAGCACCACCGCGGGCGGCTGGGTGGACAGGTCCAGGCCCTCGTGGACGCCGCCCATCAGCGCCTTCAGCTCGTCATGCACCACGCCGACCAGGGCCTGGCCGGGGGTCAGCGAGGCGATGACCTCCTGGCCGACCGCCTTCTCCTTGACCTTGGCGACGAAATCCTTGACCACCGGCAGCGCGACGTCGGCTTCCAGCAGCGCCATGCGCACCTCGCGCATCGCCTCCTGGATGTTCTCTTCGGTGAGGCGCGCCTGTCCGCGCAGGGTCTTGACGACTTTGGACAGGCGTTGAGTCAGATTGTCGAGCATTGTGTATGAGGCCTTGGGCGCGTGACTTGGAGTAAACTGCGGCTACGTATGCGCACAATTCTACTTCATCTGCTTCCCGCCTCGCTTTATGCCGGCCTCGGGGTCTTTTTCTGGCGCACCTGCATGACCGGTGTCGCCCGTCCCGGCATGCGGCGAGAGTGCATGAGCACACGCGAACGACTGCTGCTTCTGGTGGCGATGGTCGCGCATGGCCTCGCCCTGCATGGCAGCATCTTCCCCGGCACCGAAATGCGCTTCGGCATCGGTCTCGCCGTGTCGCTGATAGTGTGGCTCGCGGTCTGCTTCTACTGGGTCGAGACCCTGTACACCCGCCTCGACGGACTCCACGCCGCGGTCATGCCCGCCGGCGCGGTCGCCAGCCTGCTTCCCCTGCTGTTCCCGGGCGACCACGTGCTCGCCAACGCCGCGTCGCCGGCGTTTCGTGCGCACTTCGTGATCGCGATGCTCGCCTACAGCCTGTTCACGCTCGCCGCGCTGCACGCCATGCTGATGGCGATCGCGGGCCGCCAGCTTCACAACGCCCATTTCAGCAGCCTGCTGGCCGGCTTGCCGCCCCTGCTCACCATGGAGGCGCTGCTGTTCCGCCTCATCGGCATCGCGTTCGTGCTGCTCACGCTCACGCTCGCCAGCGGCGTGCTCTTTTCCGAAGCGCTGTTCGGCCAGCCCTTCCGCGTGGATCACAAGACCGTGTTCGCCTTCATCTCGTGGCTCCTGTTCGGCGGCCTGCTGCTCGGCCGCCGGCTCTGGGGCTGGCGCGGGCGACTCGCCCTGCGCTGGACGCTCGCCGGTTTCATCGCCCTCGTGCTCGCGTACATCGGCAGCCGCTTCGTGGTCGAGATCGTGCTGGGCCGCGCGGGCTGACCCCGTACCCGGCGCGCAGGCCGTAGCGGGCGAGTTGACAGCGTCCTGAGCGCCACCAATACTCGTGCCCCCTGCCGCCCTCGAATAGCCCGTGTCGGACCTTACCCTGACGCTTCAAGCCCTCGCCCTCGTCGTGCTGCTCGTGCTCTCGGGCTGCTTCTCGATGTCCGAGACCGTGATGATGGCGGCGAACCGCTACCGCTTGCGCTCGCTCGCCAGCCAGGATCACCGCGGCGCCATCCTCGCGCTCGACCTGCTCGCCCACACCGACCGGCTGTTGGGCGTGATCCTGCTGTTCAACAACCTCGTCAACACCGCCGCCGCAACCCTGGTCAGCGTGATCACGATGGAGCTGTTCGGCGACGAACGCTGGGCGCTGGGCGTGGCCACCCTGCTGGTGACGTTCGCGATCCTGGTTTTCGCCGAGATCACGCCCAAGGTGATCGGCGCCACCTACGCCGACCGGCTCGCGCTGTTCTTCGCCTATCCGCTCACTGCGCTGTTGCGGGTGTTCTACTTCGCGGTCTGGTTCATCAACCTGTTCTCGAGCGCGCTGCTCAAGCTCATGCGCCTCAACCCCAAAAAAGACGCCGACGCCGGGCTGTCGGTCGATGAGCTGCGCGCGATGGTGGCCGAGTCCGGACACTACATCCCGCACAAGCACCGCAGCATCCTGCTCAATCTGTTTGATCTCGAGGACATCACCGTCGAGGACGTAATGACGCCGCGCGGTGCGATCGAGGGCATCGACCTGTCCGACCCCGAGGCCGAGATCCGCCACCAGATCGCCACCAGCTTCCACACCCGGCTCGCCGTGCACGACGGCGACAGCGAGCACGTGATCGGCGTGCTGCACCAGCGCCGGCTGCTGAGCGACACGCTGGATCAGGCGTTCGACGTGGAGCGCATTCGCGGCCTGCTCGCGCGCCCCTATTACGTGCCGGCCGACACGCCGCTGTATTCGCAGCTGCAGTTCTTCCAGGAAAACCAGCAGCGCCTCGCCTTCGTGGTGGACGAGTACGGCGAGCTGCTCGGCCTGATCACGCTCGAGGACATCATCGAGGAGCTGATCGGCAAGTTCACCACCAGCACGCCCGACGCCGCCGACCGGATGAGCTGGAACGAGGACGGCAGCGTGCTGGTCGACGGCTCGGCCAATCTGCGCGAGCTCAACCGCAGGCTCGGCCTCGATCTGCCGACCGACGGGCCCAAGACGCTCAACGGCCTGATCCTCGAATTTCTCCAGGACATCCCCGAAACCGGCGTATCGATGAAGATCGCCGACACCCCGGTAGAGGTCGTCCAGACCGAAGACCGGATGATCCGCACCGCCCGCCTGTACCGCCCGCTGGCACCACAGACTCCGCACTGAGACAGGCGTCACGCAGGGCACGGACGGGCCCTTTACAAGGCAGGGTGCGGCGTGCAACATCGATCGCACTCCGGACACGAGCATGGTATGGCGGTAACTTCCAAACCCGCACTGAGCGGCTTCGCCAGGGCACTGATCCAGCATGGGCATCTGCAGGAAGCGGAGGCGGTCGCGTGCTCGACCCAGGCCGGCGAGGCCGGTCATGCCTTCATCCTCGAGGTCGCCAACCGCAATCTGATGAACTGCGCCGCCATGGCGCGCTTCGCCGCCGAGACCTTCGGCTATCCGCTGCTCGACATCGCCGCCTTCGACCCGCAGATGCTCGCGCGCGAGGCGGTCGACCGCAAACTGCTCGCCAAGCACCTGGCCATCCCGCTGCTCAAGCGCCAGAACCGCATCACGCTCGCGGTCGCCGACCCCTCTAACCTGCGCGCGCTCGACGAGATCCGCTTCCAGACCGGCATGCAGCTCGAGCTCGTGGTGTGCGAAGCCGACAAGCTCAAGCGCGCGGTCGAGGGGCTCGCGGAGAGCGCGGCCGAAACGCTCAAGGAGCTCACCGGCGACTCGATCGACCTCGACATGCTGCAGCAGGACAACAAGGCGCAGCAACGCGAGGAAGAGGAAGCCAACGAGGTCGATGACGCGCCGATCGTCAAGTTCATCCAGAAGGTCCTGATCGACGCCATCAACGAGGGCGCCTCGGACATCCACTTCGAGCCCTACGAGAAGTTCTATCGCATCCGCGTGCGCACCGACGGCATCCTGCGCGACATCGCACAGCCTCCGGTGGTGCTCAAGGAGAGAATCGCCGCCCGCATCAAGGTCATCTCGCGGCTCGACATCTCCGAAAAGCGCGTCCCCCAGGACGGCCGCATGAAGCTGGTGCTGTCCAAGAACAAGGCCATCGACTTCCGCGTCTCGACCCTGCCGACCCTGCACGGCGAGAAGATCGTGATGCGTATCCTCGACCCGAGCTCGGCCATGCTCGGCATCGACGCGCTCGGCTACGACCCCGAGCAGAAGGAGGCGCTGCAGGCCGCCATCGACCGCCCCTACGGCATGATCCTCGTCACCGGCCCCACCGGCTCGGGCAAGACCGTGTCGCTCTACACCTGCCTGAACATGCTCAACAAGCCGGGGGTGAACATCTCCACCGCAGAGGATCCGGCCGAGATCAACCTCGCCGGCATCAACCAGGTCAACGTCAACGAGAAGGCCGGCCTCACCTTCTCCGCCGCGCTGCGCTCGTTCCTGCGCCAGGACCCGGACATCATCATGGTGGGCGAGATCCGCGACCTCGACACCGCCGAGATCGCGATCAAGGCGGCGCAGACCGGCCACCTGGTGATGTCCACGCTGCACACCAACGATGCCCCCTCCACGCTCGAACGCCTCAAGAACATGGGCGTCGCGCCGTTCAATATTGCGTCATCGGTGATTCTTATCACGGCGCAGCGGCTCGCCCGCCGGCTATGCTCCTGCAAGAAGCCACTGGACATTCCGGAAAAGGCGCTCATCGAGGCCGGCTTCGCACCTGAAGAGCTCGACGGCAGCTGGAAGCCAATGGGCCCCAAGGGCTGCGACCGCTGCAAGGGCAGCGGCTACAAGGGTCGGGTCGGCATCTATCAGGTCATGCCGATCAGCGAGAACATCGCCCGCATCATCATGACGGGCGGCAACTCGATGGACATCGCAGCCCAGGCGCGCGAGGAAGGCGTGGTGGATCTGCGTCAGTCCGGCCTGCGCAAGGTGAAGCAGGGCATCACCTCGCTGGAAGAAGTGCTGGCGACGACCAACGAATAAAAGGACGTTCGATTCATGGCAACGGCAAGCCGGGCGGTGCGCAACACCGGTCCCAACGAAGCGCTGTACAACTGGGAAGGCAGGGACAAGACCGGCAAGCTCGTGCGCGGAGAGACGCGCGCCAGCGGCGAGGCGGTCGTGCATGCCATGCTGCGCCGCCAGGGCGTCCAGGTGAGCAAGGTCAAGAAGCACAAGATGTCGCGCGGCGGCCGCATCAGCGACAAGGACATCGCGCTCTTCACCCGTCAGCTCGCCACCATGATGAAGTCGGGCGTGCCCCTGCTGCAGGCCTTCGACATCGCCCTCAAGGGCGCAGGCAACCCGGCGCTGTCGCGCCTGCTCGACCAGATCCGCTCCGACGTCGAGACCGGCTCGAACCTGTCGCAGGCCTTCGCCAAGCATCCGCAGCACTTCGACAAGCTGTTCTGCAACCTGGTCGCCGCCGGCGAGCAGGCCGGCATCCTCGACAGCCTGCTCGACCGCATCGCCACCTACAAGGAAAAGATCCTCGCCATCAAGAGCAAGATCAAGTCGGCGCTGTTCTACCCCACCGCGGTGATCGTGGTCGCCGGCCTGGTCGTGTCGGTGATGATGCTGTTCGTGATTCCCGAGTTCAAGAGCGTGTTCTCCAGCTTCGGCGCCGACCTGCCCGCGCCGACGATGATGGTGATCACGATGTCGGACTTCTTCGTCGATTACTGGTATCTGGTGTTCGGCTCGATCATAGGCACGATCATCGTCATCGCCTGGCTCTACAAGCGCTCGACCGCCATGCAGATCGCGCTCGACCGAACCTTGCTGCGCTTTCCGGTGATCGGCCCGATCATCCGCAAGGCCACCGTCGCGCGCTGGACGCGCACGCTGTCGACGATGTTCGCCGCCGGCGTGCCGCTGGTCGAGGCGCTCGACTCGGTGGGCGGCGCGGCGGGCAACTATGTATACCAGGTCGCGACCAAGGAGATCCAGAGCGAGGTCAGTACCGGCACCAGCCTGACGTTGGCAATGCAGAACACCGAGGTGTTCCCCACCATGGTGGTGCAGATGGTGTCGATCGGCGAGGAGTCCGGCCAGCTCGACTCCATGTTGAGCAAGGTCGCCGACTTCTTCGAGCAGGAGGTCGACGACGCCGTCGCCGGCCTGTCGCAGCTGCTCGAGCCGCTGATCATGGTCTTCCTCGGCACCGTCATCGGCGGCCTGGTGGTGGCCATGTACCTGCCCATCTTCAAGCTCGGCGCGGTCGTCTGACGCATGCAGGCGATGCTCCAGGACCCGGCGGCCTTCGCCGCCCTCGCCGGTTTGCTCGGCCTCTTCGTCGGCAGCTTCCTCAACGTGGTGATCCACCGCCTGCCGGCGATGATGGAGCGCGACTGGCAGGCGCAGGCCGCCGAGCTGCGCGGCGAGGAAGCTCCGGGCGGAGAGCGCTTCAACCTCGCCACGCCGCGCTCGCGCTGCCCGCACTGTGGCCACCAGATCACCGCGCTCGAGAACATCCCGGTGATCAGCTACCTGCTGCTGCGCGGACGCTGCAGCCACTGCGGCGCCGGCATCAGCAAGCGCTACCCGATCATCGAGCTGCTCACCGCCGCGCTCTCGGCCTATGCCGGCTGGCACTTCGGCTACGGCCTGCAGGCGGCGGGCGCCCTGCTCTTCATCTGGGCGATGGTGGCGCTGGCCTTCATCGACCTCGACACGCAACTCCTGCCCGACGACATCACGCTGCCGCTGCTGTGGCTGGGGCTGGCCTTCAACCTCGCGGGCACCTACGCCGCGCTGCCGAGCGCGGTCGTCGGCGCGATGGCGGGCTATCTCGCGCTGTGGTCGGTGTTCTGGCTGTTCAAGCTCGCCACCGGCAAGGAGGGCATGGGCTATGGCGACTTCAAGCTGCTCGGCGCGATCGGCGCCTGGCTGGGCTGGCAGGTGCTGCCGCTGACCATCCTGCTGTCCTCGCTGGTCGGCGCGGTGGTCGGCATCGCGCTCATCGTGTTCGCGCGCCATGGGCGCAACGTGCCCATCCCCTTCGGCCCTTACCTGGCCGCAGCCGGCGTGATCGCGCTGTTCTGGGGCCAGGCGCTCACCGAAACCTACATCGGCCTGCTCTGAGCCCCGACACCCCGCCCCGCGCACCTGCAACACCCTGTGCAAGACGCCCCGGGCGCGGGCTTGAAGCCCCTGGATGAAGCCCTCATCTGCCGAGCGCGCCGGAACGATTTCGGCGCGCTTTTTCCTTATGCTGCATTGCGTTAGACTTGCGCACTTGTTTTCGGGAGCCTCTCATGCCCATCTACGAATATCGTTGCCCGAGCTGTGGTTTCCAAAAGGAACACCTGCAAAAAATGAGCGACGCGCCGCTCACGGCCTGCCCCGCCTGCGGCAGCAGCGGCTACGCCAAACTCCTGTCCGCTGCCGGCTTCCAGCTCAAGGGCTCGGGCTGGTACGCCACCGACTTCAAGGGCGGCAGCAGCGCACCCGCTTCCAGCGAGAGCAGCGCCGGCGGCGGTGGTGGATGTGGCGGCGGAGGCTGCGCCTGTCACTGACCACACGCTCCGCTCGCCACGACCGGGCCGGCTGCAGCCGGCCCGCGGCGTGAACACGCCTTCACGCCCGGCACTCGTGCGCGGCACCAGGACCCTCACTTGAAAAAGTACTTCATCACCGGCCTGCTGATCTGGATCCCGCTGACGATCACCTTCATGGTGCTCGCCTGGATCGTGAGCTCGCTCGACGCGATCCTGCTGTGGCTGCCGGAGCATTACCATCCGCGCAAGTTCATCGGCTTCGACATTCCGGGCACGGGCGTGGCGGCGAGCCTGTTCATCGTGTTCGTCACCGGCCTGATCGCGGCCAACGTGCTCGGCCAGAAGATCGTGCAGCTCTGGGAGGCCCTGCTCTCGCGCATCCCGGTGGTCAAGTCGATCTACTACAGCGTCAAGCAGGTCTCCGACACGCTCTTTTCCAGCAGCGGCCAGGCTTTTCGCAAGGCGCTGCTGGTGCAGTACCCCCGCCATGGATCGTGGACGATCGCGTTCCTCACCGGCAAGCCGGGCGGCGACGCGGCCAGGCACCTGCACGGCGACTATGTCAGCGTGTATGTGCCGACGACACCGAACCCGACCTCGGGCTTCTTCCTGATGATGGCGCGCAGCGACGTCATCGAGCTCGACATGAGCGTGGACGAAGCCCTCAAGTACATCATCTCCATGGGGGTGGTCGCGCCCCCGACGCGCAAGGCGGAGCCCCTCCCCGCCCTGCTCGAAAAATGACGACACTCACGAACACGAACTCGAATCGAACCTGCAACTTGTGAAGCCACCGGCCCTGGGGCTGGCGGCGAATATCCGGAACCCGACATGCGAACTCACTACTGCGGAAAAGTCACCGCTGCCGACCTCGACCAGATCGTCACCATCTGCGGCTGGGTGCATCGCCGCCGCGACCACGGCGGCGTCATCTTCATCGACCTGCGCGACCGCGAGGGCCTGGTGCAGGTGGTGTGCGATCCCGACCGCGCCGAGATGTTCAAGACCGCCGAGTCGGTGCGCAACGAGTTCGTGCTCAAGATGAGCGGCAAGGTGCGCCGCCGCCCGGCCGGCACCGAGAACGCCAACCTCGTCTCGGGCGAGATCGAGATCCTCTGCCACGACATCGAGGTGCTCAACGCCGCCGCCACGCCGCCCTTCCAGCTCGACGAGGAGAACCTCTCCGAGACGGTGCGCCTGACCAACCGCGTCATCGACCTGCGGCGCCCGCAGATGCAGAAGAACCTGATGCTGCGCTACAAGACCACGATGGCCTTCCGCCGCTTCCTCGACGGCGCGGGCTTCATCGACGTCGAGACGCCGATGCTCACCAAGAGCACCCCCGAAGGCGCACGCGACTACCTGGTGCCCTCGCGCGTGCACCCGGGCCAGTTCTTCGCCCTGCCGCAGTCGCCGCAGCTCTTCAAGCAGCTGCTGATGGTGGCCGGCTACGACCGCTACTACCAGATCGTCAAGTGCTTCCGCGACGAGGACCTGCGCGCCGACCGCCAGCCCGAATTCACCCAGGTCGACCTCGAGACCTCGTTCATGAACGAGCACGAGATCACCGCGCTGGTCGAAGAGATGATCCGCTTCGTGTTCAAGGAAGCGATGGACGTCGAGCTGCCCGCACCCTTCCCGCGCATGAGCTACGCCGAGGCGATGCGCCGCTACGGCTCGGACAAGCCCGACCTGCGCGTGACACTGGAACTCACCGACGTCACCGATGCGGTGCAGGACGTCGCCTTCAAGGTCTTCAGCGGCCCCGCCACCACGGGCGGGCGCGTCGCGGCGATGCGCGTGCCCGGCGGCAACGCCCTGACCCGCGGCGAGATCGACGAATACACCAAGTTCGTCGGCATCTACGGCGCCCGGGGCCTCGCCTACATCAAGGTCAACGACGTCACCCAGCCCAACGAGCAGGGCCTGCAGTCGCCGATCGTCAAGAACCTGCACGAGACCGCACTGCGCACCATCCTCGAGCGCACCGGCGCGCAGTCGGGCGACCTGATCTTCTTCGGCGCCGACAAGACCAAGGTGGTCAACGACGCCATGGGCGCGCTGCGCATCAAGCTCGGCCACGAGAAAGGCTACGTGACCGGCGAGGCCTGGCGTCCGCTGTGGGTCGTCGACTTCCCGATGTTCGAGTACGACGAGGACGACAAGCGCTGGACCGCCTGCCACCACCCCTTCACCAGCCCGAAGGACGAGCACATCGACCTGCTCGAGTCCAACCCGGGCGAGTGCCTGGCCAAGGCCTACGACCTCGCGCTCAATGGCTGGGAGATCGGCGGCGGCTCGGTACGTATTCACCGCGCCGACGTGCAGGCGCGCGTGTTCGAGGCGCTCAACATCGGCCCGGAGGAGCAGCAGGCCAAGTTCGGCTTCCTGCTCGACGCGCTCAAGTACGGCGCGCCGCCGCACGGTGGGCTGGCCTTCGGCCTCGACCGCATCGTCACCATGATGACCGGCGCCGAATCCATCCGCGACGTGATCGCCTTCCCCAAGACCCAGCGCGCCCAGTGCCTGCTCACCGACGCGCCCAGCGGTGTCGACGAGAAGCAGCTGCGCGAGCTGCACATTCGCCTGCGCCAGAAGGTGCAGACCGAGGTCGAGGTCGAGCGCGGCTGAGCGCGCGGCAGCGCCCACCATGGGCGCTCACCCCCAAAGCCCCCGTAGCGAAGACCGCCATTTCTTCGCCCCGGGGGCTTCAGGCTTTTCGCCGCGTGCCGTAATCTTCGGGCATGGCACGTCCCTAACGTGCGCACGGTGATCACGCTCATGCTGCTTCCCCACACCATCGATGTGCTCGTCATCGAGAGCCAGACAAGCATGCGTGCGCAGCTTCGCACCATGCTCGGCTCGATCGGCGTCGAATCGCCCCAGTTCGCCGTGTCGGCCACCATGGCCATCCGGCGCCTGCGCGAGCAGCCGTTCGACCTCGTGCTGTGCGAATACAACCTGGGCGAAGGCCAGAACGGCCAGCTCCTGCTGGAAGACCTGCGTCAGCACGAGATCATCCCGCGCGAGACGCTGTTCGTCATGATCACCGCCGAGCGCAACTTCGAGCGCGTGACCGGCGCCTGCGAGCTCGCCCCCGACGACTACATCCTCAAGCCGCTCACCGCGGAGACCCTGCGCGTGCGCCTGCTGCGCGCCCTCGAAAAGCGCGATGCCTTCCTGCCCGCCTGGCAACTGATGAAGATCGGCGATCCGGTCGGCGCGATCGAATACTGCCGCCTCGGCCGCGACGAGCATCCACATCACCTGATCGACTTCATGCGCCTGCAGGCCGAACTGCACGCCAGCATCGGACAGGTCGCCGAAGCCGAGACCCTGTACCGCGAGATCCTCGCCGCGCACCCGATCCCCTGGGCCTCGCTCGGCCTCGCGCGCATGCTGGTGCTGAAGAAGTCCTGGGTCGAGGCCGAGCACATCCTCACCGAAGTCATCGACCGCCAGGATCGCTTCATCGAGGCCTACGAACTGCTGGCCCACCTGTACGAAGAGACCGGGCGCAGCGCGGAGGCCTGCGCCGCGCTCGAGCGCGCAGTCGACATATCGCCCTACCGCATCGCGCGCCTGCGCCACCTCGGCGCGCTGTCCTTGCAGTCGGGCAACCCGGAAGCGGCCGAGCGCAAGCTGGCCGACGTGGTCGAGCTCAGCAAATACTCCGAGTTCCGCGACCCCGAAGACCACGTCCGCTTGCTGCAGGCCCAGCTCGCGCAGCACAAGCTCGATGCGGCACGCACCACCCTCGACGATCTCGAGCGCACGTCGTCGCGCCAGCCCAAGGGCGAGCTGTGCGCGGCGATCGGAAACGCGCTCATCCACGCCCACCTGCAGGAGCGCGAGCAGGCGCGCAGCGCAATGGTGGGGGCGCTACGCAATCCGGCCCGCCTGCGCGAGCTCTCCGTCGGCCTGCGCCAGGAGCTGCTCAAGACCTGCTACGACCAGCAGCTCGCCCCCCAGGGCAACGCGCTGCTTGCCGACCTGATGCGCACCGCTGGCGACGATCGCACGCTCGCGAGCACCCGAGCCGCGCTGCAGGCGCGCGGCCTCGAGCACCTGTCGCGCGAGATCGAGGCGCAGGTCCAGGCCGAGGTGAAGTCGCTCGTCAGCACCGGCGCCGAAAAGGCGCACGCGGGCGATTTCGATGGCGCCGTGAGCGAGATGATGAATGCCGCACGCAAAATGCCCGGCAACCCGCACGTGCTGTTCAATGCCGCGCTCGCCCTGCTGCGCCACATCGAAAATCGCGGCTGGAACGAAGCCTTCGCCACCCAGGCCCGCGCGCTGATCACCCGCGCCCACCGACTCTCGCCGGCCAACCCGCGGCTGACCGCGATCACCGAGTTCATGCACGCGCTGATGAAGCGCTACGGCATCCGCCCCGATCGCGCCCCTGCACGCCCCCGCAAGGCCTGAACCCATGCTGCACACCGTGTTCTCCCGCCTGCTGCCGATCCTCGCCCTGCTCGGCGCACTCGTCGCCTGCTCGCCGCCGAGCGCGCCGCAGTCGCAGCAGCCCACACACGCCGGCCTGCCGCCCGAGGCCATCGAGACCCTCGCCCTCATCCAGCAGGGCGGCCCTTTCCCCTACCGCAAGGACGGCAGCACCTTCCAGAACCGGGAGCGCCTGCTGCCGAGCAAGCCGCGCGGCTATTACCGCGAATACACCGTCCCCACCCCGGGCGCGCGTGACCGCGGGGCTCGGCGCATCGTCAGCGGCGGAAACCCGCCCCGGGTGTTCTACTACACGGCAGACCACTACCGCAGCTTCCGCCAGATCGAGCCCCTGCCGTAAGCGAACCGAACCCATGAGTGTCCAGCCCGCATGAGCGACTCAAGCCCTCCTCACTCCCCCCGCCCCGGCGCCGCAGCCGAACCGCCCTGCGCGCAAAACCCGGGCGGGGTCCTCGACATCCGGGTCGACCTCGAACATTGCACCGACAAGGCCACGCTGCTCGCACGCTTCGCGGCGGCGCTGCAGTTCCCGGACTGGTTCGGCCACAACTGGGACGCGCTCGCGGACTGCATCACCGACCTGTCGTGGTTGCCGGCGCACGAGTACCGAATCGCGATCACGAACGCGGCCGCACTGCGCGCGGCGGCGCCCGAGACGCTGGACACCTTGCTCGAAATCCTCGCCGAAGCAGGCGAATTCTGGGCGGCCGAGGGCGTGCGCTTTGCCCTCGCCGTCAGCGATCTCAGCGCGGACGCAGGGGACGGCAGTGCATTCCCGCCATCTGCGCCCGCCGCGCCTCGATGAGCTCCGCCAGGCAGCGCGGGCAGTAGCAGGCGCCGCCCTCTCCCGCCTTGGGCACCTCGAAGGCCGCAGGGTAGGCCGCGCACCAGCATGCCGCCTCGCCGCTCTGCATGGCGCACACGAAGGCCTCACCACAGCGCGGACAGACCGTGTTCGACTTGCTCATTCATGCCTCCCATCGCACAGCCCGGCAGCGAGTGAACAAGCAGCCCGGGACATGACTTGAAAACGAAGGAACGGGACCTATATTTGACGTGAAGCCGGCGCGGCCGGCCAGCGTTCAAGCAAAGGAGAACTGCACATGAGCAACAATCCCGTTCGTCGCACCGACCCGCTGGACGACTTTTTCCGTGGCTTTTTCGTGCGTCCGGTCGATTTCGGCGCCCCCTCCCAGAGCACGGGCGTCGCCGAGGCCCCGCAGATGCGGGTGGACGTGAAGGAAAACGCCGAGGGCTACGAGGTGCACGCCGAGCTGCCCGGCATGAAGAAAGAAGACATTCACGTGCACATCGACGGCCCGGTCGTCTCGATCACCGCCGAGCGCAAGCAGGAAAAGGAAGTGAAGGACGGCGAGAAGGTGCTGCGCACCGAGCGTTACTTCGGCAAGGTCTCGCGCAGCTTCCAGCTCGGCCAGGAGATCGACGAAGCCCGGGCGAGCGCGAAATTCAACGATGGCGTGCTCGAGCTTGCCCTGCCCAAGAAGGCCGAGGCCCAAGCCAAGCGTCTGACCATCGAGTGAGGCGCTGACGTCGCCCCGCGGCCCACTCAGGCCCGCCCCGCAGCTCGGGGGCGGGCCTTTGTCATCAGGGCGAGGGCGCGCGCAGGCTTCTCACTTGCTCTTGATCATCGTGCCGACACCGTGGTCGGTCAGGATCTCGAGCAGCAGGCAGTGTTCGACGCGGCCATCGATGATGTGCACCGACTTCACGCCGTTGCGCGCCGCGTCCAGCGCCGAGCCGATCTTGGGCAGCATGCCGCCCGACAGCGTGCCGTCGGCCACCAGGTCGTCGATCTGGCGCGGCGTCAGCCCGGTGAGCAGGTTGCCCGCCTTGTCGAGCACGCCCGGGGTGTTGGTGAGCAGCATCAGCTTCTCGGCGTGGAGGATCTCGGCGAGCTTGCCGGCGACCACATCGGCGTTGATGTTGTAGGTCTCGCCCTCCTCGCCCACGCCGATCGGCGCGATCACCGGGATGAAATCGCCCTTGTCGAGGAAGGAGATCAGGCTGGGGTCGATGCCGGTGATCTCGCCCACCTGACCGACGTCGATCAGGTCGCCCACCGGCGCGCCGTGCTTCTGCATCATCAGCTTCTTGGCGCGGATGAAGCCGGCGTCCTTGCCGGTCAGGCCGACCGCCTTGCCGCCATGCTTGTTGATCAGGTTGACGATCTCCTTGTTCACCTGGCCACCGAGCACCATCTCGACCACTTCCATGGTCTCGGCATCGGTCACGCGCATGCCCTGGATGAACTCGCCCTTCTTGCCCATGCGGGTGAGCAGGTTCTCGATCTGCGGACCGCCGCCGTGCACCACCACCGGGTTCAGGCCGACGAGCTTGAGCAGCACCACGTCGCGTGCGAAGCAGTCCTTGAGATGCGGGTCGGTCATCGCGTTGCCGCCGTACTTGATGACGATGGTCTTGTCGAAGAACCGCTTGATGTAAGGCAGGGCCTCGGCAAGGATCTCGGCCTTGCGTGCGGGGGTGACGTCTTGCTGTGCGCGGGACTGGGTCATCGAAACACTCCTTGATCGGACAGCGCGATTCTAGTGGTCCCTTCGGCGAACCGAAAGGGCGAGGGCCGCGTACGCCGGCGCTTTGGGACACGAAGCGCTTATAAATGCGCGTTGTCTATCGTGTTTTTAATCATGCTCAATTAGCGCTATTGACGGCTGCGGGCCATACTGGCTTTGAAGGCGCGGTGCATGCATCGCCCACGCAACACGAGGAGTTCCATCATGGTCGATAAAGTCGTCCGCCTGCATTTCCAGCCTGCCAGCCCGGCCGGCGCGCTGCGCGCACTGAGCGGCTGGCTCATCGCCCTGACCGGGCTCGCCCTGCTGATCGCGCAGCTCGTGCGCAGCCTCGAAGGCTTTGAGCTGCCCGTATCGAGCGCGCTCTCGGGTGGCGCGATGGCCGCGGCCGCGACCGCGCTCGGCGCAGTACCGCTGCTCGTGGTGCGCAACATCGGCGCGGGCATGCAGGGGCTGCTGCTCGGCTTCGGCGCGGGGGTCATGCTCGCAGCGAGCGTGTTCTCGCTGCTGCTGCCGGCCTTCGACGCAGCGCAGCTGCAGTCCGGCTCGGAAACCGCAGCCGCTGCGCTCGTCGCGCTGGCCGTGCTGCTCGGGGCCGGCGGCCTGCTCGCCCTCGACCGTGCCCTGCCCCACACCCACTTCCCCGCGGGCCAGCGCAGCGGGGCCGCAGTGTGGCTGTTCGTGTTCGCGATCGCCGTGCATAACATTCCCGAGGGGCTCGCCATCGGCGTGGCAGCGGGCCTGAACGGGACCGGAGCAGGTTCGGGCGACGCCGTCGCGGCCGGCATCTCGCTGCAGAACGTGCCCGAAGGTCTGATCGTCGCGATCGCGCTGGTGAGCGCAAGCTACAGCCGCTGGCTCGCCTTCGGTGTGGCCACGGTGTCCGGGCTGATCGAGCCGATCGCGGCAATCGCCGGCTCGATGATGGTCTCGGTCTCGGCGATGATCCTGCCCTGGGGCCTGGCGGGCGCAGCCGGCGCGATGCTGTTCGTGGTCAGCCACGAGATCATCCCCGAATCGCACCGGCGCGGCCACGAGACGCTCGCCACCGGCGGCCTCATGTTCGGCTTCGTGCTGATGATGCTGATGGACACGCTGCTCGGCTGATCGAGCAGCGCCGGCCAAGGCGCTGCGAAGACGGCGCGGGGCGAGGATGAATCCGACAAACCGACGCCGAAAAAAGCGAAGGGCGCCCACCAGGAGCGCCCTTCGCTTTTCGTATTCGGGGTGGCGAGCCTGACCCCCGGCACTTGCAGGATACGGCTGTGGCTGCTGCCTTCCGGCCCTGACCAGGTTCACCGCGCTGCAATGCGGGGAGACCCGCCACGGCCGGCATTGTAGCAGCATGCCGGCGGCGCGGGGGCGCGGATTCCGCCCCCGCCGGCACGCGCTCGATCAGCCCTTCAGCTCGGGGAAGTCTTCCTCGAAGAACTCCAGCTCGCCACGCACGCTCTCGCCGCGCGCCTCTTCCGCCTTGCGCAGCTCGACGCGACGAATCTTGCCCGAGATGGTCTTGGGCAGGTCGGCGAAGGACAGGCGGCGGA
Organism: Thauera sp. UBA6194; assembly: GCA_002422685.1. Taxonomy (GTDB): domain Bacteria; phylum Pseudomonadota; class Gammaproteobacteria; order Burkholderiales; family Rhodocyclaceae; genus Thauera. The sequence goes on along the minus strand of DITC01000057.1, from coordinate 39,696 downwards.
TGCGCTTGTACGGGGCGAGGCGCTCGCGGGTGAAGGCGAAGATGTCCTTGGCGAGTTCCTTGCTCGGTTCCTGGCCGGCAACCAGGATCACGAAGGCCTTGGGCACCGCCAGACGCAGCGGATCCGGGCTCGGCACCACCGCGGCTTCGGCCACCGCCGGGTGCTCGATCAGCACGCTCTCGAGCTCGAAGGGGCTGATGCGGTAGTCGGAGGCCTTGAACACGTCGTCGGCGCGGCCGACGTAGGTGATATAGCCGTCCTCGTCGATGCTGGCGACGTCGCCGGTGCGGTAGTGGCCGTCACGCATGACCTCGGCGGTCTTGGCCGGATCGCCGGCGTAACCCACCATCAGGCCGACCGGGCGGTGCTCGCCCATCACCAGCGCCACTTCGCCCTCGACCGAGGGTTTGCTCTCGGCATCCAGCAGGGCGATCTTGTAGCCGGGCAGCGGGCGGCCCATGGAGCCGGGCTTGAGCGGCTGGTCGGGCGTGTTGCCGATCTGCGCGGTGGTCTCGGTCTGGCCGAAGCCGTCGCGGATGGTGATGCCCCAGGCCTTCTTCACCTGGTCGATGACCTCGGGGTTGAGCGGCTCGCCGGCGCCGATGAGCTCGCGCAGCTTGGTCTTCACGGACGCGAGATCCTGCTGGATCAGCATGCGCCACACGGTCGGGGGCGCGCACATGGTGGTGACCTCGTACTTCACCAGCACGTCGAGCAGCGCCTTGGCGTTGAAGCGGTTGTAGTTGTACAGGAACACGCAGGCGCCGGCGTTCCAGGGCGCGAAGAAGCAGCTCCAGGCGTGCTTGGCCCAGCCCGGCGAGGAGATGTTCATGTGGCGGTCGTTGGGCTTGAGGCCGATCCAGTACATGGTCGACAGGTGGCCGACCGGGTAGGACTGGTGGGTGTGCAGCACCAGCTTGGGCTTGGAGGTGGTGCCCGAGGTGAAGTAGAGCAGCAGCGGATCGTCCACGCGGGTCACGCCGTCCGGGGTGAACACGTCGGACTCGGCCGCGGCCTCCTCGAAGACCTTCCAGCCCGCGGGCGCGCCGCCCACGGCGATGCGCCCGAAGCTGCCGGGCAGGTTCTCGAACTTGTCGGTGTGGGCGCTGCCGATCACCACGTGCTTGACCTGGCCGCGCTCGACACGGTCCACCAGGTCCTCCGGGGTCAGCAGCGTGGTCGCGGGGATCACCACCGCGCCGAGCTTGATCGCGGCGAGCATGGTCTCCCACAGCGGCACTTCGTTGCCGAGCATGATCAGGATGCGCTCGCCGCGCTTGACGCCCTGCTTGCGCAGCCAGTTGGCGACACGGTTCGAGCGTGCCGACATCTCGGCGAAGGACAGCTTCGACTCGCTGCCGTCTTCCTCGATGATCCACAGCGCCGGATTGTCGTTGCCCTTGGCCAGGGTGTCGAAGTAGTCCAGGGCCCAGTTGAACTCCTTGAGCTTGGGCCACTTGAAGCCGGCGTAGGCGGTGGCGTAGTCGCTGCGGTGTTGCAGCAGGAAATCGCGGGCGGCAAGAAATTCGGTCACGGCAGTCATGGGCTCTCCTCTCCGATGCATCGATGAAATCCTGGGCGGCAGGCGGAACCGCCTCGGTCACCCGCCATTTTACGTTGACGTTAACGTAATTCACTAGCAGAGATCAAAAATAGCGTTCCAGTCATACGCTGGCACGGCGTCCGAGCATGGACACGGCACGACACAGCCACGTCGAGCGCCGCGGGCGCTGCCGGCGCGTGATCGCCACCCCGCCCGCCGACGCCACGCCGACACCATTTTCCCGCCCCCGCCGCACCGCTGCAGCGTGGAACGTGCCGGTATACTGCACTCGCATCAGCGCCTGTCCACTCCCCGATTTCTGCGAGGAATGCCCATGTCTTCGATACCGCCCCCCCTCGTTGCCCGCTACGGCAGCAATGACGCACCGGCCGAAGCGGCACTGACGCCGCTGATCGAACAACTGCTCGGCCATCGCTCGGTGCGTGCCTATCTGCCCGACCCGGTCGGCGACGCGCAGCTCTCCGCCATCATCGCCGCCGCCCAATCCGCCGCCAGCTCTTCCAACCTCAATGTGTGGAGCGTGGTCGCCGTGCGCGAGGCCAGCACCCGCGCACGCCTCGCCGAGCTCGCCGGCAACCAGGCGCACGTGCGCGATGCGCCGCTGCAGCTCGTGTGGCTGGCCGACCTCGCCCGGCTGCGCCGCGTCGCCACGCAGCTCGAGCGCCCCTCGGCCGGGCTCGATTACACCGAGATGTTCCTCACCGCCGTCATCGACGCCGCCCTGGCCGCGCAGAACGCCGCCGCCGCCGCCGAGTCGCTCGGCCTCGGCATGGTGTACATCGGCGGCATGCGCAACCACCCGGAAGAGGTCGCCGCCCTGCTCGAGCTGCCGCCCGAGACCTTCGCCGTGTTCGGCATGTGCCTCGGCACGCCCGATCCGGCCCACCCGGCCGAGGTCAAGCCGCGTCCGCCGCAAGCGGTGGTGCTGCACCACGAGCGCTACAGTCAGGAGGCACAGGACGCCGGCATCGACGCCTACAACCGAGCCATGGCGCACTTCTACGACGAGCAGAAGATGAACGTCCACGGCACCTGGGCGGTGCATTCGGCCAAGCGCATCGCCGGGCCGGAGAGCCTGTCCGGACGCGACCGCCTGGTCGAGGCTCTGCACGCGCTCGGCTTCAAGCTCAAGTAATCCGCTACGGGCCTGCAGCCCGAGCGCCCCGAGGAGACCTCATGCGTACCCGCAACACCACGCTCACCACCGACCAGAAGGCGCTCGCGCTCAACCTCGACAAATACAAGTACGGCTCCATCGTCGAGATCGGCGCCGGACAGGAGGTCGCGCGCCGCTTCTTCCAGGTCGGCGCCGCCGCCGGCACCGTCGCCAAGACCATGTCGGCCTACGACATGGCGGTCAGCGACGACATCTACGGCCATGTCGACCGCTACGTCAGCCGCGCCCGCCTGCTGCAGATGCTCGACAAGGAGTTCACCCAGGTCGTCGCTCGCCTCGCCCACGTACGGCCCAGGAACACCACCTTCTTCGCCTACGCCGCCACCGTCACCGCACGCAGCTTCAAGCAGAAGAACGAATGCCACGGCTGGGTCGGCATCCGCCTGCAACTGCACCCGGGCGCCGAGCCGAGCGACGTGATCATGCACGTGCGCATGCTCGACAACGACAACGCGCTGCAGTCCGAGGCGCTCGGCATCCTCGGCGTCAACCTCATCCACGGCGCCTTCTTCCACCACCAGAGCCCCGAATGGGTGGTCGAGGGCCTGGCCGACGGGCTGGGCTCGGAGCGCATCGAGGTCGACCTCATCCACTTCTCCGGCCCCTACTTCGAGGAAGTGGAAAACCGCCTGATGAACCTGCACCTCATCCGCAGCTGGCTCACGCGCGCGGTGGTGTTCAACCCCGACGGTCAGGTCGTGGTGCCGGGCGAGCTGCTCTACCGCAAGCCGGTGATGGTGATGCGCGGCAGCTTCAAGCCGGTGACCTACGTCAACGTGGACATGATGCGCTCGGGCCTGCGTCAGTTCAGCCAGCTCGCCGAGGTCAACGAGGGCGAGATCCTGTCGCTCGCCGAGGTCACGATGAACTCGCTGATCAGCGGCGACAACGTCGATGGCGCCGACTTCCTCGCCCGCATCGACCTGCTCGCCTCGCAAGGCTACACGGTGATGATCTCGGACTACGTGCGCTTCTTCCGCCTGCGTGCCTACCTGCGCCGGTACACCCAGAAACCGATCGGCATCGTGCTGTCGGTGCGCGACTTCGCCTTCCTGTTCGACGAGAAGTACTACGACGGCATGGAGGGCGGCATCCTGGAAGCCTTCGGCAAGCTCTTCCCGGACAACACCCACGTGTATGTCTACCCCTCGCGCCCGCGCGGCACGGACGCCGCCGCCACGGTGACGCTCGACAACGTGCAGGTGCCCGCCAACCTGCGCCACCTGCTCGCCCACCTGAAAGAGAACGACAAGCTCGTCGCCGTGCAACCCCAAGACGACGGCCACCTGCACATCGACGTCGCCGAGGTGCTGGCAGGCCTGCGCCGCGGCCGCGGCGACTGGGAGGCAGACGTGCCCGAAGGCGTGGCGCAGCGCATCATCGAGTCGCGCCTGCTGGGCTACGACACCGAATGAGGCGGCTCCCGCAGCCCGCTCCCCGGACCCTGTCTTCGAGCAGGGTCTTTTTTTGAACTTCGCCCGGCGTTATGGTCTGCTTTTATATGGCAGCGCAGCAATTCCAGCTGCAAGCTGCGTGACGACCACCGCGCGCATCGCCCGCATCCACCGAGGCGGGCTGTGACGCCCCGGCCCGGAGCCGCCTTCATGAGTCCAGACACACCTCCGCACGACCCGCTCCAGCACCCGCACGCACACCCGGCCGACGCAGTGCTCGCCGCACTCGACTGCAGCGCGCAGGGACTCGACAACGACGAGGCCGCGCGCCGCCTGGCCGAGGTCGGCCCCAACCGCCTGCCCGAGCCGGCGAAGGAAGGCCTGCTCAAGCGCTTCTTCAAGCATTTCAACGACGTGCTGATCTACGTGTTGCTCGCCGCCGCGGCCATCACCGCGGCGCTCGGTCACCTGATCGACACCGGCGTCATCCTCGGCGTGGTGGTCATCAACGCCATCATCGGTTTCATCCAGGAAGGCAAGGCCGAGCAGGCGCTCGAGGGCATCCGCAAGATGCTGTCGCTGCGCGCCGACGCCCTGCGTGACGGGCAATGGGCCGGCGTGGACGCCGACGGCCTGGTACCGGGCGACATCGTGCGCCTGCGCTCGGGCAACCGCGTCCCTGCCGACCTGCGCCTGATCGAGACCAACAACCTGCGCATCGAGGAGTCCGCCCTGACCGGCGAGTCCGTTCCCGCCGACAAGAGCACCGAAGCGGTGGCTGCAAAGGCAGGCGTGGGCGACCGCCTCGGCATGGCCTACTCCGGCACCCTGGTGGCCGCCGGACGCGGCGTGGGCGTGGTGGTCGCCACCGGCGCCGACACCGAGCTCGGCCGCATCAACCGCATGATCGCCGAGGTCGAGACCCTGCAGACCCCGCTCACGCGCCAGATGGCGCAGTTCAGCAAGCTGCTCTCGGTGATCATCGTCGCGCTCGCGGTGCTGATGCTCGCGATCGGCGTGTTCCTGCACGAGCAGGCGCTCGCCGACGTCTTCCTCGCCGCGATCGGCTTCGCGGTGGCCGCCATCCCCGAGGGCCTGCCGGCGATCCTGACCATCACGCTCGCCCTCGGCGTGCAGCGCATGGCTCAGCGCAAGGCCATCACGCGCAAGCTCACCGCGGTCGAAACCCTGGGTTCGGTCACGGTGATCTGCTCGGACAAGACCGGCACGCTGACCAGGAACGAGATGACCGCGCGCCATGTGGTCACGCGCGGCGGCGCCTTCGATGTCAGCGGCACCGGCTATCGGCCCGAGGGTGAGATCACGCTCGAGGGCGAGGCTGCAGCGCTTGCCAGCCACGACAACCTGCAGGCGGTGATCGAGGTCGTCGCGGTCGCCAACGACACCCACATCGCCGAAGAGGACGGGCAGTGGCGGGTGACCGGCGAACCCACCGAGGGCGCGCTGCGCACCCTCGCCGAGAAAGCCGGCTTCGACGCCGCCGCACACGAGCGCCACGCCAGCATCCCCTTCGAGTCGGCCAACAAGTTCATGGCCACGCTCAACACCGGACCCTGCGGCCGGCGTCGCATCCTGCTCAAGGGCGCACCCGACCGCCTGCTCGACCGATGCCATCAGGAACTCGGCGCCAGCGGCGCACACACTGCGCTCGACCGCGCCTTCTGGGAAAAGCAGATCGAGGCGCTGAGCGCGCAGGGCTTGCGCGTGCTCGCCGCCGCGGCGCGCGAAGTCCCCGAAAGCAAGGACGAACTCTGCCTCGAGGACCTGCACGAGGACATGGTCTTCCTCGGCCTCGTCGGCATCATCGACCCGCCGCGCCCCGAGGCGATCGACGCCATCGCGTGCTGCCACGCCGCCGGCATCCGCGTGAAGATGATCACCGGCGACCATGCCGGCACCGCGCGCGCGATCGGTCTCGAGATGGGCCTGGGCAAGGCGGGCGAGCTCAAGGTGATCTCCGGCGCCGAGATCGAGGCCGCCAGCGACGAAGAGCTGCAGCAGATTGCGCAAGACTGCGACATCTTTGCCCGCACCAGCCCCGAGCACAAGCTGCGCCTGGTCAAGGCCCTGCAGGCGCGCGGCGAGGTGGTGGCGATGACCGGCGACGGGGTCAACGACGCGCCCGCACTCAAGCGCGCCGACGTCGGCGTGGCGATGGGCATCAAGGGCACCGAGGCCACCAAGGAGGCCGCCGAGATCGTGCTCGCCGACGACAACTTCTCGACCATCGAGCGCGCGATCGAAGAGGGCCGCACGATCTACGACAACCTGCGCAAGGCCATCCTGTTCACGCTGCCGACCAACGGCGCGCAGGGCCTGGTGATGCTCGCCGCGGTGGTGTTCGGGCTCACGCTGCCGCTCACCCCGGTGCAGATCCTGTGGGTGAACATGGTGGTGGCGGTCACGCTGGCGCTCGCGCTGGCCTTCGAGCCGGCCGAGCCCGGGGTCATGCAGCGCCCGCCGCGCAAGCCCGGCGGCTCGATCATGGACGGCTCGATGCTGATGCGCGTGGGTTTCGTGTCGCTGCTCATCGGCGGCGCCACCATCGCCTCGTTCGAGTATTCGCTGCTGCAGGGCATGGAGCTCGGGACGGCGCGCACCATGGCGGTCAACACCCTGGTGGTGGCGCAGGCCTGGTACCTGTTCAACAGTCGCTTCCTCACCGCCTCCAGCCTCGCGCTCTCGCGCATGTTCACCAACCCGGGGGCGATCGTCTCGGTCGGCCTGCTCGGCCTGCTCCAGCTCGGCTTCGTCTATCTGCCGATGATGAACACCTGGTTCGGCACCACCCCGCTGCCGCTCGAGGCCTGGGGGCCGCCGATGGCGATCGGCGTGCTGGTGTTCCTGATCATCGAGGGCGAGAAGGCGCTGCTGCGCATGCGCGCGCGCTGAACCCGCCACGGCGGGCGCGAACCCCGTGGGTCAGCCCGAAACGTTCTTCCAGCCCAGGCTGAGCCAGGCCCCGAGCAGACCCGCGCCACCGAGCAGCACCAGCGTGGCCTCCACCGACACGGTGGCGGCCACGCCGCCGATCACGCCGGCGACCAGCAGCAACGCGCCGATCACCGAGTTGCTCACGGCGACGTAGTCGGTGCGCCGGTTGCCCTCGGCCATATCCACCATGTAGGTCTTGCGCCCCAGGCGCACGCCGGCATGCGCAAGCCCCAGACCGAAGAAGGCGAGCGGATAGAACCAGGTCGCGGCCCAGGCCGGCATCGGCAGCCATGACCACAGCGCCACGGCCACGGTCAGCGCGCCCGCGAGCGCACATGCGGCGGCAAACACCTTGCGGCTGGAGCGGTCGGCCCAGCGCCCCCACAGCGGAGAGCTCAGCAGCCCGGCCAGCCCCTCGACGGCGATGAAGACGCCGAGCAGGCTGAGGGCGTCACCCAACTCCTCGCGCGCCAGCGCCACGTAAAAGGGCGCGGCAAGCCCCGAGCCCATGGCCAGCGCACGCGCGATCACGAACGCGCGGAAGGGCCGGTCGTCGCGCAGCAAGGCGAGCCGGGCGAACGCCTCCACCACCCCGTTCGCGCCCCCTTGCGTGGCGCCGGGCGACTCGACGATGCGGCCGAACACCGCCGCCGCTGCGAACCACAGCACGGCGCCGCCGACCAGCAGCCCGGCGAACAGCGCGGTCGAGCCTTCGCCCTGGAGCGCGCCCAGCGCCAGGCCGACGCCCAGCGCCGCCAGGCCCGACACCGCGCTGATCCAGCCCGAGAGCCGCCCGCGCCGCGTCTTGGGAATGGTCTTGCCCTGCACGTCCTTGTAGGCCACCGAGCACGCGCCGCGCGCCAGGCTGAACAGCACCAGCAGCGCGATCACCAGCCAGCCGGCCGCGGCCCCTTCCAGCGCCAGCGCCGCCCAGCCCATGCCGAGCAGGCACAGGCCCTGCAGCGCGCCGCCCCACACCCACACCCACTTGCGCACCGGCTGGCGGCGCACCGCCGCGCCGATCAGCATCTGCGGCAGCATCGAGCCCGACTCCCGGATCGGCACCAGCAGGCTCAGCATCCAGCCCGGCGCACCGAGCTGCAGCAGCAGCCAGGGCAGCGTGGTCTTGGCGCTGGCGATGCGGTCGGCGAGGCTGGAGAGCGTGTTGGCGACCAGGGTACGAAAGAAGTTGCCGGGCGAAGCGCGGCAGGCGTCCTCGGAGATCGCCTTGCACACGCGCCCCTCGTCATCCTCGGCGAGGCGTTCGTAGAGGCTTTCCATCCAGTCGGGATGTCGGGACATGGGAGCGCGGTGGCCTTCGAGGGTATCGGGAAGCATCGAAACGGCTGCAGAAACATCGCCCAGCGCCCGGACGCACGCCGGGCCGGGCCGGGGCGGCGCTCATGCGCCAAGCTCGGCAGAGCGCCTCAGCGGAACTTGTCGGCTGCGTCCCTGAAGCCCTTGCTCAGGCTTTCCCATGCAGACTCGAAGCCCGCGCGCACGCTCTCCCAGGCCGCCTCGCTCGCGCCCTGCAGCTCCTCGAGCTTCACCCGCGCCTGCGCACGCTGCTCACGCATCCGCTCGAGCTGCCGCTCATACTCGATCTTCATGTCGGCCTCGGCGGCGCGGGCCTTGGCCTCGAGCCGGTCGATGTCGGCGCTCCACTCGTCGATCCTCGCATGCATTTTCTGCACATATGCTTCGCGCTTGGTCATGTCGTCATCCTCCTGATGATTCATTGATCGAGGGGCCACCCGCCACGGGGCGGCCCATTCATCTTAAACTGGCACCGCCCCTCCCCCCAACCCGCGCGCTCCGGACAGCCGGCCGCACAACGCGCAGAGATACGGTGAGCGCCGCCGCCAGTGCACAGATGACCCAGGACCAGTCGCTGATACTCATCATCCTGCTCGCCACGGTCGCGATGTTCCTGCATGGGCGCTGGCGGCACGACATGGTGGCGGCCGGCGCCCTGCTCGCCTGCGTGCTCGCCGGCCTGGTGCCGCCCGACGCCGCCTTCGCCGGCTTCGCCCACCCGGCGGTGGTCACGGTGGCCTGCGTGCTGGTGCTCTCGCGCGGGCTGCAGATCTCGGGCGCGGTCGATGCGCTCGCCGCGGCGCTCCTGCCGGCCAAGGCCGGCATGCTGCTCAGCCTCGCCGCGCTCGTCGGCCTGGGCGCGCTGCTGTCGGGCTTCATGAACAACGTCGGCGCGATGGCCCTGCTCATGCCGGTGGCGATGCAGCTCGCCTCGCGCCTCGCGCTGCCCCCGGGCAGGGTGCTGATGCCGCTCGCCTTCGGCACCATCCTCGGCGGCATGACGACCATGATCGGCACCCCGCCCAACCTGATCGTGTCCGGTTTTCGCGCGCAGACCGGCGCCGGAAGCTTCGCCATGTTCGACTTCACGCCGATCGGCCTCGCCGTCGCCGTGGTCGGCACCCTGTTCATCGTGCTGCTCGGCTGGCGCCTGGTGCCCGCGCGCGAGAAGGCGAGCACCGAGGGCTTCGAGACCGGCGCCTATGTCACCGAGGTCCGGGTCGTGCCCGACAGCAAGGCCGCCGGTCTGTTCCTGCGCGAGATCGAATCCCGACTCGACGAGGCCGGCGCGCAGATCATCGGCCTGGTGCGCAACGAGGTGCGCATGACCGCGCCGCAGTCGAGCCGCAAGGTGCTGGCGGGCGACATCCTGGTCATCGAGGCCGACATCGAGGCGCTGCCCGAGGTGCTGTCCACGCTCGGGCTGCAGCTCGAAGAGGCCGGCCCGTCGAGCGAGGAGGAGACGGACGCGCAGGAAGAAGCCGCGCACACGCAGCCTGCGCAGGACGCCGCCGGCAGCCGGGACGAAAAGCAGGAACGCCGGAAGAAAGGAAGCGACGCGCGCGGCGGCGACACGGCCGGCAGCGCGGATGACCAAAAGCGGCACGCCGAAGGCCGCAAGGACGCCGCCGCCGAGGAGGACAAGGACAGCGCCCGATCCGCGGCCGACGTCGAGATCACGCTGATGGAGCTGGTCGTGCGCCCCGAGGCCAGCCTGATCGGTCGCTCGGCGCGCGACCTGTCGCTGCGCACGCGCTATGGTCTGAACCTGCTCGCAGTGTCACGCAACGGCAAGCGCTCGAAGTCGCGCCTGCGCACGCTGAAGATCCAGGCCGGCGACCTGCTGTTGATGCAGGGCCCGCTCGAGGCACTCACCGAGTTCGCGGCCGACTCCGGCTGCGTGCCGCTGGCCGAGCGCGAGCTGCGCATCCCCGACCGGCGCAAGGCGTGGACGGCCGGTGCGATCATGCTGTTCGCGGTCGGCGGCGCCGCGCTGGGCCTGCTGCCCGCGGCGATCTCCTTCGCGCTCGGCGTGCTCGCCTCGATGGCCCTTCGCACCATCCCGCTACGCTCGGTCTATGAGAGCATCGACTGGCCGGTCATCGTGCTGCTCGCGGCGCTGATCCCGGTGGCGGGCGCGATGGAGACGACCGGCACTGCCGACCTGATCGCGCACGCCCTGCTCGATGGCGTGGCGCAGGGCAACGCCATCGTCGCCCTCAGCCTGGTGCTCATCGTCACCATGTTCCTGTCCGACCTGATGAACAACGCCGCGACCGCGGCGGTCATGTGCCCGATCGCGATCGGCACCGCCGCGGCGCTCGGAGTCAGCGCGGACGCTTTCCTGATGGCGGTCGCGATCGGCGCCTCGTGCGCCTTCCTGACCCCGATCGGCCACCAGAACAACACCCTGATCCTCGGCCCCGGCGGCTTCCGCTTCGGCGACTACTGGCGGCTCGGCCTGCCGCTGGAGCTCCTCGTGGTGGGCGTCTCGGTCCCGCTGCTGCTGCTCGTGTGGCCGCTCTGAGGCACACTCCTTCGCCATGAACACGTCCCCCACGCACGACACCCCAAGCCCGCCGCCCCCCCTGTGGCAGGTCGTTCCGGCCACGGACTACGCGCTCCCCACCGACTCGCAGCCCGCCACGCTGCAGCGCCGCTGGCGTGCGCTCGGGCGCCTGCTGCTCGGCGACGACAAGGACGAAGCCGACCCCGCGCGGGCGGAGGCCGATCTGCGCGCGCTGCCACAGCTGCGCCTCGCCAACCTCGCCCCCCCGATCGACTGGGCGCCCGCCGCGCGCGCGCTCGGCGCGCCGGACAGGGACGCGCACGCGCCGGTCCGGCTCTTCATCGGCCAGCCGTACTGCGAGCACGCCGCGATCCTCGCGCACTGGGCGCGCGCGCATGACGCGGTGGTGCTCACGCCACCCGACAGCGCGCAGATCCTCACCGCCGATCGACGCTGGCTGGACGGCCTTGCGCCCGACAAGGGCCGCCCCTGGGTGCTGCCCGAGCTCGAGCGCTGCTTCCTGCGCCACGCCAGCGGGCTGGAGCTGCTGCGCGGCTTTCTGGCGCGCGCCCTGTCGGGCGCCCTGGGCCCGGGCCTGATCGGCTGCGACAGCTGGGCGCTGGCCTTCATCGAGCGCATCTGGCCCCTGCCCGGCACCCCGCGCCTGACCCTGCAGGCCTTCGACGGCCCCGCGCTCACGCGCTACCTGATGCAGGCCGATCGCGGCCACGTCCGCTTCCTGAGCGCACGTAACGGCAAGCCCCTGCTGCCGGAGCCCCCCGCCGACGGCCAGACCGACGCCTCCGCGGCAGAGGACGGCGCCTGCCCCGAGCTGCGCCAGCTCGCCGCCCACTGCCGCGGCAACCCCGGCCTCGCCTGGCACTACTGGCGTCAGCGTCTGCGCGCCGCGCCCGAGCACGAGCGGCAGGCGCAGGCGGAAGATGCGCCCCACGATCCGCCTGCCAGACAAGACCGCGAGCGCCTTGCCGCCGCCGACGAGGTCGTCTGGGTGGCGCCCGGCATCGAGACCCCCACGCTCCCCGCCGAGTCGGGCGAGGACGTGGCCTTCCTGCTCCACGCCCTGCTGCTTCACCGTGGCCTCGATGCCGAGGCGCTCGGGGCGCTGGTGCCGATCCCCGGCGCACGCGTGCACTCGCACCTGCTGCGGCTGCAGGCGCTCGAGCTGCTCACGCGCGACGGCACACGCTGGCAGGTGGCGCCGCTCGCCTACCCCACGGTGCGCGAATTCCTGCGCAGTCGCAGCTACCTCACCGACGATTTCTGAACATGCCAGACGACAGCCCGAACCTCGCACGACTCTTCAACACGCTCGACCGCGGCGACTGGATCGAACTCGCCGCCATCGTCGTCGCCGCGATCGTGCTCATCCGCAGCGCACAGCGCGCCCTGCCCTGGATCGCCAACCGCCTGCACGGCCGTCCGCGCCATTACGTGCTCGCCTCGGTGCCGCTGCTGCGCCTGGTGCTGATCATCATCGCGCTGGCGCTGATCCTGCCCATCCTCATCGAACCCTCGATGCAGAACATGGTGGCCCTGCTCGGTGCCGCCGGCCTGGCGATCGGCTTCGCGCTCAAGGACTACGTCAGCAGCCTGATCGCCGGCGTGGTGTCGGCCTTCGAGCAGCCCTACCGTCCCGGCGACTGGGTCGAGCTCGATGGCCACTACGGCGAGGTCGTGCACGTGGGCATGCGCACCGTCAGCCTGGTCACCGCGGACGACGACACGATCACCGTCCCGCACCTCAAGCTGTGGTCCTCGGCGGTGCGCAACGCCAACAACGGCAGCCCGGTGCTGCAGTGCGCCACCAGCTTTCTCGTCCACCCCGAGCACGACGCCCGGCACGCGCGCGCAGTGCTGGAGGACGTGGCGATGACCAGCCCCTATCTGTATTTCGACGCCCCGGTCGTGGTCGTGGTGCGTGAGGAGACCTGGGGCACGAAATACACGATCCGCGCCTATCCGGTCGATCCGCGCCAGCAGTTCCGCTTCATCTCGGACCTCACCGTGCGCGGCCGCGAGGCGCTCTCGCGCATCGGCGCCCGGCCGCTGCTGCCACAGGTATCCTTGCCCGCATGAACGATCAAGCGCAAACCCCCGACACCGACACCGACAGCCGCCCGCGCACCCTGAGCGAACAGATCGTCAAGGCGCTCGCCGAGGGTCGCAACAAGCGCGTACGCAAGCTGCTGCACCGCATGCACCCGGCCAAGATCGCGGCGCTGCTCGAGCGCCTGTCGCCGGCGCAGCGCGTCTCGCTCTGGCAGCAGATCGGCGGCACGCTCGAGCAGCGCGTGCTCGGCCACCTGAGCACCGAGCTGCGCCCGACGCTGATGCGCGAGTCGCGCGAGGACAGCGAAGCCGACGCGGCACCGGCGCCGCCCGCGCAACAGGGCGAGGAGCCTGAGGACGCGAAAAGCGAGCTGCAGAGCGTGCGCGAGGCGCTCGACGCCGGCAAGCTCAAGCGCGTGGGCAAGCTGCTGCACCGCATTCACCCGGCCAAGGTCGCCGGCCTGCTCGAGGCGCTGCCGCCGGCCGAGCGCAGCCAGGCCTGGAGCATGGTCGAGACCGAGCGCGCCGGGCGCGTGCTCAGCTTCCTGCACGACGAGATCAGCACCACGCTGGCGCAGGAGCTCGACCTCGACGACCTGATCGCCGCAGTGCACCACCTCGAGCTCGACGACCTCGTCGACCTCATCCAGACCCTGCCCGCCGAACTCGGCAGCCGCCTGGTGCTCTCCACCACCGGCGCGCGCCGCGAACAGCTCGAGTCGATGCTGTCCTACCCCGAGGAGTCCGCCGGCGGTCTGATGAACGCCGACGCCATCGAGGTGCGCGCCGAGGTCAAGGCCGGCACCGTGCTGCGCTACCTGCGCCTGCTCGAGACCCTGCCGCCGCAGACCGACATGCTGATGGTGGTCGACCGCAAGGGCCACTACCAGGGCGCGCTGCGCCTGTCCGCGCTGGTCACCGCCAACCTCGACAACCGGGTCGAAGGCTTGATGCAGACGGAGATCGCCGGCATCCCGGTGGACACCGACAGCCGCGAGGTCGCCCGCCTGTTCCAGGACCTCGACCTGATGTCCGCGCCGGTGATCGATGGCGAAGGCCGGCTGATCGGCCGCATCACGGTCGACGACGTGGTCGACCTGATCCGCGAAGACTCCGAGCGCGCGGTGATGCAGATGGCCGGCCTGGACGACGAGGCCGACATGTTCGCGCCGGTGCTGGTGAGCGCACGCCGGCGCGCGCTGTGGCTGGGCATCAACCTGCTCACCGCCTTCCTCGCCGCCTGGGTGATCGGTCGCTTCCAGGGCACGCTCGAGCAGCTCGTGGCGCTCGCCGTGCTGATGCCCATCGTCGCCAGCATGGGCGGCATCGCCGGCAGCCAGACGCTCACCCTGGTCATCCGTGGTCTCGCCCTCGGCCAGGTACAGAAGGGCAACGTGCGCGTGCTGCTCAGCCGCGAGGTGGGGGTGTCGATCATCAACGGACTGCTGTGGGCGCTGGTGGTGGCCGCGCTGGCGGTGGTGTGGTTCGGCAACTGGGGCATCGGCGGCGTCATCGCCGCGGCGATCCTGCTCAACCTGCTGTGCGCCGCGCTCGCCGGGCTGGCGATCCCGCTCATCCTCGAGCGCATGGGCATCGACCCGGCGCTCGCCGGCAGCGTCATCCTCACCACCGTCACCGACGTGGTCGGCTTCTTCGCCTTCCTCGGCCTGGCGACGCTGCTGCTGCTTTGAGTCGTCGCCCACACATTGAGTCCCTCTCGCATTGAGTCCCTCTCGCATTGAGTCCCTCTCGCCCTGAGTCCCTCTCGCACAGAGTCCCTCTCGCCCTCGAGCCCTTCTCACCCCCCCAACTCAAGCCTGCATTCGACCGGAGCATCCCATGAGCAAGCACAAGAAGATCGACATCACCGACTACCGCGTCCCGGGCGCCAAGAAGGTGGACCTTAGCAAGTGGCCGACGCAGGTCGAGCCCTTCTACGACTCCAAGGCCACCTACAAGGACATGCTCAAGGAGGGCACGAAACGCCTGTCCGAGCTGCAGGAGATGCTCTATGCCCACGACCGCTACTCGCTGCTGGTGATCTTCCAGGCCATGGACGCTGCCGGCAAGGACGGCGCCATCCGCCACGTCATGTCGGGGGTCAATCCGCAGGGCTGCCAGGTGTTCAGCTTCAAGCACCCGAGCGCCACCGAGCTCGACCACGACTTTCTGTGGCGCACCCACGTCGCGCTGCCCGAGCGCGGGCGCATCGGCATCTTCAACCGCTCGTACTACGAGGAGGTGCTGATCGTGCGCGTGCTGCCGGAGATCCTGCGCGGCGAGAAGCTGCCCGACGACACGCTCGCGGCGAAGGACTTCTGGGGCGACCGCTACCGCTCGATCGCCGACTCCGAGGCCCATCTGCACCGCAACGGCACCCGCATCGTCAAGATCTTCCTCCACCTGTCGAAGGACGAGCAGCGCGAGCGCCTGATCGCGCGCATCGACGAGGAAGACAAGAACTGGAAGTTCGACGAGGGCGACATCGAGCAGCGCCAGCACTGGGACAAGTACATGGCCGCCTACGCCGATTGCCTCGCCGCCACCAGCACCGCCGACTGCCCCTGGTATGTGGTGCCGGCCGACGACAAGAAGAACGCCCGCCTGATCGTGTCGCAGATCCTGGTCGACACCCTGGCCGGGCTGGACATGCGCTACCCGGAGACCAGCGACGCGCGGCGCGAAAAGCTGCGCGAGATCCGCCGCCAGCTCGAGGCGGGCGAGGTCTGATCAGGCTCGGCCTCAGCCCTGCGGGCTGTGGCCGATCTGCTCGCAGTACTGCTGCAGGTCCTCGGGCACGCCGCCCGGGCATTCGCCGCAAGCGCGGTTGCCGGGCACGGCGTAGTCGATGAACTTCGGGTAGGCGAGGCCGAGCTCGGCCATCAG
Source organism: Thauera sp. UBA6194 (assembly GCA_002422685.1). Classification (GTDB taxonomy): domain Bacteria; phylum Pseudomonadota; class Gammaproteobacteria; order Burkholderiales; family Rhodocyclaceae; genus Thauera. The sequence continues at coordinate 23,824 of DITC01000057.1, read as the reverse complement.
CTTCTCGAAGGCCTCGATGCCCTGCTCGCCGCCCAGGCGCGGGTTGCGCGCCTTTTCCTGGGCGATCGATGACACGCGGCGTTCCTTGTAGTCGTGGCCGGGATACACCAGCGTATCGTCCGGCAGCGCAAAGAGCTTGCCGCGCACGCTGTGGTAGAGCGCGCGTGCGTCGCCGTTCTGGAAGTCGGTGCGGCCGCAGCCCTCGATCAGCAGCGCGTCGCCGGTGAGCACGCGCTCGCCGACGCGGTAGGCGTGATGGCCGTCGGTGTGGCCCGGGGTGAAGATCGGCTCGATGCGCACGCTGCCCACCTGCAGCGGCACGCCCTCCTCCACGCCGAGGTCGGCGCAGGGCAGGCCGTCGATGGCCGGGTGCGCGATGCGGCTGCCCGCCTCCTCGCGCAGCTTGCGCGCGGCGGTGATGTGGTCGGCGTGGATGTGGGTGTCGAGGGTGTAGGCAAGCTTGAGCCCGAGCCGGCGCAGCTCTTCCAGATCGCGCTGCCAGGCCGGCAGCACCGGGTCGATCAGCACCGCCTCGCCGGTGTCCTCGCAGCCGAGCAGGTAGGTGTAGGTGCTGGAGATGGGTTCGAACAGCTGGTGAAAGATCATTTCGGGCTCCTTGTCTCGGCAAGCGGGGCGTCGGGCGTACGGTACAACAGCAGGCATCGAGCGCGCAGCAGGGCGGCACCGGGCCGGAACCCGACGACCGGATCGTCGCGAGCGGCTCAGTCGCGGGGCAAGGCGCTGAAACCCGCCTCATTCTGCCGCGCAGCCTCGCCGCTCACCCAGGTCAGCAGCGGCCCCTGCGGGTTGTCCCGCTGCGTCTCGGCGCAGGCCTCGAGGCACAGCGCGCACTGCGTGCAGGTGAACATGTGGCGCTTGATGCTGCGCGGCTTGAGCCGCATCGGGCACACCGCGTTGCAGGCCGACTCGCGCTCGGGCAGGCAGGTGCTGCAGGCGCTCGCCCGCGCGCGGTCGAAGCCGACCACCATCGCGTCGCGGTTCTTCATCCAGATCAGGCTCTGGAACACGCCCACCGAACACATGGTGCGGCAAAACAGATGGCGGGCGAAGAGGAAGTCCACGCTCAGCACCGTGGTGATGATGACGAGAAAGATCGTCTGGATGCGCGTGAACTCGAGCGCAAGCAGGTTGCCGTAGATCTGGGCGGGCGGCAGCACGTAGGTGAGCAGCACCACCGCCCACGAGAACGCGAGCAGCACGCCCGCCGGCACCACCAGCAGCCACCAGCGCGGATCGCGGCGCAGGCGCGAGCCGTCCGGCCGCACCGCGGGCAGCGGCGATTTCTCCCACAACGTGGGCTTGCCGCTCGCGCGGATGAACAGCTCGTTGAGGAACTCGACGATGGAAAAATGCGGACACAGCCAGCCGCAGAACAGCCGCCCCCATTTCCACGCCACCCACAGCACCACCGCGGCGACGCCGAACACCGGCAGGAACAGCCGCAACAGCAGGTTGCCGCCCGCCTCCAGCGTGGTGGCGCGCTTGGCGAGGAAGTCGTCCAGCCCCAGGCGCCACTCGAAACCCAGCAGCCAGGCGTGGTCCGCCTCGAGGTCGAAGCGGAACAGGTCGAACACCGGCGCGAAGATGAAGAGCAGGTAGAAACCGGCCTGGAACAGGCGGCGGCGCCACTGTAGCCGGCGCGCCGCCGGCAGGGGCGCGACGGCGATCGGGATCACGCGGCGGGCGGTCGATACGGAGGAACGGTCGGGGGTCATCGACGAGGCCAGAGAGATTGCGGCAGGCGCGGTCGCGCTGCCGGATCGTGAGCAGCATTCATTTTTCATGCCAGGCGGGCGGGCGCGCGAGCCCGGCCTCGAAGCCGCGCCAAACCTGGGCATGCTGCGAGCCCCCTGCCCGGCCGACTGCCACACCCGGCCTTGACTGCCAGACAAGGCTGCCGCCATGGCAGCCGCGATCCGCCACCATCCTGCCATGGTCGCTGCCTGCGGGCCCGGGCACGGCAGCGCGGGCGCCCCCTTACCGTGCCGCGCTGCCCGCGCCAAGCGTCCAGGCGACCACCTCCGCCGTCAGGCGGTCGCTCGCGGCGCCGAAGGCCTGCACCACGGCCGGCACCGCGGCATCGGACGCCACCACGCGCTGCTCGAAGCTGTGGCTGGCGACGATGTGGCGGGAGCCGGTATCGACCAGGCGCGCATCGAGGCGCACCACCACCTCGGGGCGGCCGTCGCGGTACTCACTCTGGAAGGCGCGCAGCTCGCTGTCGAGCTCGAAGTCCGCCTGCAGCTGCTTGTCGTCGGTGCTGAGCGCGGCGACGCGGCCGTCGGCGCGGAAGGCGTCGAGCAGGCGGTTGCGCACCAGCACCGGCGCCGGGTCGCTCCAGCCCGCGCCCTTGTAGACGCTGACGCGGCTGCCCTCGGGCACGACGACGATGCGCTGGCCGGACAGCTGCACGCCGGCCGCCGGGCGCGCGATGCGCAGCGACCACGGCACCGTCTGCGCGGCGGATGCGGCAAGGGGCGCGGCGGAGGGCAGCAGATAGACCTCGAGCGGCTCGGCCTTGGGCAGGATGGTGCAGGCCTGCAGCAGCACCGCGGCGCCGATCGCCAGCCAGCGGCCGGCAGCGTGCACGCCTGACCGGCGACACGGCAGCAGTGCGGGGTGCGGGATTCTCATGGCGTGAACTCCTTGGTCGGTTCGAGGCCGAGCAGGTAATCGGCGGGGCGATCCTCGAGCTGGCGGGTGATCGCGCGCAGCGAGGCGAGCGTGGTGCGCAGCTCCGCAACCGCCGGGCCGATCTCGGCCAGGCCGCGCAGGCCGCCGTCGAGCGGCGCGCGGTTGTCGGCGATCAGGGCCTCGACCGAGCCCATCGCGCGCTCGAAGGCGAGCATCGCCTCGCGCGCGCTGTCCAGGGTCTGGGTGCCCTGCTGCTCGACCAGGCGGTTGGCGGTGCCGAGCACGCGCGTGGCCTCGGCGAGCGCGGTGCTGGCCTCCACGCTGGCCTGGGTGACCTGCTTGAGCACCGCGTTGACGTCGTCGCGCTGCGCGGCCAGGGCAGCGGTAGTCTGCTCCAGGTTGTCGAGGGTGCGGCCGATGGCGGCCACGTTCTCGGCCGAGAACAACATGCGCGCCTGCACCAGCAGCTCGTTGACGTTGGTAACTGCGTCCTCGCCGTCGGCGAGCAGGCGACCGAAGGCCGAGGGCACGGCCACGAGGCGGGGCACGACGTCGTCCTCGGCCTGCAGCGGCACGCTGCCCGGATCGTCGCCGCTGGTGAGGCGGATCATCGTCAGCCCGGTGATGCCGGCCGGCACCAGGCGGGCCTCGGTGTCGGTGCGCACCGGCGCAGCGGCATCGACGCGCACGCGCGCGATCACGCGGCGCGCATCGTCCGGGTCCAGACGCAGGCTGACCACGTCGCCGATCTTGATGCCGCTGAATTCCACCGTGCCGCCCTTGGACAGCCCGGACACGGCCTCCTGGAACACGATGTCGTAGATCTCGAACTGGCGGTCGGCGTCGCTCTTGCCCAGCCACAGCGCAAACATCAGCGCGGCGCCGACGACGAGCACGGTGAAGAGGCCGATCAGCACGTGATGGGCGCGGGTTTCCATGTCAGTTGTTCTCCGTTGCTGCAGGCACGGCCTGCGCGCCAGCCACCGCGGTGGCAGCGGCGCGGCCGCGCGGGCCGTGGAAGTATTCGCGGATCCAGGCGTCGTCGGTGGCGGCGACTTCGTCCAGGCCGGCGTTGACCAGCACCTTCTTCTGCGCCAGCACGGCGACGCGGTCGGTGATGGTGTAGATGGTGTCGAGGTCGTGGGTGACGATGAACACGGTGAGCCCGAGCGCATCCCTCAGCGTGAGGATGAGCTGGTCGAAGGCCGCGGCGCCGATCGGGTCCAGCCCGGCGGTGGGCTCGTCGAGGAACAGGATGTCGGGGTCGAGCGCGAGCGCGCGCGCCAGCGCCGCACGCTTGACCATGCCGCCCGACAGCTCCGACGGAAACTTCGCGCCCGCGATCGGCGGCAGCCCGGCGAGCGCGATCTTGAGCGCCGCCAGCTCCGCCGCCTCGCGCCGCGACAGCCCGGCGTGCTCGATCAGCGGCAGCGCCACGTTCTCGGCCACCGTGAGCGACGAGAACAGCGCGCCCTTCTGGAACAGCACGCCGAAGCGGCGCTCGACCTGCTTGCGGCGCGCGTCGGACAGGCTCGTCAGATCCTCGCCGAACACCTGCACCTGCCCCGCGTGCGGCCGGTGGAGGCCGACGATGGTGCGCAGCAGCACCGACTTGCCGGTGCCCGAGCCGCCCACCACGCTGAGGATCTCGCCGCGGCGCACGTCGAGGTCGAGCCGGTCGTGCACCACGTGCGTGCCGAACTGGTTGCGCACGCCGCGCACCTCGACGATGTTGTCCGCGCCCTTCACGGCGGCGCTCGCCTGCTCCGGTGTCACCAGCCCCGCGCTCACCAGCCCATCTCCATGCAGAACAGCGCCGCGATCGCATCGACCACGATCACCACGAAAATCGACTGCACCACCGCGGACGTGGTGTGCTCGCCCACCGACTGCGCGCTACCCTGCACCCGGAAGCCCTCGAGGCAGCCGATCACCGCGATCAGGAAGGCGAAGATCGGCGCCTTGGCCATGCCGACCCAGAAGTGGATGAGGCCGACGTTGTCCTGGATGCGCGACAGGAACAGCACCGGCGAGATGTCGAGCGTGGTCGCCGACACCAGCATGCCGCCGACCAGGCCCGACACCATCGCCACGAAGGTCAGCATCGGCAGCGCGATCAGTAGTGCATAAACGCGCGGCAGCACCAGCAGCTCGACCGGATCGAGGCCGAGCACGCGGATCGCGTCGATCTCCTCGTTGGCGCGCATCGAGCCGATCTGCGCGGTGAAGGAGCTCGCGGTGCGGCCGGCGACGATGATCGCGGTCAGCAGCACGCCGAACTCGCGCAGGAAGGAGTAGGCCACCAGATCGACCGTGAAGATGCTGGCGCCGAAGTTCTGCAGCACCGTGGCGCCAAGGAAGGCCACCACCGCGCCGATCAGGAAGGTCAGCAGCGCGATGATCGGCACCGCGTCGAGCCCGGTGCGCTCGAGGTTGGCGACCAGCGCGGTCATGCGCCAGCGCCGCGGCTGCACCGCCACGCGCAGCCCGGTCTCGAGGATCAGGCCGATGAAGCCGGTGATACCGGCGAGGTGGCGCCAGAACGCCACCATGGCCTCGCCGGTATCGGCGAGCACGTCGCCGAGCGCGCTGCCTTCGACACCGGGCGCGGGCACGGACGGCTCGGCGAGCGCATCGGCCACCGCCTTGAGCAGCGCGCGCCGCTCGCGCGGCAGGGCGGTTTCGTCGGCGAGCAGCGCGGCGATGCGCTCGGGGCCGAGCAGCGCGTGCAGCAGGCGCGCGCCGGCGGTGTCGAGCGCCGCCAGGCCGTCGACATCCACCGTCGCCGCCTCGCCGGCCCCCGCCTGCGCGCTCAGCGCACGCACGCGCTCGGCGAGCGTCGCGTGGTGCGCGAGCGTCCACTCGCCGCGTACGCACAGCCGCGCGCCGCCCTCGGTCGCAACGAACTCGATCTCGCCGGGGCCGGACGCGGGCATGGAACGGTCTGCAGGTTCGGGACTTCGCGGCATGCGCTACAAGGGCCTCGGTTGACAAGGAGGCGATGATACAACAGCCGCTGTCCGCAGGCCCGCCGGGCGGGGCAATCGCCGGACGAAGCAATCGCATCCGGCGCGCCGGCTTGGTGCAACGCCGCAGACGGGCGCATAATTCCCCTATCCGGCATCAAGGGCAGCGTTCTGCGCCCCTGTTGCCAAGCGCTTGACGGCGCCCGACGACGCTGCACCGAGATGCACGCGCCGTAACACGGGCGGCATGATTCCAAGGTGATTTCCATGAACACAGCACAACGCAGCCGGCTCGCCTGGATCGGGGTCGGCGTGGTGGTCATTGCGGCGGCGGGCGCGTGGCAGTTCCTCCGCCCTGCCGCGGACGACGGCAGCTTCGTGCGCGGCAACGGCCGCATCGAGGCCACCGAGGTCGACGTCGCCGCCAAGGCGCCCGGTCGGGTGGACGAGATCCTGGTGAACGAAGGCGACTTCGTCACCCAGGACAGCGTGGTCGCGCGCATGGACGTCAAGGCGCTGCAGGCGCAGCTTGCCCAGGCGCGCGCCGAGGTGGCCAACGCGGTCAGCGCGCGCGAGACGGCGCGCGCGCTGGTGGCCCAGCGCCACGCCGACGTGGCGATGGCCGAGGCGGTGCTGGTGCAGCGCCGCGCCGACCTCGACGTCGCGCGCAGTACCGCAGCCCGTTCGCGCGCCCTGCTCGCCGACCGCGCCACGTCCGCGCAGAAGGTCGAGGACGATGCCGCCCGCGCGCGCAGCGCCGAGGCCAACATCAGCGTCGCCCAGGCCCAGATCGCCGCCGCCCGCGCCGGCGTGCGCGCCGCCGAGGCGCAGGTGCAGCAGGCCGAGGCCGCGATCGGCGCCACCGAGGCGGTGGTCGCGCGCCTCGCGACCGAGATCGCCGACGGCGAACTGCGCGCCCCGCGCAGCGGTCGCGTGCAATACCGTGTGGTGCAGCCGGGCGAGGTGGTCGGCGGCGGCGGCAAGGTGGTGAGCCTGGTCGACGTCGGCGACGTGTACATGACCTTCTTCCTGCCCGAGATGGCCGCCGGGCGCGTCGCGCTCGGCAGCGAGGTGCGCATCGTGCTCGACGCCGCGCAGGCCTTCGTGATCCCGGCCAGGGTGTCCTACGTCGCCAGCGTCGCCCAGTTCACGCCGAAGACGGTCGAGACCCAGAGCGAGCGCCAGAAGATGGTGTTCCGCGTCAAGGCGCGCATCGACCCCGATCTGCTGGCGAAGTACCCCGAACAGGTCAAGACCGGCCTGCCCGGCATGGCCCACCTGCGCCTGAACGCGCAGCGTGAGTGGCCGCCCGAGCTACAGGTGAGGCTGCCGTGAGCATTCGCCGTGATGGTGGGGCGCCGCACGACGCGCCCGGCGCCCCACCGCACGCGGGGCGCGCATCCACGCGCGCGGCGCAATCGGACGGCGCAGCGCTCGCGCCCGCCACGAACGCCTCGCCACCGGTCGTCCGCCTGCTCGAGGTCCAGCACCGCTACGGCGGCACCCTCGCCGCCGACGGCCTCAGCCTCGACATTCCCGCCGGGCGCATGGTCGGCTTCATCGGCCCGGACGGCGTGGGCAAATCCACCTGGCTGGGCCTGATCGCCGGCGCGCGCAAGATCCAGCACGGCAGGGTCGAAGTGCTCGGCGGCGACATGGCGGACGCCCGCCACCGCGCCCGCGTGTGCCCGCGCATCGCCTACATGCCGCAGGGCCTGGGCAGGAACCTCTACCCCACGCTGTCGGTGTTCGAGAACATCGACTTCTTCGGCCGCCTGTTCGGCCAGTCCGCGGCCGAGCGCGCACGCCGCATCGCCGACCTGCTCGCCGCCACCGGCATGAGCGCCTTCGCCGACCGCCCCGCCAACAAGCTCTCTGGCGGCATGAAACAGAAGCTCGGCCTGTGCTGCGCGCTGATCCACGACCCCGACCTGCTCATCCTCGACGAGCCCACCACCGGCGTCGATCCGCTGTCGCGCCGGCAGTTCTGGGCGCTGATCGAGCGCATCCGCGCCGACCGCCCGGGCATGAGCGTGCTCATCGCCACCGCCTACATGGAAGAGGCCGAGGGCTACGACTGGCTGGTGGCGGTGGACGCCGGGCGCGTCCTCGCCACCGGCACACCGGACGAACTGCGCGCCGCCGGCGGCGCCGACACGCTGGAAGAAGCCTTCATCGCGCTGCTGCCCGAGGCGCGCAGGCGCGACCACCACCGCCTCGAAATTCCGCCGCACAGCGCGGGCGAGATCGTCATCGAGGCGCGCGGCCTGCAGATGCGCTTCGGCGACTTCGTCGCGGTGGACGACGTCAATCTGCAGGTGCGGCGCGGCGAGATCTTCGGCTTTCTCGGCTCGAACGGCTGCGGCAAGTCGACCACGATGAAGATGCTCACCGGCCTGCTCGAACCGAGCGCCGGCGAGGCCTTGCTGCTCGGCGGCCGGCTCGACGCGAAGAACATCGCCACCCGCCGCCGCGTCGGCTACATGTCGCAGGGCTTCTCGCTCTACGGCGAACTCTCGGTGCGGCAGAACCTCGACCTGCACGCGCGCCTGTTCGAGCTGCCCGCGGCCGAGGGCGCGGCGCGCATCGCCGAGCTCGCTCAGCGCTTCGACCTCGACCCGGTCATGGATGCCCAGCCCGACGCCCTGCCGCTCGGCATCCGCCAGCGCCTGCAGCTTGCGGTGGCGGTGCTGCACCGGCCCGACGTGCTGATCCTCGACGAGCCCACCTCGGGCGTCGACCCGGTGGCGCGCGACCATTTCTGGGCGCTGATCGTCGATCTGTCGCGCAAGGATGGCGTCACCATCTTCATCACCACCCACTTCATGAACGAGGCCCAGCGCTGCGACCGCATCTCGCTGATGCACGCCGGCCGCATCCTCGCCAGCGACAGCCCGGCGGCGCTCGCCGCAGCACGCGGCACCGACGACCTGGAAGAGGCCTTCATCCGCTACCTGGAGGAGGCGAGCGGCGAGGCGGCGGCCGAGCCCCGGCCGCCCAGCGTTGCCTCCGCCAGCGCTGGCGAGGGCGAGGGTGTCAGCGGCAGCGTCAGCGGCGGCGACCGCGCTCGCCAGCGGCCTTTGCCAACGCACGATGCCGACCGCATCGCCCGCTTCAGCCTCGCCCGCCTGCTGAGCTTCTCGGCGCGCGAGGCCACCGAGCTGCGCCGCGACCCGGTGCGGCTCACGCTGGCGCTGCTCGGCAGCATGGTGCTGATGCTGGTCATGGGCTACGGCATCACCATGGACGTGGAAGACCTGCACTACGCCGTGCTCGACCACGACCGCACGGTGGCCAGCCAGAGCTACACGCTGCGCATCGCCGGCTCGCGCTACTTCCTCGAGCAGGCGCCGCTGGCGAGCCACGCCGACCTCGACGCGCGCATGCGTGCGGGCACGCTGGCGATGGCGGTCGAGATCCCGCCCGGTTTCGGCCGCGACCTCGCGCGCGGCACGGCGCCGCAGGTGGCGGTGTGGCTGGACGGCTCGATGCCGCTGCGCGCCGAGCTCGCGCGCGCCTACGTGGGCGGCGTGCATGCGCAGACGCTCGCCGACGTGATCGCCGAATCCGGCGCCGGCCCGGTGCGCGCGCTCGCCAGCGTGGAACCGCGCTACCGCTACAACCCCGAGCTGCTCAGCCTGGTGTCGATGGTGCCCAAGGTGATCCCGCTGCTGCTGGTGTTCATCCCCGCCATGCTCACCGCGCTCGGTGTGGTGCGCGAGAAAGAGCTCGGCTCCATCCTCAACGTCTACACCACGCCGGTGACCCGGCTCGAGTTCCTGGTCGGCAAGCAGCTGCCCTACATCGCGCTGTCGATGTTCAACTTCGTGCTGATGTTCGCGCTCGCGCTCACCTTGTTCCAGGTGCCGTTCAAGGGCAGCGTGCTCGCGCTCGCCACCGGGGCGCTGCTCTACGTCACCGCCACCACCGGGCTGGGCCTGCTCGCCTCCACGCTCACCAACAGCCAGGTCGCCGCGCTCGCCGGCACCTCGATCGGCACCCTGCTGCCGGCGATCCAGTTCTCCGGGCTGATGGACCCGGTGAGCTCGCTCGAGGGCGGCGGCTACTGGATCGGCGCGATCTACCCCACCACCCACTTCCTCACCATCGCCAGCGGCACCTTCTCGAAGGCGCTCGGGTTCGCGGAGCTGGGCGGCGCCTTCGTCCCGCTGCTGCTGGCGATCCCGGTGCTCACGCTGCTGTCGGCGGCGCTGCTGAAAAAGCAGGCGAATTGAGAAAAAGCGAGGGCGAGATGAGCACGAAGGCGATGACCCACCTGCGCAACACCTGGCACCTCGGCGTCAAGGAGTTTCGCAGCCTGTCGCGCGACATGGCGCTGATGTTCCTGATCGTGTTCATGTTCAGCGCCTCGATCTACGCCGATGCGCGCGCCAAGCCCGAGAGCCTGAACCGCGCCTCGATCGCGGTGGTGGACGAGGACCGCTCGCAGCTGTCCGGCCGCATCATCGCCGCGCTGCAGCCGCCGCAGTTCATCCCGCCCGTGCACGTCGGGCTGGCCGACATGGACCGCGGCATGGACGCCGGGCTGCACACCTTCGTCCTCGACATCCCGCCCGACTTCCAGCGCGACGTGCTCGCCGGCCGCAGCCCGGCGCTGCAGTTGAACGTCGACGCCACCCGCCAGAGCCAGGCACAGACCGGCACCGGCTACATCCAGAGCATCATCGACGACGAGGTGCGCGCCTTCGTGCAGCGCGTGCGCGCCCCGGTGCCACAGCCGGTCGAGCTGGTGCCGCGCGCGATGTTCAATCCAAACCTGCAGGCGAGCTGGTTCGCCGCGATCAACGCGATCATCAACAACGTCACCATGCTGGGCATCCTGCTCACCGGCGCGGCGCTGATCCGCGAGCGCGAGCACGGCACCATCGAGCACCTGCTGGTGATGCCGGTGACCTCGCTCGAGATCATGTTGTCCAAGATCTGGTCGATGGGCGTGGTGGTGCTGGTGGCCTCGTCGTTCTCGCTGCAGGTGATGGTCAAGGGCGTGCTCGGCATCACCGTGACCGGCTCGGCCGTGCTGTTCGGCGCCGGCACCCTGCTCTACCTGTTCGCCGCGGCCTCGATCGGCATCTACATGGGCACGATCGCGCGCAGCATGCCGCAGTTCGGGCTGATGTCCATCCTGGTGCTGCTGCCGCTGCAGATCCTGTCCGGCGGCGTGACCCCGCGCGAGAGCATGCCCGAAGCCATCCAGACCATCATGGCGCTGGCGCCGACCACGCACTATGTGTCACTCGCGCAGTCCATCCTGTTTCGTGGCGCGGGGGTGGACGTGGTGTGGCCATCCTTCGTCATGGTGACGGCGATCGGCGCGGTATTTCTCGCGCTCGCCCACCACCGCCTGCGCCACACGATCGGAACGATGCAGAACTGACCCACGAGGTCCGCAACCAGGAGAACGCCGATGACCGAGCCCACGCCCAAGGCCATCACCAAAGCCCCCCGCACCCGTCGCAAATCCGCCCCCGCCGCAAAACAGGCGCGCCCGGCGACCCACCCGGTGCCAGCGCCGGCAGCCACGCCCGCAGCCCGGGCGCGCCGCAGCCTCGCCGAGCCTTTCGCCCCGCCGCCCGAGCGCAACCCGCTCGACCGCCGCGTGCACGCCGCGCTCGCCCGCGCCACCTCCTCGGTGTCGCCGATCGCCCTGATGCTGGCGAGCGCGGACTGGGCGGGCCACCTCGCGCTGTCGCCGGGCAAGCGCATCGAGCTCGCCAACCTGGCCCTCGAGCAGATGCGCCGCCTGCTGCGCTACGCTCAGGAGGCGGCCGCCGCGCCGCCGGGCACGCCCACGCACGAGTGCGTGCAACCGCCCGCGCAGGACCGCCGCTTCAAGGCACCCGAATGGCACCAGTGGCCCTTCAACCTGATGCACCAGTCCTTCCTGCTCACCCAGGAATGGTGGGACGCCGCTACCCGCGGCGTGTCGGGCGTGTCGCGCCATCACGAGGACGTGGTCGCGTTCACCGCACGCCAGTTGCTCGACATGTTCTCGCCGGGCAACTTCCTGCCCACCAACCCGCTGGTGCTGCGCCAGACGCTGGCCAGCGGCGGCGCCAACCTGGTGCGTGGCGCGGTGCACGCCGTCGAGGACCTCGAGCGCAGCCTCTCGGGCGCGCCTCCGGCCGGAGCGGACGAATTCGTCGTCGGCCGCGACGTCGCCGCCACCCCGGGCAAGGTCGTGCTGCGCAACCGCCTGATCGAGCTCATCCAGTACACGCCCACCACCGCAAAGGTGCATCCTCAGCCCGTGCTGATCGTGCCGGCCTGGATCATGAAGTACTACATCCTCGACCTGTCGCCGCACAACTCGCTGATCAAGTATCTGGTCGATCAGGGCCACACGGTGTTCTGCATCTCGTGGAAGAACCCCGGCGTCGACGAGCGCGAGCTCGACATGGACGACTACCTGCAGCTCGGCTTCTTCGCCGCGCTCGACGCGATCAATGCCATTGTCCCGGGGCAGAAGGTGCATGCCACCGGCTACTGCCTGGGCGGCACCCTGCTCGCGATCGCCGCCGCTGCGATGGCGCGCGACGGCGACGAGCGGCTGGGCTCGATGACGCTGTTCACCGCGCAGACCGACTTCACCGAGCCGGGCGAGCTGGCGCTGTTCATCGACGAGAGCGAGGTCAGCCTGCTCGAGGCGCAGATGGCCGAGACCGGCTACCTCACCGCGGGCCAGATGGCGGGCGCGTTCCAGATCCTGCGCTCGAGCGACCTGCTGTGGTCGCGCATGGTGGGCGAATACCTGATGGGCGAGCGCGCGCCGATGAACGACCTCATGGCCTGGAACGCCGACGCCACCCGCATGCCGGCGCGCATGCACAGCCAGTACCTGCGCCGGCTGTTCCTCAACGACGACCTCAGCGAGGGCCGCTATCCGGTCGGCGACAAGCCGGTGTCGCTGTCCGACATCGACCTGCCGACCTTCTGCGTCGCCACCGTGACCGACCACGTCGCGCCCTGGCGCTCGGTCTATAAACTGCATTATCTGGTGCCGGCCGAGATCAGCTTCGTGCTCACCAGCGGTGGCCACAACGCCGGCATCGTCAGCGAGCCCGGACACCCGCGGCGCAACTATCAGCTGCTCACCCGCCCCGCAGGTGACAACTACATGCCCCCCGAGGACTGGCTGCAGCGCGCGCCGCGGCACGAGGGCTCGTGGTGGCCGGCCTGGCAGGCCTGGCTCGCGGCGCGCTCGGGGGCGCCCACCGCCCCGCCCGCGCTCGGCGCCCCCGAGCAGGGCTATCCTGAACTTGAAGACGCCCCCGGGCGCTATGTGCACGAGAAATGACCCCTCACCCCATCCCCTCACGCGCTGGCGTTCGTCCCCTCACCGAGGATTGATTCATGCAATTCGACCCCCACACCACCCTCGCCCTGTTCAAGGCCAACCTCGAGCTCAACTTCAGCCTGTGCGACCTGTTGCGGCGCAACGCCCTGCGCTGGAGCGAGGCGCAGAACCGCATGCTCGACGGCTGCGCCAAAGACATCGAATCCGCCGTCACGCGCACGCTCGACGCACCGGACTGGCAGCAATTCGGTGTCAACGCCGGCGACCTCGGCTGGAAAGCCCTGCAGCACCGCAACTGCGCCGCGCTGCACCTCGCCGAGATGGCGGTCGCCAACCATTCGGCGCTGATCGCCGACATCCAGCATGTGTTCTCGCGCTGGCAGCAGGACAGCACGCACGCGCTCAAACAGGCCGGCAGCGCGATGCCGGTGAGCGCGGCGCTCGAATCCCTGCTCGCCAGCGCTTCAAACATGGGCCGGATCGACAGCAAGTAAAAATTCACTTATGGATGAAGCACTATTTTTTGTTGCACTGCACAAAAATCTCGCCTAGTATTGCACCTGTCTCCTCCACCCTCCTCCTTTGGTGTGGATTTGGCCCGGAAATCGAAAGATTTCCGGGCTTTTTTCTTTTCTGCCCCCGAAACCTTTTCAACCCCCGAAAAGCCGCTGCAGCAGCACCAGATTCGCCAGCAAGGCGACGATCGCGAGCAGCTTCCAGAACTTCGCCGGGTCGCGCGCGATGAGCGCCGGTCGCAGGCGGCGCAGGTGATCGGGGGCCGGATGGTGAAGTGCATGCACGAACTCCGACAGCGCCGCCTGCCGCCGCGCCGGGTCGGGGTCGAGCGCACGTGCGAGCGCGTCGTCGATCCAGGACGGGATCTCGCGCTCGTCGTCCACCACCGACCGGTAGCGCAGCCGGCGCTGCGCCGCGCGCGTGCGCGACTGCGCCGGCGCGACGCCGTAGGGCAGCCGGCCGCTGAGGAGCTCGTAGGCGATCGCGGCCAGCGAGAACAGGTCGGCGCGCGTCGAGCCGGGCTCGCCGAGGAAGTATTCGGGCGCGGCGTAGGCGCTGTCGCCGGGCACGCCTCCGGCCATCTCCATGGCCTCGCCCGCGCACTCCGCGATGCCGGCCACGCTCACCGCACCGAAGTCGATGATCCGCAGCGTGCCCGAGGCGTCGATCATGATGTTCTCGGGGCGCAGGTCGCGGTGCAGCATCTCCTGCCGGTGAAAGGCCTGCAGCCCGCGCGCGGTCTGGCGCACGATGTCGCGCACGACATCGAGGCCCGGGCGGGGGTGATCGATCATCCACTGGCGCAGGCTGCACCCCTCGATGAACTCGGTGGCCACATGGAGGCAGCTGCGCGGACGCTCGGGTCGCCACGGACGCAGCACGTGAGGCGAGTCGATGCGGCGCGCGATCCACTCCTCGAGCAGGAAGCGCTCGAGCGCGGCGGGGTCCTGCTGCAGCTCGACGGAGGGCGTCTTGATCGCCACGCGCGCCCCGCTCTCGTCGTCCACCGCCAGATGAACGTGGCTGCGCGCGCTGGCGTGCAACTCGCGCACGATGGTGTAGCCGTCGAGCCGCATGCGGGCTTGCAGCGCCGGCGCGAGCGGCAGCTCGGCGAGCCGGCGGCCGAGTTCGCCCGCCTGCGCATCGGGCAGGGCGGTAATCTCGACCAGCTGCACGGTGAGGTTGTCGGGGCTGCCGCGGCGCAGGGCCTCGTCCACGATGGCGCGCGCCGCGGCGTCGAGCCCGTCGGCCGCGGCGATCGCGCTGGCGACAAAGCCCATGTCCACATGGTCGTGCACACCGTCGGTCGACAGCATGAAGAGGTCGCCCCGCTCGAGCGCGAGCGCACGGTAGTCCGCATCCACCCGGCGGTCCATGCCGAGCGCGCGGGCGAGATAGCTCTCCTCGGCCGACACGCGCACGCGATGGTCTTCGGTGAGCAGCTCGCTGCGCCCGGCGCGCAGGCGGTGGATGCGCGCGTCGCCGACGTGGAACAGGTGCGCGGTGGTCGACTTGAGGATCAGGCCGCTGAAGGTGCACACGTAGCCGCGCTCGCGGTCGAAGCGGTGTTCGCTGCGGCGCGTCTGCGCGTGCAGCCAGGCGTTGGTGGCGGAGAGCACGTGCAACGCGGCGGTGCGCACCGACCAGGCCTCGGGCGTGCAGTAGTAGTCGGTGACGAAGGCATCCACCGCGGCCTGCGCGGCGGCCAGACTCACGTCGCTGCTGCTGATGCCGTCGGCGAGCGCCAGTGCGATGCCCTTGGTGGCGAGCTCGCCGCCCTGGGGCATGCACACACCGTGAAAGTCCTGGTTGCGCTCCTTGCGTCCGGCCGCCGAATGCTGGCCGACGCGAACGGCGAGTCCCGTGCTCATGCTCGCTCCGCGACAGGGGCCCGGCGCCTCGCGGCACCGGGGCAGGTTCGAAACCGCACGCGGCGGGTCAGCTGAAGGTGCGCTTGGGCGCGGTGCGCACATGCGTGGTGTAGAGCGTGAGCCCGGTGAAGGCGAGGCCGCCGACGAGGTTGCCGAGCACCACCGGAATCTCGTTCCAGATCAGGTAGTCCATGATCGAGAACTCGCCGCCCATCATCAGCCCGGAGGGAAACAGGAACATGTTCACCACCGAGTGCTCGAAGGTCATCGCGAAGAACAGCATGATCGGCATCCACATCGCGATCACCTTGCCGCTCACCGTCGTGGAGATCATCGCCCCCACCACGCCGGTCGACACCATCCAGTTGCACAGCATGCCGCGCATGAAGATCGTGAGCCAGCCGGCCAGCCCGTATTGCGCATAGCCGAGCGTGCGCGCCTCGCCGATGTGACCGATCTTCTGGCCGATCTCGTTGGGCTCGGTCGAGAAGCCATAGGTGAACACGAAGGCCATCATGAAGGCCACGGTCAGCGCACCGGCGAAGTTGCCGATGAAGACGAGGCCCCAGTTCTTCAGGATGGCCTTGATCGTGACCCCGGGGCGCTTGTCCAGCCAGGCCAGGGGGGTGAGCACGAAGACCCCGGTGAGCAGGTCGAAGCCCAACAGGTAAAGCATGCAGAAGCCGATCGGGAACAGGATCGCGCCAACCAGCGGTTGCCCGGTCATCACCGTGGCGGTGACCGCGAACACTGCCGCCAGGGCGAGGATGGCGCCCGCCATGAAAGCGCGGATCAGCACGTCGCGCGGTGCCATGCAGATCTTGGATTCGCCGGCGTCGACCATCTTGGTGACGAACTCGGCAGGGGCGAGATAGGCCATGGTGTTTTTTCTCTCTATGTTGTCGTTTTGCAGGTGTGCGTAGCCGGGGATTCGCTTGCTCAGAGCGCGAGGAAGACCTCGCCGCCCTCGACCTTCACCGCGAAGCGCCCGCAATGGCCGCTGTCGGGCGCCACCGCGTGGCCGTCCTCCAGGCCGATGTTCCAGCCGTGCAGCGGGCAGGTGACCTTGCGCCCATGGACGATGCCCTGCGACAGCGGCCCGCCCTTGTGCGGGCATTTGTCGTGGAGCGCGAAGACCTCGTCCTCGGCGTTGCGGAAGATGGCGATGTCCTCGTCGCCGGGGCGCTGCACGACGCGCGCGCCGAGGCGGGGGATGTCGTCGAGCGGGCAGATGCGTTTCCAGTCGGTCATGGTGGATCCTTCGTCGCGATGGGTTAGGTGTGGGGGATTGCGGTGATGGTTTTGGGCAAGAGCGCTGGAAGGCGCTCAGGCCTCGACCTTGATCGGGATGAACTGCTTGATGGCCTGGGCCTCGCGGCTGGTCTGCCAGGGGTCGCGGGCGTCCTTGAGGGCATCGAGCAGGCGCGCATGCAGCTGGCGGCGGTTGTCGCCGTCCTCGACCACCCGCGACTTCACGTAGTCGAGCCCGACGCGATTCAGCCAATGCACCGTGCGCTCCAGATACCAGCCCTCCTCGCGGTACAGCTGCAGGAAGGCGCCGGAATACTCCATCACCTCCTCGTCGCTGCCCACCTTGCACAGGAACTGCGCGACCTCGGTCTTGATGCCGCCGTTGCCGCCGACGTAGAGCTCGTAGCCGGAATCGACGCCGATCACGCCGACGTCCTTGATGCCGGCCTCGGCGCAGTTGCGCGGGCAGCCCGACACCGCGAGCTTGACCTTGTGCGGCGCGTACATGTCGAACAGCATCTTCTCGAGCTTGACCCCCATGTCCATCGCGAGCTGGGTGCCGAAGCGGCAGTGCTCGGCGCCGACGCAGGTCTTCACGGTGCGGATCGACTTGCCGTAGGCGTGGCCCGAGACCATGCCGGCAGCGTTGAGGTCGGCCCAGATCGCCGGCAGGTCTTCCTTCTTGATGCCGAGCAGGTCGATGCGCTGGCCGCCGGTGACCTTGACCGTGGGCACCTTGTACTTCTCGGCGGCATCCGCGATCGCGCGCAATTCAGAAGGCGTGGTCAGCCCGCCCCACATCCGCGGCACCACCGAATAGGTGCCGTCCTTCTGGATGTTGGCGTGGGCGCGCTCGTTGATGAAGCGCGACTGCGGGTCGTCCTTGGCCTCGTGCGGCCACGACGAGATAAGGTAGTAGTTGACCGCCGGCCGGCACTTGTCGCAGCCGTTGGGGGTGCGCCAGTTGAGCGTCTCGAACACCGCCTCCTTGCTCGTGAGGTGGTGCTTGAAGATCGCCTCGCGCACCACCTTATGCGAATGCTCGGTACACGCGCAGACCGGCTTGTCGTTGGCGCTGACCGCCTGGTAGGCGCCGCCCACGGTGGACGCGAGGATCTGCTCGACCAGGCCGGTGCAGGACCCGCAGGACGACGCCGCCTTGGTGTGCTTCTTCACCTCGTCGAGCGTGAACAGCCCCTGCTCCTTGATCGCCTTGACGATGGTGCCCTTGCACACGCCGTTGCAGCCGCACACTTCCGCCGTGTCGGGCATGCTGGCGGCGCGGTTCTCGCCCTTGTGGCCAGTGTCGCCCAATCTGTTCTGGCCGAACATCAGGTGGTCGCGGATCTCGGCGACGCTCTGGCGGTCCTTCATCAGCTGGAAGTACCACGAGCCGTCGGCGGTGTCGCCGTACAGCACCGAGCCGACGATGCGGTCGTCCTTGAGCACAACGCGCTTGTACACGCCGCCCTGCTTGTCGTGCAGCACGATCTCCTCGGTGCCCGGGCCGCCGCCAAAGTCGCCCGCCGAGAACACGTCGATGCCGGTCACCTTGAGCTTGGTCGAGGTCACCGAGCCCTCGTAGCGGCCGATGCCGAAGTTGGCGAGGTGGTTGGCGCACACCTTGCCCTGCTCGAACAGCGGCGCCACCAGGCCGTAGGCGATGCCGCGGTGCGCCACGCACTCGCCGACCGCGTAGATGCGCGGGTCGGTCACCGTCTGCAAGGTGTCCGACACATGGATGCCGCGCACCCGGCCGCTGCCGCAGTACAGGCCGGCGGATTCGGCGAGCACGTAGTTGGGGCGGATGCCGGCGGCGACCACGACCAGGTCGGCGGGGATCTCCATGCCGTCCTTGAAGCGCACCGCGCCGACGCGCGCCATCATGTCGCCGCGTTCGGTGCGCGCCGGCAGCAGCGCCTCGGTCTGACGCGCGAGCAGGAACTTCATGCCCTTGGCCTCGAGCGAGGCCTGCAGCATGTCGGCGGCGGCGCGGTCGAGCTGGCGCTCCATGATCCACTCGCCGATGTGCACCACGGTGACGTCCATGCCGCGCAGCATCAGCCCGTTGGCGGCCTCCAGCCCGAGCAGGCCGGCGCCGATCACCACCGCGTGGCGGTACTTGCCGGCGGCCTCGATCATCGCCTCGGTGTCGGCGATGTCGCGGTAGCCGAGGACGCCGGGCAGGTCGTTGCCGGGAATCGGCGGGATGAAGGGCGTGGAGCCGGTCGCCAGCAGCAGGCGGTCGTAGTCGGCCTCGGTGAGGCTGCCGTCGGCCGCCTCGGCGATCACC
The DNA here is from genome assembly GCA_002422685.1 of Thauera sp. UBA6194. Lineage (GTDB taxonomy): Bacteria > Pseudomonadota > Gammaproteobacteria > Burkholderiales > Rhodocyclaceae > Thauera. Next base: position 4,957 of record DITC01000057.1, on the reverse strand, counting down.
TTGCGCTTCACGCGATCGATCTTCGTCACCTGCCTGCCGGCGTGCAGGGTGATGTCGTTGTCGCGGTACCAGTCGAGATCGTTGAGCATGATCTCGGGCAGGGTCATCTCGCCCGCCAGCACCGGGGAGAGCAGGATGCGGTTGTAGTTGCCGTGCGGCTCGGCGCCGAACACGGTGATGTCGTACAGATCGGGGGCAAGCTTCAACAGCTCCTCGATGGTGCGCACGCCGGCCATGCCGTTGCCGACGAGGACGAGTTTCATCTTCTTCATGGGGGATCTCCGCAACAAGGCCGATTGCTCGAAAAGGGGTAAGTCACTCGGGCGCCGCCGACCACGCATGATCGGCGCCAGGCACACGCCCTCATCTGCCGGCCAGCGGCGCAGCCACGTCGCTGGCCCGGTACTGCATCCCTTTACGCATCAAACGTGCCAGCACATGAATTCCGCCTCGCGGCGGCGGATTCAGGGCTTTCGCGGCCTCGGCACGGCCTCGCCTCGCTCAGGTCGCACTGCTGCAGTGCAGCACCGGCAGGCGCATGCACGCTGTTGGTGCTTCGGCGCACAAGCCGGCAAGCCGGTGGAAGCTCAGCAGAGGATAAAGGCGCTCAAGCAGGCGGGCGCACCGCGCCGCGGCCCTGCGGTGCCCGCGCGCCGAGACCGGCGAGCAGGGGCAGCACGCGCGCGACGGCGCCGAGCGCCGCACGGTGCACCTGCACCAGGCGCGCACCGGCGGCCAGGCGCGCCTCGGCGGTGCGCACCGAATCGATGCCGCCCACACTGATCAGGCACACCCGAGGCTCGAGCGCTGCCGCGAGCGCAGCCAGCCGCGCGCAGGCATGCTGTGCCGCGCCCTCGGCCGAGACCAGCAGGCCATCGGCGCCGGCCGCGACCAGACGCCGACCCCAGGCTTCGAGGCCCCGATCCGCTGACCAGGCCTCGATCCAGCGCGCCGGCAGCTTGACCACCAGCGCAAGCCGCTGCGCACGCGGCAGGCGATCACGCAGCTCGGCGAGGGCGGCGAGCAGCTCCGCACACTCTGCCGCCGTGGCGCCGCTGCGCCCGGGGTTGAGCACGACGTAGTCCGCTCCGCTGTGCCACGCGACGAGCGCACGGCACAGCAGCTCGGCACGGCGCCGCTGTGCCGAGGCCGAAGGCGAAAGCGCGGGCGTGGAGCCGATTTCAGCCGAAGGCACGACGAGGCTGAGGCCGTGAATGGACTGCGAGGCGAACTGCGCTGGATACGATCGCTGCCGGCGACGCCAGGCGGCGATGGTCAGCAAGGGCGGCATGCCGGGCACGCAGCGATGGCTGCCGGTCTCGACCCCGCCGAGGCCGAGCGCGCCGGCATGCGCAAGCAGCTCGCCACGACGATCGAAGCCCGCGGCGAGCAACAAGGGCGCGGGAAAACGCAGCCCCATCGCCCCCACGGCCCGGCCCGTCACGGCTTCGGCGGACCATGGCTCGGCTTCTTGTCCGCCGCCAAAGCGCACCAGACGCTGCACCGACCAGCGCGTGCGCAGGGCGCGCGGGGTCAGCGCAGACATCAGCCGCCGGGCGTGGCCACCGCCGCCGCGCGCGTGGGGGCGGCGGTGCGTCGGGCAAAGCCTTGCACGAAGTCGGCGAGCGCCTCCACCGCCGCGTCCGCAAGCCCGTTGTAGAGGCTGACGCGCACGCCACCGCGCTCGGGATGCCCGCGCAGATCGCGCAGCCCGGCCGCCTCCGCCTCGGCGAGGAAGCGATCGCAAGTCGCCGTATCGGGGAGGTGAAAACAAGGATTGACGCGCGAGCGCCAGCCTTCGGGCACGAGCTGGCGGTAGAGCCCGCTCGCCTCGCCTTCGGCGAGCGCGGCGGTGAGCAAGGCGTGACGGCGGCTCAGGCGCCGCTGCATTGCCTCCACCCCGCCCGCGCGCTCGATCCAGTGCAGCATGCGATGGGCGACGAAGACCGGCAGCACCGGCGGCGTGCACAGGCGCGATTCGGCTGCAGCCTGGGCGCCGTAATCCATCACCCGCGGCGTGTCGCTGCAGGCGTGGCCGAGCAGATCGCGGCGCACGACGACGAGCGTGAGCCCGGGCGTGCCGATCGTCTTCTGCGTGCCGGCGTAGGCGAGGCCGAGCCGATCCCAGTCCAGCGGCCGGGTGAGCAGCTCGGAGGTCAGGTCGGCCACCACGGGCGCGGCGCACTTCGGCAAGGCCGGGAACTGTAGCCCGTCGGCGGTCTCGTTCGGGGTGACGTGGACATAGGCGAGAGGCCAATCGCGCGCATCGAGCGCTTCGGGCCGGGATGCGGGCAGGCATTCGGAGGGAAGCGGCAGTTCGCCTTCGCCACCGGAGTCGCGAACCAGAGCCTGCACATCGAGCACGCCGATGCGCCCGAAACGCTGCGCCTCGCTGATCGCGCGCCGCGACCAGTGCCCGCTGTCGATGTAGAGCGCCTGCGCAGGCCGCGCAGCCGTTTCACCTCGAGCACGGCGAGCGCCTGCACCATGCGCCGCGCTGGCAAGCGCACCGTCTCCGGGGACGCCATCCCCGCGGACCCCGTCCCTTTCTTCCGCCCCCCCGAGCAGGTTCAACGGCACCAGCGCGAACTGCGCGCTCGCCCCGCCGGCCATGAACAGCACCGAGAAATCGTCCGGAATCGCCAGCAGGCGACGCAGGCAGGACTCGGTCTCGGCCTGCAGGCTGCGATAGGTGGGCGTGGTGAAGGGCAGACTCAGGATCGAGCCCGGGCCGGGCCGGCATGCCTCGGCGACCTCGCTGGCGACTTCGATCGGCAAGGGCCCGGCCGCCGCCGAGAAACTGAAGCCGGGCTGCGCCCGCCAGGCGGCGAAGACGTCCGCAAAGCCGCCCTCAGGAGAACAGCCCGACGCCATGTGCCCCCACCCCCATGAAGAACAGCACCGGGATCGACAACATGGTGTTGACCCGCGCCGACAGGAAGGTGACGCGCGAGCAGCGCAGGCGCTCGTCCAGCGGCGCGCGCACGAAGCCGAGCACGCGCTTCTGGTGCGGCCACAGCACGAACCACAGGTTGCCCACCATGATCACCGCCAGCCAGATGCCGACGCCCAACGGCGCCAGGCTGCCCTGCAGGCTGAGGGCCTCGACCAGCCAGCCGCGGTCCCACAGGATCAGAAGGCCGCTGCCGAGCACCAGCAGCGACGCATAGCGGAAGGTGCCGTGCTCGCGCTGCATCAGCGCGCGCTGACGCGGGCTATCGGGGTCGGACAGGTCGGCCGCGGTCAGCGGCACGTAGCGCGAGCGGGTGACCGCGGTGGCGTAGTTGTGGCCGACCCACACCAGCGCACCGAGAAAGTGCAGCCAGCGCGCGGCGACTTCGAGCAGCATCTCCATGATCTTCGTCGCCTCACATCACCAGGCGCAGCGCCAGCGCCAGCGCCGCGGTGAGCGCCACGCCGAGCGCGACGGTGACCACCGAGGAGTCGAACACGCGCAGCAGCAGATCAGACATGCCCCACCTCCACCCGCGCCACGGTCAGCCCGGCGCTTGCCCCCTTCTCCCCTGTTCTCGACCCGCAGCCGCCACCCTGCCCAAGCAGGCGCGAGTTACGGTCGTTGCGCATGATCAGCGGTTTGAGCGTGCGTCCGGGCGCATGGGCCTGCGCGATCGCTTCGGTGATCAGGTGGTGGTGCGGCGAGCGCGAGCAGGCGGGGTCGGTGTTCGACGCGTCGCCGGTGAGCAGGAAGGCCTGGCAGCGGCAGCCGCCGAAGTCCTTCTCCTTCTCGTCGCAGCTGCGGCAGGTCGGGCTCATCCATTCGTCGCCGCGGAATTTCTGGAAGGTGGGCGACTCGTTCCACAGCCAGGCGAGGCTCTGCTCGCGCACCGAGGGGAACTCCAGCCCCTCGATGACGCGCGCCTCCTGGCAGGGCATGGCGACGCCGTCCGGGGCGATGGTGAGGTGGATCGCACCCCAGCCGTTCATGCACGCCTTGGGTCGGCCTTCGTAGTAGTCGGGGATGACGAAGTAGATCGTCATGCGCTCGCCGAGGCGCTCGCGCGCCGCCTGCACCGCGCGCTCGGCCATCTGCAACTGCTCGAGCGTCGGCAGCAGTTCGTCGCGATTGACCATCGCCCAGTTGTAGTACTGGATGTTGGCGAACTCGAGGTAGTCGACGCCGATGTCCTCGGCGAGCGCGAGGATGTCCTCGACCTGGCCGATATTGTGGCGGAACACCGGCACGTTGAGCACCATCGGGAAACCATGGGCCTTGATCAGGTGCGCCACCTTCACCTTGAGGTCGAAGGCGCGCGCGCCGACCAGGGTGTCGGTGAGTTCGCGCTCGCTCGACTGCAGCGAGAGCTGGATCTGGTTGAGGCCGGCGGCCTTGAGCGCGATCAGGCGCTCTTCGCTGAGGCCGACGCCGGAGGTGATCAGGTTGGTGTAGTAGCCGAGCGTGCTGGCGTCGGCGACGAGCTCTTCGAGGTCGTCGCGCAGCAGCGGCTCGCCGCCGGTGAAGCCGAGCTGCAGCGCACCGAGCTCGCGGCCTTCGCGCAGCACGCGCTTCCACTCGGCGGTGGACAGTTCGGCCTCGCCGTCACGGGCGTAGTCGACCGGGTTGCTGCACCACGGGCACTTCAGCGGGCAGCGGTAGGTGAGCTCGAGCACCAGCCACAGCGGCTTGCCCTGCCCGTCAAGCCTGACGACGGATCCATCCTTTGGCACGGAACACCTCCAGGAATTTGTACACGCCCTCGGCGACGCGCTCGTCGTCACCCGGATAGCGTTGCTGCAGTTCGGCGATCAGCTCGGCGACGGTGCGCTTGCCGTCGCAGCGCTCGATGATGTCGCCGGCGGTCTGGTTGAGCTTGACGATGCCCTCGGGGTAGAGCAGGACATGCGAGTCCTGCGTCGGCTCCCAGCGGAACAGGTACATCGGATTGAGCGCGTAGCGCTCGCCGGCCGCGGGCGGGCTCGGAGGGGGCTGGCTCGGAGG
>DITC01000025.1 GCA_002422685.1 Thauera sp. UBA6194 | reverse complement strand
TGCGCGGCAAGGACGGCAAGGTCGGCTTCGAGTTCGAGGCCAAGGCGCCGAAGGCGGGCACCAAGACCGCAGCGGCCAAGAGCAAGGACGATGCCGCCGCCAGCGAAGCCAAGCCTGCCACGCCCAAGCGCGCCAGCACTCGCAAGAAAGCGAGCTGAAGCGCCACCAGCGCACGCAGCGCACAAACAAAAACGGGCCTGCAGGCCCGTTTTTATTTGATCACCGTCTGCTGGCGGCTCAGCCTTCGAGCAGGCTGCGCAGCATCCAGGCCGTCTTCTCATGCACCTGCATGCGCTGGGTGAGCAGGTCGAGCGTGGGTTCGTCGCTCGCCTTGTCGGCAACCGGGGCGATGCTGCGCGCAGTCTTGATCACCGCCTCCTGGCCTTGCACCAGCATGCGGATCATCTCCTGCGCGCTCGGCACGCCCTCCGGCTCGGCCATGCTGGTGAGCTTCTGGAATTCCTTGTACGTGCCCGGCGCCGGGAAACCCAGCGCGCGGATGCGCTCGGCGATCTCGTCCACCGCCAGCGCGAGCTCGTTGTACTGCGTCTCGAACATCGTATGCAGGGTGTTGAACATCGGCCCGGTCACGTTCCAGTGGAAGTTGTGCGTGGTCAGGTAGAGCGTGTAGCTGTCGGCCAGCAGGCGCGACAGGCCGTCCGCGATCTTGGCGCGGTCCTTCTTGTTGATGCCGATATCGATATCCATGCCGATTCTCCTTGTGAAGCATTGTCCATGGGGGGCGCCAGCTGACGCCGGGTACGCTTGAATGCTAAGTCAATCCGGCCGATTGAGCCAATTGATCGTCGAGATACCCTTCATCCAGCAGGGCTATCAGGACAGCTTCCGCCCCACCGGCCTGACACCGGGCAGGCTGCTGTCGATGATCGCGGCGCGCAGCACGTCGATCGCGCCACTCCGAGGATAGGTGACCCGCCACGCGAGCGCGACCCGGCGCGAGGGCTCGGGGTCGGAGAAGGGACGCACGGCCACGAGCGCATTCTGCGTGGAGGGATCGTCGGCCGCAGAGCTCGGCAGCACGGTGACGCCGAGCCCGGTGGCGACCATGTGACGGATGGTCTCGAGCGAGCTGCCCTCGAGGGTGCGTTGCAGGCCGCCGATATTGCGGCACGCCGGACACACCTCGAGCACCTGGTCCCGAAAGCAGTTGCCCGCACCGAGCAGCAGCAACTGGTCGTCGGCGAGGTGCTCGGCCGAGATCGCCTTGTCCGCGGTCCAGGGATGATCNNCGCTTGAGCGCCTCGGCCAGGCGGGCGGTGAAGCTCTCCTGGATGATGAGCGGCATTTTCGGGGCGAGCCGGTGCACGCGCGGGATCAGCCGCGGCAGCAGATAGGGGCCGATGGTATAGATCACGCCCACCCGCAGCGGACCGGCGAGCGGGTCCTTGCCGGCGGCCGCGATTTCATGGATCTGGCTGGCCTCCATGAGCACCTTTTCGGCCTGGGCGACGATGCGCCGTCCGGTCTCGGTGATCTTGACCTCGGCCGCGCTGCGCTCGAAGAGCTGGATGCCGAGCTCTTCCTCGACCTTCTTCACCGCCACCGACAGCGTGGGCTGCGAGACGTGGCATTTCTCGGCGGCGCGGCCGAAATGGCGCTCATGGGCGAGGGCGACGAGGTAGCGCAGGTCGGTCAGCGTCATGACGTTTATTCGCTCGCGATGAAGCGGAGCCTGAGATGGGTACGCCGGGATGTTACAACGTCCTCCCTCGGGCTGCTCGGTCAGCTGGGAGCCCGTTTATACTCTTGGTCTCCGTGCCCTGAACCGGTCCCGATGCCAACCCGCCCGCACCGCGCCGCCCTGCGTTTCCTGCCCATCGTGGCCTGCCTCGCCGCGGGGCCCGCGTGCGCGGAAGACGCCTTCTTCGAGCCGCTGCCCGTGGTGCTCAGCGCCTCGCGGCTGCCGCAGCCGCTCCAGGACACGCCGGGCGCGGTCACCGTCATCGACGCTGCACTCATCGAGGCCACCGGCTATCGCGAGCTCGCCCGCCTGTTCCGCCTCGTCCCGGGCATGCAGGTCGCGCAGGAGCGCGGCCACCAGCAGTGGGTGACGTACCACGGCCTGGGTGCCGACTACCCGAACCAGATGCAGGTGCTGGTCGACGGCCGCTCGGTGTACAGCCCGCATTATTCCGGCGGCGCCAACTGGAGCGCGCTGCCGGTCGCGCTCGAGGACATCGAGCGGATCGAGATCGTGCGCGGCTCGAACTCCGCAAGCTACGGCTCGAATGCCTTCCTCGGCGTGGTCAACATCGTCACTCGCCACACCGCGGCCGAGCCCGGGAGCTCGGTGTTCGCGCGCCTGGGCGCCGACGGCATCACCGACGTGGGCGGACGCGCCGTGCTGCAAGACGGCGCGCTCGGCCTTCGGCTGAGCGTGCAGCAACAGCGCGACGACGGATGGGCGGGCCTGCGCGACGACCAGCGCCGCCGCACCGTGAGCCTGCGCGGCGACCTCGACCTGGGTGCCACCGACGCGCTCGAGTTCTCTGCCGGCTACAGCGACGCACGGCTGGGCGAGGGCTATGCAGACACCCTGTTCGACGGCAGCGGCCTGCGCGACCTCGAGCAGCGCGACCACACCTTCCACGCCACCTGGCGCCACTTTCCCTCGGCCAGCGAGGAGTGGGCGCTGTCCTGGTATCGCAACCGCGAAAAGACGACCGACGCGTGGCAGGTCGATTCCACGGCCAATTGCACCGCGGCCCTCGACGCTGAGTGGTGCGACAAGCTCGCGGAGCCGCCCCGTATCGGTGCCGTCAACAACAACCGCAACAGCCTGCGCGACAACATCGCCCTCCAGCACCGCTTCGCGCCCGCCGACGACTTGCGCCTGCTGTGGGGTAGCGAGTGGCGCTACGACCGCATCGAGTCGGATTTCCTGTTCCAGGATGGACGCCGCCCCTCGCAACAGGAGTGGCGCCTGTTCGGCAACGCCGAGTGGCGCAGCGGACCGGAATGGCTGTGGAACATCGGCGCGATGGCCGAACACATCGAGCACGACCGCCTGCGCTTCGCGCCGCGCGTGTTCCTGAACTGGCAGCCGCGCGATGACATGACCTGGCGCATAGGCTACTCGCGCGCCTGGCGCCAGCCCACGCTCTACGAGCGCTGGGCCAACGTGCAGGTCTCGGTCGACGGGCTCGGCGTGGTGAACCAGCGCCACACCCCCAACCCGGACATCCGCCCGCAGCAGATCGACAGCTGGGAACTCGGCTATCTTGGCAGCACACCGTGGGACGGCCTGCTCGACGTGCGCGTGTTCGACGAGCGCATCGACGACTACATCCGGCGCACGCCGATCGGCATTCCCGCACCGCAAACAGACCCGATCGTCGAGGCCATCCACAATGTCATGGGCGCCACCCAGTGGGCCAACATGCCCGGCACGATCCACCTCACCGGCCTGGAATACCAGCTCACGCTCAAGCCGCACCGGGACACGACGCTGCTGTTCACCCACACCCTGCTCAAGCGCCGCGCCGACGACCCGGTGGTGCGGCGCAGCGTCGCGCCCTACACCGCGACCCTGACCTGGATCCAGCAGTTCGGCGCCTGGCAGTCGGCCCTGAGCCTGCTGCGCATGGGCGCCATCGAGGCCGGCACCGGCTACGTTCCCGACCTGCGCTACACCGTGCCGTCCTACACCACGCTCGACTGGAGCATCGGTCGCAGCCTGCGCGCGGGGCCTCGCCGCATCGATGTGCGCCTGACCGCAACCAACCTGCTCGGCCGCCATCAGGAGCTGGCGCACAAGCCACTGCAGTGGATGCCCGCGCAACGCGGGCGCACGCCGAACGAGGCCGACCGCCAGGTCTTCCTCACCGTCAACATGCCCTTCTGAAGACGCGCATGCGCCGCGAGGCCTTGATCACGCGCTCTTCAGCCCCAAGTTGCTGTCGGACATGAGTTCGGGAACGCAAGACGCGAATCGCCGTCAACCATCCCGTCGTCGACACTGATCACTTCACGGAATCGACCATGCGCAAATACCTCCTCGCCACCACGCTGGCGCTCTCGATCGCTGCCGCCCTGCCGGGCGCGTCGCTGCTTCCCGCCGCGCACGCCCAGGTCACCCCCTCCACCTCCATGGTGACCCCCAACCGCTACGGCCTGCCCGACTTCGGCGACCTCGTCGAACAGGTCGGCCCCGCGGTGGTGAACATCAGCGTGGTGCAGCGCGCCGCGCAAGGCGCCAGCGGCGAAAACCCCCTCGCGAACGACCCCTTCTACGACTTCCTGCGCCGCTTCGGCGTGCCCATGCCGGGCTTCCCCGGGCAGCCGGGCATGGGTCCGCGTCCGCGTCAGGGCATCGGCTCGGGCTTCATCGTCAGCCCGGACGGCTACGTGCTCACCAACGCCCACGTCGTCGCCGGCGAGGACGGTGACGCGGCGCTGTCCGAAGTCACCGTCACCCTGATCGACAAGCGCGAGTTCAAGGCCAAGGTGGTCGGCGTTGACCGCCGCACCGACGTCGCCCTGCTCAAGCTCGACGCCAAGAACCTGCCCGCGGTGAAGATCGGCAATGCGGAGGACACGCGCGTGGGCGAATGGGTGGTGGCCATGGGATCGCCCTTCGGCTTCGACAACACCGTGACCGCAGGCATCGTCTCGGCCAAGGCGCGCCGCCTGCCCGACGAGACCTACGTGCCCTTCATCCAGACCGACGTCGCGATCAACCCGGGCAACTCGGGCGCGCCGCTGTTCAACCTCGCCGGCGAGGTCATCGGCATCAACTCGCAGATCTACTCGCGCT
>DITC01000043.1 GCA_002422685.1 Thauera sp. UBA6194 | reverse complement strand
ACCCGCACCCGACTCTGGGCGAGACGGTGGGCATGGCGGCCGAAGTCGCGCACGGTAGCTGCACCGACCTGCCGCCGATGCGCAAGAAGTAAGCGCGGGCGAGCAGGCCGAAAAAAACCCGGTGCCGTGGCACCGGGTTTTTTATCGTCTGAAGAAAAGACTCAGAACTGGTAGTTGATGCCGGCGTAAATCGAGCGGCCCGCGCCCGGAACCGGCGTACCCCACAGCGGGACCGCGCCGACTTCCTTGCTCGTCATGGTCGTGCCCTGGCCGACATAAGCCCCACCGAGCGGCAGATAGTAGAACTTGTCGAACACGTTCTCCACGCCGAAGTCGACGCGCACCTGCTTCCAGGAGTAGCTCGTGCGCAGGTTGACCAGGTTGTAACCCGAGGTCTCCTGCTCGTTGCGCACTGCCGAGACGTCGTTCTTCGACTGTGCCGCGAACCACTCGAGGGCGTTGTCCCAGCCACCATGCTGGTGCGTCAGCGTGAGCTTCACGTTGAGCGGCATGATGTTGTAGAGATTGTCGCCGGTGTCACGGTTCTTGCCATCGGTGTAGTTGAGCACCCCACGCAGTCCGAACTCGCCATAGTGCGTGCTGGCCAGCGGCATGCGACCCGAAAGGTCGATACCGTACAGGCGGGCCGACTGGTTCGCGAGTTGCAGGAAGACGAACTTGTTCGTGGCCGTCAGATTGGCCGGCAAACAAGAGCCGCCGAGGCTGGTCGGGCAGCGCACGGCATCGATGTAATCCGTGACCCGCGAGTAGAACGGCGTCGCCTTCAGCTCCCACTTGCGGTCGATCGAGTGCCAGTCGAAGGTCGCCGAGACGGTGTGCGCCTTCTCGGGCTCGAGGTTCATGTCACCGATGTAGCCGTTACCGTCGCCGAACCAGTTCACCATCAGCATTTCCATGCCGCGGCTGTACCAGCTATAGCGCTCGTAGAGGCTGGGCGAGCGCACCTTGCGCGCGAAGCCGAGCTCCACGTCGAGGGTGGGATCGACGGTGTACTTGGCCAGCAGCGTCACATCCCAGTTGTTGTCGGTACGTTCACGATTGGCGTTATTGAATGCCGGCACCAGGGTTGTCGCCGGGGCAGCTTTGTTGTTGTACGCCTGAACCGGCCCTGCATCGGTCTTCACCCGCTCATAGCGCACGCCCGCCAGCGTGGTCCATTGCGCACTCGGCTGCGCTTCCCATTCCGCGAAGACCGCGTTGCGGTCACGTTCACCGTTATTGATGTTCCAGAAGGTGTCCGGCGCCATCCCTGCACCCGACGCCGGCCACCAGTCGTCCAGGCGGTAGCGCTGGATCTCGGCACCCACGCGAACGAGATCGGTCGCCGACAGGTTGACGTCGCCCTTGAGCGCGAAACCGGTATTCCTGCTCTCGGTGTTCATCGGCATCCCTGCCGCGCAGAGCGACGGGACTTTGTCAGTCACAGGTACACAAGGAGCACCATTTAGCGCAGAGGCTCCTCCAGAAGCATCCCCATACCAGAACCGCTTGTCCGCACCAAAGTCCATGAAGTGCTCGACCTTCTCGTGGTACGCGCGCGCCTCCAGGTTGCCCCAGTCGTACTTGCCCTGATAACGCAGGTTCACGCGCTTCTGATCGTTTTCGAGCATGTCCATACGCTGGTTCGGCCACAGCTCGTAGGGAATGTCCTGCAGACCGACCTTGGCCTCGAACAGGTGATCGCCGCCCTTGAAGGCAAAGCCGAGCTCGTGGTTGCGGCTCTTGTAGGCAGTGGAGCCCACTTCGTCGAGCGGCAGGGTGTGACCCTCACGGCCGGTGACCTCCGAGCTCTTGAACGCACGCGCGGCCTCGTAGTTGTCGCTTTCGGCCGTCGAGCCCGAATAGCTGACGCTGAGCGAGTCGCTGGCGAAAGTGGCACCCAGGTTGCCGCCGCGCGCGTTGCCGTTGCTGCGGTAGAAGGCACCGACCTCACCGGTCACCAGCGTCTTGCCGGCTTCGGCGAACACCGGTGCCTTGGATTCGGCGACGATGGTGCCGGCGATGCTGTCGCCACCGACGCTCACCGGCGAGATGCCCGGATAGACCTCGAGCAGGCCCACATTGGAGGGGTCGAGGTAGGACAGCGCCGGGTTCATGTGGTTGGGACAGGCCGCGATCAGGTCCATGCCGTCGACCTTGATGCGGATGCGGTCATCGGCCAGGCCGCGAATCGACGGCAGGCTCGACACCCCACCCGAGCCATACAGGCTGACCCCCGGCACATCGCGCAGCAGTGAGGCGGCGTCGCTGGTCGCAGGCTTCAGCGACTGCAGCGCAGCCCGGGGCACGACCGCCCCGCTGACCGTGGAGGCGGCTTCAGGTGCAGTCACGACCACACTTTCCAGTTTCGTCTCCTGTGCCTGCGCCAGTACGGGCAGCGCCATGGACACCGCCACGGCAAGCGGCAGACGTTTGATGGTTCTGTTCATGCGACTTTCCTTTTGAGTTTTATTGACATGGCTACTACAAAAACTGAAACGACGGCGCCGAGCCGCCGGCTGGACGCAGCGCAGCGCGGGCGGGCGCAATTTCGCGCGCGCGGCCGCCCGGGGCACGCCTCCATCAAGGGGCAGTTCGGACTTTTCTAAGCTGCTTGCGACGCGAGCTCGATCTGAGCCTGGGCCATGCACGCCGCGCTCGGCTGCCGGTCGCAGCTCATGCACTTGGGGCAACGCTTGCCCGACGGCGATGCACAGGGCGACACATGTGCGGGCTTGGGCGACACCTCGGGCACGCCATCGCGCGCAATCAGCTCGAGCGCCTTGATGTCGGCAAGGTAGAAGCGCTGGCCGACCCCGCCGCCCTGCGGCACCAGGACCTCGTCGCGCGTCAGCGTTTTCAGCGCGCGACACACGGTCTCGGGTGTCTGGCCGAGAATCGCGCCGACATCGGTAAGGTTCAGGCGCCGCACACGATCGTCGTTGCCGAGGCGCAAGCGCAGCAGCAGGCGCGCGAGGCGAACGCGCGCCGGCACGGTGCCGCTGGCGAGGTCCGAAATCCAGGACTCCGCCTCGTGCAGGGCCGCGCTCATCTGACGCAGCAGCAACAGATGCAGCGCAGGCTCGCGCTGCAGGCTCTCACCCAGGCGGCGTGCGTCGATCCAGCAGGTGCGCACCTCGTCGAGGGCGACCGCGGAGTATGGGCTCAGCGTGTCGGTCATCGCATCCAGCCCGATGACGCCACCGTCCTGGACGATGCGCACGATGCGCTCGTTACCGACGAAGTCCTCGCACACCAGCTTGACGGCGCCCGACACGATGAAGTGCACGCCGCCGATCGCGGCCCCGCGCTCCATCAGCGTGGCGCCGGCCTCGAAGACATAAGATTTGAACGGCACCGAACCGGCTGCCGAGATGAGTGCGGCGAGTGTGCCGCAGGAAGCTGTCTTGCTGGTCACGCACGACACGCAGTCGCACTGGCCGAGCTCGTAAGCGCGTTTCAATCCGGTATTCATCCCGTTCCCCTCCGGGACGATATGCCCTTGGGGCGAACATACGCGTTGCGGCAGAGCCGCCCCCTCGCGCATGCCCGCCCCCGCGGCCTCAGCCGCGGCGGCACACGTCAGTCAAGTGCAATCTGAGCCTTGAGCCAGAAAGTACGGCCGGGCTCGTTGATGATCTCGTTATTGACAGCCTCGTAGCCCGAGATCTGCGCACTGCCCTGCGACAGGTGCTCGCTGTAGGTGCGATCGAAGACGTTATCCACCCCCACGGTGAGCAGCGTTGCCTTGTTCGGGCGCCAGCCGGCGTTGAGCGCGAGGGTCGCGAAGCCCGAGCTCGGGCCAATGTCCCTGCCGCCCGCCACGATGCTGCCGGAACCCACATCGACACGGTCCTGCTTGGCCACCAGGCGCAGCAGGCCGCCATACGAGAAGGTGCCGTCGTTGTACTCGACCGCGACACGCCCCTCAAGCGGCGGCTGCTGGGCAAGCGCCTTGCCGTCGGTGTCGTTCTTGCCGTGCACCCAGGCGAGGGTGCCGGTGGCGCTCCAGTTCGGGGCGAAGCGCCAGGTTGCATCGGCCTCGGCGCCGTAGACCGTGGCGTCGACGTTGCGGACCTGTGCGACAGCGGTCATTCCAACCGTGCCCCAGCGCAGCAGGTTGTAGTCTTTTACCTTGCTGTAGAAACCGGAGAGTGAAGCACTCACGTTGCCGACCGCCCAGTTGGCACCCAGGTCGAGCTGTGTGGTCCGCTCGTAGTCGAGATTTTCGAAATTGCGAGCATCCGCAACGCTGTCTGGATAGTCGATGAGCGGGGTGGCGCGCATCAGCTCCCAGAAATCGGGGAAGCGCTCGACATACCCCAGACCCGCATACCAGGTGCCGGCACCCGCGGCGTAATCCTGCTCGTAGCGCAGGAAACCGCTCTTCAGGTTTTCTTCGCGGGTCTCGTTGGCAAACGGGTTCGGAGCAAGGGCAAGCTGGTTGCCATTGACATCTATTTTGAGCATCTTGCGGTAGTCTTGCGCCTCGTGCTGGTCGAAACGAAGACCCGCCACCACCCGACGCATCTCGTCGAACGAATAGGTCCCCTCTCCAAACAAGCCGTAACGCTCGAAGCCGAGATCCTTCGCGCGCGAGACGCTCGAATAGTCAGGCGGCGTGGCGCCCTGGAGAGCACGGAGCGTGTGCAGATCATCCTTGTGGTCTGCGCCGACCTTGAACATCCACTGCTCGGCGGGCGTCAGGGTTGCGACGAAACGCGCGCCCTTGGTCTCTCGATCCGGGTTGTTCACCGAATACTGCGCTGCCGTCGGCTTGTCCCGCAGGCTGAAGTTATCCATCACATGGTCGATGTAGCTGTAATAGATATTGGCCTCGATGCGCTGCACCAGCGGCGAGATGTTGCGCTTGTCGAACTTCACGCCCACGTGTTCGCGCTCGAACTTGGTACCGTCCATGCCACGGTCGGCGTAGGCGGCCTCGCCGTCGCTGCGGCCGAAGTTGAGCTCGAGCTGGGTGTTGTCGTCCGGCGTCCAGCCCAGCGCGCCGTTGGTGCTCCAGCGGGTGTAGAAGGAGTGCACTTCCTTGCCGTCGCCGTCCTCGTAGTTGTCGCTATCGGAACGGGTGGCGCCGACGCGGGCGTAGAAGTCGGGGTTACCTGCCTTGGCGTCGAAGACCTGGTCGTTGCGGCCCCAGCTGCCGAAGGTGAGGCTGCCGTTCATGCTCCAGCCGGGCTCCATCATGCGCTCGATGTCGCGCTCGAAGAGCACCACGGCGGCGGAGCTGCCTGCGCTGTAAAGCACGGTTTGTGGGCCCTTGAGCACGGTCACGCGGTCATAGGATTCGGGGTAGATGTAGGCCGTGGGCGGGTCCATGCGGCCACCACAGCCACCGTGCACTTCTTGGCCGTCCTGCAGGATGCTCAGGCGCGAGCCCGACATGCCGCGGAACACGGGGTCACCATCGGCGCCACCCTTGCGGATGACCGAGAAGCCGGGGACGCTCTTGAGCAGGTCCGCGCCATCGTGCGCGGGCAGCGGCTGGCGCGGGGCCTTGGGGTCGGTGGTGACGGTGAGCGGTGCCTGCATGGCGGGCGCGGTGACGACCACGCTGTCGAGGCGGGTTTCCTGGGCCTGGGCGAGCGCCGGGATCGCCATGGAGACGGCGACGGCGAGCGGCAGGCGTTTGAAAAGCTTGTTCATGACGTTTTCCTGAGAGGTTGAAGTAAAAAGAGTGAAGTAAAAAGAGGGATGTCTCGAATACGGCCCTGCCCCAAGGCAAGGCGCAAAAAAGGTGCGGATGCAAAAATGCGCTGCGACGCGTGGCCGCAAAGGCCGCGTCAGTGCTTCATCTGCATGCGGGCGTTGAGCGGGCGGGCGGGTGCGACGACGTCGACCGTCTCGGTGCTGCCGTCACGGCGCTCGACGACGAGGCGCAACGGCACGTCTTCGCCCACCTTCACCTGCTGCTGCAGGTCCATGAGCATGATGTGATAGCCACCGGGCTTGAGCTCGACAGCCTGCCCGGCGGGCAGGTCGAGGCCCGGAATGGGGCTCATCTTCATGACGTCGTTTTCCATGGACATCTCGTGGATCTCGACCACGCCGGCGACCGGCGACTCGGCCGCCACGAGGCGGGCGTCGGTGTCGGACTCGATGTGCATGAAGGCGCCGGTCGCCTTTTGCTGGGGGACGGTGGCGCGCACCCAGGGCTCGGTGACGGTGAGTTCGGCACAGACGGACAGGCTGAACGCCATCATCAGTGCGGCGAGAAGCGGCTTTTTCATCGGTACTCTCCGAACAGCAAAAAAACCGTCAGGCATGACAAGCGCTGCGTACCATCCGCTGGAGCGGACGTGGCGCAACCATGCTCGGTTCACGGCGCACCCGAAACGGGCGGCATGCCGTGCCTGACTGTCAAAGGGTGAAGCTAGGGATGGAACCCGGTGTGCGGCCGAGGCGAGATGCGCTCAGGCTGCCGAGTGATCACGCACGTGCGGGTGGCGCGCGCGGATGAGAAGGCGACCACGCAAAGAGCGGGCGCGGAGAGGCGAAGAACAGCGGGGGTGCAAGCTCGGCGCCGACGACGGCGAACACCTGCGGCGTGAAGGCCGGCGGCGGCAGGGTCGTGCTGTAGCACGCCGCACAGTAGGCGCATTGGTCGAGGGAAGGTGCGTCTTGCGTCCCGCCCTGCCCGTCGCGCGTTTCGACGTCACTGTAGAGCTCGACTTCGTCAGCGCTGATGGCGACCCATTCGATGCCGGCTGCCGAGCACACCTGGATGAAGTAGCGTCCGTTTTCGTCCGGCCCCATGGCACGACTGACCGCCGGCGCCAGCGCGCTGAGCATCATCGCGAAGACCGCGACCCAGGCGAAGAGACGTTGGCGAAAGCGTTGCATGGAAAAGGGCAATCAGTCCGGAGGCTTTACATGCCCGGATTCTAATGGAAACGCGCGCGCGAAACTTGACCCTCGTCAGTCCAATCGTACTTTAGCGTCCGCTGCCCCGATGCCGGATCGGCCACGCACCCAGGACACGAACTCCTGCGGCGGGATCGCCCTGGAAAACAGGAAGCCCTGCAGGTGGTCACAGCCGAGCTGGGCGAGTACGGCGGCGGTCTCCTCGTCTTCCACGCCCTCGGCCGTGACCTCCACCCCGAGGCGGTGCGACAGGTCGATGATGGAGTTCGCGATCTCGCGGTCACGCGCGGACACGACCAGGTCGATGACGAAGCTGCGGTCGATCTTGACCTCTTGCACCGACAGCCGCTTGAGCCGGCTCATGCCCGAAAAACCGGTGCCGAAGTCGTCGATCGACAGGCTGACCCCGAGCAGGCGCAGGCGCTTGAGGACCTCGGACACGCTGTCGCCCTCGGAGTCGTCGATCATGCTCGTCTCGGTGATCTCGAGACACAAGCGCTGCGGCACGGCGTTCCAGGTCGCGAGCGCCTGGCCGATGAGGTCGGGGACTTCGGCGTCGTACAGGTCGGTGGCCGACAGGTTGATGGAGAGGTCGACCTCGAGCCCGGCCATGCGCAGCTCGTGCATGATCTGCGCCGCACGCTGGAACAGCCAGCGGTTGAAGCGATGACGCAGGCCGAGCCGGTCGATGAGGCTGATGACCACCGGCGGCGGCACCCAGGCACCGTCGCTCGAGCGCCAACGCAGCAGGGCCTCGGCGCTGCGGCACTCGCCGCTCGGGATGTGGATCTTGGGCTGGAGGTGGAGCTCGAGCTCGCTGCCACCGGTGAAGGCTTCACGCAGGTCGCGCTCGAGCATGGCGACCGCAGGGGTGCTCTGCTCCATCGAGGCGTCGTAGAGCCGGCTCGCGCCGTCGGAGCGTCCGGCCACGAGCCCGGCAATGCGGGCCGACTGCAGCAGGTGGAATGCGTCCTTGCCGTGATCGGGCGAAATCGCCGCGCCGCACACCACGCGCACCGGCAGTTCCACGCCCTCGAGTTCGAGCGGCGCTTCGTTGAAGAGCTGCTCGAGCCGGAGCATGGCCAGGGTGAGGATGCCGGCACTCGGCAGGCGCGGCAGCACGACCAGCCACTCCTTGCCATCGACGGCAAACAGCCTGTCCTGCGGGCGCAGACAGCTGCGCACCCGACGGTCGATTTCGCGCTCGAAGCGGCGCAGATGCTCGAGCGGCAGACGATAGAGCGCCGCGTCGGGCTGCGCGTAGAGCGCGATCACTCCCGCGCTGGCAGCGTCGCTGCGCGCCTCGGCCATGTGGGTGGAGACTTCAGACAGCGCGGCCAGGAAGCCACTCGGGCTAAGCGTATCCATGTTCAGGCAAGGTAGAAATCGGTTGGGTCGATGCCGTAGGCGTTGGGCGGCAGCGCCTGAGCGATACGGTACACCTCGCCCGCCGCGGTGAGCGGCTGCATGAGCAGGTCGATGGTGCGCGGGAAGCGCTCCACGGTCTTGTCCGGGCCAAGCAGCACGAGCACGCGTGGTTGCAGGCGGCGCACCTGGTTTTGCTGGATGACGACCCCGACCTCTCCGCTGTTGAGCTCGAGCAGCGTGCCGATCGGATACAGGCCGATGCACTGCAGGAACTGATCCACGAGCGTGTCGCGAAAGTGCGTGTTGCGCTGCTGGTTGAGCGCCTCCATCGCACGCTGGCTGGAGATGGCGTCGCGATACACACGCTGGCGCGTCATCGCGCAGTAGGTGTCCACGATTCCCGACATCTCGCCGGCGAGCGGGATGCTCATGCCGCCGAGGCCGCGCGGGTAGCCGCTGCCGTCGTAACGCTCATGGTGAGACGCAATGACCGAGAGCACTTCGGGGTCGAAGCTGTCGTGCGCACGCAGCAACTTGAGGGTGTTGGTGACGTGGGCCTTGACGTGCTCGAACTCCTCGTCGGTGAGCGGCCCCGGCCTGCCGAGCAGCTCGTAATCGATCTGGATCTTGCCGATATCCTGCAGCAGCCCGGCCAGCCCCATCTGTCGCACCTGCTCTCCACCCAGGCCGACGAAGCGCGCGAACACCATCAGATGCACCGAGACGTTTACGGCGTGATCGTAGGTGTACTGGTCGGTACGCTTGAGACGCGTGAGCCACAACAGGGCATCCGGGTTGCGCTGCACGCCCGCGGCCATCTCGCCCACGAGGCCGCCGATCGTGTCGACGTCGATCGCACCTTTGTTGTCGATGGCGATCCGGGTCTCGCGCAACGCGCGATAAACGTCGTCGACAATCGGCGCCGAATAAAGCAGCTCCGACTCGATCCGGCTCCTGCCGTCCTCCCTGCGGATGCGGGGAACGTTAGGAAGCCGTTTGGTGTGGATCTTGCCCTTGAAGCTGCGCGCGACCTTGAGGAAGCGCTGCGCCTCGACACGCGACTCGGTGATGTCGGGGTGCTGGCGGACAGTGCCGTCGGGCAGGCGCCGCGGGTCGTCCTCTTCGACGACCTTTGCACTGTAGTGCTCTCCGAGCGAGCGCGCGCGATCGATGACGACCGTGCGGCAGTATTGCTGCATCGCCCGCAGTTGTTCAGGGTTCTGCAGCAGGAACCCCTGCATCATGAAGGGGGTTTCCGTCCACGGCCGGTCGATTTCGACGACGTACATGCCGAGCTTCAACTCGCGCGTCGATATCGTTTGCTTCAATTGAGACTCCGGTTGCTGAAGTGGGCAAGACGCCGCCTGCAGGACATTAACGGCAGACGGCCTTCACTCTTCAGTCATTTTCCGCAACGGGGTTACCCATTGCGGGTTCTCATTCGAATCACTTCAGCCAGGCGCGCGCATTACGGAACATGCGCAGCCAGGGCGAGGCGTCCGGGCTGTCCTTAACGAGCCACTGCGGCGCCCATGACATCTGGAGCGTACGCGCGGTGCGTTCGGGGTGAGGCATCATAATCGTGAACCGCCCATCGGCAGTGGTGAAGCCTGTCACACCCGCCGGCGAACCGTTCGGATTGGCTGGATAAGCCTGTGAAGGATTACCGTGGTTGTCGATGTAGTGCAGCGCGAGCAGCGCGCGCTCGCGGTCGGCCTCGCTGCGGAACACCGCCCTGCCCTCACCGTGGCTGACCACGATCGGCATGCGGCTGCCGGCCATGCCCTGGAGCAGGATCGAGGGGCTGTCGGTGACTTCGACCATCGCGAAGCGGGCCTCGAACTGCTCGCTGCGGTTGCGGTGGAAGGTCGGCCAGGCCTCGGCGCCGGGGATGATCGGGGCGAGGTGGGCCATCATCTGACAGCCGTTGCACACACCCAGCGCGAAGGTGTCACTGCGGGCGAAGAAGGCCTCAAATTCGTCGCGCAGGCGGGTGTTGAAGAGGATGGACTTGGCCCAGCCCTGGCCGGCACCGAGCACATCACCGTAGGAGAAGCCGCCGCAGGCTGCCAGGCCGTGGAAGTCGGCGAGGTCGATGCGGCCGGCCTGCAGGTCGGACATGTGCACATCGACCGGCGTGAAGCCGGCGCGCTCGAAGGCGGCCGCCATCTCGAACTGCGAATTGACGCCCTGCTCGCGCAGCACGACGACCTTGGGCCGCGCGCCGCTGGCGATGAAGGGCGCGGCGACGTCTTCGCTGACGTCGAAGGACAGCGCCACCGACAGGCCGGGGTTGGCGACGTCGGCGAGCGCATCGAACTCCTGCTGCGCGCACTCCGGGTCGTCGCGCAGCTTCGCGATGCGGTAGCTGGTCTCGGACCAGGCCTGCAGTAGCTCGACCCGGCTGGCGCCGAAGACCAGCTTGGCGTTGCGACGGAAGCGGATCTCGTCCTTGTCGTTGGGCTCGCCGATGAAGTGGTAGGCGAGCCTGGCCGCGCGCAGGGCTTCGGTGATGCGCGAGCGGTCCTCGCGGCGGATCTGGACGACCGCGCCGAGTTCCTCTGCAAAGAGGCCAGCGAACAGGCGATCGTCGAAGCGGCCCTTGAGGGTGTCGGGCTTCTTCTCGAGGCCGTCGACATCCATCATGTAGGGGTCGTAGCACACGGTGTCGAGGATCAGCGACAGGCCACACTTGGCTGCAAAGGCCATCTCGCACACGGTGGCGAAGAGGCCGCCGTCGGAGCGGTCGTGATAGGCCAGCAGCAGGCCGTCGCGACGGAGCTGCTGGATGGTGGCGAAGAAAGCCGCGAGCTGGGCAGGATCGACGTCGGGCGCGTGCTCGCCGACCGAATCATAGGCCTGGGCGAAGGCCGAGCCGCCGAGGCGGTTCTTGCCGTTGCCGAGGTCGATGAGCAGCAGTTCGGTTTCCACGCCTTCGGGCAGTTGCAGCTGCGGCGTGAGCGTGTTGCGGATGTCCTGCACCGGCGCGAAGGCGGTGGCGATCAGCGACAGCGGCGCGACCACCTGCTTGTCCTCGCCCTTGTCTTGCCAGGCGGTACGCATCGACAGCGAATCCTTGCCGACCGGGATCGACAGGCCGGCGGCGATGCAGAACTCGGATACCGCCTGCACGGTGTCGTAGAGCCTGGCGTCCTCGCCGCGGTGGCCGGCGGCAGCCATCCAGTTGGCCGACAGCTTGACGTCGCCCAGCTTGGCGATGTCGGCGGCGGCGATGTTGGTGATCGCCTCGCCGATCGCCATGCGGCCCGAGGCCGGGGCGTCGACGCAGGCGAGCGGCGTGCGCTCGCCCATCGCGAAGGCCTCGCCGCGCCAGCCGTGGAAGCTCATCGCGGTGACCGCGACGTCGGCCACCGGCACCTGCCACGGGCCGACGAACTGGTCGCGCGCGGTGAGGCCACCCACCGAGCGGTCGCCAATGGTGATCAGGAAGCTCTTGCTCGCCACCGCCGGCACGCGCAACACGCGCATCCCGGCTTCCTGCAGGTCGAAGTCGGTGGTGTCGAAGGGCGGCAGATGCACCGCGCGCCGCGACACGTTGCGCGTCATCTTCGGCGGCTTGCCGAGCAGCACCTTCATGTCCATGTCCACCGGCTTGTTGCCGAAGTGGCGGTCGGACACGGTGAGGTGGCCGTCGGCGGTGGCGGTGCCGAGCACCGCGAACGGGCAGCGCTCGCGCTCGCAGAAGGCCTTGAACGTCGGCAGGCTCTCGGGCGCGATCGCCAGCACGTAGCGCTCTTGCGATTCGTTCGACCAGATCTCGCGCGGGCTCATGCCCGGCTCCTCGATGTGCACCTCGCGCAGCTCGAAGTGCGCGCCCAGGCTGGCGTGGTCGGCCAGTTCGGGCATCGCGTTCGACAGGCCGCCGGCGCCGACGTCGTGGATGGCGATGATCGGGTTGTTGTCGCCCTGCTGCCAGCAGGCGTCGATGACTTCCTGGCAGCGGCGCTGAATCTCCGGGTTGCCGCGCTGCACCGAGGCGAAGTCGAGGTCGGCGGTGTTGGTGCCGGTCGCCATCGACGAGGCTGCACCGCCGCCCAGGCCGATCAGCATGCCCGGGCCACCGAGCTGGATCAGCAGCGTGCCCGGCGGGAAGGTGGGCTTCTCGGCCTGCTGGGCCTGGATGCTGCCCAGGCCGCCGGCGATCATGATCGGCTTGTGGTAGCCGCGCACCTCGCCCTGCACCGCCTGCTCGAAGGTGCGGAAGTAGCCGGCGAGGTTGGGACGGCCGAATTCGTTGTTGAAGGCGGCGGCGCCGATCGGGCCCTCGATCATGATGTCGAGCGCGGAGGCGATGCGCTCGGGCTTGCCGTAGGGCTTCTCCCACGGCTGGCCGAAGTCGGGGATGTTGAGGTTCGATACTGTGAAGCCCGCCAGGCCGGCCTTGGGTCGCGAGCCGCGGCCGGTCGCGCCCTCGTCGCGGATCTCGCCGCCGGCGCCGGTGGCCGCGCCCGGGAAGGGCGAGATCGCGGTCGGGTGGTTGTGGGTTTCGACCTTGGCGAGGATGTGGGTGTCCTCGTCGTGGTAGCGGAAGGCGCCGTCGGCGTCCGGGTACAGGCGGGCGATGCGCGCGCCCTCGATCACCGAGGCGTTGTCCGAGTAGGCCACCACCGTGCCCTCGGGGTGGGCCTTGTGGGTGTCCTTGATCATGCCGAAAAGGGACTTCTCCATCGGCCGCGCGTCGATCACCCAGTCGGCGTTGAAGATCTTGTGCCGGCAGTGCTCTGAGTTGGCCTGGGCGAACATCATCAGTTCGACATCGGTCGGGTTGCGCCCCATGCGGCTGAAGTTCTCGACCAGGTAGTCGATCTCGTCCTCCGACAGCGCGAGGCCGAGTTCGCCATTGGCCTTTTCCAGCGCGGCGCGGCCGCCGACGAGGATGTCCACCGTGGTGAGCGGCTGCGGCTCGTAGTGATGGAAGAGCGCCTCGGCTTCGTCCAGACTGCTCAGAACAGACTCGGTCATGCGATCGTGCAGGAGCGCTATCAGTGCGGCGTTGCCCTCGACCCCGCGCGCATTGATCGAATAGGCGATGCCGCGCTCGATCCGCACAATCTTGTCGAACCCGCACTGGTGTGCGATGTCGGTAGCCTTGGACGACCACGGCGAGATCGTACCCAGGCGCGGCACCACCAGACGCAGCGTGCCCGCGGGCTGCGCCGCACTCGCCGGGTGGGCGTCGAGCATATCCACCAGCCGAGCGCGCTCGTCCGCGTCCAGCGCATCCTGCAACTCGACGAAATACCAGTGCTCAGCCGCCAGTCCAGCCAGCCTGGGCAAGACCTCACCGGCAGCGCGCGAAAGGCGCTCCAGGCGGGAAGTAGACAGCGCCGCAGCGCCACGCAGCTTGAGGATCGAGGTCATGTTCTTGAGCATTCAGGTCGGGGTGATCGACGCCGGCAGTCTGGCTTTGCCGGAAAACGTCGCATTATAACCGAGCCACCCGAAGCCCCCCCGCCGCATAAGGCGCAACGAGCGCTGGCGAGGGCGTTGTAGAGTGCACGTCATCGTCTAACGAGGGATGAACATGGCAGACATCAATTACCTTTGGGCGCCGCCTGCGCCGATCTCGCTTCCCGTGCGCGGCACGAGCGCCCGCTTCCCCATCGCCCGACTATTTTTTGTCGGCCGAAACTATCAGGCACATGCGAAAGAGATGGGGACGTCGGTCGACAAAGCCAGCATGCGGCCGGTCTACTTCACCAAGTTCCCGGCCATGCTCGCCGAGTCGGGCTGCACTGCGCCCTACCCACCCGAAACTCGTGATTACCACCACGAAGTGGAGCTGATCGTAGCCCTCGCCGAAGGCGGTTTCCGCGTTTCCGTGGAACAAGCGGCGCGCATGATCTTCGGCTACGCCTGCGGACTGGACATGACTCGCCGTGACCTCCAGTCCGCTGCCAAGGCGAGAGGCAACCCTTGGGATGTCGCCAAGAACGTGGAAGCCGGCGCGGTCGCCAGCGAGATCGTTGCGGCCAGGGGTCAAGTCCTCCATCAAGGCGAGATCAGTCTCAAAGTCAACGGAGAAGTGCGCCAGCGCGGAAATCTCGCCGACATGATCTGGAGCGTTCCCGAGATCATCGCCGACTTATCCACGTACTACCATCTGCAAGCGGGCGACTTGATCTACACCGGCACGCCCGAAGGCGTCGGCCCCGTCCAAATCGGCGACCGCCTCGAAGGCCAGATCGAAGGCGTCGGCAGCCTGCGCTTCGATATCGGCGCTGCAGAGTAGCGTGGCTTTCGGGAAAAGATGCAGCCAAGGGCTCTTCCGCCAAGCAACACTTCGGTGACTTTGACTTTCGCCCTCGTGGGTGCGTGAAGCCATTTGTTTTTTTAGTCGACGTAAAACGCC
>DITC01000040.1 GCA_002422685.1 Thauera sp. UBA6194 | reverse complement strand
TGCGAAGGTCTCTCCGTTCTACACCATCGGTTACGGACTGCCGGACTTCGCAGAGGAACTCAACTACGGGGTCAATCTATCAACCATCTGAGGGTGGTATCAGGTTGGTGGGGTGAAGGTGCCCCATCAACCATTAAATCCGTATACCCGGTTTTGAAAAGGTGAGGCAGTCTCGCCAATTGTGCCGGCGCTGGGTTGACCGAGGTCAAGCGCATGCCAAGCGATTGTTTTCGCAGGCATTCGCGCGGCGTGATGCTTGATCGCAATCAAGCGTACCCCTGGGGGACGCTTCAGGCTCAGCGCAGCGGGATCGGGGTCGAGGCCGGAACCGGCACCGCGGTGACGTTGTTCTGCGGGCTGCCCTCGATCAGCTTGTCGCTATAGACGAGATACACCAGCGTGTTGCGCCGGGGGTCGACCATGCGCACGATGCGTACCTTCTTGAACAGGATGGAGGCGCTCTGCGAGAACACCTCTTCCTGTTCGCGCAGGGGCTCGGAGAAGCCGATCTCGCCGACCTGCCTGCACGCCACCGATGCGTCGGCGGTGTCCTCGGCCAGGCCGAAGGTGCCCTTGAGCCCGCCCGTGCGGGCGCGCGAGACGTAGCAGGCCACGCCCTTGACCTTGGGGTCGTCGAAGGCTTCGACCACCACCTGATGGTTGCGACCGATGAACTTGAAGGCGGTGTCGACACTACCCACCGTCTCGGCGGCAGCCAGACCGGGGGCGAGGACAAGACAGGCGACGAGGCCACGGACAAGAAGGTTCGGCATGAGGAACTCCAGGACAGCGCAGCGCGCATTATCGCACCGGCGCGAGCACAGCCGCCATCGCCACGGCCGAAGGTCCGCCCGGCGCGGGCGTTTTCTGAGCAGCATCAAGGCGTGATCGATTGCAAGCGCGCACCATGCGGCGCATTGAAACCCTTGCGCCGGCCCCAGGCCGGTCCGGACTCGAACCCGTGCAGATCGCTGTGCCCATTCCTTCCACGACCGCAGCTCCTGACCCATCCGCCACGCCCGCGCCTCCCGTCACGAGGCCGCACACCACCGGCCGCATCCCGGGCAGCAAGGCGATGTGGGTGGGCATCTTCTGTGAACTCACCGAATTCGCGCTGCTCTTTGCGGTGTATTTCGTCGCCCGCGCCCACAACCCCGAGGCCTTCAGCGCCGGCCCGGCGCGGCTGTCGCTGCTCGCCGGCACCGGCTACACGCTGATGCTGCTCACCAGCGGCTGGTGCGTCGCACGCGCGTTGCACGCGATGCGCAAGGGCGAGCGCCGCAAGACGCTGCAGTGGATGGGCGCTGCGTTCGTGTTCGGGCTCGGCTATCCAGGCATCAAGATCTTCGAGCTGCAGCGCAATTTCGCAAACGGACTCGACGGCAGCGCCGGAGTGTTCATCGTCACCTACTACTACCTCACCTTCACCCACTTGGTGCATGTGTTCTGGGGGCTGCTCGGCATGCTGTGGGTGATGGTGCGCACCGGCCTGGGCGTCTACACCCCCGAAGACCACGGCGGCCTCGAGGCCTTCGCCTGCTACTGGCACGTCACCGACATGCTGTGGCTGATGATCTTCCCGCTGTTCTACCTGCTCGGATGAAAGGGCCCCGCATGAGCTCCGAACGCAAACTCGATCTGGCCTGGGTGGCGCTGGTGGTGCTGAGCATCGGCAGTGCGCGCCTGGGCAGCGGCGACGATGACGGCTTTGCCGTCGCGGTCGGCGTGGCTTTGGTCATGGCGATCAAGCTGCTCATCGTCAGCCGCTACTTCCTCGAACTGCACGAGGCGCATCCGCGCATCCGCAAGGCCGTGGATCTGTTCTGCTACGGCATGCCGATCCTGGTGATCCTCACCACCGGCCTGCGCGACCCCCTCGCCCGCCTGACCGGCGCCGCGCTCTTCTGAGGCCGCTCACCAGTGCGGCGGGATCTCGTCCTCGGGGCGTAGCGGGCTGGCGGGCTGGATCGTCCTCAGCTGTTGCGCCAGCTGACGGACCTGCTCGCGCAACAGGTCGAGCTCTTGCTGCTGGCGCCACACCGTGCGGTTGAGCTCGTCGAGCAGATCTTCGGCCGCCATCAGCTTGGTCTCGAGCGTGACGATGCGTTCTTCCATTGGGGACTCCTGGCGCTGAGGCGTGACCTGCGGGGGACGGATTCTAGCCTGCCGCGGCCGCATCGTGCCGGGCCAGCGCCCAGGCGACGTGTTCGCGCACGATCGCGCTGTCGTCCTGCGCCCGTGCGCTCAGCGCCGCGCGCACCGCCGGCGACGCGGGCGCGTTGCCGAGCGCGACGGCGATGTTGCGCAGCCAGCGCTCGTAGCCGATGCGATAGAGCGGGCTGCCGGCAGTGCGCTCGGCGAACTCGCCCGCGGTCCACGCGAACAGTTCGACCAGCTGCGCGCCGTCGAGCCCATGGCGCGGGGCGAAGTCGGGCTCGCAGGTGAGCCGCGCGAAGCGGTTCCACGGACACACGAGCTGGCAGTCGTCGCACCCATAGATACGGTTGCCCATCGAGGGGCGCAAATCCTCGGGGATCGCGCCGTCGAGCTCGATCGTGAGGTAGGAGATGCAGCGCCGCGCGTCCACCGTGTGGGGCGCCACGATCGCCCGCGTCGGGCAGGCGTCGATGCAGGCGGTACAGCGCCCGCAGTGCGGCTCGAGCGGCGCGTCGGCCGGGAGCGGCAGGTCGGTGAATATCTCGCCCAGGAAGAACCACGATCCCGCGCCGCGATCGAGCAGCAGCGTGTGCTTGCCGCGCCAGCCCAGGCCCTTGCGCGCGGCGTGCTCGACCTCCAGCACCGGCGCCGAATCGGTGAACACGCGGTACTGATGCGGCACCTCGGCCGCGATGCGCTCGGCGAGCTTCTGCAGGCGGGCGCGCAGCACCTTGTGGTAGTCGCGCCCCAACGCGTAGCGCGACACGTAGCCGCGCTCGGGATCGGCCAGCACGGCCCCGGCCGGCGCGGCGTCCGGCCAGTAGTTCATGCGCACGCTGATCACGCTCACCGTGCCCGGCAAAAGCGCCTGAGCACGCGCGCGCTTCATGCCGTGGCGCGCCATATAATCCATCCCGCCGTGAAAACCCGCCTCCAGCCAGGCCTGCAGCCCGGGCTCGGCGTCGGAGAGGTCCACGCCGCCCACGCCGAGCGCATCGAAGCCGAGCTCGACGGCCCACTGTCTCATGCGCGCAACAAAATCGGCGCCATCGGCGATACCATCGCTGCCCGCCTGCACGGCCTTGTCCTCGAGGCTGTCTGCCATCGTCAAGAGGTTCCAATGATCGAGTTGATTCAGGCCGCCGATGATAGCGGCGTGCGCCTGCGCGCGCACTTGCACACGGAGAAAGACACCGAAGCGCTCGGTCGCGCGCTGGCCGCAACCCTGCAGCCCGGGCTGCAGATCTGGCTGCAGGGCAACCTCGGCATGGGCAAGACCACCCTCACCCGCGGCGTGCTGCGTGCGCTCGGTCACGAGGGCAAGGTGAAGAGTCCGACCTACACCTTGATTGAACCTTACGTAGTTTCTAGATTAGACTTATATCACTTTGATTTTTATCGCTTCAATTCACCCGAAGAATATCTGGACGCAGGACTCGACGAATATTTCGCAGGACAAGGGGTGTGCCTGGTGGAATGGCCCGACAAGGCCGTTCCCTATCTGCCATCTCCCGATGTCGAAATAAGCCTGAGCCCGGCCGATGAAGGGCGTTTTGTGGAGATTCGCAGCAACACGGAAGCGGGGCGAACATGCACGATCGAACTGGTGAAAGCTTTGCGGGGCGCGGACCCGACGCCCCGACCGATCTGAGCACGGACGCGCGCGCGCTGCCCAGCGACGGGCGCGCAGCGCCGTTCAGCCGCCGGCGCCTGCTCAAGTTTGCCGGCGCGTCGCTCGCCCTGCTCGTCAGCCCGGTGGGCCACGCCGCCAGCACCAGCCTGGTCGCCGTGCGCGTGTGGCCCTCGCCCGAGTACAGCCGCATCACGCTCGAGGGAATGTCGTCGCTGCGCTTCGAGCACATGCTGGTGCAGGGCCCCGACCGCCTCGTGGTCGACCTGCACGGCGTCGAGCTCAACGACGTGCTTCAGTCCCTGCCGTCCAAGGTCCTCGACGGCGACCCCTACATCCGCCGCATCCGGGCCGGGCAGAACCGGCCGGGCGTGATCCGCGTGGTCGTCGAACTCAAGATTCCGGTCGAGCCGCAGATCTTCACGCTCGCACCGATCGGCGACTATGGCCACCGGCTGGTCGTCGACCTGCACCCGAACGAAGCGCACGACCCGCTCATGGCCCTGATCCTCAAGGATTCACCCATGGACGCGGCCATGGGCGACAGCGGGCGCGACGCATCCACCGTGGCGGGTCGCAAGCCGAGCCAGCCCACCCCCCGCGCCAGAGGCGCACAGCCCGCGGTCAACCGGCTGTACACCGTAGTGCTCGATGCCGGACACGGCGGTGAAGACCCGGGCGCGATCGGCCGCGGCGGCAGCTACGAAAAGAACGTGACGCTCTCGATCGCACGCCGCCTCAAGCGCAAGATCGACGCCGAGCCCGGCCTGCGTGCGGTGCTGACCCGCGACGGCGATTACTTCGTGCCGCTGCATCAGCGCGTCGCGCGCGCGCGGCGCGTGCGTGCGGACCTGTTCGTGTCCATCCACGCCGACGCCTTCGTGCGCCCCGAAGCCAACGGCAGCTCGGTGTATGTGCTCTCCGAGCGCGGCGCGTCGAGCTCGGCCGCACGCTGGCTGGCACGCAAGGAAAACGACGCCGATCTGGTGGGCGGAGTCAATCTGTCGCGCCAGGACGGCCACCTCGCGCGCACCCTGCTCGACCTGTCGCAGACGGCGACCATCAACGACAGCTTCAGGCTCGGACGCGCGATGCTCGGCGAGTTGGGCACCATCAACCGCCTGCACAAACCCGAAGTCGAACAGGCCGGCTTTGCCGTGCTGCGCGCACCGGACATCCCCTCGGTGCTGGTCGAGACCGCCTTCATCAGCAACCCGCTGGAAGAGCGCCGCCTCAACGACGAGGCTTACCAGGAAAAAATGGCCAACGCCCTGATGCGCGGCATCAAGCGCTACTTCAAGGACCACGCCCCTGCGACGCCGACGCGCGTCGCGCGCCTGGACTGAAGCCCCCCGCCACGATCACCGCTCGCCCGAAAACCCGGCGCCGCGCCAGTCTACGCGCGGCGCTTTGCTTCCTTGTGCGCTGAAAACGCCGCGGACGCACCGTGCGCCGGGAGTACAATGCCATCTTCTACGAACACACGGGAGCCGCTCATGAGCCTGGGAAACATTCTCGGTCAGATCCTTCAGCAAGGCATGGCAAGTCAGGGCCGGTCGCGTCTGGACCATGCGGTCGGTAGCGGCGGCATTGGCGACCTGCTCGGCGGCCTGCTCGGTGGCGCACAGTCCTCCGGCGGTGCAAGGCCGGCCGGCGGCGGCGGACTCGGCGACCTCCTCGGCGGCGTCCTGGGCGGCGGCGGCAGCGCCGGCGCGGGTGGCGCCGGTGGCCTGGGCGACCTGCTCGGCGGCGCGCTTTCCGGCTCGGCGGGCAACCCGCCGGCAGCGCCTTCGGGCGGCGGCATCGGCGACCTGCTCGGTGGCCTGCTCGGCGGCGGACAGCGCAGCGCCGGCTCGGCCGGCTCTTCGGGCGGCAGCACCGCCGGCATGGCCATCCTGGCCACCATCGCCATGGCCGCGCTCAAGAATTGGACCGACAAGCGGCGCGATCAGGCCAGCTCCGGGACCATGCCGGGATTCGCCCCTGAAGACGTCCAGACCATGACCGGGCCCGAATCCGAAGCCCTGGTTCTGCGCGCGATGATCTCTGCCGCCAAAGCCGATGGCGAGCTCGGCGAGGACGAAGTCCAGCGCATCGTCGGCAAGGTCGGCGCCGACGGCCTGAGCGAGGACGAGCGCCAGTTCATCGTCAGCGAACTGCGCCGCCCGCTCGACTTGGCCGGCCTCGTGCGCGACGTGCCGAACACGGCCGTGGCCGCCGAGGTCTATGCCGCATCGCTGCTCGCGATCGACCTCGACACTCCCGCCGAGATGGCCTACATGCGCCAGCTCGCACAGGCCCTGCAACTCGACGGCGCGACCGTGTCCCGCCTGCACCAGATCACGGGCGCAGTACCGGTCTGAGCCTTGCACGCACGCACGGCGCCACGTGGGGACGGGCTTCGATCCCTCGTCCCCACGTGATTCACAGCCCTGCTGATTCAGTCTCAGTCGGCCTCGAGCCGGAAACCGATCTTCAGCGTCACCTGAAAGTGCGCGACCTTGCCATCGACCACATGACCACGGGTTTCGACCACCTCGAACCAGTCGATGTGACGGATGGACTTCGCGGCGGTTTCGATCGCCGCACGAATCGCGGCGTCGGTCCCTTCGCTCGACGAACCCACGACCTCGACCAGCTTGTAGACGTGTCCTGACATGCGTATTCCTCCTCGTCGTTTGGGGATGGATCGGCGCTCGGGCTCACTGCCCGCAGTCGTCGCCCTGCTGCGCTTCGAAGCGCTGAACCGCACGGCGATAGCCGCGCGTGCCGAGCACGGCAATGGCGATCAGGATCGCGACAAAGACGGTGAGCTTGAAAGCCATGCGGTCACTCCCCGGGCGCCAGATTCGAGTCTAGGCGCAATCATCGAATAAAGCTCGACAGCCTGACGCGGCAGATGCTCCGGCCGCCCACGGCGCATGCCGCGGACGCAGGCGC
Source organism: Thauera sp. UBA6194 (assembly GCA_002422685.1). Taxonomy (GTDB): domain Bacteria; phylum Pseudomonadota; class Gammaproteobacteria; order Burkholderiales; family Rhodocyclaceae; genus Thauera. Next base: position 9,796 of record DITC01000040.1, on the reverse strand, counting down.
ACAGCGAATCGCCAGGTGGTTCGCCCGCCACGGCCCGCTCACTTTTCGCCATTCGACACCAGCCAGTCCGCCCGCTCGACCCAGCGCTTGGCCTTGTCGGCGGCCAGGCCCGGGGCGGCGGCGATGCGGCGCAGCAGCTCCGGATCAGGGCGGTGCGCCGTCACGGAATCCCAGTAATGCGCCAACGTGAGCCAGGGGTTGGGGCGTTCGAGCAGCTCGAGCGTGTCACCCGCGCCGATTTCGCCCGCTTGCAGCACACGGTAGTACCAGCCGGTGATGCCGGCCGCCTCGACGAAGCGCGAGGCCCCCTCCACCTTGAGGCGCAGATCGATCTTCCAGCACGGCGAGCGCGTCTGGCTGACCTGCACGCGCGCCGCCCCCAGGGCGAGCACGTCGCCGATGCACAGGTCGTGCTCGGTCAGCCCATGCGTGCTGATGTTCTCACCGAGAAAGCCCGCGCCCACCTTGTCCGCACACTGCGGCCACTCGGCCGCCAGCACCGCATAGTGCTCGACCGGATAATGGTGCAGCGCCTTGTCCACACCGCCGTGGTGGCGCAGATCGGCCTGCTCGTCGCCCTCGAGCCCGGTCGCGCCCAGCATGAGCCGTCCCGCGACGGCCGACTTGACGATGCCGCTCGCCTCGCCGCTGGGCAGCAGCATGCCCACCCGGCCGGTGAACACCTGATCCACATTGGTCTTCATACGTTTCGGTTCCTCGGAACGGGGCTCGGCGAGCCCACAAGCAAGAAGGCCGCACCCGGTCAGGGGCGCGGCCTTCGGTCAGCACACCTCGAGCAGCTTCACAGGCTTTCCATGCGCAGCTTGGTGACCTTGCCCTGCACCACCGGCAAGGCCTCGATGCGGGCGATCGCGGCATTGGCGCGCTTCTCGACCGTCTGATGGGTGAGCAGGATGATGTCGGTGTGGGTTTCGCCCTCGGCTGCCTGCTTCTGGCTCAGCGCCTCGATCGAGATGTCGCTGTCGGCGAGGATGCGGGTGATGTCGGCGAGCACCCCCGGTTTGTCCTCGACGCGCATGCGCAGGTAGTAGGAGGTCACGACCTCCTCGATCGGCAGCACCGGCACATCGCGCACCTGATCGGGCTGGAAGGCCAGATGCGGCACGCGGTGCTCGGGGTCGGAGGTGTGCAGGCGGGTGACGTCGACCAGATCGGCGATCACGGCCGAGGCGGTAGGCTCGGCGCCGGCACCCTTGCCGTAGTAGAGCGTCGCGCCGACGGCGTCGCCTTGCACGAGCACGGCGTTCATGGCGCCATCCACGTTGGCGATCAGGCGCTTCTCCGGGATCAGGGTCGGATGCACGCGCAACTCGACGCCGTTGTCGCGCCGGCGCGCGATCCCCAGCAGCTTGATGCGATAGCCGAGCTGCTCGGCGTAGGCGATGTCGACCGAGTCGAGCTTGCTGATGCCTTCGATGTAGGCCTTGTCGAACTGCATCGGGATGCCGAAGGCGATCGCGCTCATGATCGTGGCCTTGTGCGCGGCGTCCACGCCCTCGATGTCGAAGGTCGGGTCGGCCTCGGCATAGCCGAGCGCCTGCGCCTCCTTGAGCACCTCGGCAAAGGGCAGGCCCTTGTCGCGCATCTCGGACAGGATGAAGTTGGTCGTGCCGTTGATGATGCCGGCCAGCCATTCGATGCGGTTGGCGGTGAGGCCTTCGCGCAGCGCCTTGATGATCGGGATGCCACCGGCGACCGCGGCCTCGAAGGCCACCATCACGCCACGCGCCTGCGCCGCGCTGAATATCTCGTTGCCATGCACGGCCAGCANNGCCAGCAGCGCCTTGTTGGCGGTGACCACGTGCTTGCCGTTCTCGATCGCCTTGAGCACCAGCTCCTTGGCCACGCCGTAGCCGCCGATGAGCTCGACGACGATGTCGATCTCGGGGTCGGCCACCACCGAGAAGGCGTCGTCGGTGAGCTTGACGTCGCCACCGGTGACCTTGCGCGCGAGCTCGAGGTTCTTGTCCGCGACGGTGGTGATGACGATCGGACGACCGGCGCGCCGGGTGATTTCCTCGGCGTTACGCTTCAGAACGGTGAAGGTGCCGCCGCCGACGGTACCGATGCCCAGCAGGCCAACATTGATAGGTTTCATGGTGTGCGTAAGAAGTGAGGAGTGAGGTGTGAGGAACGAGCCGCCGCCGCTCAGGTGCCGTGGCGTTTGCGGTAACCCTCGAGGAAGCGCGCGACGCGGGCGATCGCATCGCGCAGGCTGTCCTCGTGGGGCAGGAAGACGAGGCGGAAGTGATCCGGGTGGGGCCAGTTGAAGCCCGAACCCTGCACCAGCAGCACACGCTCTTCTTCGAGCAGTTCGGCGATGAAGGCCTGGTCGTCCTCGATCGGGTAAATCTTCGGGTCGAGCTTCGGGAACATGTAAAGCGTGGCCTGCGGCTTGACGCAGGTGACGCCCGGGATCTTCGTGATCAGCTCCCACGCCAGGTCGCGCTGGCGGCGCATGCGTCCGCCCTCGGCGACCAGGTCGTCGATGCTCTGGTAGCCGCCGAGCGCAGTCTGGATCGCGTACTGGCCGGGCACGTTGGCGCACAGCCGCATCGAGGCCAGCATGTTGAGGCCCTCGATGTAGTCGCCGGCGCGGCGCTTGTCGCCGCACACCACCATCCAGCCGGCGCGGTAGCCGCAGGAACGGTAGTTCTTGGACAGGCCGTTGAAGATGATGGTGAGCACGTCCTCGGACAGCGCCGCCATCGAGGTGTGCTTGATGCCGTCGTACAGCACCTTGTCGTAGACCTCGTCGGCGTAGATGATCAGGTCGTGCTCGCGGGCGAGCTCGATGATCTGCTTGAGCGTCTCGTCCGGATACACCGCGCCGGTCGGGTTGTTCGGGTTGATCACCACGATCGCGCGCGTGTTGGCGTTGATCTTGGCGCGCATGTCCTCGATGTCCGGCAGCCAGCCCTTGGACTCGTCGCACAGGTAATGCACCGGCCTGCCGCCCGACAGGCTCACCGCCGCGGTCCACAGCGGGTAATCGGGCGCCGGCACCAGCACCTCGTCGCCGGCGTCGAGCAGCGCGTTCATCGCCATCACGATGAGCTCGGACACCCCGTTGCCGATGTAGATGTCCTCGATGGTGACGCCCTTGATGCCCTTTTGCTGGGTGTAGTGCATCACCGCCTTGCGCGCGGCGAAGATGCCCTTCGAGTCCGAATAACCGGCCGCGTTGGGCAGGTTGCGGATCATGTCCATCTGGATCTCTTCGGGCGAATCGAAGCCGAACGCGGCGAGGTTGCCGATGTTGAGCTTGATGATCTTGTGGCCTTCGTCTTCCATCTGCTTGGCGCGAACCAGCACCGGGCCGCGGATGTCGTAGCAGACCTCGGCGAGCTTGGCGGACTTGCGGATCGGGCGCGGCGCGGGGACACCCGCCTCGGCCTTGGCCACCGGTTCCGGAGTTGCCGTCGCGAGCTCGAGTTTGTTCACCGCTTTCATGCCTGCCCTTCCCGAAAAAATGGAAACCGCGCCGCCGTTTTCCGACGTCGCAAAAGATTGCTATCTTAGCCGCGCTCCCGCACCCCGGCAATTTCACCCGAATCGGCCGGCCCAACGGCCGGCTCCGTATCCAGGACCCTGCAATGAAGCTCTACCAGGACAAGCTCGCCAACACCCACGTCGTCACCGGCTACGCCGACGACCACGTCATGATCAACAAGGTACGCCACGAGGGCAACCTGCTCGTGAGCGCGGAGCGCGTGGTCACCGGCTGGGCGGCAGGGGCCGCAGGCGACCTGTCCGGGCTCAGGCACGAGGACCTCGTGGCCGCGACCGAGTTGGGCGGCGAAATCCTCCTCGTCGGCACCGGCCGCCGGCAACGCTTTCCGTCGCCGGAAATTCTGCGCGGCCTCGTCGAAGCGCGCATCGGCTTCGAGTTCATGGATTTTGCGGCGGCCTGCCGCACGTACAACATCCTCGTCGCCGAAGGCCGCGCGGTCGTGCTCGCCCTGCTCCACGAGCACCGTGAACAGCCGACGGACGCTGCAACGAAGCGGTAATCTCCGCTCAACAAGATGTTCACCGGCGCCCGGGGTTTCGGCTACCCTGAGGCCATCGCAGCGCCCGCCGAAGGCCTCTCGTTGGCCTGCGACGCGCGCTGCCTTCACCTCGCCAATCACCGCAGGAAAGAACGCATGAGCGCACAACCCGCCCCCGACTTCAGCCTGTCCGCCACCGGCGGCAACACGATCACCCTGTCCGCGCTGCGTGGCCGCAAGGTGGTGATCTACTTCTACCCCAAGGACAACACACCCGGCTGCACCAACGAGACGCGCGACTTCGGGGGGCTGCATGCGGATTTCGCCGCGACCGGGTGCGAGGTCTTCGGCCTCAGCCGCGATAGTCTCAAGAGCCACGAAAACTTCAAGGCCAAGCTGGAACTGCCCTTCGAGCTCATCTCCGATCCCGAGGAGCAGGCCTGCGAAGCCTTCGGGGTCATGAAGCTCAAGAACATCTACGGCAAGCAGGTGCGCGGCATCGAGCGCAGCACCTTCCTGATCGACGCCGAGGGCAACATCGCGCGCGAGTGGCGCGGCGTGAAGGTGCCCGGCCACGCCGAGGAAGTGCTCGCCGCCGCGCGCACCCTCTGACGGCACGGCGGGCTCGCTACCACCCCGCCCTCTCGCCCACGGCCACCGCCACCGACCGGACCCGCCCCAACATGCCCGCGAAACGCAAAGCCTCCGCCGCCGACCCCAAGGCTGCCGCAGCACCGAAGAGCACCCGCCGCAAGCGCGCGGCCGACGCCTCCGACACTGCGAGCCCCGCACGCAAGAGCACGCGCCGCAGCACGACCGAGCCCACGCGCAAGCTCTTCGTGCTCGACACCAACGTGCTGATGCACGACCCCACCAGCCTGTTCCGCTTCGAAGAGCATGATCTGTACGTGCCGATCATGACCCTCGAGGAGCTCGACAACAACAAGAAGGGCACCACCGAGGTCGCGCGCAACACGCGCCAGGCCAGCCGCATGCTCGACGAGATCGTGTGCTCGTCAGAAAACGGCATCGACGCCGGCATCGCGCTCGACGCCCCCTCGCGCGGACAGGCCACCGGCCGGCTCTACCTGCAGACCGAAGCGATCGACGTCGCGCTGCCCGCGGCGCTGCCCACCGCGCGCGGCGACAACCAGATCCTCGCGGTGGTGATGTTCCTCGCCGAGAAGCACCCCGGGCGCGAAGTCATCCTGGTGTCCAAGGACATCAACATGCGCATCAAGGCGCGTGCGCTCGGGCTGGCCGCGCAGGACTACTTCAACGACAAGGTGCTCGAGGACAGCGACCTGCTGTACTCCGGCACACGCGAGCTGCCGGCCGACTTCTGGGACGCGCACGGGCGCGGCATGCAGTCGTGGAAGGAAGAAGGGCGCACCTACTACCGCCTGAGCGGTCCGCTCGCGCCCGACATGCTGGTCAACGAGTTCGTCTACCAGGACGACGAACCGCCGCTGCAGGCCTGGGTGAAGGAGAAGGAAGGCCGCAGCGTGGTGCTCGAGACGCTGACCGACTACACCCACCAGAAGAACAACATCTGGGGCATCACCGCACGCAACCGCGAGCAGAACTTCGCGCTCAACCTGCTGATGAACCCGGACATCGACTTCATCACCCTGCTCGGCCAGGCCGGTACCGGCAAGACCCTCCTGACGCTGGCCGCCGGGCTCACCCAGGTGCTCGAGACCAAGCGCTACGCCGAGATCATCATGACCCGCGTCACCGTGTCGGTCGGCGAGGACATCGGCTTTCTGCCCGGCACCGAGGAAGAGAAGATGGCACCGTGGATGGGCGCGCTCGAGGACAACCTCGACGTACTCAACGGCACCACCGGCGAAGGCGGCGACTGGGGCCGCGCCGCCACCCGCGACCTGATCCGCAGCCGCATCAAGATCAAGAGCCTGAACTTCATGCGCGGACGCACCTTCCTGAACAAGTTCCTCATCATCGACGAAGCGCAGAACCTGACGCCCAAGCAGATGAAGACCCTGATCACCCGCGCCGGACCAGGCACCAAGGTGGTGTGCATGGGCAACATCGCGCAGATCGACACGCCCTACCTCACCGAGGGCTCCTCGGGTCTGACCTTCGTCGTCGACCGCTTCAAGGGCTGGGGCCACGCCGGTCACATCACCTTGCAGCGTGGCGAGCGCTCGCGGCTGGCGGATTACGCCGCCGAGGTGCTCTGAACGGGGCGCGACACGCTGCCTCGGGCCGGATTCCGGCGCGCGGCAGCGCCATCGCCGCGGCGCCACCGGGCTCACCTATAATGGCCGGATCACCTTGCCGACCGAGCCCTCATGAGTAACGAAGCCGCCAAGCTGCTGGTGGGCGCCAGCACCGATTTCCTGCGCAACTTCTCGCCCTTCGACCGCATGGAAGCCGAGGCCCTCGCCTTCCTCGCCGAGCGCGCGGTGCTGGGCTTCTTCCCACGCGGCGCAGACATCCTCACCCCCGAGATGGGTGTGCCCGCGCATTTTCACATCGTGCAGCGGGGCAAGATCCAGGCCCGCCAGACCGGCTCCACCACGGTCACCGAATACGCCAGCCTCACGCTCGGGCCGGGCGAGTGCTTCCCGATCGGCGCGATCTCCGCGCGGCGGCCCTCGACCAACGCCTACGTGGCGGTCGAGGACAGCTTCTGCTTCCAGATCACGGCCGACGACTTCCTGCATCTGATGCAGATCAGCCCGGTGTTCCACCTGTTCTGCACGCAGTACATCGCCAGCCTGCTCACCCAGTCGCGCCAGCAGCTGCAGACCACCTTCGCGCAGCGCGCTGCCGAGCAGCAGACGATGACGACCGCGCTCGGCAAGCTGATCCAGAAGGAGCCGGTCTTCGTCACCCCCGACACGCCCACCCGCCAGGCGCTCGAGCGCATGAGCGAGCTCCACCTCGGCTGCATGGTGGTGGTCGACGCGCAAAAGCGCCCGGTCGGCGTGCTCACCCAGAGCGACCTGCTGCCGCGCGTGATCCTCGCCGGCTTCGACCTCGCGCGCCCGGTCGGCGAGCTGATGACCGCCAACCCGCACCAGCTGCCGTTGTCGGCCTCGGCCTACGACGCCGCGCTCGAGATGGCCACGCACGGCGTGCGCCACCTGCTCGTCGTCGACGTCGAAGGCGAGCTCAAGGGCGTGGTGTCCGAGCGCGACCTGTTCTCGCTGCAGCGCATCAGCCTGCGCCAGATCCGCGCCGGCATCGACAACGCCGCCGACATCGAGGCCCTGCAGCGCGCCAGCCGCGACATCCGCCAGCTCGCGCTCAACCTCATCGCCCAGGGCATCGGCGCCGAACAGCTCACTCAGTTCATCTCCGCGCTCAACGACGCGCTCACCCGCCGCATCATCGTGCTGGCGCGCGAGCAGCACGACCTGCTCGGCATCGACTTCGGCTGGTTCGCGTTCGGCTCCGAGGGCCGGCACGAACAGACCCTGTCCACAGACCAGGACAACGGCATCATCTTTCGCGTCGCCGAAGGCCAGTCGGTCGACGGCGCGCGCAAGCGCCTGCTCGCCTTTGCACAGACCGTCAATGAAGGCCTCGCCGCCTGCGGATTCCCGCTCTGCAAGGGCAACATCATGGCGAGCAACCCCGAGCTCTGCCTCACCTTCGAAGAGTGGAAGTCGCGCTTCGGCAACTGGATCCGCGAGCCCGACCCGCAGGCCCTGCTCAACGCCTCGATCTTCTTCGATTTCCGCATCCTGTTCGGCAACGAGCGCTTCGAAAACCAGCTTCGGACCTGGCTCAACAAGACGGTCAAGGGCAACAGCACCTTCCTGCGCATGATGGCGGTCAACGCCCTCAAGGTCATGCCACCGCTGGGGCGCATCCGCGACTTCGTGCTCGAGGACGACGGCACGATCGACCTGAAGAAATCCGGCGCGCGCCTGTTCGTGGACGTGGCGCGCATCCTCGCCCTGCGCACCGGGGTGGACTCCAGCAGCACGGTCCAGCGCCTGCGCCAGGCGAGCGTCAAGATCGGGACCTCGAGCGAGGAAGTCGACGCCATCACCGACGGCTTCAACTTCATCCAGCTGCTGCGCCTGCGCTCCCAGCACCTCGAAACCGAGCACGACACGCCTGACGACAACCGCATCAACCCCGAGTCGCTCAACGAGCTCGACCGCCGCATCCTCAAGGAAGCCTTCCGCCAGGCGCGCAAGCTCCAGTTGCGGCTCAAGCTGGACTACCAGCTATGAACCTGCTCGCCCGCCTCAAGGCCGCCCGCGGCGGCGCTCAAAAGCTCGGCGCACAAGCCGAGCAGGACCTCGTCGCATGGCAGGCGCTGCCGCGCGCGCAGCAGAGCCGCTCGCACTTCGAGACGCGCTATGTCGTCCTCAACACCGAGGCCAGCGGCCTCGATCTGGAGCGCGATCGCCTGCTCGCGGTCGCTGCGCTGGGCGTGGACGGCGGCCTGATCCGCCCCGCGGACGCCTATTACGCCCGGCTCGAACCCGCCCCGGCCGAAACGCTCGTCGGCCTGCTCGGCGTGGCCGGCAAAAACCCGATCGTGGTGTTCAACGCCTCTTTCAACCGCAACATGCTCGAGCGCGCGCTGCAGGAACAGCTCGGGCTCACCACCGACTTTCTCTGGATCGACCTTTACTTCCTGCTGCCCTCGCTGTTCCCCGAAAAGCTCGAACGCCCGAGTCGGCTCGGCGACTGGATGGCCGCGTTCGGTATCGAGACGTTTCAGCGCCACCACGCGCTCGGCGACGCGTGGGCGGTTGCGCAGCTTCTGCTCGCGGCGCAGTCACGGGCGCTCTCGCTCGCTGTCGCGACACCCCGCGCGCTCGCCGAGCACGAGCAGGCCTACCGCCACAAGCTCAAGATCTGAATGCTGAATGCGCCGGGCGTGCCCGGATGCGTGAAATATGTCCGCCCCCCTCGCCGGCGGTGCGGACATTTTCATTTACAAGCATCAGCCCGATACGTATATTCCGCCCAATGCATATTCGTGCTATTGCCCTCGCCCTGCTGCTCTCGACCGCCTGCGCACCCGCCGCGTACGCGAGCGACTTCGTGCGCGCGCAGAGCTTGCCGAACACTGCCGCATCGGGGGTCGAAGACCTTTCCGCGCAACTCGTGTTCGAGGCGCTGTCCTATCTAGGCATTCCCTATCGCTATGGCGGCACGTCCCGTGAAGCCGGCCTGGACTGCAGCGGGCTGGTGCTGAACGTGTTTCGCAACGCGGTCGGGCTGAAGTTGCCGCGCACCGCAGCGCAGATGGCCGGCCTGGGCGACAAGATCAGCCGCAAGCAACTCCAGCCGGGCGACCTCGTGTTCTTCAACACGATGCGCCGCACCTACTCGCACGTCGGCATCTACCTGGGCGACGGCAAGTTCGTCCATGCGCCTTCCAGCGGCGGCAAGGTGCGGGTCGAGAGCATCGCCACGCGCTACTGGGCAAAACGTTTCACCGGCGCCCGCCGCCTGATCGAAGAAGGCGGCATGAGCCGAGCGCCCGCCCTGCTCTCGGCGCGCTGACGCAGACTCTGGCGAAGCGCCCATCAAGACACGCAAAACAACGAGCCCGGACGATTTGTCCGGGCTTGTTGCTTGTGGACGCGTGCATTCACACGATCAGGCCTTAAGCGCGCGACGCTCGCCGCGGCGATCGCACTTCACCTCGCAAGTCGCGCAATGCTCCCCCAGGCGTCGCCCCAACGCCTGCTGCAAGGCGCATGTCGAGCGCCGACAACACACCAGCATCACCCCCTCCCGGCTTGCTGCCTCACGAAAGCGCTGCATCACGTTGTGGCCGAGAA
>DITC01000036.1 GCA_002422685.1 Thauera sp. UBA6194 | reverse complement strand
CTCGCGCGTCTGCGGCATCGGACCGTCCGCGGCCGAGCACACCAGGATCGCGCCATCCATCTGCGCCGCACCGGTGATCATGTTCTTGACGTAGTCGGCGTGGCCCGGGCAATCGACGTGCGCGTAGTGACGGGTCGCGGTCTCGTACTCGACGTGCGCGGTGTTGATGGTGATGCCGCGCGCCTTCTCTTCCGGCGCGCTGTCGATCGAGGCATAGTCCTTCGCCTCGCCGCCGAACTTTTTCGACAGGATCGTGGTGATCGCTGCGGTCAGCGTGGTCTTGCCGTGGTCGACGTGACCGATGGTACCAACGTTCACGTGCGGCTTCGTCCGCTCAAACTTACCCTTAGCCATATCGCTATCCTTAAAATCAGAACCAGAAAAACCGGCGCGGCGGCCACGTACGTGGGCCGCCGCCCAGGCCAGGCAGAAAATGAGTGGTGCCCATGACGTGGATTGAACACGTGGCCTCTCCCTTACCAAGGGAGTGCTCTACCACTGAGCTACATGGGCGCCGAAACTTTGCAAACGCAGCACTACTGGAGCGGGTGAAGGGAATCGAACCCTCGTCATAAGCTTGGAAGGCTTCTGCTCTACCATTGAGCTACACCCGCACACGCTTGCAACTGCGTTCGACTGCACACCGCTTGCACAACACTCGCAGCCGATTCACTGCATCCGCTACGCCGTCCGCATCAAGCTGCGGCGCGGCTGAAACTTGGTGGAGGGAGAAGGATTCGAACCTTCGAAGGCTGAGCCGTCAGATTTACAGTCTGATCCCGTTGACCGCTTGGGTATCCCTCCATCCGGGAAGCCCCGCACTATAGAGCTCTCTCCTGAGCCTGTCAAATAGTTTCGTGAATTTTTTGCTCGAGGCGCCAGCACGGCCAGTTTCGCCGCCCGGGGCCACACGGCGCACGGCCCGCACGGCATGCGTCGGCGATAATCGCGAGCTTTCGATCCATCGGAGCACGAGACATGAAGCCATCCGAACAAGCCCTCCGCCGCCCCTTCCCGGAAGCGCTCGCGCAACGCCTGGAGGCGCGCTTCGGCATGCGCCTGAGCCGCGCCGAGAGCATTCGCGCACACCACGGCCACGACGAATCGCACTTTCCCGACGCTGCCCCCGACGCGGTGGTGTTCGTGCATTCCACGGACGAGGTCGCCGAAGTCGTGCGCGCCTGCGGCGAATTCGACGTCCCGCTGATCCCCTTCGGCGTCGGCAGCTCGCTCGAAGGCCACATCCTGGCCACGCGCGGCGGCGTGTGCATCGACTGCAGCGAGATGAACAAGGTGCTCGACATCCGCGCCGAGGACATGCTGGTGGTGGTGCAGGCCGGCGTGACACGCAAGCAGCTCAACGCCGAGCTGCACGGCACCGGGTTGTTCTTTCCGATCGATCCCGGCGCAGACGCCTCGCTCGGCGGCATGGCGGCGACGCGCGCGTCGGGCACGAACGCGGTGCGCTACGGGACGATGCGCGAGAACGTGCTCGGACTCACCGCAGTGATGGCCGACGGGCGCGTGATCCGCACCGGTGGCCGGGCGCGCAAGTCGTCCGCCGGCTACGACCTGACCCGGCTGCTCGTCGGCTCGGAAGGCACCCTGGGCGTGATCACCGAGCTCACCGTCCGGCTACACCCGCTGCCGGAGGCGACTTCGGCCGCGGTGTGCGCCTTTCCCGACGTGGTGTCGGCGGTCAACACCGTGATCCAGACCATCCAGCTCGGCGTGCCGGTGGCGCGCATCGAGCTGGTCAATGAACTCGGCGTGCGCGCGATCAACCGCTTCAGCAAGACCACGCTGCGCGAGGCGCCGATGCTGTTCTTCGAGTTCCACGGCAGCCCCGCCGGCGTGGACGAACAGGCTCACACCGTACAGGAACTCGCGAGCGAGCACGGCGGCCTCGATTTCGAGTGGGCCGACCGCCCCGAAGACCGCAGCCGGCTGTGGGCCGCGCGCCACGACGCGTATTTCGCCAGCCTGAACCTGCGCCCCAACAGCCGCGCCATCACCACCGACGTGTGCGTGCCGATCTCGACCCTGGCCGAATGCGTGAGCGCAACGCAGGACGACATCGAAGCCAGCGGCCTGATCGCGCCGATCGTCGGCCATGTGGGCGACGGCAACTTCCACGCCATCATCCTCGTCGATCCGGCCGATACGGACGAAGTCGAGAGAGCCGGTGCGCTGAACCGTCGCATCGTGGAGCGCGCGCTCGCCGTGGGCGGGACCTGCACCGGTGAGCACGGCATCGGCATCGGCAAGCAGGGCTTCCTGGTGCAGGAACATGGCGAGGCGGTCGATTTCATGCGTGCGATCAAGCTCGCGCTCGACCCGCACAACCTGCTCAACCCCGGCAAGGTGGTCCCGGGGCTGTAGGCGCCGAGGCGGGCGCTTCAGGGTATTCATTGATTGAGTCCTCCGCCCTGCGCGTCTAGTCTGCATTCGGACATCCCCGCCGCCCGGCCCACAAGGCATGGGTGGCAGGAGCGCGCGACACCCTGCGCCGCGGTCCCGCACAGGAGGAGACACGCATGGCAGCCCCCGACACAAGCACGAGCGGCCGCAGCCCGAGCCTGGACGACAGCTATACGCTGAGCGCCGGGCGCGTCTATCTCACCGGCTATCAGGCGCTGGTCAGGCTGCTGCTGATCCAGAAGGCGCGTGACGAAGCCGCCGGCCTCAACACCGCGGGCTTCGTGTCCGGTTACCGTGGCTCGCCGCTCGGCGGGCTCGACCAGACGCTGTGGAAGGCCAGGCCGCACCTGCAGTCGCGCCACATCGTGTTCCAGCCCGGCGTCAACGAAGACCTCGCCGCGACCGCGGTGTGGGGCTCGCAGCAGGTCGATCTGAGCCCGCAGGCCGACTACCAGGGCGTGTTCGCCATGTGGTACGGCAAGGGCCCGGGCGTGGACCGCTGCGGCGACGTGTTCCGCCACGCCAACGCCGCCGGCAGCGCGCGGTACGGCGGCGTGCTGGTGGTGGCCGGCGACGATCACGCTGCCAAGTCGTCCACCCTTCCCCATCAGACCGATCACTTCTTCAAGTCGATGATGATGCCGGTTCTCGCGCCCGCGGGCGTGCAGGACTACATCGACTTCGGCGTGCATGGCTTTGCGCTGTCGCGCTATTCGGGCTGCTGGGTGGCGTTCAAGGCGCTCGCCGACACGGTGGAGACCTCGGCCTCGGTGGACATCGACCCGGCACGCGTGCAGGTCGTCATCCCCACCGACTTCGCGCTGCCTGCGGACGGCCTCAACATCCGTTGGCCCGATCCGCCGCTGGTGCAGGAAAAGCGCCTGCTGCACTACAAGCTCTACGCCGCGCTCGCCTACGCACGCGCCAACCGCCTCAACCACATCGTCATCGACTCGCCCGCGCCGCGCCTGGGCATCATCACCAGCGGCAAGAGCTATCTCGACGTGCGCCAGGCCTTCGACGACCTCGGCATCGACGACGCGCTGGCCGCCGAGATCGGCATCCGCCTGTACAAGGTCGGCATGGTGTGGCCGCTCGAAGCCGACGGCGTGCGCCACTTCGCCGAGGGGCTGGACGAGATCCTGGTGGTGGAGGAAAAGCGCCAGCTGCTCGAGTACCAGTTGAAGGAAGAGCTCTACAACTGGAGGGACACGCAGGGCCGGGACGTGCGCCCGCGCGTGATCGGCAAGTTCGACGAGAAGGGCGAATGGGCGCGCATCGAACGCGCCGAAGGCACCATTGACCACGGCGACTGGCTGCTGCCCGCCGCCGGCGAGCTCACCCCGGCGATGATCGCGCGCGTGATCGCGGCGCGCGTCGATCGCTTCTTCACCTCCGAGCGCATCCACGCCCGGCTGGCCTTCCTCGAAGCCAAGGAGGCCGCGCTCGCGCAGCGCAGCTTCAGCGCCGACCGCGTGCCCACCTTCTGCTCGGGCTGCCCGCACAACACCTCCACCCACGTACCCGAAGGCAGCCGCGCGCTGGCCGGCATCGGCTGCCACTACATGGTCACCTGGATGCCCGAGCGGCGCACCGCCACCTTCAGCCACATGGGCGGCGAAGGGGTGCCCTGGGTCGGCCAGGCGCCGTTCACGCGCGAGAAGCACATCTTCGCCAACCTCGGCGACGGCACCTACTTCCACTCCGGGCTGATGGCGATCCGCCAGGCGGTGGCGGCCAAAGTGAACATCACCTACAAGATCCTCTACAACGACGCGGTGGCGATGACCGGCGGCCAGCCCCACGACGGCCCGCTCGACGTGCCGATCATCGTTCGCCAGCTGCAGGCCGAGGGCGTGCACAACATCGTCGTCGTCACCGACGGCACCGAGCGTGCCTACGGTCCCGCCGACATCCCGCACGTGCCGATCCGCCACCGCGACGAGCTCGACGCCATCCAGCGCGAGCTGCGCGAATCGGGCGGCGTCACCGCGCTGATCTACGACCAGACCTGCGCCGCCGAGAAGCGCCGGCGCAGAAAGCGCGGCACCTTCCCCGATCCGGCGCGGCGCGTGTTCATCAACGAGGCGGTGTGCGAGGGCTGCGGCGACTGCGGCGTGCAGTCGAACTGCATGTCGATCGTTCCGGTCGAGACCGAGTTCGGCCGCAAGCGCCAGATCGACCAGTCCTCGTGCAACAAGGATTACTCCTGCCTCAAGGGCTTCTGCCCGAGCTTCATCACCCTCGAAGGCGGGCAGCTGCGCAAGGGCACGGCGCTGGCCGCCGACGACGCGCACTTCGGCATCCCGCCCGCGCCCACGCTGCCCGCCACCACCCGCCCTTACGGCATCCTGGTCACCGGCGTCGGCGGCACCGGGGTGATCACCATCGGCGCTTTGATCGGCATGGCCGCCCACCTCGACGGCAAGGGCGTTACCGTGCTCGACATGACCGGCCTCGCGCAGAAAGGCGGCTCGGTGTACAGCCACATCCGCATCGCCGACCGCCCCGACGACCTGCACGCGGTGCGCATTGCCGCCGGCGAGGCCGACGCGGTGATCGGCGGCGACCTCATCGTCAGCGCCAGCGTCGAGGCCCTGGCCAAGATGGCCGCCGGGCGCACGCGCGCGGTAGTCAACCTGGCCGAGACGCCGACCGCCGAGTTCGCCCGCAACCCTGACTGGCAGTTCCCACAGGCACGCATGCAGGCGGCGATCGGCAGCGCGCTCGGGCAGGAGGCGCGCAGGCACGACGACGCGCTGCCAGCCGAGCGCGGCGCGCTGCGCTTCGTCGACGCCCAGACGCTGGCGACCCGGCTGCTGGGCGACGGCATCGCCTCCAATCTGTTTCTGCTCGGCTTTGCCTGGCAACAGGGCATGGTGCCGGTGTCGGAGGACGCGCTGATGCAGGCGATCGCGCTCAACGGCGTTGCGGTCGAGATGAACCGCCGCGCCTTCCTGTGGGGCCGGCGTGCCGCCCACGAGCAGGCCGCGGTCGAGCGTCACGCCCTGCCCGCCGCGGCGCAGACGAGCCAGCCGCCGACGCTCGACGAGATCGTCGCGCGCCGCAGCGAGGAGCTCACCGCCTACCAGGACGCCGGCTACGCCGCACGTTATCGTCGGCTGGTCGAACGCGTGCGTGACATCGAAGCGCAGCGCGTCGGCGCCGGCAGCACCCGACTGGCCGCAGCCGTGGCGCACAACTACTTCAAGCTGCTCGCCTACAAGGACGAATACGAGGTCGCCCGCCTGTACGCCGACCCCGGTTTCTGGGCCAAGGTCGCGGCGAGCTTCGAGGGCGACTACACGGTGCGCTTCCATCTCGCCGCGCCGCTGCTGGCGCGCCCGGACCCCAACACCGGGCACATCGGCAAACGCAGCTTCGGCCCCGGCATGCTGCGCCTGTTCCGCCTGCTCGCGCGGCTCAAGCGCCTGCGCGGAACGCGCTGGGACCCCTTCGGGCACACGACCGAGCGTCGCGCCGAACGCGCGCTGATCGTCGAATACGAATCCATCGTCGCCGAGCTGCTCGAAACCCTGAGCCACGACCGCCTGCCGCTGGCGCTCGAGCTGGCACGTCTGCCCGAGCACATTCGCGGCTTTGGCCACGTGAAGGCGACCGCGATGCAGTCCGCGGCACAGCACGCCCACACCCTGCTCGACCGATGGCGCGACGCATGCCGGCCCGCGCCGAAACGCGCCGAGCCCCCGCCCCCGGCCTGAGCGGGCGCGCAGGGCACAGGTCGCAGCACGGCCATGCAGTCGACACAAGGCGCGGCTATCATGCGCCTTTCGCGCCGCCTCCGCCTTCATGCCCCCAGCCCTCAAAGCCTTGCTCGCCCAGCTCGCCGGAGTCGCCGTGGCGTTCGCGCTCGCGCGCGCAGGCGTGGTCTCGGGGCTGTGGCCGCTGGTCGCCGTGCAGGCCGCGGCCGCATGCATCAGCGCGGCCCTGTTGCGCAGCGCGCGCTGGTGGCTGCCGATCCATCTCGCCTTCCTGCCCGCGGTGGTCGGCGCGCAGCGCAGCGCGATCGACCCGCGCTGGTTCCTCGGCGCCTTCGTCACCCTGGCCCTGGTGTACTGGAGCAGCTTTCGTAGCCAGGTGCCGCTCTACCTCAGCAATCGCCACGCCGTCCGTGCGGTATCCGCCCTGCTTCCGGCGCAGCCGGCGCGCCTGCTCGACATCGGCGCCGGAACCGGCTCGCTGCTCCGTCCGCTCGCGCGCAGCCGCCCCGACTGTCGCTTCACCGGCATCGAGATCGCGCCCGCGCCCTGGCTGGCCGGTCGCCTGCTTGCGCTCGGGGTGCCCAATCTGAGCTTCCTGCGCGGCGATTTCTTTGCCCACGACTGGGCGGATTTCGACCTGGTGTACGCCTTCCTCTCGCCCGTCCCGATGGACAAGGTGTGGCACAAGGCGCGCCGCGAGATGCGCCCCGACAGCCTGTTGGTGAGCAACAGTTTTGCGCTGCCCGGCTGCGCGCCGGACGAGGTCGTCGAGCTCGACGACCGGCGCCGAACGCGGCTGTACATCTACCGCATCAGGTCGCAGCGAGCGCCCGAAACGGCAAAATAAGCGCGTCGAAGCCCCGTTTATCGCGCGCTGAAAGCGGGGGGTCTCATCCGATAATGGCCAGCATGAACCGGATTGCCAGCAAAGGACCTTAGCACCATGGCAGAGATCATCTGCGTGATCGGCAACAAGGGCGGAACGGGCAAGACCACGCTGTCGCACATGCTGTGTCAGGGTCTGGGCCTGCTCGGCCAGCGCACGGCCTGCGTGCTCACCGACACCTCGCGCGAGCCGCTCATCCCCGCGGGGCGCCGCTACGTGATCGCCGATGCGCGCACACGCGACGCCCTCACGAAGGTCGCGGACAAGCTGCGTACGCTCGAGAACTGGATCGGCGTCATCGACGGCGGCGGCAACCGCACCGAGATGGACCGCAAGCTCTACGCCCTGTCCGACATCGTGCTGCTGCCCTTTCGTGAATCGCACGAGGACATCCGCACCGTGCTGCGCGACCTAGAGATGTTTCCGCGCGCCTACGCCATTCCCACGCAGTGGCCAAACAATGCCTGGCAGCGCGAGGCCGCCGACCGCAGCGTGGCCGAGCTACTCGGCGCCTATCGCCACCGCATCCTGCGCCCGGTGAATGCGCTGTCGTCGTCGAAGCTGCTGCTGCACAAGCGCATCCCCGAGCAGCTTCCAACTCCGCTCGCGAACGCCTGCCGCGCGGTCGCGCGCCAGGTGCTGGAGGTGCTGGAGATCGACTTTGCCGAAGCCGGCGTCGGCGACGAAGCCGAGCACGAGACCGAGCACCTGCCGGCGGCGGAGATGCCCCTGCGCCTGAGCCAGGGCCTGCGTCGCGCGCACTGAAGCGCCGGCGCCCGGCCAGGATGTATCAGAGGCGCGCGCCGCTGCGCGCGATGGCGACGAGGGCCTGCGAGCGGCTCCCCACACCGAGCGCACGATAGATCGCGGTCATGTGCACCTTGACCGTGCCCTCGGTCAGGCCGAGCAAAGCGGCAATCTCGCGATTGCTGTGTCCGCCCGCGAGCAGTTCGAGAACGCGCGTCTGCGCCACGGTCAGCCCGAAGCGCTCGGCCGGCGAGCGCCCGCGCTCCGTGCTCGGGCGCCGCGCCGCGCGCACCGGCGTGGGCATGCCGCCGTCCAGCACATCGCGCACGGCTTGCGCCAGCACCTCTCCCGAATTGGCCTTGGACACGAAACCCGACGCCCCCGCCTTGAGCGCTCGACGCACCGAGGCCTCATCGTCCATCGCCGACACGACCACCGCCGGAACATCCGGAAAGCGCCGCGCCAGGATCGAGAGCAGCGAAAAGCCGTTCATGCCGGGCAACATGAGGTCGATGATCGCCAGATCGAGTTCCTCGTCCGACGCGAGCAGCGCGAGCGCCTCGTCCGCATCCGCGGCCTCGACGCAGACCAGCCCGGGCTCGATACGGACAAGGCGCTGCGCCATCGCCTCGCGCACGAGCGCGTGATCCTCAACGATCAGTACCTTCGTCATGCCTCGCCCCTTCAGCCTCACCGCGCGCAGTCGCATCCCCGGCGCAGCGCCCCTCGTCGATAACGCGCCCAACATATCACGCGCGCCTCGCACCCCCTATGCCCCTGCGCAAAAAGCGGGGAAAATCGCGCACGTTCTCCTCTATCGGCGCACGCGCGCCGCTCGAAGCACGCCCGGACCCACCGCCTCGATGCGAGCCAACCTCCCTGACGACCGCGAGCACTCCGAGCAGACGCCTGCGCCCGCGTCCGGCCGAGGCATCACGGGATGAACCCACACGGACTTTGGCGCACGCTGCGCTCGTGGCTTCCGTTCGCATCGCTCGTGCTCGCAGCGGCCCTCCCATGCATGCAGTCCAACGCGCATGCGGCGCCACCCGGCGCCCTCATCGTCATCATCGCGCAGACCGACGACCCGGTGCACCAGCAGGCGCTGGGCGCCTTCGCGGCGACCCTGAGCGCCCATCCTCCTGCGCCCCGCATCGAAACCCGCGCCCCGCAGGACGCCGACGCGGCCACGCTCGCCACGGCCACCCTGATCGTCACCTTCGGCAGCGCAGGGGCCGGCGCCGGCCTCGGCACATCGACCCCCGTGATCCATGCGCTGCTGTCGCGCGCCACGCTCGACGCCCTGCAGCGTGCCCCGGGGCACGGCCCCCATACCGCGCTCATACTCGACCAACCGCCCGCGCGCCAGATCGCGCTGTTGCGCGCCGCCCTGCCCGAGTTCGACAGGCTGGCCACGCTGCACAGCCCGGACATGGACGGCGCCGCAGCCGAACTCGGCGCGGCCGCACGCGCGCAAGGCGTGGCACTTCATGCGATTCGCATCGAGGAAGAGCACGAACTGTATCCCGGCCTGCGTGCGGCGCTCGAGCGCCCCGCGGTGCTCGTGAGCCTGCCCGACACCCACGTGTTCAACCGCTACACGGTGCAGAACGTCCTGATGACGGCCTACCGTCTGCACGCCCCCGTGCTCGGGCACTCGGCCGCCCTGGTGCGCGCCGGCGCCACCCTGGGCCTGTACACCACGCCGGTACAGGCCGGGCAGGAAGCCGCACGCCTCGCCGCGCGCGTACTCGACGGCGCGCCCCTGCCCCCCACGTCCACCCCGCAGCTGTTCGAAGTCGGCGTCAATGCCACCGTCGCACGCGCGCTCGGGCTCAACCTGCCTACGGCCGAGGCGCTCACGCGCGCGCTCATCGAAGCCGAGGAGGCCGCCCGATGATCGAGCACTGGGGCATTCGTGCGCGCATCACGCTCGTGGCCTTCGTGCCCATGCTGGCACTGGCGGCATTGATGACCGCGACCTTCACCGGGCTGCGCCTGTCCGACCTCGACGATGCCCTGCGTGCCCGCGCCCAGGCCCACGCGCGCCAGTTCGCCCTCAACAGCGAGTACCTGCTGTTCTCCGGCGACCGCGAGCGCCTGCAGCAACTGGCCGACACCCTGCTGCACGAAGACGACGTGGCCGCGGTCGCCATTCTCGACCCGGACGGCGCGATCCTCGCCCGCGCCGGGCGCGCCAGCGCCGATTTGCCGCCCCCGACACAGACTGCGGCCGAGGCCCGGATCATCGAGCACGCGGGCTGGCTGCGCGTCGTCGAGCCGATCCGGGCGACCGAGCTGCCCCTGCAGGATGCGTTCGCGACCGAGCCCACCCCCAGCGCCGAAGACGAGGCGTCACGCCGGACGCTGGGCGTGCTGGTGGTGGACCTTTCGCTGGCCCGGCTGCAACAGCGCCGCAGCGAGCTGCTGCGTCTGGCAGGCGTGTGGATGCTGCTGGTGGCCTTCGGGAGCCTGCTGCTCGCGCGACGCATGAGCAAGAGCGTGAGTGGCCCGATCCGTGACGTGGCCGAGGCGGTGAAGCGCATCGGCCGTGGCGACCTCGACCAACGCGTGACGGTGAGCGGCGGCGGGAGCATCCGCGCGCTCGCCGAGGGCGTCAACGAGATGGCGGCCCGGCTGGCCGATGCGCGCGCCACGCTCAACCGCCGCATCGAGGATGCGACCCTCGAGCTGCGCGCGCGCACCGAAGAGGCCGAGCACGCAAACCTGGCGAAGTCCCGCTTTCTGGCCGCCGCGAGCCACGACCTGCGCCAGCCCCTGCACGCGCTCGGCCTGTTCCTGTCCGAGCTCGCCCAGCACGATCTCGACGCACACGGCCGGCAGATCACCGAACGCCTGTTCGCGTCGGCCGAGGCCATGGAGAAGCTGCTCGACAGCCTGCTCGACATCTCCCGCCTCGATGCGGGCGTGCTCTCACCTGCCCCCAGCGTCTTCGACCTGCACGCCAGGCTCGAGCACGTGCTCGCGCGCCACGCTGCGGACGCCAGTGCACGCGGCCTCGTGCTTCGGCTGCATTGCCCGCCGTGCTGGGCGCACACCGACGCGCACATGTTCGAACGCATCATCGGCAACCTGCTCGGCAACGCCATCCGCTACACCCCGAGCGGCACCATCCTGCTCGCGTGTCGCCGCCGGGGGCCGCGCTGGCGGGTCGAGGTACGCGACCGCGGCATCGGGATCAGCCGCGACGCGCAGCAGATCATCTTTCACGAGTTCGTCCAGCTCGACAACGCCGAGCGCGCCCGAGACAAGGGGCTCGGGCTGGGCCTCGCGATCGTGCGCCGGCTCGTCGACCTGCTCGGACTCAGGCTGGCGCTGCGCTCCGCACCGGGGCGGGGGTCGGTCTTCGCCGTGGAGTTGCCCGCCGCGCCCCCGCCGGCACGCGCCGACATCGACCTCGAGGCGCGCGCGCTGGGCAACTTCGATGGCCTCGAGGTGCTGGTTGTGGACGACGACGTGCTCGCCCGCGACGCCATGAGCGGCCTGCTTGCCAGCTGGGGCTGCAGCGTACACGCGCTGGAGGACGCCGACACGGCCATGCACGCGGTGCGCGCGGGCCTGGCGCCGGAGCTCATCGTCACCGATCTGCGCCTGCGCGGAACAAGCGACGGCATCGCGCTCATCGAGCACCTCCGGGCCTTGCCCGGGTTCGCCCGGCTGCCGGCGGTGCTGGTCAGCGGCGACACCGAACCGGCAAGGCTCGAACACATTCAGGCGAGCGGGATCCATGTGCTGCACAAACCCGTCCGGCCGGCGCGCCTGCGCGCCCTCATCCACCGCCTGCTGGGCGGGCATTGAGCGCGCGCGCGTTGCGCGCTCGAGCTTCAGGCGTCCTGCATCGGTTAATATTGATGCACATATCAACAGCAGAGGGAGAAGACCATGTCTCAGGACCAGAACGCCCAGGATCCGCTCGAATTCGTGCGCGGCATGTGGAACCAGATGGGCTTTTCCCTGCCCGGCATGGTCACCCCGACGCTCGACATCGACGAGCTCGACAAGCGCGTCAAGGACATGCGTGCAGTCGAAGGCTGGCTGAAGATGAACCTCAACATGCTGCAGGTGAGCATCCAGGGGCTCGAGATGCAGCGCGCCGCGCTCGCCGCGGTCAAGGCCATGAGCCAGCAGGGCAACCAAGAACCCAGCGCACAGGGCGATGCAAACCCGTTCTCGGCCGCGGCCTCGATGTGGCCCTGGAACATGATGAACGGCACCCCCGCCACGGAGGCGTCACCGCCGCAGAACGACGCCGGCAGCAAGAGCAGCGCTCGCACCCCGCGCCGCAAGCCGACCGAAGAAAAGTAAGCCGCGCGGGCGAGCCGCCCCGCAGGCGGCGCCGGCGCAGACGCCGTCTGCTCAGATCACCCCGAGCGCGCGCAGGCGCGCGATCTCCGCGTCCGCCAGCCCGAGCGCCGAAAGAATCTGTTCGGAATCCATCCCGGCGCGTTCGGGCGCAGGGCGTTGGGCGCGTGCGGGCAAAGCCGTCATGCGCACCGCAGGCCCGTACTGTTGCACGCCGCCGAGCGCCGTGATCATGCCGCGCGCAACGAGCTGAGGGTCGCGCAGACTCTCCTCCAGGCGCAGCACCGGCGTCACGCAGCAGTCCACGGCGTCGAACACGGTCACCCAGTCGCGCTGGCTACGGCTGAGGAAAATCGCCGCGAGTTCCGCCCGCACCCGCGCACCGGCCTCGCCCTCGGCCAGATGTCCAGGCTTCAGGTCCGGGCGCGCGAGTGTGTCGCACAGCAGGTGCCAGAACTTCTCCTCCAGCGCGCCCACCGCCATGTGGCGCCCGTCGGCAGTCTCATACACACCGTAGCAGGGCACCCCGCCGCTGAGCAGGTCCTCGCCGCGCGGCTTCACGCCGCCGTGCGCCAGAACTTCGGTGAGCGGGAAGATCGCGTGCGCGAGGCAGGCATCGGTCATCGACACATCGACATGGCGGCCCGTGCCCCTGACGCGGGCGTCGAACAAGGCCACCATGATGCCCATCACCGCCGCCATGGTGCCGCCGAGCAGGTCGCCCACCTGCACGTTCGACAGCGTCGGCGGCCCGCCCGCCGCCCCCATCTGGTCGAGGACGCCGGAATAGCCGAGATAGTTGATGTCGTGTCCGGCGCGCGCCGCATAGGGGCCGGTCTGTCCGTATCCGGTGATGCTGCACAAGACCACGCGCGGATTGCGCGCCGCGAGCGCGGCGTGATCCAGCCCGAGCCGCGCCATCACGCCCGGGCGGAACCCCTCCACCACCACGTCCGCATGCTCGACCAGGCGCAGGAACAGCGCCTTGCCCTCGGGGTGCTTGAGATCCAGGCGCAGGCTGCGCTTGTTGCGGTTGACGATCTGATAGAACCAGCTCGTGTCGCCCCCCATCGCGCCCATCGTGCGCGCATAGTCGCCCGCGCCGGTGTCCTCGATCTTGATGACCTCGGCGCCGTAATCGGCCAGGTGCTGGGTGGCCAGGGGGCCGGGAAGTAGACGGGTGAGGTCGAGGACGCGCACGCCCTCGAGCGGCGCGCCGGGCGCGGCGGTGTGCTCTTGCATGGATTCTCCGATACGGGGCGCGCGCCGGTGGTGCGCCCCGCTTGTGGCCGGCGCCCCGCCAGCGCACGCGCGCCGGCGATGCTTATCGATAAACCCGCACGTCGTCGATGACCTTGCCGTCGTTGGCGAGCGCGCCGGCCGGCAGGAAGGCGACCTCGCCGCGCAGCTTGGTCAGCTCGCGGATGCTGGCCGCGACGGCGCCAGCCAGCGCCTCGCTGCCGCCACCGGCCACCTCGCACATCAGCGTCATGCGGTCGTTGAGCTCGGGATTATCCACCACCAGGCGGGCGCGGGTGATCTCGGGGTGGCGGCGCACCACCTGCGCGACCTGTCCGGGATGCACGAACATGCCCTTGACCTTGGTGGTCTGGTCGGCCCGCCCCATCCAGCCCTTGATGCGCACGTTGGTGCGCCCGCAGGGCGAGGCGCCGGGCAGCACCGCCGACAGATCGCCGGTACCGAAGCGGATCAGCGGATAGTCCGGGTTGAAGGTGGTCACCACCACCTCGCCCACCTCGCCCGGCGCCACCGGGTCGCCGGTGCCGGGGCGGACGATCTCGAGCAGCACGTCCTCGTCCACCACCATGCCCTCGCGCGCCGGGGTCTCGTAGGCGATGAGGCCGATGTCGGCGGTGGCGTAGGCCTGGTAGGCGGCGATGCCGCGCGCGGCGAAGGCCTCGCGCATGCTGGGCGGAAAGGCCTCGCCGGAGACGAAGGCCTTGGTGAAGGATACGGTCACGCCGAGCTCGTCGGCCTTGTCGAGCAGGATGCGCAGGAAGGACGGCGTGCCGACGTAGGCGTTGGGCTGCAGGTCGGCGATCGCCGCGAGCTGCTGCTCGGTCTGGCCGACGCCGGCGGGGAAGACGGTGCAGCCGAGCGCGTGCGCGGCGGTCTCCATCATCGAGCCGGCGGGGGTGAAGTGGTACGAGAAGGTGTTGTGCACCAGGTCGCCGGCACGGAAGCCCGCGGCGAACAGCGCGCGCGCCAGGCGATAGTAGTCGGGGCGCGCCCCTTCGGGTTCGTAGAGCGGGCCGGGCGAGGCGAACACCCGCCGGCACGCCGCGCCCCAGCCCACCGCCGAGAAGCCGCCGAAGGGGCGTGCCGCCTTCTGCAGCTCGAGCAGTTCGGACTTGCGTGTCACCGGCAGCGTGGCGAGCGCCTCGCGGCTGGTGACCGAATCCGGATCGACGTCGGCGAGCAGCCGCCCCAGCGCGGGCGCGGCGGCGCGGGCGTGGGCGATCTGCGCCGGCAGGCGCACCATCAGCTCGCGTTCGCGCGCCTCGGGATCGCGGGTCTCGCGCGTGTCGTGGAAATTCATCTCGGCCCCTCTGTGCGATGTTGCTGTTCGGTCCCGCTTCAGTGCCCTGCGCTCAACTCAGCCAGCGCTTGCGGCGGCGATAGTGCTTGATGTCGCGGAAGCTCTTGCGTCCCTCGCCCGAGAGGCCGAGGTAGAACTCCTTGACGTCCTCGTTGCTCGACAGTTCGCTCGCGGCGCCTTCCATGACGATGCGGCCGTTCTCCATGATGTAGCCGAAGTCGGCATAGCGCAGCGCGACCATGGTGTTCTGTTCGGCGAGCAGGAAGCTCACCTTTTCCTTCGTGTTCAGATCCTTGACGATCTCGAACACCTCTTCGACGATCAGCGGCGCGAGGCCCATCGAGGGCTCGTCGAGCAGGACCAGCTTGGGCTTGGCCATGATTGCGCGCCCGATCGCACACATCTGCTGTTCGCCGCCCGAGGTGTAGGCGGCCTGGCTGGTGCGGCGCGTCTTCAGGCGCGGGAAATAGTTGTAGACCTTCTCCAGCGTCTCCTCGACCGCGGCCTTGCCGTCGGTACGGGTATAGGCGCCGGTGCGCAGATTCTCCTCGATGGTCAGGTGGCCGAAGCAGTGCCGGCCCTCCATCACCTGCACCACGCCGCGCTTGACCAGATCGGCCGGCGTCATCGCCTCGACGCGCTCGCCGCGGTACTCGACCGAGCCCTTCGTGACCTCGCCGCGCTCGCCCTGGAGCAGGTTGCTCACCGCACGCAAGGTGGTCGTCTTGCCGGCACCGTTGCCGCCCAGGAGCGCGACGATGCTGCCCTCCTGCACCGACAGCGAAACGCCCTTCAGCACCAGGATGACGTGGTTGTAGATGACCTCGATGTTGTTGACGCTGAGGAAAGCCGGGTTGGGAGCGTTCATGTTCGATTCCAGGAAAAGGCCTCCGCACCGCATGGCGCGGAGGCTCGTTTCAACTCAGTTTCAACTTACTGCGCGCACTGCTCCGCGGTACGACGCTGGATGCCCTTCTCTTCCGCGTACTTGGACGCGGCATCGAGCACCATCGGGCGCAGCACCTTGTCGTCGGCCTGGTACCAGTCGGAGCTGAACTCCCACTTGCTGCCGGTCCAGGAGTGGATGCGCACCCACGACGACCCCATGTGGTCGGTGCAGGAGGTCTGCACCGGACGCATCACGCCGGCAAAGCCCATGGCATCGAGCTTGCCCTGGTCGAGGTTGATGTTCTCGAGGCCCCAGCGCACCTGCTCGCCGGTCATGACCTGGCCCTTGCCATAGCGCTCCTGCGCCTGGCGCACGCCCTCGACACCCAGCATCGCCGAGATCAGACCGCGCATGTAGAGCACCGAGCCGACCTCGTCCTTCGGCCCCGTGCCCTGGCCCTTGTCATGCACCATCGCCAGCATGTCCTTGACCACCTTGCTGTCGGGTTCGGCGCCATGCTGCAGGGTCAGCGCGCTGTAGCCCTTCGCGCCCGCGCCGACGTCCTTCACGTCGGGTTCAGCGCCCGCCCACCAGATGCCGAGCATCTTCTCGCGCGGATAGCCGGTCGCCTGGGCTTCCTTGATCGCGGTCGAGTTCATCACGCCCCAGCCCCACAGCAGCACGTGGTCCGGACGCTCGCGGCGGATCTGCAGCCAGGTCGCCTTCTGCTCGACGCCCGGATGGGCGACCGGCAGCAGCTGCAGCTGGAAGCCGTGCATTTCGGCGCGTTTCTCGAGCAGCGGAATCGGCTCCTTGCCGAAGGGGCTGTCGTGATAGACGAGGGCGATCTTCTTGCCCTTGAGCTTGTCCAGCCCGCCCATCTGTTTGCCGATGTGCTGGATGGCGACGTCAGCACCCACCCAGTACGAGCCCAGCAGCGGGAAGTTCCAGGTGAACACGGTGCCGTCCTGCGACTCGCTGCGGCCGTAGCCGGCGGTGACGAGCGGGATCTTGTCGACCGTGGCCTTCTCGGTGAGGGCGAAGGTGACGCCGGTCGAGAGGCTCTGGAACAGCGTGGCGTTCTTGCCCTTCAGACGCTCGTAGCACTCGACGCCGCGGTCGGTGGCGTAGCCGAACTCGCATTCCTCGTAAGACAGCTGGACGCCGTTGATGCCGCCCTGGGCGTTGACCAGCTTGAGGTAATCGACGTAGCCGTTGGCCCACGGGTTGCCGTTGGCGGCGTAGGCGCCGGTGCGATACACCAGCACCGGGAAGAACTGCTCCTGCGCCTGAGCTTGCGCAGCAGTGGAGAACGCGGCGGACGACAGGCCCACCGAGGCGATGGCGGCCGCGAGGGCCAGGGTGCGGAATTTCATGAGTCTCCTCCTTTTATTTGCTTCATGGGCACTGCGGGAAATGGCGCTGCATCAGTGCGGGAACGGCCACAGACGCAGTTTCTGCTTGGCGATCGACCACAGACGGGCGAGGCCATGGGGTTCGACGATCAGGAAGAAGATGATCAGCGAACCGAAGATGATGAACTCGGCGTGCGAGACCCCGGCGGTCGACACCGTGACCCCGAAAAGGCTGCCGAGGAAGGGCAGGAACTGGTTCAGGAAGATCGGCAGGATCACGATGAAGGCGGCGCCGAAGAAGCTGCCCATGACCGAGCCCATGCCGCCGATGATGACCATGAACAGCAGCTGGAAGGAGCGATCGACCGAGAACGCCGCCGGCTCCCACGAGCCCAGGTGCACGAAGCCCCACAGCGCGCCGGCCACGCCGACGAAGAAGGAGCTCACCGCGAACGCCGACAGCTTGGCGAACATCGGGCGGATACCGATGACTTCGGCGGCCACGTCCATGTCGCGGATCGCCATCCACTGGCGGCCGATCGCGGCACGAGTGAGGTTCTTGGCGATGAAGGCGAAGAGCACCACGAAGGCCAGACAGAAGAGGTACTTCTCCACCGGCGAGTCGATGATCCAGCCCAGCACCTCGAGCTTGGCCACCGACACCGAGCCCGAGCTCGAGTTGTTGGTGAACCAGCCGATGCGCAGGAAAGCCCAGTCGCACAGGAACTGCGCGGCCAGCGTCGCCACCGCGAGGTACAGACCACGCACGCGCAGACTCGGGATGCCGAACACGATGCCGAAGGCCGCCGCGGACACCCCGCCGAGCAGCATCGCGACGATCAGCGGCATGCCGTCGATGCGCACCATGAAGTTGTACGCGGCGTAGGCGCCGATGGCCATGAAGGCCCCCGCCCCGAGGGTGATCTGGCCGCAGTAGCCCACGAGCAGATTCACCCCGAGCGCGGCCAGCGACAGCACCAGGAAGGGGATCAGGATGGCGCGGAACATGTACTCGTCGACCAGCATCGGTACGGCGAGCGCCGCGAAGGCGATCAGCCCCCAGACGAACCACTTGTCCTGGGTGATGGTGAAGATCTCTTGGTCGGCCGCGTAGCTCGTCTTGAACTGGCCGTTTTCACGATAGAACACTGTGTTGTCTCCCGGTCAGACGCGGTTGATGATCTTTTCGCCGAACAATCCCTGCGGCCGGAACAGCAGCACGATCAGGGCCATCACATAGGCGAACCAGATCTCGATGCCGCCGCCCACGAAGGGTCCGAGATAGACCTCGGAGAGCTTCTCGCCGACGCCGATGATCAGGCCGCCGACGATGGCGCCCGGCACCGAGGTCAGGCCGCCGAGGATCACCACCGGCAGCGCGCGCAGCGCCACGGTCACGAGCGAGAACTGCACGCCCATCTTCGAGCCCCAGATGATGCCGGCCACCAGCGCGACCAGGCCGGCCACGCACCACACGATCACCCAGGTCTTGTTGAGCGGGATACCCACCGACTGCGCCGCCTGGTGGTCGTCGGCCACCGCGCGCAGCGCGCGGCCGATCGCGGTCTTCTGGAAGAACAGGGTGAGCCCGCCCACCAGCACCGCAGCGAGCGCGGCGGCGATGAAGTCTTCCTTGTTGATCATGACGCCGCCTTCGATGAGGCCCTCGAACATGATCACCGGGTCCTTCGGCATGCCGACGTTGATCGAGTAGATCTCGCTGCCGAAGAAGGTCTGCCCCAGGCCCTCGAGCACATAGGCGATGCCCAGCGTCACCATCAGCAGGGTGGCGCCTTCCTGGTTCACCAGCTTGCGCAGCACGAAGCGCTCCACCGCCCAGGCCACCAGGAACATCACCGCGCCGGCACCGATGATGCCGATCACGTTGGCCAGGAACAGGCTGTCGCCGCCCAGCGCCGCGTTCGACCACTCGGAAAAGCGCGCCATCGCCAGCGCGGCGACCAGCACCATCGCACCCTGGGCGAAGTTGAACACCCCGGAGGCCTTGAAGATGAGCACGAAGCCCAGCGCGACCAGCGCATAGAGCATGCCGGTCATCAGGCCACCCAGCATCGTTTCGATAAAGAATCCCATGTCCTGCTCCCTCAGTGGCCGCTGCCGAGATAGGCATTGATGACGTCCTGGTTGTTGCGCACCTCGTGCGGCGTGCCGTCACCGATCTTCTTGCCGTAGTCGAGCACCACCACGCGGTCGGAGATGTCCATGACCACGCCCATGTCGTGCTCGATGAGCACGATCGTGGTGCCGAACTGGTCGCTGATGTCGAGGATGAAGCGGCACATGTCCTGCTTCTCCTCGACGTTCATGCCCGCCATCGGCTCGTCGAGCAGCAGGATCTGCGGCTCCATCGCCAGCGCGCGGCCGAGGTCGACGCGCTTTTGCAGGCCGTAGGGCAGCGCGCCCACCGGGGTCTTGCGGATGTGCTGGATCTCGAGGAAGTCGACGATCTCCTCGACCTTCTCGCGGTGGGCGATCTCCTCGCGCAGCGCCGGGCCCAGCCACAGCGCCTGCTGGAAGATGTTGCACTTCATGCGCAGGTTGCGCCCGGTCATGATGTTGTCGAGCACGCTCATGCCCTTGAACAGCGCGATGTTCTGGAAGGTGCGCGCGATGCCCTGCTGGGCCGCAACGTGCGGCTCCATCTTCTTGCGCTCCTCGCCACGGAACATGATCCGGCCTTCCTGCGGGTGGTAAACGCCGTTGATCACGTTGAGCATCGAGCTCTTGCCCGCGCCGTTGGGGCCGATGATGGCGCGCACCTCGTGCTCGCGGATGTTGAAGCTGATGTCGGTGAGCGCCTTCACGCCGCCGAAGCGCAGCGAGATGTTCTGCAGGTCGAGGATCACCTCGCCCTGGCGACGGCCCGGCGCGCTGGCGGCGGCGGTCGAGCTGGAGTTCGTGTCGGTCATGTTCATTCCTGGTCTCCTCAGGCCGCCTGCTTGCCGGCCTGCGGCGCGAAGGTCTTCGCCTCTTCGATGCGCAGCTCGGCCGAGACCTTGCCGGTGCGGCCATCCTCGTACTTGACCTGGGTTTCGATGTACTGACTCTTCTTGCCCTCGAACAGCGCGTCGATCAGCACCCCGTACTTCTCGGCGATGAAGTTGCGCCGCACCTTGCGCGTGCGGGTGAGCTCGCCGTCGTCGGCGTCGAGCTCCTTGTGCAGGATCAGGAAGTACTTGATCTGCGAGCCGCTCATGTTGGGGTCGGCAGCGAGGTCGGCGTTGACCTTCTCGACGCACTCGCGCAGCAAGCCATAGACCGCATCCTGCTGGGCCAGATCGGTGTAGCCCGAATACGCCAGCCCGCGCTTCTCGGCCCAGTTGCCCACGGCCTCGAGGTCGATGTTGATGAAGGCAGTGACGAACGCCTTGCCGTTGCCGAAGGTCACCGCCTCCTTGACGTGCTGGAAGAACTTGAGCTTGTTCTCGATGTAGTTGGGCGCGAACATCGTGCCGTCGGCCATCTTGCCGACGTCCTTGGCGCGGTCGATGATCTTGAGGTGGCCGTCCTCGTCGAAGAAGCCCGCGTCGCCGGTCATGAAGTAGCCCTCGGCGTTGATCGACTCGGCGGTGGCGTCGGGGCGCTTGTAGTAGGCCTTCAGCAGCATCGGCCCCTTGACCAGGATCTCGCCGTTGTCGGCGAGCTTGACCTCGACGAAGGGCGCGGGCTTGCCGACCGAGTCGAGCTTGATCTGGCCGTCGGGCTGCAGGCACACATAGGCGCAGGTCTCGGTCTGGCCGTAGAGCTGCTTGAGGTTGATGCCGATCGAGCGGTAGAAGCGGAACAGGTCGGGACCGATCGCGGCGCCCGCGGTGTAGGCGACGCGGATGCGGCTCATGCCGAGCACGTTCTTCAACGGCCCATACACCAGCAGGTTGCCCAGCCAGTACTGGAAGCGGTCGCCGCCCGACACCGGCTTGCCGTCGAGGATGTCGGCGCCGCAGCGGCGGGCGACGTCCATGAAGTGGTGAAAGATCTTGCGCTTGAGGCTACCGGCGTCTTCCATGCGGATCATCACCTGGGTGAGCAGGTTCTCGAACACGCGCGGCGGGGCGAAGTAATAGGTGGGGCCGATCTCGCGCAGGTCGTTCATCACGGTCTCGCCCGACTCCGGGCAGTTGATCGTGAAGCCCGCCACCGTGGCCTGCGCGAACGAGAACAGGTGGTCGCCCACCCAGGCCATCGGCAGGTAGGACAGGATGTCCTCCTTGTCGGTGAGCTTGTCGAACTGGATCGCGCCGCGTGCCGCGGCGATGAAGGCGCCGTGGGTCTGGCACACGCCCTTGGGCTTGCCGGTGGTGCCCGAGGTGTACAGCATGATCGAGATGTCGTCGGAGGCGCCCTTGTCCATCTCGCCGTCGAGGAAGTCGGGCTGGTTGCGGTCGTGGATGCGCCCCATCTCCTGCAGCTCGTCCAGGCCCATGAGCAGGGTCTGGGTGTAGTGCCGCATGCCGCGCGGGTCGTCGTAGATCACGTGCTCGAGCATCGGCGCGTCGGGCAGGATCTCGAGCATCTTGTCGACCTGCTCCTGATCCTCGACCACCGCGAAGCGAATCTCGGCGTCCTGCAGCACATAGGCCATCTCCTGCGCCACAGCGTCCTGGTACATCATCACCGGGATGCCACCGAGGCACTGGCAGGCCGCGACCGACCAGTACAGGCGCGGGCGGTTGTCGCCGACCACGGCCAGACGGTCACCGCGCTTGAAGCCGAGCTGTGCCAGCCCGCAGGCGATGGCACGCACGTTTTCGGCCACCTGCGCCCAGGTGTAGGTCTGCCAGATACCGTAGGCCTTCTCGCGCATCGCCGGCTGCTGCGGGCGATGCTGCGCGTGGTGCATCAGATAGCGCGGAAAAGTATCCAGCACCACTTCGCCCTGACGGTGGTCGGACGCGCTCGTGCGTGTGTCCATTCCACACTCCTCCTTTGGTTTTGTCCTGTCTGGACACTGCACCCGGGCCGCTTGTAAGTATGTTCGAGGCCCGGGCAGGACGCCGACGAGCGTCCGTTCCAGTTCAGGCCGGAGTGTGGCAAGCCACCTTTGCGCAACTGTTTGTGGAATGTACCGAATTGTTGCAAGCGTCCGGGCCCGCCGCCCGCGGCCGGCCGCTCAGGCGGGGAAGGCGATGCGATACTGCGATTTGCCGCTCTTCTTGGCTTCGTACATCGCGGCATCGGCCCGCCGCAGCAGCTCGGACGCCTGCGCGGGCGGATACTGCGTGTGCACCACCCCGATGCTGGCCCCGATCGACACCTGCACGCCGCCGCGCACCGAGAACGGCTGGGCGAGCGAGTCGACCAGCTTGGCGGCGATGTTGCGCGCCACCGACACCGAGTTGAGCCTGTCGAGCAGCACGACGAATTCGTCGCCGCCAACGCGCGCCACCTTGTCGGTGCGGCGGACGACCGTCTCGATGCGGCGCGCGACCACCCTGAGCAACTCGTCGCCCGCCTCGTGGCCGTGGCTGTCGTTAACGGCCTTGAAGCCGTCGAGATCGATCAGCAGCAGGCCCAGGCCCGCCGCATCGTGGTCATGCCGGGCCACACGCGCATAGACCTCCTCGAGCCCGCGGCGATTGAGCAGGCCGGTCAGCGCATCGCGCGCCGCCTGGGCCCGCGCCAGCGCCTCGGCGCGCTTGCGCTCGGTGACATCGCTGGCGATGCCTTGCACCATGCCGCCCTCACCTTCCAGCGGATTGAGCACGATGTGCAGCCAGCGCATCTCGCCTTTGAGGTTGCCACACTCGAAATCGGCCTCGACGACCTCGGCACCCGCACGGATTGCCTGCAGCATGCGCTCGACGCCGGCCTCGGTATCGAGCAGGCGGTCAGCCAGACGCAGCCCCTCGCCCGCCGCCCGCTCGGCCGGCAGCGCGAGCGCGGCGGCCAGCGCGGGGTTCCAGTCCGACAGCCGGCCTTCGGCGTCCAGCGTGAACAGGCCGGACTCCGCGCTCTCGAAAATCCGCCGCCACTTGCGCTCCGAAGCCGCGAGCAAGGCCTGGGTCGCATGCTCGCGCTCGAGCGCATCATCGACCCTCGCCAGCAAAGCGTTGATGTCCTTGGCCAGGCGCCCCAGTTCGTCGCGGGCATGCCCCGCCGGCACCTCGACCTTGGTGCCGGCGGCGACGTCCAGCCCATGCAGACCGTCCGACAGCGCCCGGATCCCGCACGTCACCCCGCGCCGCACCAGCCAGGCCACGCCCAGCGTGATGCTCACCACGAGCACCGCGAGCAGCGCTGCGAGCAGCTGCGAATACACCGCCGCCTGCTCGGCGATGAACGCGGTGGCCGGCAGCACGCGCAGGCGGCCAACGGCCTCGTCCTCGTCGAACGGCGAGCTCAGCGTGCGGACCAGGGCCGCGGACGCCCGCGCATCATCCGGCGCCTGGCCGGCGGCGGCCAGCACCGCGTCACTGTCCTCGATCACGGCATAGGCCACGCTGCGGCTCTGTATCAAGCCGGTCACGACCTCGGCGGCCAGCGTCTCGTCGCGCGCGAAGACCGCGACCCGCGCCGTGCGCTCGACGGTCGCCATCACCTCGACGAGGGCGTGCTCGAGCCGGGCGTGCTCCCTGCTCTCGATCAGGGGCGCGCTGCCCAGCGCGACGACCGCGCCAACCACCCCACCGAACAGCAGGATGCGCGCGGTGGTGCGAAAGGCGATGCTGCGCACGCCGGTGACGCGCTCGAACCCACGCGCCGGGACATCGCTGAAAGACGAGCGCTCAGGGGTCAAGGCGGAACAACACTCTGGCACGCGCGTCGAGCGACCCGCCCTCGACGAAAGCGATGGCGCTCGGGTCGCTGGCCACCAGCGCCATGGCGGCAGCGGCATCCGGAACCCTGTGCGGAGGCTGGGTTCGCCCCGAGAACTTCAGCCGCGCCCAGTAGGCGTTGATCTCGGCGATCTCGCGGCGGACCAGCTGCCGGTAGAAGGTCTCGCGCAGCGGCTCGACCTCCACGACCTTCACCCGCGCTCCGGAGGGCAGCAGCTTCACGCGCCCGAGGAACAGATGCGTCGCCTGCTCGCGGCTCAGCGTGCCGATGGGGCTGTCCGGATGGGCAATGACGACCAGCACCTCCGCACGCACCGGCTGCGTCGACAGCAGCAGCGCGAAGATTGCGGGAAGGAGAATGCGTGCGCTCATGGCCGGACTCAGAAGACGAAATCCAGCGATGCGGAGAACAGCGTCAGCGACCGTGCCGAGGCGTCCTCCACGAAGGGGCCGGCAGGCCCTGCGGCCATCCCGGGGACAAAGCCCTTGTCATCGAGCAGCGAAGAAGAACGTTTTGCCTCGATCCGATCGACCTGCAGCTTGAGCGCGACGTTCTCGGTCACGTCATAGCGTACGCCGGCGCCGATCGTGTATTGGTCGTGCCGGGTGTAGTCGTGCAGGCCGCCCCAGACCTGGCTCAGCACGGCGAGATCCGGCAAGCGCTCGAGGGGAAGATCGAGCCTGCGCTCGTTCGGGTCGATGACGCTACGGGAATACGTCACGTAAGGCTTCCAGCGGCCAAATCGGTACGCGGCCGTCAGCCCCGCGCCCCAGCCCTCGAACCCGGGGAACGCGGTCATCGACATGTCGGTGCCCATGAGCTGGAGCGAGAATGGACCACGCTCCCATGCGAGCGCTGCACCGAGGTAACCGACGCGGTTGCTGGCCGTAATCTCACCTGCACGCGCGCTGGCCTGCGCCGCGAGCTGCGGCAGGTTCAGCGCAGCGCCCATCGCGGCCACGTCACCGAGCGCGCTGCGCAGGTCCCCGTTGGTATCGTTGCGCGTGGTGACCATCCGCCCCCACGACAACTTGAAGCTGAGCTCGGGCCCGATCCAGTCGAGCGTGGCGCCGAAGGTTCGGCCCAGGTTCATGGGGTGTTCGTTCTGGTTGAGATAGACGCTGCCGCGCGTACGCCCGCCGAACACCTTGAAGCGCAGCACCCCGTCGCCGAGCGGCCGCTGCACGCTCGCGTCGATGCCGTCGAAACCATCGTAAGTCAGGCGGCCGTAAACGTCGGTATAGGGGCGCACCGTGGTGTACGCGTAGCCCACATGGCGCGAGTCCCCATCGATGAAGATGTCGGTGACCAGGCGGCCGACGCGTATCTCGGACCAGTCGTTGGGGAGGTACTTGACGAAACCCCAGACCAGGTGCGGCCCCCACTCGCCATGCCTGCCCTGGTTCATCACCGCCTGCGCGGTCACCGACCACTGCGGCGTCAGCACACCATGGACCTGCAGGCCGAGCGCACTGTCCACGCCGAAGTCGAGTTCGTTGGCGCGCGCACCGCGGCGTTGGTCCACGCTGCGTCGGAACTGGGTGTCGTCTTCCTGGTGCCACACCGCGCCGAGGGTGCCGAAGCCCCCGACCGTCCACTGCGGAGGCGTCTGCGGCTGCGCGCGCGCAGCATCGTCCGCGGCGAGCGCGCCGCCGGCGAGGAGGGTGGTCGCTGCGATCGCAGCCAGAACACTACGCATGGTAGCGAACGCAAGAATCGATCATTTCACTGCTTTCTCTAAAACCCGAAGAGATGGATGCGGGGCGAATGCTAACTGCCGCCCGACACTCGCCGATATGAACAAGATCACGACGTGACAAGGCCGCAATTACACCCGGTTCGCGGTAGACTCGCACCTGGCCCGCTGCCATGAATGGGCAGTTGCCCCCCACACTTCTGGATACGCTCGCGATGGAACGCAAGGACTTCACCAAACCCGTCCATGTCACCACCTGGATGGCCATCTTTCTCGCCCTGGTCGCGGTTCTCGCGGCGGTGCTCGTGCCGCAGCTCAAGCACGCCTTCATCGCCAACGCGGCGTTCAACGGCGTCATCCTGTTCGTGCTCGCGGTCGGCATCATGGTGAATCTGCGCCAGGTGTGGCGTCTGCAGCGCGAGGTCCTGTGGATCGAAGGCTTCCTCCAGCAGACCGAGGCCGGCGGCCCCTCGCCCAGCGGCCTTCAGCCCGTGCTGCTCGCCCCGATGGCGCGCGTGCTCTCGAACCGCCGCCGCGGCCAGGCCCATCTTTCGCCGGCCACCACGCGCTCCATCCTGGACGGCGTACAGATCCGCCTCGAAGAGCAGCGCGACCTGTCGCGCTACCTCATCGGGCTGCTGATCTTCCTCGGTCTGCTCGGCACCTTCTGGGGCCTGCTCGCCACCATCCGCTCGATCGGCGAGATCATCGGCAACCTCAGCGTCGGCACCGATCCGGTCGCCATGTTCGAGGCGCTCAAGGCCAAGCTCGATGCACCGCTCGGCGGCATGGCCACCAGCTTCTCGACCTCGCTGTTCGGCCTGGCGGGATCGCTGGTGGTGGGCTTCCTCGACCTGCAGTCGGGTCATGCGCAGAATCGCTTCTACAACGAGCTCGAGAACTGGCTCTCGCAGATGACCAAGCTGCCCTCGAGCGTCGGCGCCGAGGGCGAGGGCAACGTGCCCGCCTACGTGCAGGCCCTGCTCGAGCAGACGGCCGAGAGCATGGAGCGCATGCAGCGCTCGGCGGTCGAGTCCGAGCGCGAGCGCCGCGCCACCTCGGAGCATCTGGGCGAACTCAACAACCAGCTCAACCGCCTGGCCGAGCTCATCGGCCGCGAGTCGCGCGACCTGTCGACCCTGTCCGCCACCCAGGACGATCTGCGCGGCCTGCTCCGCCAGCTCGCCCAGCAGCCGGCACAGGGCGCGCAATTCACCGAGGACCTGCGCGCCGAGATGCGCCTGCTGTCGCGCACCATCGCCGCCGCGCTCGGCGGCCACAACGGCAACAAGGCGGACTGAGTCATGGCCCGCCTCGCCCGCCGCCGGCCGCTGGACTACTGGCCCGGCTTCGTGGACGCCCTCGCCTCGCTCTTGATGGTGATGGTGTTCGTGATCCTGATCTTCGTGATCGGGCAGTTCGTGCTGGCCGACGCAGTGAGCGGCCGCGACCGCGCGATCGCCCAGCTCAACGCCGAGCTCGCGGCGCTCGCCCAGACCCTGAGCCTGACCCAAAGCGCACGCGAGAGCGCCGAGGTCAAGGTCGGCGAGCTCAGCGCCTCGCTCACCGCCTCCGAGCGCGAGCGCGAAGCGCTCGGCAACGAACTGCTCGCCGTGCGCGACGAATTCCACGCCGCGCAGAACGAGGCCAAGGCGCAGCGCGAAGAGGCCGCCCGCCTCGCCACCGACATCGCCGCGCTGCAGCGCCTCAAGGCCGAGCTCGAAGCCGAGGCCGCGCGCCTGGCCAGCGCGCTCGATAGCTCCGAGCGCGGACTCAAGGAGCAGCAGGAGATGTCGGCAGCAGCGATCGCCCAGGTCGAGCTGCTCAACCGCCAGCTCGCCGCGGTGCGCGAGCAGCTCGAGCAGCTCAATGCCGCACTCGACGCGGCCAAACTCGCCGCCAAGGACAAGGACCTGAAGATCGAGGAGCTCGGCCGCGAGCTCAACCTCGCGCTCGCCACCCGGGTGCAGGAGCTCTCCCGCTATCGTTCCGAATTCTTCGGTCGACTGCAGGCCGTGCTCGGCGAGCGCAAGGACGTGCAGATCGTCGGCGACCGCTTCGTGTTCTCGAGCGAGGTCCTGTTCGCGTCCGCCTCCGACGAGGTCAGCGCCGACGGCATGATCCAGCTCACCCGCCTGGCCGAGACGCTCAAGACCCTCGCCACCGAGATGCCGCAGGATCTGCCCTGGGTGCTGCAGGTCGACGGCCACACCGACCGCCGCCCGATCGCCACCGCGCGCTTCCCGTCGAACTGGGAGCTCTCCACCGCGCGCGCGCTCGCCATCGTCAAGTTCCTGCGCAGCCAGGGCATCCCGCCCGAGCGCCTGGCCGCGACCGGCTATGGCGAGTTCCACCCGCTCGACGCACGCGCCACCGAAGAGGCCTACGCGCGCAACCGCCGCATCGAGCTCAAGCTGACCAGTCGCTGAATACCGGACCCGGGATCGAGCCTGCACGCACGTGCGCAGGCTCGCGCTCGGGTGCGGCGCTCGCGCCGGCCACAAGCGCGCTGACGCGCGCGCTCAGGCTTCGCCGTTGTTGCGGCCAGCCTTTTCGAGATCCTGCACGACCACCGAGAGCGCCTCGGTCGACACCAACACCTCGATCAGCGACAGCACCAGCGACACCGCAAGCGTCACGATGCTGACGCCAAA
This sequence comes from Thauera sp. UBA6194, assembly GCA_002422685.1. Taxonomy (GTDB): domain Bacteria; phylum Pseudomonadota; class Gammaproteobacteria; order Burkholderiales; family Rhodocyclaceae; genus Thauera. The sequence continues at coordinate 1,290 of DITC01000036.1, read as the reverse complement.
CATCCATTTGCCCGCGATCTCGGCGTCGAGAAACAGCGCCAGCATCGACAGCGCGCAGAGCAGGAAGCTCAGCACCCCGAAGCCCTGCATGTACTGCGTGAGCGCGATGCGTCGCTTGAGCCCGGGAAGCTGGCACTGCACCAGCGGCGCCCCCCGGTCGCTCGACGCGCTCAACTGGCGGATCACCTGCGCGAGCGTCAGAAAACGGTTGGTATAAGCCAGCAGCAGCAGCGAAATCGCCGGAAACAGCAGAGCAGGTGTGGTGAGGTTCATCGCGGATCCGAGCCTGTGGCGAAACAGCGCGCATTCTAGCGCCCCGCACCCCGCCCGCCCCACGAAAACCACCCCCAACTTTTCAATGGGGTCAGACTCGATTGATCCTGAAAATCAATCGAGTCTGACCCCATTGAAAAAGGCCTGCAAAAAAAACGGCGCCGAAGCGCCGTGTCCCAGTTGGGAGAGGGGGAGGAAACTGATTTCGCTTACATGCTGCGGCGGTACTGTCCGCCGACCTTGTACAGTGCCTCGGTGATCTGGCCCAGCGAGCAGTAGCGCACCGCGTCCACCAGCACCTCGAACACGTTGGTGTTGTCGATGACGGCCTGCTGCAGCTTGGCCTGCCACTTCGGCGCATCCATCTTGTTTCGGGCGTGGAAGTCGGTGAGGCGCTTCAACTGGCCCTGCTTCTCTTCCTCGGTCGAACGCGCGAGCTCGATCTCCTGCTGCGCCTGGCCCTTCGGGTTGAGGAAGGTGTTCACGCCGATGATCGGGTAGGAGCCGTCGTGCTTCTTGTGCTCGTAGTAGAGCGACTCCTCCTGGATCTTGCCGCGCTGGTAGCCGGTTTCCATGGCGCCGAGCACGCCGCCGCGGCTGGCGATGGCCTCGAACTCCTTGAGCACCGCCTCTTCGACGAGGTCGGTGAGTTCCTCGATGATGAAGGCACCCTGGTTGGGGTTCTCGTTCTTGGCCAGGCCCCACTCGCGGTTGATGATGAGCTGGATCGCCATCGCGCGGCGCACGGACTCCTCGGTCGGCGTGGTGATCGCCTCATCGTAGGCGTTGGTGTGCAGGCTGTTGCAGTTGTCGTAGATCGCGATCAGCGCCTGCAGGGTCGTACGAATATCGTTGAAGTCCATCTCCTGCGCGTGCAGCGAGCGGCCCGAGGTCTGCACGTGGTACTTCAGCTTCTGGCTGCGCTCGTTGGCGCCGTACTTGTTCTTCATCGCCACCGCCCAGATGCGGCGGGCGACGCGGCCGATCACCGAGTATTCCGGGTCCATGCCGTTGCTG
>DITC01000020.1:46924-47933 GCA_002422685.1 Thauera sp. UBA6194 | reverse complement strand
GTCGGTGACGGGTTCCTCGCGGTCGTAGTCGATCAGGGCGTCGCGGTACTCGATGTTGCGGAAGTCGCGCAGCACCGGCTCGGGCGGGTTCACCGAGCCGTGGGTGCGGAAGTGCCATTGCAGGTAGCCGATCCACAGCACCATCTCGGCGATGCGGGCGGCGCGCGGGTTGATCTCGAGGCCGAGGAACTGGTGCGGGTCGACGGTGACGCCTTCGAGTTCGAGCAGGCCCTGAGATTCGCCGAGGTCGTGCAGCAGGTTGAGCACTTCGCCTTCGAGGCGCTTGAGGTGTTCCAGCGTCACATACAAAAAATTGCCGCTGCCGCAGGCCGGGTCGAGCACGCGCACCGCGCACAGGTGGCGGTGGAAAGTGCGGATCTCGGCGACCGCCTCCTTGTGCTTGCCCTGCTGTTCGTAGGTCAGTGCGGCGGCCTGCACCTCGCGCCATTCGGCGCGCAGCGGTTCGATGACGGTGGGCAGCACCAGGCGTTCGACGTAGGCGCGCGGGGTGTAGTGGGCGCCGAGCTTGTGGCGTTCGCGTGCATCGAGGGCGCGTTCGAGCAGGGTGCCGAAGATGGCGGGCTCGACGTAGCGCCAGTCGGCTGCCGACGCTTTGAGCAGCAGCTCGAGCTGGTCGCGGTCGAGCGGGATGGCGCTGGCCTCGGAAAACAGGCCGCCGTTGAAGCGCAGCACCTGGTTGCGCAGGATCGGCGAGAAACCGCCCGTGTTCATGTTCTGCCACAGGTGCTCGAGCATGGGCGCGAAGGTGTGCGGCTCGCCCTTGAGGCTTTCGAGCAGTTCGGTGAAGGCGCGCGGCGGCAGCAGGCCGACGTCTTCGGCAAACATGGTGAATAGCGCGCGCATCAGGAAGCCGGCGACCTGCTGCGGGGCGTGGCCGGCGGCTTCGAGCGACCTGGCGAGCGAGGCCAGGCGGTCGGCGATCTCGCGCGTGACGCGCGCCGAGCGGCGGGCGGGGTCGAGCGCGAGCGGGTCGAGCCAGACGTCGCGC
>DITC01000020.1:0-46801 GCA_002422685.1 Thauera sp. UBA6194 | reverse complement strand
TGGCGCTGCCGTCGGGCTGGCGCATCACCACCCGGCGCTCGAACACATAGGCGTTGTCGCGCGTGTCCTCGCCCGCCGGGTCGGGGCGCGGCAGGCCGAGCAGCTCGCACAGCTCGGTGAGAAAGAGCTGGTAGTTGGCGCGCTCGCTGCCGCCGGCGCGCTGCCAGCGGGCGATGAAGGTGTCGAGGGTGGCGGGGGCGAGGTTGTCGGCAGTCTGGGGCGAGGCGGATGACGAGGTCACGGGGGGCGCATGCAATCGGGTTGGGACGCGGGGATTGTAGCGGGCGCGGCGGAGTCCGTACGGTGAGTCACGGATGGCGGCCATTGCATACACGATCCGCTTGTCGCGCGACGTGGTGCGTGGCGGTTCGGAAGGTTCAGAAAAGTGATGGATCGATCTTCGCCACCTCGGGTGCCATGCTGGCCTGGCGCTCGCACTCGGCGGCGACCAAGGTGCGCAAGCGCTCGATGAGTTTCGGCGCCACCCCGGCGGCCTGCGCATCCTCGCAGGCCTTTGACAGGCTGTCGCGCACCCGCTGGGCCATGCGCGCAAGCTCGGTGCTCACCTGGCGGAAGGGCAGCGCGCAGGCGTGTGCGAAGTTGGCCCACTCGTAAGGCGACAGCGCTTGCGCGTGAAAGGCGTCGCCGATGGCCATGGCGTAGGTGTCGAGGAGCTGGTCGCCGCCGAAGGCGAGGCCGCAGACGAGGTCGTAGGCCGGGGCGAGCGAGAGCCCTTCGCGCCCCAGGTAGAAGGAGAGGTTCTTCGCGTGCGCATCGGTGTTGCCGATCAGCACCTGAAAGAGGGTCCAGCGCAGCAGGGCGAGACGTTCTGCGGCGGGCCGCGCGCAGTGCTCGAGGAGCGCAAAGAGCATCGGCAGCGATGCCCCCTCGCGCAGCTCGCGCACGTCGCGGGTGTCGCCGTAGGGGCGCTCGTACTTGAGCGCCGACGAAAGGCCCAGCGCCTGGCAGCCGTCGATGATGTGCCGGCGCGCAACGCGCCCTGCGCCAAGTTCTCGGTCGAAACGCTTCACGACCAGCACCGGCTCGGGAACGTGCACGAGTGCGACCTCGGCGACAGGCAGCTTTGCCCAATGGGCAAGCCGCATGCAGAAGTATTCGTTGCCGGTGAGTCCCGCAAGCTGCGCGGTGACCGGCTCGGGCTTGAGGATGTGGGTCGAGGCGAGCTGCCCGCCCTCGACGAGCGCCCACTGACCGCCCTCTTCGAAGACGGCAATCTTGTCCTGAAAGCCTGCGATGGACAGCCGCACGCGGCCGTCCCAGACCGAGAAGGGGTGAAACGGGCGCGCCCGGATGCGCTCCGAGAGTTCCGCGTGTGACAGCGGGCGGCGAGCCGCTGCTGCCGGCGCCACGTCCGTGCCGGGGAGGCGCAATTGCAGCGCTCCGGCGGTCTCCCCGCCCAGCGCCGCCAGCAGCCCCATCAGGTTGCCCTTCGAGAGCTTGTGCGTGCTTGCCGCATCATCGAGTGCCTGCCCCTCGGGCAGCAGATTTTCGAAGAACTGGCGCACCAGGGCGCTGTGGCGCTCCTCCGTCATCGCCTCGTCGACTTCGAGCGGCAAGGTCGGGCCGAGGGCGTAGGGCGCCTTGCGCGACAGCCACGCCGGGCTGTAGCGAAACGCATAGCGGTGCGTCTGCGCCGTGTAGCTCAGCGTGCCCGCGAGCTCCCCATTCATCAGCACGTCGAGCTTCATCATTCACGCGCCTCGCGGATGCGCTGCACGATTGCGCCGGCCTCACCCGCTGGCGCGATGAAGAGGCTCACGCCAAGCGCCTTCGCCACCCGCAGGGCAATCCCCAGTCCAACGCTTGGCTTGCCTGCTTCCAGGTCGCCCAGGGTCTGTTTGGCGACATTCACCGCCAGCGCCGCTTCTTCGAGCGTCAGCCCGCTGGCGGTGCGAGCTGCACGAATGGCCGCCCCGAGTGCGTCAGGCGTTGTGAGCTGCGGATCGGTGGGGAAGGGGGTGGGGACAACACGACGTGCCATGCAAATACTCCCAGGATGGTAGGAGTATAGGCGATCCAGGTTGATTGCTCTGAAAAAAACCTACCCGGGTAGGCGAACAGGTGGTGTGCTAAATCATCAGGTGTATTGCGCCTATCTTGGTAGGCGCTAAGAAGCGAAGGCGCGGATTGCGCCAAGCGGCGCAGCACGCGCACGCTCATGGGTAGCGCCTGGGGAGCTTTGCAGGAAAAAAGGCTGGCGTGCTCTCCCTCCGTGTAAGAAATGCCTTGTTCGTCCGACCAAGTCTCAAGACGCCGAACTGCCGGCGGTCTGCATGTCTTACAGCGCACAGCCCCGGAGAGTCCCCCCATGCGACGTCTTGCCCATCTTCTCGTTGTTGCAATCACCAGCCTCGCCGTGCCGGCCGCGGTTACGGCTGCCCCCGCGGCCGAGCCGCTGCGCCTGGGCGTGGGGCTTTTCCAGCCCGACAAGGACAAGAACGACGCCACCTATCGGCCGTTGGCCGATTACCTTTCGCGCGCGCTCGAGCGCCCGGTGCAGTTGCGCACCGTCGACAGTTGGGAGGGGCTGGCCAAGTCGCTCGCCAACGGCGAGACCGACATCGCGTTGATGGGGCCGTGGGGCTATGTGCTGGCCAACCACCACGCCGGTGCGCAGGCGGTGGCGACCATCCTGTACGACGGCAAGCCCGAGTACTTCGCGATCATGGTGACGCACCCCGAGTCCGGCATCGAGTCGATCGCCGACCTCGAGGGGCGGACCTTCGCCTTTGGCGACAAGGGCTCGACCTCGGGCTACCTGATCCCGCTGCATCACCTGATGACGCTGGGCATCACGCCGGAGTCGTACTTCGGCAAGGTGCTGCACACCGCGCACCAGGCGATCGAGACCCAGGTGACGCAGCGCGTGCTCGACGCGGGCGCGGACTACAACCGCAACCGCAACGCGATGATCGCCCAGGGGCTGATCCGGGCGGAGGATTCGAAGATCTTCTGGACCTCGGCGCCCTTGCCCAACGATGCGGTGGCGCTGCGCAAGGGGCTTGCCGACGATGCCGACTTCGTCGCCCGCCTGCGCGCGGCGCTGGTGGGCGTGGGGCCGGCGCTGGCGCAACAGCCGGCGCTGCTGCCGCCGCACTACACCGGCTTCGTCGAGAGCGACAACGGCTTCTACAAGCCGATTCGCGATGCCGGGCTGGCGACCGGCAAGCTGCAGGCGCGGCCATGAGCCTGGCCGCCGCCCGCGTGCGCGCCCGCCCGCTGCTGAGTGGGCGTGCCGGTTTTCTGGCGCTGGTGCTGGTGTATGCGCTGCTGATCGTCGCTTGTCTGGGCACGCTGGCGCGCGAGGGCGAGCTGTCGCTGGGGCGCTCGCCGATCGCCAACCTGGTGAAGACCGCCGGCGAGTTCGCCCGCCCGAGCGTGTTGGATGTGTGGTTCGGTAACCCCGCGCTCGAGTACCGCAGTGACGACGGCACCCTGCTGCGGGTGGAGAACCGTCAGGCAGTGGAGCGCGCGTGGCTCGAGGGCTTGGGGCGGGCCACCTGGACCACGATCCGCATCGCCACGCTCGGCTCGCTGCTGGGCGCGCTGCTGGCGCTTCCGCTGGCGGTGCTCACCGCGCGCAACCTGGCGGCGCCGCGCGCGCTGGCCTGGCTTGCAAAGGCGGTGCTCGACACCAGCCGCTCGATCCACACCTTGGTCTTTGGCCTGGTGTTGGTGGGCATCGTCGGCCTGGGGCCGACCGCCGGCATTCTGGCGATCGGGCTGCACTCGATGGGTACCTACGGCAAGCTCTTCGCCGAGGCGATCGAGTCGCTCGACATGGCGGCGATCGAGGCGGTGCGCAGCGTGGGCGCGGGGCCGGCGCAGGTCTTCTTCAACGCGGTGTGGCCCACCGTGCTGCCGCAGTTCGTCTCCAGCCACCTGTACATCTGGGAGTTCAACATCCGCGACTCGACCATCCTCGGGCTGATCGGCGCGGGCGGGCTGGGCTTGCTGATCACCGAGGCGACCGCGTTGTTCCAGTGGGGTCGGCTGGCGACGGTGCTGATCGTGATCGTGGCGATGGTGTCCGGCTTCGACGCCATCAGCCGCCGCATCCGGCAGGCGCTGGCATGAGCACCTGCATCGACCTGCGCGGGGTGCGCTGCACGCTCGCCGGCCGCACGGTGCTGGACATCGAGCGGCTGGTGGTGGGCGAGGGCGAGCGCGTCGCCCTCGTCGGCCACAGCGGCGCGGGCAAGTCGACCCTGCTGCGCGTGCTGAGCGGCTTCACCCGGCCGACGGCGGGGCAGGTGTCGGTGCTGGGCCTGCGGCTCGATTCGCCGCTGCCGCCCGCGCGACTGCGCGCGCTGCGTTGCGAGGCCGGGCAGGTGCTGCAGGGCCTGCATCTGGTGCCGCGGCTGAGCGCGCTCGAGAACGTGCTCATCGGCAGCCTCGGCCGCATTACAGGCTGGCGCAGCTGGGTGCGGCGTTACCCCGCGCACGAATGCGAACGGGCGCATGCTGCGTTGTCGACGGTCGACATGCTGGACAAGGCCTCGATGCGCACCGACGGGCTGTCGGGCGGCGAGCGGCAGAAGGTGGCGATTGCCCGCCTGCTGGTGCAGGCGCCGCGGCTGATTCTTGCCGACGAACCGACCGCGGCGCTCGACCCCGCAGCGGCGCAGGAGATCTGCCGGGTGCTCGGCGCCGCCACCGCTGGCGCAACGCTGGTGTCGGTGGTGCACAACACGGCGCTGCTGCCGCTGCTGGCCGACCGGGTGATCGGGCTGAGGCAGGGGCGGGTCGTGTTCGATCTGGCTCAGGCGCAGGTCGATGCGGCGCAGCTGGCTGGCTTGTATCGCAGCGGAGCGGCCGAGGAGGCCTGTGAGCGGTCGCACGACCCGTCGGCATTGCGTCACCGCTCGTCAGATAACATGGATTCGCGACTCAGGAGAGAGCACCGATGCACACAAACCGCTGCGCCCGCTGGGCACTCGCCCTGTCATTGAGTTGCAGTGCCGTGGTGGTGCAGGCCGCCACGGTCTGGATCGGCCGTTTCCCCGCCGGTGAATCGGCTATCCCCGAGCCCTGGCGCGTCCAGCAACTCGACGAACGCATCGCGCCCACGCAGTACGCGCTCAAGACCTGGGCTGGCGTCGTCGCGGTCGAGGCCGTTGCCGAGCGCAGCATGGCCTTGCTCGGCCGCCCGCTCGACATCGACCTCGAGGCCACGCCGCATCTGTGCTGGCTGTGGCGCGTCGATGCGCCACTGGCGACTGCCGACATGAGGACCAAGGCGGGCGACGACTACGCGGCGCGGGTGTATGTGAGTTTCAGGGTGGCACCCGAGGCGCTCGGCTTCGGCACCCGCGCCAAGCTGGCGCTGGCGCGCACGATCTACGGCGATCAGGTGCCGGATGCCGCGCTCAACTACGTGTGGGATAACCGCCAGCCGGTGGGTACCTTCATGCCCAATGCCTACACCGACCGCACCCGCATGATCGTGCTGCGCTCGGGCGCGGGTGATGCGGGGCGCTGGGTGATGGAGCGGCGCGATGTGGCGGAAGACTTCAAGCGCGCCTTCGGGGCGCTGCCGGCGCAGCTCAGCGGGATTGCGCTGGCGTCCGACACGGACAACACCAGGGAGCGGGCACGGGCGGGGTTTGCGGAGTTTCGCTTCGTTTCCGTGGAGGAGACTTGTTCCGCTCTCGACTCGGGCACAAAGCGCGATGATCGGGTACCACCCGACAGGAGCGACGAATGAGCAAGGCCAGCGCACAGGCGGCCAGTCCGCCCTGGGACGACGCGTCGATCACCGCGATCCGGCGCGACATGCTGCGCTTTGCCCGCATGCAGCTGCGTGACGCCGCCGCCGCCGAGGACATGGTGCAGGAGGCGCTGATGGCGGCGATGACCAGCGCCAAGAGCTTCGCCGGGCGGTCGGCCTTCAAGACCTGGATGTTCGCGATCCTGCGCAACAAGATCGTCGATCACATCCGCGCGTCGTCGCGCGAGATCTGCGGCTCGGACCTTGTCGGGTCCTCGGAGATGGACGCCGGGCTGGAGGCGTTCGATGTGCTGTTCAAGCGGGGAGGGCACTGGAACCCCGAGGATCGCCCCGCGACCTGGTCCGATCCGGAAGCCGCGTTCGAGCAGGACGCCTTCTGGACGGTGTTCGACATCTGCATGAACAACCTGCCCGAGCACATCGCCCGCGTCTACACGATGCGCGAGCTCCTGGAACTCGAGACCGCCGAGATCTGCGCGGTGCTGGGCATCACCAGCAACAACTGCTTCGTGATCCTGCACCGCGCGCGGCTCGGGCTGCGCGTGTGTCTGGAGAATCGCTGGTTCCAGGGAGAGGCCCGATGAAAATGATGAGCTGCAAGGACGCGACCCGGCTCATGTCCGAGCGCTACGAGCGCACGCTCGCGCTGCGCGAGCGGCTGTCGCTGAAGGTGCACACGGCGATGTGCAAGGGCTGCTCGAACTACGGCCAGCATCTGGATGTGCTGCGCCAGGCCACCGCGCGGTTGCGCGAGGGCGATACCGGTGGCGAACGCTAAACCGCCGATAGGGCAGGCCTCGTGGGGGCGTCGAGGGGCGCCATACGCAAGGAGGTGTCATGGGGTTCGCACTCGACCGCCTCGGCAACGGGCTCGGGCGCACGCTCAGCCGCTTGGTGCATCTCCCCGGCAGCGCGCAGCCGGGGCGGACTGATACTGGCGCATGAAGCGCCGGTCGATCCAGTCCTTCCACCGCCACGCAAAGCGGCCGCTTGCCGCGAACGGCCCCCACGAGACGATCGCCTCACGTGGGCCGGTGGCCAGCAGGTAGAGGCTGCGGCGCTGCGGTTGATAGGGGGCGGGCGGATGTCCTGCGAGCGCACGCTGCAGGTTCCTGCTCAACACCGGCCCGGCGCGCACCGCATACACGCCCGACTTTGCGTGCGGCGCGTCGATGCGCGAGGCGACATCGCCCGCAGCGAACACGTTCGCATGCGACACGCTTTGCTGGCCCTGGCCCACCGCGATTAAGCCGTCGGGCGCGAGCGCGAGTCCCGACGCCGCGAGCCAGTCGGGCGGCGCGACGCCGGTCGCGGCGATCACCCACGCGGCGGCGAGCGGCTCGCCCGCTGCCGTTTCCAGCCCGGATGCGCCGAAGCTCACCCGCTGCTCGATGAGTTCGACGCCTTGCTGCGCCAGCGCCGCGCGCGCCCGCCGGACGACGCCGCGCGCATGCCCGCGCAGCGGGCCGCCCCCGCATGCGAGCGTCACCCGCGGCGCTGCCGGTCCCGATTCACGACCCAGCCGGTAGGCGAGCGCGAGTGCGAGCTCGACGCCTGCGGCCCCGCCACCGACCACCGCTACGCGGGCGTGAACGTCGCTCAGGAGCATCGGCAGCGCTTGCGTCCATTGCGCCACGAAGGACTCGAGCGGGCGCACGGGCAGCAGCCCGGGATGACGCGCCACGCCAGCGTCCATGGCAATGCCGGCGCCGGTGTCGAGCGACAGCACGTCGAACGCGATGGTGCGTCCATCCTGCAGCGAGACGCTCCGCCGATCCGCATCCAGCCCGCACACCGCGCCCTGGACGGTGCGCACGCCCGCGGCTTGCGCCAGCGGCAGGATGGGGGCGACGCATTCGTCGAGGTGGTAGTGCCCGGCGATCCAGCCCGGCACCATGCCGGAGTAGATCTGGCGCGGGTGCGGGGTGACGAGGACGACCTCCACGCCCGACCACGGCGTCTCGGCGAGCGCGCGCAGCACGTGCAGGTGGGCGTGTCCGGCGCCGGCGAGGACGAGCCGCTTCATGGCTGCTCCGGTGCCGCAACCGCCGCACGCAGCGCGGGGATGCGTCTGGCGAGCCGCTCGAAATCCGCGGGCCGGTCGACATCCCACAACGCGGCCGTCTCGTGCCAGGCGAGGCCGAGCTCGCGCAGGCGCAGGCGGGTCTGCGCCATGACACGGTCCGTGCTCCAGTCGATGGCTTCGAACAGGCGCGGTTCGGCGCGACGCAGCGCGATCAGGACGTAGCCGCCGTCTTCGGCCGGGACGAGCACGGCGTCGTGGCGGCTGAGGGCGTCCGCGACTTGCCGGATCAAGCCCGGCGTCAGTGCCGGGCAGTCGGTGCCGATGATCAGCGTGCCGGCCGGGGTGCGCGAGGCGGCCACCGCCGCGTGCATGCGCGCGCCGAGGTCGCCCGCTGGCTGCGGCAGCAGGCGGATGTTCCCGTACGCCCGGCAGTGCTGGAAGGCCGGATGCGTCTCGTCGGGCGCACACCACAGGCTGACCGGCCCGATGTCCGCGGTCACCGCCGTGGCCACTGCGCGCTGCAGCAGCCAGGCCTGCAGCGCTGCCGCGCCGGCTGCGCCGAGGTGTGGAATCAGCCGGGTCTTGGCCAGACCGGGTAGCGGCGCCTTGGCGAGGATCGCCAGCTCGATGCGCACGGCGGTGTCGTCCTTCATCGCGGGGTGTATCCATAGGCCCGTGCAAGCGCATCGGGCGAGGCGCCGAGCCGGAAGCGCAGCCGCAGCCACCACATGGTGAGCACCGTGCGCACCAGCCCGTGGCGCGCCCAGCGCCGGCCGGAGGTCTCCACCTTCAGGCGCAGGCTGGCCGGGCGCGAGATCGTGCGCAGCCGCTGCGAGAGCACGATGTCTTCCATCAGCGCGATGTCGGGAAAGCCGCCCACGCGCGCGAAGGCCTCGCGCGTGCAGAACATGGCCTGGTCCCCGGTCGCGATGCCGGAGACGCGCGAGCGCAGGTTCATCGCCCAGGCCACCACGGCGACCCCGGCGGGCCCGTCCACGATGCGGACGTCGAAGCGCCCCCATGCCGCGCCGCCGGCGAGCGCCTGACGCACGGCCGTGATTGCGCCGGAGGGCAGCGTGGTGTCGGCATGGAGAAAGAGCAGCGCCGCGCCGCGTGCGCAGGCTGCGCCGACGTTCAGCTGGTGTCCGCGCCCGCGGCCCGTGCTCACGACCCGGTCTGCCAGCGGCCCGGCGAGTGCGACGGTGTCGTCCGCGCTGCCGCCGTCGACGACGATCAGCTCGACGCCCTGCCTGCGCAGCGGCTGCAGGGGCTGCAGGCGCGCGACGATGGCGGGCGCCTCATCGAGCACCGGCATCACGATCGACAGTCCGCAGGCCACGTCGTCGGCCGCGACAGGCGAGGGCAGGGGAGGCGGCGCGGCCGTCTTCATTCGCCGCGCCGCCAAGCGTGGAAGCGCCCCACCCAGTGCAGCAGGCGCTCGGGCGCGTGTGCGCGCTTCCAGTTGCCGGCCACGTACTTGTTGGCCTCGGCCAGGGTGGGGTAGATGTGGATGGTGCCGAGGATGCGGTTGAGTCCGATGCCCTGCTTCATCGCCAGCACGTATTCGGCGATCAGGTCGCCCGCGTGCTCGCCGACGATGGTCACGCCCAGGATGCGGTCCTTGCCGGGCACCGTCAGCACCTTGATGAAGCCGTGCGCTTCGCTGTCGGCGATGGCGCGGTCGAGGTCGTCGATGCCGTAGGTGGTGAGCTCGTAGGCGATACCCCGTTCGCGCGCCTCCTGCTCGTTGAGCCCGACGCGGGCGACCTCGGGCTCGATGAAGGTGGCCCAGGGGATGACGCGGTAGTCCGCCTTGAAGGTCTTGAGCGGGTCGAACAGCGCGTTGACCGCGGCGTACCAGGCCTGATGCGCCGCGGTGTGGGTGAACTGGTAAGGCCCGGCCACGTCGCCCGCGGCGTAGATGTTCGGGTAGTTGGTCTGCAGCAGCGCGTTCGTCTCGATCGTGCGCCCGCAGCGCACGCCGAGCGCTTCCAGCCCGTAGCCCGCCAGGTTGGCACTGCGTCCGAGCGCTATCAGCACGGTGTCGAAGGCGATGCGCACCTCCTTGCCGCCATGCTCGGCGATCAGGATCTTCTGCTCGCCTTCCTTCACGAAGGCCCTGGCCTGGTGCTGAAGGCGCAGGTCGATGCCTTCGGCACGAAAGCGCTGCATCACCACCTCGGACACGTCCGTGTCCTCGCGCGGCAGCAGGCGCGGCCCGCGCTCCACCTGGATCACCTGGGCGCCGAAGCGGGCGAAGGCCTGGGCCAGCTCCGAGCCGATCGGCCCGCCGCCCAGTACGAGCAGGCGGCGCGGCAGGGTGCGCAGCGACCACACCGTGTCGGAGGTGAGGTAGCCGACCTCCTCGATGCCGGGCAGCTCGGGCACCGTGGGGCGCGCACCGGTGGCGATGACGATGGCGCGCGTGGTCAGGCGCCGGCGCTCGCCGTCGGCCGTGTCGATCTCGACCTCCCACGGCGACACGATGCGCGCGGCGCCCTGCACCACGTCGACCCCCAGGCCGATGTAGCGCTCGGCCGAGTCGTGCGGCTCGATCCGGGTGATGATGCGCTGCACGCGTTCCATGACCTCGGCGAAGTCGAAGCGCGCATCGGCCGTGGCGATGCCGAACTCCGGGGCGCGGGAGACGTGCGACAGGAACTTCGCCGAGCGGATCAGCGCCTTCGAGGGCACGCAGCCGGTGTTGAGGCAGTCGCCGCCGAGCTTGTGGCGCTCGACCAGCGTCACCCTGGCCTTGACCGCCGCGGCGATGTAGGACGTGACGAGCCCGGCGCTGCCGCCCCCGATCACCACCAGGTTGCGGTCGAAGCGCTTGGGCCGGGGCCAGCGCGCAGTGACCCGGTTGCGGCGCACGCGCTCCACCACGCGCCGCGCAATCAGCGGGAACACGCCCAGGATGGCGAACGAGCCGAGCAAGGCGGGCGACAGGATGCCGCTCAGGCTGTCGATGCGCGCGAGCTGGGTGCCGGCATTCACATACACCACGGTGCCGGCGAGCATGCCGAGCTGACTGACCCAGAAGAAGGTCCAGGTGCGCATCGCCGTCAGCCCCAGCAGCAGGTTGACCAGGAAGAACGGAAACACCGGCACCAGGCGCAGCGTGAACAGATAGAAGGCGCCTTCACGCCGGATGCCCTCGTCGATGGCCGCCAGACGCGGGCCGAAGCGCTCGCCGACCCAGTCGCGCAGCAGGAAGCGCGAAATCAGGAAGGCCGCGGTGGCGCCGATAGTGGACGCGAAGGAGACGATCACCGTCCCCCACAGCAGCCCGAACACCGCGCCACCGGCCAGCGTCAGCAAGGCCGCGCCGGGCACCGACAAGGCCGTGACCACCACGTAGATGACGAAATAAATGGCGACGCTCGCCCCCGGATGGAGGTCGCGATACTCCTCGATTGAAGCCTGCTGCGCCTTGAGCGTCTGCAGGTCGAGGTACTGGCCGAGATCGAACAGGAAGAAGCCGCCGATCGCGGCGGCGAGCGCGGCCAGCGCGGCGAGTTTGCGCGGTTTCATCACGTGGCCGCCTCGTCCCGATGATCGAGCGCGCCGCCACAACTGCTGCCCTGGCCGGCGGTGCAGCCGTAGCAGTGTCCGGCGACCCGGATTTTTCCGCCCTCGAGGCCCGCGTCGAGAAGATCGGACAGGTGGGTCGCCTGCGGCCGCGCACCAAGCGGCAGCCCCAGCATCTGGTTGAAGTCGCAGTCGTACACCTGCCCCTGCCAGCTCACCGACACCAGCGTGCGGCACATCACCCCGGCGAGGTTTTCTGGCCGATGCGCGCCCTTGAGCAAGGCCATGTAGTCGTCGAACTGCCCGCGCGAGACGAGCTGGCTGCCAAAGCGCTGGATGGGCATGTTGGCGAGCGCGAAGAGCGTGTTGAACACGATGCCGTAGCGCGCAGCCAGCTCGCGCTTGTAGGTTTGCTCCAGTGCAAGCTGTTCGGGTGGCAGGCTGGGGCCGAGCGGGTTATAGACCAGATTGAGCACAAGCCCCGAGTCGGGCTGGCCGTAGCCGAGCGCATTGAGCCTGCGCAAGCCCTCGAGGCTGCGCTGGAACACGCCATCGCCGCGCTGGGCATCGACGTTGTCTTCGAGGTAGCACGGCAGCGAGGCGACGACCTCGATCCGCTGCGCGGCGAGGAAGTCGGCCAGCCACGCGTAACCCGGCTCGCCGAGGATGGTGAGATTGCAGCGGTCGATGACGTGCAGCCCCATCGCCCGCGCCTCGGTCACGAGCCGGCGGAAGTTGGGGTTCATCTCCGGCGCGCCGCCGGTGAGGTCGAGCGCGCGCACCCGATGCCGACGCGCCACCTCGAGCAGCAGCGCCATCGTGTCCCAGCTCATCTCTTCGGTCCGGCGCGGGCTGGCGGCCACGTGGCAGTGCAGGCAGGCCTGGTTGCAGCGGTAGCCGAGATTGGCCTGCAGCACTTCGAGACGACCGCGCGAGAGTGCAGGGAAGTCGGTCTGGACCAGCAGGGGGAAGGTGTCGCGCATGGGCGTGCTCCGGGGCGGTTTGATGCTTGGTCGGCGGAGCGGGCGAATCCTTACAGCGAACTTCGGGAGGGGTGACCATGCGTGCCGCTCGCGCGGCTTATGCTACCGGTGCGAAGGCCATCAGGGGGGCTTGATCGAGCATCGCATCGGTCATGCCCGTTGCGCCGGGGTCGCGGCGCTCGGGTCCGATGCGAGGGCTCGTTTGCCTCAGCGCAAGAGCAGGGTCGGAATCGTCGCCGCGCGCAGCAGGTCGGTGGTCTTGCTGCCGAAGATCAGCGTACGCAGCGGTGAGTGGGCGTAGGCGCCCATCAGCAGCATGTCGATGTTGCGCGCCTTGACCTCGCGGGCGATCACCGCCTCGGGGTCGCCGGGGAGGACGTCGGCCACCACCTCGAAACCGGCCGCGATGAGCGTGTCCTTGGCCCAGGCGATCTGCTTCGGTGCGTCCGCGCTCTCCTTGCCGGCCATCACGATGTGGATGGGCAGGCCCTTGAACAGCGGGCTGTTGGCGATCATGTCCACGCCCTTGCGCGTCACCGCGGTGCCATCGAAGGCGAGCATCACGCGCTCGGGTTCCTTGAAGCCCTCGGTCACGGTGAGGATCGGCTTGTGCACCGCGCGCACCACGCGTTCGACGTTGCGGCCGAGCATGCTTGAACTGCCCGGCTGCGAGGTCTCGGCCGATGCGCCGCGGCGGCCGAAGACGAAGAGGCGCACGTTGTCCTCCTGCTCGGCCAGCGTGTCGTCGAGCGCGCCGTGGCGCTGGCGCATGTCGGCCGCGGGGGCGCCGGCGGCGAGCGCGCGCTGGCGCAGGCGGTTGAGGAAGAGGCGGCCCTGTTCGCGCTTGGCGCGGGCGACGGCGGCGTCCTTGTCGCTGAGCGCGCTCAGCAGATGTTCTTGCGCGTTGATGCCGATCGCGCCGCTGTGATCCTCGCCGGAGCCCTGCTCGAGGTGGCGGTCGATCACGTGCAGCAGCTCGAGCGGCGCGTCCATGCGGCGCGCGGCCCAGGCCGCGTAGTCGGCGACGGTGTCGGCGAACCGGGACTGGTCCACGCAGGCCAGCACTTTCTTGTCTTGCTTGTTCATGCGGCTTCTCCTCAGTGGCCCATCAGCAGGTCGTCGGCGCCGTCCTTGTCGTGCACGGCGAACTTGTCGACCATCGTCGCGCTGGCCTCGTTGAGGCCGACGACCTCGACCTCGGTGCCCTCGCGGCGGAACTTGACTACCGCCTTGTCGAGCGCGCTGACCGCGGTGATGTCCCAGAAGTGAGCGCGCGAGACGTCGATCACCACCTTGTCGATCACCTCCTTGAAGTCGAAGCCGGCGACGAAGGCATCCGCCGATGCGAAGAAGACCTGCCCGCTGACGGTGTAGCGGCGCACGCGACCTTCGTCCTCGGCGGCGGAGCGCATGTGCAGGATGCGGCCGACCTTGTGCGCGAAGAAGAAGCCCGAGGCCAGCACGCCGACCAGCACGCCCTGGGCCAGGTCGTGGGTGGCGACGGTGACCGCCACGGTGGCGATCATCACCACGCTGGAACTCGGCGGGTTCTCGCGCAGCTTGCGGATCGAGTTCCAGTCGAAGGTGCCGATCGACACCATGATCATCACCGCCACCAGCGCCGCCATCGGGATCTGCGCCACCCAGTCGCCCACCAGCATCAAGAGCGCGAGCAGGAAGAGGCCCGCCGACAGCGTCGACAACCGGCCGCGTCCGCCCGATTTCACGTTGATCACCGACTGCCCGATCATCGCGCAGCCCGCCATGCCGCCGATGAAGCCGCTGGCGATGTTGGCCACGCCCTGGCCGACGCACTCGCGGTTCTTGTCGCTGGTGGTGTCGGTGAGGTCGTCGACGATGGTCGCCGTCATCAGCGACTCGAGCAGGCCCACCACCATCAGCGTCAGCGCGTAGGGGAAGATGATCGCCAGCGTCTCGAGGTTGAGCGGCACGTCGGGGAGCAGGAACACCGGCAGGCTGTCGGGCAGCTCGCCCATGTCGCCGACGGTTCGGATGTCGAGATCGAGCACGATGGCGACCGCGGTGAGCACCACGATGGTGACCAGCGGCGAGGGGATCGCGCGCGTGACATACGGGAACAGATAGATGATCCCCAGGCCGGCGGCGGTCATCGCGTACACGTGCCAGGTCACGTTGGTGAGCTCGGGCAACTGCGCCATGAAGATCAGGATCGCGAGCGCGTTGACGAAGCCGGTGACCACCGAGCGCGACACGAAGCGCATCAGCCGCCCGAGCCGGATCCAGCCGGCGATGATCTGCAGCACGCCGGTGAGGAGGGTGGCGGCGAGCAGGTATTCGAGGCCGTGCTCCTTGACCAGCGTGACCATCACCAGCGCCATCGCGCCGGTGGCGGCCGAGATCATGCCGGGGCGGCCGCCGGTGAAGGCGATGACCACCGCGATGCAGAAGGAGGCGTAGAGGCCGACCTTGGGGTCGACGCCGGCGATGATCGAGAACGCGATCGCCTCGGGAATCAGCGCCAGCGCGACCACGAGGCCGGCGAGCAGGTCGTTGCGGACGTTGGCGAGCCAGTCCTGGTGGAAAGATTTCATTTGTCGTTATGGGTCCAGCAAGGTTGCGTGCGCCCCGGGGTAGGGACGCGATGAAGTCGCGCGAGACGGGTTTGCAATGAAGTACGCAGTCCCCGAGGGGCTTCGCGATGCCAGACCGCGCGCATCGCGGCAGATGCAGAGGTGGCGCCTTGTCATGGCGCGGGGAGCCGGGCAGGAACGGATCAAGCGGACGCGTTGGAGCAAGCCTCGCGCGAGCGGGAAAGAGATAAACAGCTCGCAGGCTGGGGCAAGGCTTACATGGGTCGCTTGTCGGTGCGTTGGGGGGCGTTGCGCTTGGGGGGGTGTTGCGTATTCGTAGCTCGAACGGAGGGCAGACTCACTTCGCTCGAAGAGGCTGAAGATTAACTGAATTGCTGCGATGCAGCAATAAGTGGGAGGTCATAAGTGGGAGGTCAGCGGCGCTCTGGAATGGATCGCGAAGACTGTCCCTCAACACGTCTTTCGTCCTGATGGAAGTCGTCATGAGATATGCTGATGGCAACTTAATCCAATCTTGATTAAGTGTAACCATTACACTATCCTGGCGATGACCAACTACGAGATCGTGGGCGACTGGCGAATCCGGATCAACGGCATGGAGCATGGGGTTCCTCACGTCCATGTGATCTTTCGCGATGGAAGCCGTGTGTCGGTTGCGATCGAGACTGGCGAAGTGCTGGCGGGCGGGGTGCAGCCCTTGAAGCGGCTTGCTGCTGCGCTGGCGGACATTCGCGCCAACAAGGTGAAGTACCTGGACGAATATCGGAGGCTCAATCCATGAAGACGCCCCCCCGTATCGAAACAGCCCGTGTGACGGGCGATCTGAAGCTCGAAATCGGCTGGAGTACGGGCGAAACCTTGCCGATCGACCTGGCCGACCTCACCCAGCCGCCCTTCGATGCGCTACGCAACCCGAGCTTTTTCGCACGCATGACGCGTGATGAGTGGGGGCATGGCCTGGATTGGCCGGACGGGCTGGGGCTGGGGGCCGACCGGCTCTATGAGCTGTCCCGCCAGCAGGCCGGCCTGCCGACGGCCAGCGAGTTCAACGACTGGATGCAGCGCAATGGCCTGTCGCTTGCGAGCGCGGCGGAGTCGCTCGGCATGACCCGCCGGATGATCGCGCATTACCGTACCGGCAGCAGGCCGATCCCGAAGGTCGTCGGGCTGGCCTGCCTCGGGTGGGAGTCACGCAAGCGGCGGCGGGCGGCCTGACCGCGGCTTGCGCGCTGGGGCACGTGGTTCAGGAGACTGCCGCACTCCCGCCCACATCCTCCAGAAACGCCGCATCCGCGCGCACGAAGCCAAGCAGCAGTGCAGCCAGCGCCGGATAGACGTCGAAGCGCGGCCGGGCCTGCTGGCAGCGGGCGACGAAGTGCGGCAGCCATTCCAGCACCGCGCTGCGAATGAAGCCGGCCTGGGCGGCGGCCGCAGCGGGGATGTCCCCCGCGGCGGCATCCTTCCCGGCCAGATCCGCCATCAGCGCCAGCGGTACCGCGAGGTGGTCGGCGGGTTCGCGGAAGTCGGCCTGGATGCTCAACCCGCTTGCGGTGAGGAAGTCGCGCATGCGCGCCTCGGCGGCGCCGAAGAGCGGCGAGGCGTTGTCCTTGCCCTTGCCCTCGTACGCCGAGGCGTAGGGCAGGGCGCTGGTCTTGCCGTCGAGCAGGAAGAGCTGGGCGAAGTCCGCGGCCAGCTCCAGGCGCGGGAGCTGCTCGGCGCGCAGGGCGGCGATGGCGGCGTCAAGGCGCTGAACTTCGGCGCCGAGACCGAGCTCGGCCAGCCCCGCGAAGGGGGCGAAGCCCCCGTCCGTGAAGTGGCTGTGGAACATCTCCTCGGAGACCTCCTGCGCGTACAGCCGGGCGAACCAGCCGTACAGCCCGGCGCGCTGCGCGCTCGCGAACTGCCACTCAGCCGGGGAGAGGGCCGCGGCGTCGGCGGTCTCGGCCGCGCCGGGCGCCGCCCCGGAGAGCGCTCCCGCGGCCGTCGCGGACAGCGCCCCCGCAGCCGGCCGGGACATCGCTTCGGGCGTGGCAACCGCCCCGTCTTGCGCATTCTGGTCCATCACGCCTTCACCTCCCGCCCTTCCGGATCGACCTCGATCGGCCCGCCGAAGGACGTCACCGCCGGCGCCGTACCCTCGAACTTCTCGATCTGCACCAGGCAGGTGTTGGCGCTGGTGGCTTGCGCCAGGCTGGAGGTGCCGATGTCGAGCGTCAGCGTGTTGGGGTCGCCGTAGGTGTCGAGCGCACCGATCTCCGGTCCGGTCGGCCCGTACCAGGCGCCTTCCTGGATGCGCACCACGCCGCGCGGGAAGTTGTCCGACACGTGCGCGCCGGCCAGCAACTGGCCGCGGTCGTTGAAGACGCGCACCAGGTCGCCGTGCTGGATGCCGCGCGCGGCGGCGTCCTCGGGGCCGATGAACACCGGCTCGCGCCCGGCGATGGCGTAGGTCTCGCGCAGCGGCTCGGATTCGCACAGTTGCGAGTGCAGGCGCTTGTCCGGGTGCACCGATTGCAGCCACAGCGGGAAGCGGTCGGAGCCGGGGCCGCCGTGCGAGCGCTCGGTCTTTTCCATCCACACCGGGTGGCCCTTGCAGTCGGCGTAGCCGTAGCGGTCGATCTTGCGGCTGAAGATCTCGATGAAGCCAGACGGCGTGCCGAGCGCGTTGACCTCGGCGTCGTCGCGGAAGTCGGCATGGCGCACCCAGGGCTTGCCTTCGGGGAAGAGCACGTAGCCTTTCTGCCAGAACTCGGCGAACGGCGGCATGGCGATGTCCTTGAGGCCGTTTTCCTTGCGGCAGTCCTCGTAGATCTTCTCGACCCACTGCATCTCGTCCATGCCGCGGGTGTATTCGGCGTCGCGGTTGAAGCGCCGGGTGAGGCCGCGGAAGATCTCGAAGTCGGAGCGCGAGTGGAACAGCGGGTCGATGAGCTTTTGCATCGCGATGATGCCGCGGTTGCTGTACGAGCCGTAGCCGTCGAGGTCGTTGCGCTCGAAGGGCGTGCACGCCGGCAGCACGATGTCGGCGAAGCGGCAGGTGGCGGTCCAGTTGTAGTCGATGGCGACCACGGTCTCGAGCTTTTGCCAGGCTTCTTTCATGCGGTTGCGCTCGGGGTGGCGGTGCCACTGGTTGCAGCCGCTGAAGATCGCCATCTTGTAGGGCGGCAGCTTGACCTTGCCGCCGTTGAAGTCGATCTCCTTGCCCGGCTCGAGCAGGGCGTCGATGACGCGCGCGACCGGCACCACCGCGCTGTAGCCCTTGAAGTCGGTGTTGTCGTGCTTGGGCTTGCGGCCGGGGTCGAGGTTGAGCGGGAAGGCGCCGGGCATGGCCGCGCCCGACGAGGACACGCCGACCGAGCTGTAGTGGTGTGCGTAGCTGATGCCGCCGCCGGGCAGGCCGATCTGGCCGAGCATGGCGGCGAGCACCGCGCCCATCCAGTAGGGTTGCTCGCCGTGCTGCTGGCGCTGCACTGCCCAGCCGAAGACGAGCTGGGTGCGGTGCTTGGCCATCAGGCGGGCGAGTTCGCGGATGCGATCAGAAGGCACGCCGCAGATCTGCTCGGCCCACTCGGGCGTCTTCTCGACCTTGTCCTCGGTCTTGCCTTCGAGGTAGGGCAGGAACTGGTCGAAGCCCAGCGTGTAGGTGTCGAGGAATTTCTGGTCGTGCAGGCCTTCCTTCACCAGCGTGTGCGCGATGGCGAGCATCAGCGGCACGTCGGTCATCGGGTTGATGTACTGGTGCTCGGCGGCGCCGAGGTAGTTCAGCGTCTTGCTCTTGACCGGGTCGATGCAGATCACCTGGATCGACTTGTCGGCAACCTTGGCCTTGAGCTGTTCGAAGTAGGCGTAGGACTCGTGAGTCTCGGTGTTCCAGCCCACCTGCAGGTTCTTGATCGGGTCGTTGGCCCAGAACACGACCAGCTTGCTCTCCTTGAGGATCACGTCCCAGGAGGTGCCCTGCGAGTACACCTCGGTCGAGCCGAGCACGTAGGGCAGGATCATCTGCCCGGCGCCGGTCGAGTAGTCGCCGATGGTGCCGACGCTGCGCCCGTGCATGCCGACGCCGCGCACCATGTGGTTGCCGCAGCTATGTATCTGGCCGACCGAGCGCCAGCCCACGTTGCCGGTGTGCAGCGCCCACGGGCCGTAGTCCTTCTGCACGCGCTCGAGCTCTTCGTAGAACAGGTCGAGCGCCTCATCCCAGCTCACGCGCACGAAGCGGTTGTCGCCGCGCTGGCTGGTGTCGCTGAGGTGGCGCTTGCGGTACCAGTCCAGGCGCACCATCGGGTAGCGCACGCGGGACGGGCTGTAGATCAGGCCCATGATCCCGTTGATCATCTCCGTCGGGTGCTCGTCGTGCTCGAAGGGGCGGACATCGACCACGCGGTCGCCGACCACCTTGGCGCGCATGGCGCCGAAGTGCGAGCCGGTGATCTTCCAGGTGGTGATGTCGTCGCTGACCGCCGCCGCCTCGCCGGCCGCCAGGGCGGACCGGCTGGTGAGCAGGCCGGGCGCGACCAGCGCGCTGCCGGACATTGCCGCCATGGCCTTGAGGAAACCTCGCCGTGAGTAGTTCATGGTGTTCAACTCCTGATCAGGGACGCGCGGTCTGCAGGGCGGAATCGGGCGAGCCGGCGCCGTGCGACGTGCTGAAATCGGACGAATGGGTCTGCAGGTACTTGAGCACCACGCGAGCGGTGTCGTCGTCCATGCTGGTGAAGCCGACCATGCCGCCGAAGAGGCCGGGCCAGGTGTTGGCGTCGAAGTGCGCTTCCTCGGGCTGGCGGTGGCACACGCTGCAGCTGCTGCTGTAGCTGGCGCGGGCGATCGTCCACACCGGTTCGACGCTATCGAGCACGCTGCCCTTGCGCATCCACGCGGTGGCGGTGACCTGCTGCCATTCGAGACCGGTCATCGGGTCTTCCTTGCTGTCGAGCACCTTCACGAAGCTCGTGTCCTGGGCGATGTCCTTGTCGAGGATGGCGCTGGTGATGTTGAGGCCGAAGTGGCTGTACCAGACGCGGCCGTAACCCTTGTTCTTGCGCCACAGGGCCAGCTCGACGCGCTGCGCGTCGCCCTTGGTCTCGAGCACCTTCACCTGCGTGGCAACCTCGACCGAACCGATACGCTGGGTCAGGCCTTCGTCGGCGAACAGTTCCTGCGGCACGACCAGGAAGTAGTCCTTGCCCGTATCGACGCTCTGGCCGGATGCGGACGACACCAGGGTGTCGAAGGCCGGGTTGCGTGCGCCTTTCATCTCGGGGAGCTGGTGGGCGACGCCCTTGTGGCAGTCGACGCAGCTCTGGTTGCGCTCGGCGGCCTTGCGCATCGCGACCTGCGAGGCCGGACGCATCTTGTCGAAGTCCATGTCCTTGTAGTCGTGGCAGGCGCGGCATTCCTTCGAGCCGTTGGCCGAGAAGCGCTTCCATTCGCGCTGCGCCAGCACCAGGCGGTGCTCCTTGAACTTCTCGCGGGTGTCGATGGTGCCGATGAGCTGGCCCAGCACCTCGCGGCTCGCCTGCATCTTGCGCGCCACCTTGTCGGTGAAGTCGTGCGGCACGTGGCAGTCCGGGCAGCGTGCACGCACGCCGGTGCGGTTGTTCCAGTGCACCGTCTTCTGCAGCTCGGGCAGCAGGTTGTCGTGCATGGTGTGGCAGCTCAGGCAGAACTCTTCCTTGTTGGTGGCTTCCATGGCGGTGTTGAAGCCCTGCCACGCCAGCACACCGGCGATGAAGCCGCCCGTGACCAGCACGCCGAGGCCGATCCGTACCGCTGGCTTGAGAAAGAGGTCCCTGATGGACCGTAGTAAGTTTTTCATGGTGTTGCTCCTGCGTGTTGTCCGATGTCCGGGCTGGCGGTCGCGCCGCACAGCTTTGCGCCCTACCTTAAAGGATCAGGAGAGGGGCTCAGGAGAGGGGCTCAGGACGGGGGGCCGAAGAACAGGATCTGCAGGAACCAGACGACGAAGCCGTAGGCCGCGATGGCCAGGGTCATCGTGATGGGTAGCCCGACGAAGGCGAGGAGCAGGAATCTGCGCCACTCGCTCTTGCTGGCCGGTGCCGCGGCACCGGACGGGGCGGAGCGCCCGCTTGTTTGGGTGTTCACGTGTCAGTCTCCGTGTTTGCAAGGTCGCCGAGCGAGACCGCAAGCAGGGAGGCGCAGGTGCGCACCGGGCCGGGCAGTTGGGCCATGGGTCTCTTCGGCTTTAAAAACCACACCCGGATCATAGGGATCGGGTGTTAACGCCGAAGATTTTTTTGTGAATGAAGCGGAGCGGGATGTTAACGGCGTTAACAATGCCGCGGCGTGCAGCCTTCAGCCTCGGGTTTCGGCGCGCAGGCGGGCGATGTTGCGATGCCGGCCTTCGAGCGCGCCACGGTCGTCCGCAAGTTCGGCAATGCTGCGTTTTTCAGCCGCTGCCCGCGCTCAGGTCTTGCGTCGGGCTGCGCACTCGGCGCAGTGGTACCCGTAGCGCGAGGTGCCACGCACCGCCTGGCGCCGGCCATTGACGACGCGGTTCTTCCTGCATTTCCGGCATTTGAACGATGCGAGGGTGACCCCCGCGAGCCCCGCGAGGCGTTGTGTGGCAGCGCGGTACTGTTCGACCGCATCCTGGCGTCCAAATCTGCTCGCGAGCGTCATTCGAGTTCCTCCGTTGATCTGCGTGTCAGGCAGTGTCGGCCGCCGCCGTTTCAAGCGCGTTAAGGGCATGTCGCCGGGTCTGGGCCGCATCGTGCTGCAGGATCCGACCGAGAATTTCCGGGACCTCGAACAGCGCACGGTTGTCGATGCGTTGCACGCGCGCTTGAAACGCGTCGAAGTGTTCGAGCAGTTGTGCAACGGCGCGGTCGATGGTGCGAAAGCTCCCGTGCACCACGCCGAGGCCGTTCTCACGAACCCATTGGGCGTTGTAACGCTCTTGCGGCATGGTCCACGCGTTGTCGACGACGATGACCGGCAGGCCCTGCTGGACCGCTTCGCTGATGCTGCCCGGCCCCGGCTTGCCAATGAAAAAGTCCGCCAGCTGCATGTAGTACGGGATGTCCGTCGCAAACTCGACCACCAGGCGTGGTGCGATCCGGGGGCGCTGGCGCAGGCGGGCGGCGAGCGCCTTGTTGTGCCCGCAGATCAGGATCAGCTGCGTCGACACGGCCAGCTTCTCCGCGATCCCGAGCATCGCCTTCGAGCCATGGCCGCCAAACAGCACGAGCCCGGTCGGTCGCGCTGGATCCAGGCCCAGGCGCAGCCGCTCTTCGGCGCGATCGAGCTTGATCGGCGCATAGAACTCGGGCCGGATGATCATGCCCGAGGTGGCGTGAATGCGTGTGCGGTCGTGGCCGAGTGCGCGCACCTGCTCGACGGCCCGTGGCGTACCGCAGATGAAATGCTGGGCTTGATCGGACTCGATCCAGAAGTTCGGCGGAAGATCGGCGAGGTCGGTCAGCAGGGTGACGTAGGGCACCCCGGGCAGGGTCGAGGCCAGGCTCTGGTAGAGGGGCCGGTTGAAGTTGGGGACGAGCGACACGACCAGGTCGGGCTCGGTGCGCAGCCAGTGTTGCCGCAAGGCCCGTAGCAGCAGCGGGTGGGCGAGGCGGATGGCGGCCTGGAGCAGTTTGAGCTCCTGCGCCATGCCGAGCGTCCAGCCGCGCGCCAGGCGTTTGTTGTACCAATCCTCCGGCCGGCTGCCGGTGAGCGCGCTGAACTTGTTCTGCGCATCGAGCACCTCGAACAGATTGACCAGACGCACCTTCATGGCTGGTGCTTGGCGGCGCAGGGCTGCCTCCAGAGCCAGCGCCGAGGCGCGGTGCCCGCCCCCGGCGTTGAAATAGATCAGGTCGACGGTGGTCATGGTCGGGCCTCGCCGTGGTCGGGCTCGCCCAGACTCGAGTCGTCTGGGCGGCTCGACTCCGCGGGCAGGTCCAGCGCATGCAGAAGCTTCGCGGCGAACTCGGCCGGGGATGCGTGAATGAAGTCGTCGGGGACCCCGAGAGATTTGCGCAGCCGGATACGGTCTTCGGCACCGTAGGCCACGATCAAGGGGTACATGGCGGCGCCGATCGCCGCGGTGTAGTCGCTGTACTCGTCGCCGCAGGCGTAGCAACGCGCCGGGTTGACGCCCAGTCGCTCGCGCGCGTGGCGAAAGCGAGTCGTCTTGTCCTCGCCCAGTGGAAGACAGGCGAAGTAATCGAAGGCGTCGAGGTCGACGTCGTGGCGGGCGAAGAGGCTCCTGAGCGTCTGCTCCGGGTCGATCGTCACGTTCCGTGTCACCAAGCCGAGACGGACGTTCGGTGCTGCAATCAGCGCCTGGAGCAGGGGAGCGATGCCGGGGTAGAGCGTGGCCTCGTGGCGATAGAACTCGGTCAGGGTGCTCAGCAGGCGCTTGCGATTCTGCTTGCCGAACTGGCGACGTAAATTGTTCGGAAACTCGCGCAGCCCGCCGAGGTATTTGAAGAGCTTTCGTCGCTTCTGGAAGTGCTCCAGATCGCCGATGGCCATGCCATGGCGCAAGAAGCTCTGCTCGATGGCGTTGAAGGCGTCGATGGTCGTGCCGTCGGCGTCGAAGATCACGAGCTGGTCGCGGTTGCGGTAGGTAGCCATGCCGTGACGCTAATCGAGCAGTGCGACGGTTTTGTGACCGTGCCGCCGAGGGTTGCTGGTGTCGGACGAGCAATAAATAAAAATGCCCTGCAAAACCAATGGTTTGCAGGGCATTGAATGCTGGCGGACAGGGCGTCCGCCGGATTCGAATTTTCTGATGTTTCATACAGTTCATGAATCGGCAGTAAGTCACTGAAATTAAGCAAAAGAATGTTTTGTAGTGTTTCATGAGATCGCATACAATCACTTTCACTATGTGGGGTTAGAAGTGGGGTGATTGAAATGCCGAAGAAGGCGAAAGAGCTTGGGCCGCTGGATGTGAAGCGACTCGTCGAGCCTGGACTACACGCTGTCGGCGGTGTCGCCGGCCTGCACCTTCAAATCTTGCCGAGTGGCGGGAGAAGCTGGGTGCTGCGGATCGTCATCGGCGGGAAGCGCCGAGAAGTCGGCCTGGGTGGATTCCCTGATGTGCCGCTTGCCCTGGCTAGGGAGAAGGCACGCGAGGTCCGCGAGGCAGTTCAGCAGGGGCGAGACCCGATTGCCGAGAGAGCCGCTGCCCGCAGCGCCCTGGCTGCCCAGCGCGGAGCCGAGATAACGTTCGATGAGTGCGCCGAGAAGTTCATCAGCGCGAAGTCTGCTGAGTGGAAAAACGCGAAGCACGTCGCACAGTGGTCTGCGACGCTGACAACCTACGCGAGCCCGGTTGTCGGCACGATGCAGGTGCGCGATATTGAGCTGTCGCACATCGTCAAGATTCTAGAGAAGGACGACTTCTGGACGACCAAGACCGAGACCGCCTCCCGCGTGCGCGGCCGGATCGAGGCGGTACTCGATTGGGCGACGGTGAGGGGGTACCGCAAGGGCGAGAACCCGGCCCGCTGGAAGGGGCACTTGGACAAGGTGCTGGCCGCCCCGAAGAAGGTACAGAAGGTCGAGCATCACGCCGCGCTGCCGGTCGACGAAATCGGCGCGTTCATGCGCGATCTGCGCGAGCGCGAGGGCATTGCTGCGCGTGCGCTGGAGGTCTTGATTCTCACGGCCGCCCGATCCGGCGAGGTGCGCGGGATGACCTGGGGTGAGATCAATCTCGATGAGGCGGTGTGGATCGTTCCAGCCGAGCGCATGAAGGCGAAGCGCGAGCATCGAGTACCGCTGTCGGTGCGCGTCATTGAGGTCTTGCGCTCCCTGCCGGTGGTTGCTGGCGAGTTGGTGTTTCCGGGTATGCGTGAGGGCTCGCCGCTGAGTGACATGACGCTGACTGCCGTGCTCAAGCGCATGGGTAGGGCCGACCTGACGGCGCATGGATTCAGGTCGAGCTTTAGGGATTGGGCTGCTGAGCGCACGAACTATCCCCGCGAGGTTGCAGAAATGGCGCTGGCGCACACCATCGGAGACAAGGTGGAAGCCGCCTACCGTCGCGGCGATTTGTTCGAGAAGCGCCGCCGCATGATGGAGGACTGGTCCCGGTTCTGCGACACCGTTCAGACGACCGGCGCGGTGGTTCCGATCCGAGCCAAGGATGCGGCATGAGCAGCCCGAAGGCGCGATTCACCGGCGCGCAGCCGCCCAGCAGGGTCCGCGACCTGACTCACGCCGAGGTTCTTCGGCTCCGCGATCTGTGGCCGAAGGGCGGCATCGAATCCGCATGGGGCCATCCTGGCGACGAGTTTGCTGCCAGCCTTGCCGACGTTGTGCTCGGCGTCCGGGCGCAGCGTAATCGTGAGATCGTGAGCAGGGAGGACGCGCGCGCCGAACTGCATCGGGTGGCGCGGCAGTTGCGCGAGGCTGAGGAGATGTTGCGCACGCTGTCACCCGAGGTCGATGTACTCCTGGGGGTGGAGGCCGACCCGCTGGGCACCGCTGACGCAATCAAGGCGCTGCTGTCGCGGTTTCAGCAGGCCGAGGCGGAGCACGCGACGCTGTACGCTGGCACGTCGAGCGCGGAGCACGAGCGCGGGCTCATGCGGGATGTTTGCGTGCAGGTTGCCGGGGTACTGAGGGACTACGGCATTGAAGTCGCGGCGACCGCGCAACTCGATCTTGGGCAGGTGTCGGTGGCAGTGCGCTGCTGCGATGAGGTTGGTCGTCTTGGAGGCATACCCCGGTCACTGGCGACGTGGCGGGATTTGCTGGCTGATGTTCGTCGGACTGAGGAAAGAAGGGGCAATATGCCTTCGTGATTGAACCCCTGTGGGAAGGGGTTACGTCACGTCTGAAAAATCAAGGGGTTAGGGCATAAATTCCAAAACGTCGCAAAACGTTAAGGAAGTACAATGCCCGCACAAGTTCAAATCCCCGAAGCTCTCAAGCAGTTTGACGAACTGCCCGATAGCGCCTTCATCCGCCTGCCCATAGTGCTCGGGCTGAAAGGTTGCAGCCGCGTGACCTTGTGGCGGCAGGTCAAGAACGGCACCTTCCCCGCACCCCATAAAGTCGGTGCCCGCATGGTGGCCTGGCGCGTCAGTGAAGTGCGCGCTGCGCTGGGGGTGGCGTAATGAAAACGCCGACCCCCCGAGATGGCAGGGCCGGCGTGCCGGAAGCGCGCCAGCATCATACCACCGACCTTTTCCCCGGCTCGCTACCGGCTGCGCCTGTGCCCATCCTGCCGCGCCCTGGCACGGTCAAGGATGCTGCGCTCGCCGCCATCGTCGCCGGCAAGGTCACGCAGGCGGACTTCCGCCGGTCCTGGCGCTTGGCCGCCTATGTCGATGAACTCGTGGACGACGGCTGGGCGGTGTGCTCCGACTGGATCACGCTCCCTGGATGGCGCGATCCCATCAAGCGGTACTGGATCGACCTGCAAGACCCCGCCACCCGCGCCGCCGTGGCCGCGTACAAGGCGCAGTCCGGGCAAGCTGGCTTCGTCGCCCCCGAACTGCTGGGCTGGATCGTCCTGGCCGCGGTCGCCGGCTTGATGCTGCTGGGGGGTGCGTGATGAGCAACAATCGCACCGCCCCGGCCTACCAGGAGTACGCCGCCAACCTCATCGCCCGCTTCGAGTACCGCACCCTGACCCTGCCTCAGCGCGGTCTGCTGTACTCAATGCGGTTGGAATGTTGGGTGAATCAATACCTGCCCGAGTCGCCTAGCGTTCTCGCTCGCATCCTCGGGTTCGATGTGGCTGAGGTCGCCGCCGAACTGCCGTATGTCATGCCGTTCTTCTCGGTCGAGGACGGCCGCATCTACTCACCGGACTTGGAGGCGTACCGCCAGCACATCGAACGCATCCGCGAGCGCCAAGCCCAGGGTGGGAAGGCTGGCGCAGCCAAAACGAATGCTCGCAAGAACGACGTGCCGACTGATTCCGGCGGTTCGAGTCACCCGTCGAGTAACCCGGCAAGTGAGCCGTCGAGTAACCCGCGAGTCACCCGTCGAGTTGCTTCCGAGTCCTTTAGCCCTAGCCTTAGCCCTAGCCTTAGCCCTAGCCCTAGCCCTAGCCAAGATGGAGGTGTAGGGGGTAGTACCTATGCAGAGATAGAGGGGTGGGGTGACTTCACCGCCGATCCTGAGCAGGAGGGCGAGGCATGACGACGATCCTCAACCTGCTGGCTAGGGCCGAGATCATTTCTCTACGGCAGTATCAACAGGCACTCGTCGATGCCGTCCGCGCCGCCCTGCGTTCGGGCAAGCGCCGCGTGCTGGCCTACCTACCGACAGGTGGGGGCAAGACCCGCGTGGCGACTGCGATCACGCAAATGACGCTCGCCAAGTCCACCGGCCGCGTCATCGTCCTGGCGAACCGCAAGCAACTGGTGCATCAGTTCGCCGCCGCCCTGCGCGCCGCCGGCCTGGACGTGGGCATTGCCCAAGGCGAGAACACCGCCGGCCTGCATCATCGGGTGGTGGTGTGCAGCATCGACACCATTCACGCCCGGAGCTACACGTTCGAGGACGTGGCGCTGTTCATCATCGACGAGGCGCACGCAGTCGCCGGCAGTGAGAAGTACCGGACCCTGTTGTTCAGGTACAACCGCGTTCCCGTCATCGGCCTGAGCGCGACCCCTTTCGCCCGTGGCCTGGGCAAGCCGTATCCCGAGCTCGGCGGCAAGCCGCTGTTCGAGGAGCTTGTCGTCGGCGCGACGGTGCAGCAGTTGGTGGATGACGGCTACCTGACCGACATTGAAATTTACTGCCCGAGCGCCCCGGACATGACCGGCGCGAAAACCTCGCGCACGGCCGAAGGCGAAATGGACTACCGCCAAGCCGATATCGACCAAGCCGCCGACAAGCCCGAGCTGGTGGGCGATATCGTGCGGCACTGGCTGAAGCTGGCAGCAGGCCGCAAGACCATCGCTTTCGCTTCGAGCATCGCGCACAGCAAGCACATCGTCGAGCAGTTCAGGGCTGCCGAAGTCACGGCCGAGCACCTGGACTGCTACATGGACGACGACACCCGCGCCGACATCCTGGGCAGGTTCGAGCGTGGCGAATTTACGGTGCTGTCGAACGTGGCGTTGCTGTCCGAGGGATTCGATGTGCCCAGCACCGCCTGCATGATTCTGGCGAGGCCCACGAAGTCGCTGACGAGGTTCTTGCAGATGGTGGGCCGCGTGCTGCGCCCAGCCGAGGGCAAGACTCACGCCCTGCTGCTGGATCACAGCGGAAGCGTGGAGCGCATCGGCCACCCGTTCGACGACTTGCCTCTGGAGCTGTGCGACGGCAGCCCGAACAAGGCCGGCAGGCAGGAGCGCACAAAGCCTGAGCCGAAGCCCTGTCCGAGCTGCAAGTTCATCAAACCGGCCGGGACCCGCAAATGCCCGAAATGCGACTTCGAGCCTGAGCGCCAGAACGACATCGAGGTGCGGGACGGCGAGCTGCAACGACTCACCCGAAAGAAAAACGCCGCTACGCGATTCGAGAAGGCTGCGACCTACGCCGGCCTGCTTCAGATCGCGCACGAGCGCCGTTACTCGGAGAGGTGGGCCGCGCACCAGTACCGCAAGATTTTTGGTGTTTGGCCGCGCGCACTGCCCGAGGTCCGCCGAGAACCGAGCGCCGAGCTTCGTTCCTGGGTGAAGGCTCAGGCCATCGCCTACGCCAAGGCCCGCGAGCAGCAGCAGGAGGGCCGCGCACATGGGTAACAGGCTAGACGTGCGCCAGATCGCACAAGGCCGCTGGCGCTCGATCCTCGCCGTCCTGGGCATGGACGAGCGCGCCCTGTCCGGCAAGCACGGCCCCTGCCCCATGTGCGGAGGCCGCGACCGCTTCCGCTTCGACGACAAGGAAGGCCGCGGCACCTACTTCTGTGCCGGGTGTGGCGCTGGCGACGGCGTGGCGCTCGCCATGGGCATCAGCGGCCTGAGCTTCCGGGATGTGGCCGCCGAGGTCGAGCGCATCGCCGGCACGGTCAGGCCGACCACCGCCAGATCAGAACGCACCGACGAGGACAAGCTGAGTGCGCTGCGACGTGCCTACCGGGAGTCCAGGCCCATCGAACGCGAGGACGAGGCATGTCTCTACCTGGCTGGGCGTGGCCTGCGACTGCACGACCTACCCGAGAGCATCCGCACACATTCCGGCATGGCCTATCTGGATGACGGCAAGGTGCTGGGCACGTTCCCGGCAATGCTCGCCACCATCACCAGCCCGACCGGCAAGGCGGTTTCGATTCACCGGACCTACATCCAGGGCGGCAGGAAAGCGCCGGTACCGGCCCCGAAGAAGCTGATGCAGGGGCTACCCCTCGCTGGCGCTGCGATCCGCTTGGCGCCCATTTCCCGAACCTTGGGCGTTGCCGAGGGCGTTGAGACTGCCATTGCCGCCGCCGAGCTGTTCGAGGTGCCCGTCTGGTCCTGCATCAGTACCAGCGGCATCGAGTCATTCGAGCCGCCTGAAGGGGTGGAGCATGTCGTCATCTTTGCCGACAACGACCAGAACTTCGCGGGACAGGCCGCCGCCTATCGGGCAGCGCACCGGCTGGCGCTCAAGGGGTGCGAGGTCGAAGTGTGCATTCCGCCGACCGCGGGGGACTGGCTCGATGAACTCAACCGACAGCGACCACCACCGACCTGACCACCACCTACGACCCGGCCCATAGATACTGGTGCGGCGAGGACTGCATCACCAACGACGCCGAACGTCTGGGGCTCGGTCATAGGGGTTTGAGATGCCGTTGCTGTCATTGTCACGCCATCTGTAGGAGGGGTTAGTTCGATTAGTCGCGCCTGTTCCTGAACTGTATTCATCGCGTTGCGAGCCACCTACGGTTTCAGCGCCACGATTGTTATATCGGTAGGAATCGGGTGCGGCTCGAGCGACGTCCGAGCGAAGATGCCGCTGTATTCTCAATTCACCCTATTACGGCAGTAGTCGATTGCAGAAAGCACCGACTCTCGGAACCCCGCAAGCGGGAGCTGATATTTCTCACCAGATGGCGTAACGTAATCAAGAGACCCAAGATTAACCAGCAACTGAAAGAGAAGGTCATTCGTCACTCCGAAACCCGCCTCGTATCCATTTTCGTAGTGAGTTATGGCCGCATGCCACGTGTGGAACTCCCCATTCAGAATGATCCCGATGCTTGAGTCTCTCAAGACTGATTGACTTAGTGCCCTGCCGAGCCGACCTCCGGCGATCTCGGCAAAGGAGAAAATTGGGTCACATCGGCGCGCATACTCGAACACGATGAAAGCAGTTCGTGTTTTGATGCCTGTCTCCGGTAGCACCAATTGGGCAATCACCCCACTGGCTCCGCGGCTGTCGACGCGCCAAAGGGCCTGAGCATGACCACTGGAGGCGCATGCAAATGCAATGGCAGCAACCGCGCAGACCTTTGCAAGATCGCGTGTGCAGTGCATAGGTCTATCCGTCTAGTTCGTCGGGTAGAAAAAACTGCGTCTACCAGCTTGCAACTTCAGGAACGCATTGACTAAAAGCAAGCGCGAACTGGTCAGCTGAAATTCGTCCTGGGTGCTCAATACTGAGACGGTAAAAGCAATACGATGCCACAGACTTTCCCGGTTCAGTGCTTTTGGCAAGTTCTAAAGCCATGACGAACTGCGCAGTATCTTCACCCATAGGTCTTCGATGGGCTTCTAAGGCCGATAGGATTAAAGGCAATAGCTCACCGCGTCTTTGACATTTTATAATTGCCTCAACCAGAGTCACTAAAGTTCCTTCCGGCGTACCAATAAGTTGGAGGCCGCTAAGTTTCTTTACCTTAAGTCTTGACTCCATGTCATCAAATCCGCACGCTCTCATACGCTGCTCAAGGAGCTCTCTTATTAGCTCAAGCTTGCGTTTTCCGCCAAAAAGAAAGTCAAACATAAACGTGTCTCCTTACGAGCTTGGGCTTAGGAAGCATGACGTCCACTATGGATCAAAAGTGGGGCGGGGTCGTATTGAGGAAATGATGCTGACTCGAACGCATTCGATTATTAATTAAGGACCTCATAACCGCGGTTCGACATGCACCTCCGGATGACGTCTTTCTGGTCTTTGATGCCAGCAGAAGCTCCGCCGGCGATACCGCCGACTGCACCTGCCGCGGCATAAGCGCCCGTCCATGGGTCATCAGTTATCAACCCAATCGCAGCGCCAAGAAGGGCGCCAGCAACTGCTCCAATGGCTGCATTCAGTCCTGGGTCTACCTGCTGCGCATAAGTCTGACAAGCCGCGAGGTCCTGCTCGTACTTGGCCTCATCAGTAACATGACGCATATCAACAACGGGCCTGTATGTTGCGCAAGAAGCAAGAGCAAGACTTCCTGTAACCATGATCACGCCAGTACATCTCGAGATCGCTAGACGCATACTGGTTCCCTCCAGCTAACTTTGACGAGTTCTGCGCTCGACGCTAACCCTCCTCTTGGGAGCAGTTTCCGTCAGCCCTTTCCCTCTGTTTAACGGTCATGCTTTTCAAAGCCCGCTTGGCTAGCGCAAGGAGCGCATCAGCAAACTCCTGCTCCTGGCCCGTTATCTGCGCCGCTACGTCGTCAAGCTGGCTCAAGCCGGCCAACACGCGCTCGGCACGCTCGACTAGCGCTTGGTCGTTACCAGTACCAACCGACTCCGCAGGCACGATGCGTAACTCACACAAGTCCAGCCAGGTAAGCAACTCAGGCATCGACGCGAGCCCTTGGCCGTTCAGATACCGAGACACCCATGACTTGTCGTGTCCTGTCTCTCGGCCGACCTTCGCGTAACCCGCTTCCTGACTGGCCTTCAGGATAGCCGCATGGTTCGCCCGTGCGGAGTGGGTATCGGGGTTCGTTGCGACCCCGTTGCGGAATACGGCGGGAAAGTCCTGCATGGTGACGCCTCCAGTGATATTGGTAATGAATACCACTGAAACGTTACCACCAAGACGAGGTGGAGTGGCTACCTAATCCATTGGCACTAAAAGACGCAGAAGCCTGCAAGCTCTTCGTGCGCCTCCAAGGCCAGTCGGACGGCGTGGAGCCGTGGCATCAGCGCGGTGGAGGCCCTGAGCGAATCAAGAAAGCTGACGGGTCCGAGTTGGCCGAGTAGTTGCACATCGGCACCGAAACGGGTTCCTCAGGCTGCGGCCCCAAAGCCTTCGCATCAAGTTCGCGGACGGTCCGCGAGACGCGAGGGCGGTGTCGACACCAGGCGACGAGCAGCAGACCGGCGACACAGAGCAGGCTGAGCGGCAGAAAGTACATCGTAGTCATTGTTCTGCCTTGCCTTTGAGCCGGTCCGCCCGGAACATCGCTAGAAGCCGTTTGCCCGACTCCGCTTTGTCGCGCCGCAACGACTCGATTTCGGATTGAGTCAACATCCGCACTTCGGGCTTGTCACGCTGAGGGACGCGGGACGCCGTGGGGTTTTCAAGTGTGCCTCGTTTCATCGTATCACCTCTCAACCAAGAGCCTAGCAGGCCGCTCGCGCGCTGGCGCAACGGGTCTGCAACGCGTCGTGAGCCGATGCATTACGCGCATGGTTACGAATTTTGCATGCGTAAAATGAAACCGTTTGAGGCTCATCGCAGCACACAGTACAGTCCGATATCTCCCGACGACTCCAGTGGGATTGGTCGAACAGCCTGGGATCAGCGTGCATCAAAACTAGGCCCGCCGGGTGCGCGCTCACCTAGGTGATGGCGGGGACGATGGATCCAGAATGCCTGCCTTTATAGACCTAACCCACTGCACTAATTCTTGTCATGACTTGGAGGTTACGCCGTGAAGGGGTGGGTTTACGTCATAACTCACGGATCGATGCCTGGGCTGGTCAAGGTAGGCTATTCGATGCGTGATCCTGAGTTGAGAGCCAAAGAATTGGAGGGCACAGGTATACCTGGCGCCTACAAGGTTGCTTATGCTGCGCTTTATGAAGAGCCGCGCAATGTTGAGCGGGCAATGCACATGGCATTATCTGCATTTAGGGAAGGCAAGGAGTGGTTCCGATGTGAAGTAGTTGTCGTGCTGCGGTATCTTCGGGGTTTAGAGACTGGACCTGTTCTTTACGAGTATGGATCGGCTGCTACGGATGAGTCCGCTGGCTACTCAAGTGACAATGCGGGCGGCACGAAGGCGGCCATCCTACCCTGCCCCGGATGCGGAACATGGCTCAAGATGCCTGCGACGCTGGAGCTTATTTTTAGTTGCCCAAAATGCAAGCGCAGATACAAACGTACGCCCGCAGGACAAATTTCTAAGAGTTAGCGCCGCTGCGATGAGTGGGGACTTGAAAACCTTAAGGTCCGCAGCGGAATGTACGACGATCCTTGACAACGAACCGAGAGGGAAGGCGCAGTTCGTAATCAGCGCAAAAATCCGTACAGCAAAGCGCACAAGCTGACGAGGTACGCAGCGAAGTACGCAGCGAAACCGAGTTAGCGCCGAGCAGTTAGCGACGGAGTTAGTACCCGAAGCGACCATCCAAAACCGGCGCGGAGCCGGCGACCAAAACCGACGGACCGTAGGCTTTGCCCTGGCGAAATCGGCGGCAATCGACGCTGAAATCGGCGGCGCCGAAGCGTAACGTCAAACACGACCGCCGATTCCCCGCGGCCGCACGTCGGCCGGTATCCACACTCCGGTATCCACGGAACCGAGCGCGGTGACTACCCCGCCGTAGCTGCCTACGGCCGCCGCGCCGACGACAGCGACACCCGTTGGTTGCCGGCCTGGCCGTAGCAGATAATCCGGCTTCAGCTCACCTGCAACAAGGAGTCTCGAGCGATGACACCCGAAGAACTCGACCGCCTACTGGCAACCGACGACCCGCTTGCCGAGGGCGCCTTTCCCGAGGAGCTATGCGCGCAATGGCGCGAGGAACGGGAGCAGGTGCGCCAGCACTGCGTCAGGCTGTTCTCGACGAGCCCGCTGTATCAAGCCCGCGCAGCGAAAGACCCGCAGTATTGGGACAACTTCTACGTGGGTCTCGTCAAGCCGTAAGTCTTGAGCGTTCCCGGCGCTGACCTCCTCGACGCTAAGGTTTGCTAAGGTCGCCGGCCGAACCCCAAAGCAGGAGAAGCTGCTTCGGCCCGCCAGAGCATCAATAAAGCCGCGCACGAGGGCAGGGTGAGTTGTGTGGGCACGCCGACGACGCCCAAAAGGGCTGTGCGGCCTTCCTCCGATGCGCCGCAGCCCTTGACCGTGACGGATTTCACGCGCAGCATGATGTTGCTGGCGTAGACAACGCCGGCCGGGGGTGAGAGCCCGATAATCTACAGGCCGACAAGGCCGCGCTCGACGCGGCTTTTTCACGTCGGCGCATGGCATCGCCTGTTCAATGGCGGGCCGTGCGGGGGGCCTTCGGGCCGCCGGTTTCCTGTAGGCCGGTCTCTCAACCCTGCACGGTTCCGCCACCCGTTTGAGAGCGGGGAGCGGAGTTCAAGACCGCTACGGGAGTCATCGCCATGCACATCATCATCCAGGCGCACGCCGCGCCAAGCATCACCCGCCTGCACCTCTACCGCGCCCTGCGCTGCGCCTTCGGGCCCGCGTGCGCGTACCGCATCGCCTTCTGCTGGAGGGCCTGACCATGCGCACCGTTCAAAACGCGATGGCGCTGATGTTCCAGCGCGGCAAGGCCAACATGAGCACCGAGGACCTTGAGGGGCTGGCGAGCCTGAGCGACTACGCCGCCGACGAGGCACGCCGCCTGTCTGTCGTGTGCGAAGGGCTTGGATGTCTCATCGACTACGACGGCAGGAACCCGACCGGCGCGGGCAACTTCCGCGATGGCGAGGACGTGTCTGCGCTGGTGTTCGCGCTTGGGCACTCCTTCGATGTGCTCGCCGGGATGGTGCACGTGGGCGACGAGGCGACCTTCGAGGCCAACCGGCGCAAGCAGGAGGTGAGGCCATGACCGCGCCCATGATTGCCGACGTGGCGGCGCAGTTCGGCATGTGCAGCCGATCCTTCGGCCAACTGGCCGCGATCCTCAAGACCATCGCAGACGAAGCGAAGGACGACCACCGGTTGCTCGCCCTGGCTGGCGCTGCCCGCTACATCGCGGACGACATGTGCAACTTGGCCGACTGCTTCCAAGACGAGATCGAGGCACACGGCATCCGCACCGACTGACCGCAACCAGCGCCAGCAACCCGACCCGCCCACGAGGTGGGTTTTTCATGGGCGCAAAACCGCGTTTGAAACGCGACTTATCCATGCCCTGCGCCAGCCAGCCGACTCGGACTTCAAATCCGAAAGGGCTCGACCCCGAAGCCACCCATGACGTGAAATCCGCGTGGCGCTACCTGCGGATCAGATGCCCCGAGATCGGATCGACGTCGGCGCCGTAGTGACACGTCGGTGCCGGCGGTACAGGCGGCACATACGGCTGCTGCGCCTTCCGATCCAGCTCCTCGATGACCGCAGAAGGGCGACGGCGCCGAGGCCGGAGGGCGAGCAGCAGGTAGGTTGTCGTGCTCATCACAGTACCGTCCTGACGATCTTCACCGCGGTCGATGCTGGAAGGCTGCATCCCTGAATCATCGGACGCGGGGAAATTCCCCACGCCGCCACCAGGGCGCTGCGCCAGATCGAGCGCCGAGTCGACCCCATCAAGCGTTTTTGGGATGTGGGGCTGGATGTGGGGTGAAACAAAAAAGCGCCCCGAAAGGCGCTTGATTGCTGGTGTTCTGGCGGACAGGGCGGGATTCGAACCCGCGTTGGGATGTTATCCCAAACACGCTTTCCAGGCGTGCGACTTAAACCACTCATCCACCTGTCCGGTGAAGGGCGGCATTATAGCCGCAAGCATGTGCGCGGGAAAGGTTTTTGTGGGTCGCGTGCTGGGCGAGGCTCAAGCGGGGCGGTGGCTGATCCAGGCTGCGATCTCGACCTGCAGGGCGTGGAGTGCGTCGAGTAAGGCGATCAGGTTCGGGTGCGCCGGCGTGGGCGGGCTTGCGCTGGCGTCGCGGCATACGGCCTCGAGCTCACGGGTGAGGGCGACCGCGTGGTCGGCATGCAGCTGGGCGAGGACCCCGCGCAGGGTGTGGGCGTGGCGCGACAGCTGTGGGACATCGCCCGCGGCCGCGGCGGCGTGCAGGCGCGTGCGCATGTCGGTCATCCACGCCGGCACGCTGTGCAGCACGGCCTCGAGCGCGGCTGCGTTGTCGAACATGTCTTCCAGCAGCCTGTCGGGCGAGAAGTGGCGGGGCGCGGTGCAATCCTGATCTGCGGACATCGGGGCGGGGTGGGGTGAGTCAGCGCACGCGCGGCACGGCGTTTGCTGCCGTGCCGACGGTGCCGGCGATCGAGGCGGGCGTGATCGGTTTGGTGAGCACGGCGTCGAAACCGAGCGCGAGGTAGCGCTTGTGTTCGTCGTCGTGCGCGTGGGCAGTGTAGGCGACGACGCGGATGTCGGCGAGCGCGGGCGCGCTGCGGATGCGTGCGCAGGCCTCGCTGCCGTTCATGTCGGGCATGGAGATGTCGAGCAGGATGACGAATGGCTGGCGCGTTTCGAGGCGCTCGAGCATCGGGAGCGCGCTCGGGAAGGTCTCGACCTCCCAGCCCGCGCGTTTGAGCAGCACGGCGGCGATGTCGAGGTTGAGCGGGGTGTCGTCGACGACGAATGCGAGGGTGTTCATGCGCTCACCTGTTGGTCGGAGGCGTGCGGCGGGCAGGGCAGGCGCAGGCTGAAGCGCGAGCCCTGACCCGGCGTGCTGCTGGCGGTGATCCTGCCGCCCATGAGTTCGGCCAGGCGACGCGTGAGCGTGAGCCCCAGTCCGGTGCCGCCGTGCGCACGATTGAGGAAGGGGTGGGCCTGGTAGAAGGGGTCGAAGATCCGCTCGAGCTCGGCGGGGTCGATGCCGATGCCGGTGTCGGCGACGCTGACGAGCACGCTGTCGGGGCCGGATTCGAGGGTGATGTCGACGCTGCCTTCGGGGGTGAACTTGATCGCGTTGGAGACCAGGTTCTCGATGATCTGGCGCACGCGCACCGGGTCGGCGTGTACCAGGCAGGGCGTGGCGGGCAGGTGGGTGGCGAGGGTGATCTGCCTGGCCTCGGCGCTGACCTGGTGCAGTGCCGCAACCGACGCCAGCAAGGGGCCGAGGTCGAAGTTTTCGGGGTGGACGCGCATGCGGTTGGCCTCGACCTTGGCGAGGTCGAGCACGTCGTTGAGCACGGCGAGCAGGTGGCGGCTGCTCTGGCTGATGGTGTCGGCGAAGCCGCGGTGTTCGGGGTTGTCGAGCTCGGCGGCGAGCAGGTCGGCAAAGCCGATGATGCCGTTGAGCGGGGTGCGCAGCTCGTGCGACATGTTGGCGAGGAACTCGCTCTTCATGCGGTTGGCCTGCTCGGCGGTCACGCGGGCGCGGTCCATGCTCCGGATGGAGGTCTGCACGGCGTCGGCCATGCGGTTGAAGGATCGCCCCAGCTCGGCCATTTCGTCTCCGCCGCGGGCCGTGAGGCGGTGGTCGAGCTCGCCTTTTTCGAAGCGGTGAATGCCGTCGACCACGTCGGTGATGCGCCTGGATAGCAGGTTCGCCATCCAGATCGCGATCAGGATCACGGCGGCGGCCATGACCAGCGTCGACAGCGCGAGCCCGGCCGAGCTCTGCGCCAGGCTGCTGCGGATGTCGTCGACGAGCTTGTCGCGCTCGAGCCGGGTGCGGGCGTCGGCCACGCGGATCATCTCGCCGATGCGGCGCCCGGATTCGGTGGCGGCGCGGTGGAATTCGTCGATGTTGGCGCCGATGGTGACGTAGCCGAAGCCGCGCTCGCTGCGGCCGTAGGGGCCGGTGTGGTAGGGGATGGCGGCCACCGTAGTGAGCTTGCGCAGGCCGCTGAACTCGATGACGAACGAGCCCGAGCCGCCGTGCTCGGTCATGTCGTGCCAGCCCAGGCACTGCGGGGAGAAGTTCAGGTAACGGCAGTGCAGGCCGATCTGCCCCGAGGCGGTCGAGTCGGGGTGCGGCTTGCGGCTCAGGCGCTGGTCCCGGTAGGGCGGGAGGGTGGCGGCGAAGTCTTCCCAGTTCGTCCCGCTCGTCCGCCAGGCCTCGAACAGTTCGGTGTCGAGCCAGGGCACGGCGCGCTTGCCGGTGGCGGGGTCGAAGCCGTGGATGAAGTAGTCGCGCGCGTGGGAGATGTTGTGCCCCTCGTCGTCCCACATGAAGGCGTAGTTGCCCGAGCCGGGGTCGGCGATCGGGGCGTGGCGCTCGGCGGTGGGGCGCAGCGTGTCGCTGAAGGCCATGATGTGGGCGTGGTCGAGGGCGAGGGTGACGTAGCCGGTGATGCGCCCCTCGCGCACGACCGGGGTCGCCCAGCGCACGAGGCCGCGAAAGCGCGTGCCGACCGGGTTCTCCAGACCGGCGTAGCCCGAGGCCTCGGGGGCGAAGGGCTTGCCCAGTTCGCGTGCGCGGGCGGGCGTGTAGTCGCCGATCCAGTGCGCGCCGACCTGCGCGCCGACGACGCGCGAGACGTGGATCTCGCCCGCTTCGAGCGCCTGCAGCGCGGGCCAGTAGGTCTCGGCGCGGATGAAGGTGTTGGCGCGCTCGCTGATGTCGCGCAGCGTGGGGTCGAGCAGGCCGTGCGCGCTTTCGCCGAGCACCTTGATGCGCTCGTGGCCGTCGAGGTCCACATAGGTGATCTCGAGAAAGAGGGGGCGCAGCGTCTGGTCGGCCCGGGCGTCGGGTGCGCGATAGTGAAAGCTGCCGGCGTTGTCGGGCAGGGGGGCGCGCACCAGCCCGGGCCCTTCGGATGCGGGCGCGGCCGCGACCCAGCGCTCACCGTCGGCATCGAGCGTGTAAGCGCCGTGGTCCTCGAGCAGGCGGACGTGGGTGGCGATGAAGCGGCGATAGGTCTCTTCGGTCGGCTCGATCTGCGCCGCGCGCAGCACGTCCTGATCGCGGTCGTACAGAAAGTGGGCGACTTCACGCGCGATGTCGGTGGTGAGCGCCTCGATCGCCTCGCGCGAGCGGTCTTCCAGGGCCTCGATGGCGTCGTCGATGGCGGTTTCGCCGGTGCGGCGCTGGGTGTCGATCATGACGTCGGCCATGCTCACCGCGCGCACGGTGACGAGCGCGCCCAGATCGCGCGCCGCCTGCCAGGCGAAGAGCGCGAGCAGCAGCAGCGGCAGCACCTTGATGGCGACGAAGATGACGATCAGCTTTGCACGCAGGTTCAGGTCGGCAAAGCGCGGCAGCGGTTCGGGGCGCATCAGGGGGTTCGGCCTGTATCCAGAGGGGCGCGGCTCAGGCTGGCCTGCGGTTGCGCAGGTGCTGTGCGATCAGGGCCTGGATGTAGCCACGCAGCTCGTGAAAGGGGATCGGCTTGCGATACACCGTGACGTCCTGGGGCAGGCCGCCCGCGGCGGCGATGTCCTTCTCGGAGAGCGCGGACACCACGACGATGGCGACATCGCTCGCGAGCGGGTTGTCGCGCAGGCGGCGGATCATCTCGAAACCGTCGATGCCCGGGATGCGCAGGTCGGCGACGAGCAGGTCGGGCGGCTCGCGGCCCACTTCGACCAGCGCGTCGAGCCCGTGATCGATGAAGCGCACGTCCATCGGCAGCGCCCAGGTGGAGAAGTTCTGCCGGTAGACGCCCTGCAGCAAGCGGTCGTCCTCCACCACGAGGACCCGCACGCGGCCACTGCTGTTGCGCGGGGCGCCGCCGGGCCGGCGCGCACGCGCGAGCAGCGCATCGACGGAATCCTGGCGAATCCGGCGATGTCCACCCGCGGTCTTCCAGCCGGCCAGCGTGCCGCTTTCGACCATCTGCTGGACCGCGCCCAGCGAGAGGCCCAATTGCTTTGCAGCTTGCGCGGTGCTGATGAACTCGCGGACGTCGTCGGGTGTGGAGGCCATTGAGGAAGCTTCGATTCGCTGGAAACGCGCAAAAATAGCAGAAACAAGGCTTGCGCGCTCGCACTGAATGCATTGGCCCCTGTGCGTGGACGGATGGGCGCGCGGTGCGCGGTGGGGCACCGTCGAGGGGCGGCTCCGAGGGGGCCTTCGAGAGCGCGTTCGAGGGCAGGTCCGAGACGAGCACCCAGGTGCGGGCGAGGCTAGAATGCAGGCGCAGCGCGTTTCCGCCCTGAGCGCGGGGTGGGCGCGTCGAACCGAAGCAGGAGCAAGAACCGTGAGCATGGATGCATCGAAGAATGTCCTGGGCGGGCCGCTGCTGGCCTGCAGCTACGCCCCGTTGACCGGGTTTTACCGCACTGGCTGTTGCGAAACCGGGCCCGACGATCTGGGCCGTCACATCATCTGCGTGCGGGTGACCGAGGCGTTCCTGAGCTTTTCGCTCACGGTGGGCAACGACCTGTCCACGCCGCGGCCGGAGTACCGCTTCGCCGGGCTCAAGCCGGGCGACCGCTGGTGCCTGTGCGCGCTGCGCTGGAAGGAGGCGCACGCGGCCGGAGTGGCGCCGCCGGTGGTGCTCGAGGCCACGCATGAAGTGGCGCTGCGCATCGTCGATCTGGATACCCTGAAGGCCAACGCCTACGGGGCGATGCAGGGGCCTGACGCGTGAGTCCTGAGCCTGCGAGCGCGCGCGATCGCCTGGCCCGCCTGCTCGAGCGCCTCGAGGACGGGCTGGTCGAGCGCCGCCAGGTGCTGCGGCTCAGCCTGCTCGCCGCGCTCGCGGGCGAGCACACCCTGCTCATCGGCCCCCCCGGCACCGCCAAGAGCGCGCTCGCGCGGCGCATCCACCTCGCCTTTGCCGGCGCGCGCTATTTCGAGCGCCTGCTCACCCGCTTCACCGTGCCCGAGGAGCTGTTCGGCCCGCTCTCCATTCGCGCGCTCGAAGAAGACCGCTACGAGCGCCACACGGCCGGCTTCCTGCCGGACGCGGCGATCGCGTTCATCGACGAAGTCTTCAAGGCCAACAGCGCCATCCTCAACGCGCTGCTCACCTTGCTCAACGAGCGCGAGTTCGACAACGGCGCGGGGCGCTTGCGCTGCCCGCTGATCAGCGTGATCGGGGCGACGAACGCGGTGCCCGAGGACGAGGTGGCGGAGGCGTTCTTCGACCGCTTCCTGCTGCGCCTGGTGGTGGGGCCGGTGAGCGCGGAGGGCTTTCGTGCGCTGCTCGGCGCGGACCGTGGCGGCGCCGAGGTGCCGACGCTGGCGGGCGCGCTGCAGTTGCGCGAGGACGAGCGTGTGGCCTTGTCCCATGCCGCCGCGGCCGTGCCGCTCGCGCCGGCGGTGCTTGCCCGCATGGCAGAACTGCGCGACTGGCTCGAGCAGGCGGGGCTGTATGTGTCGGACCGGCGCTGGGTCAAGGTGGCCCACCTGCTGCGCACCGCCGCTGCGAGCGAGGGCCGCGACCGCGTCGTCGAGTGGGACCTGGGCGTGTTGCCCTGCTGCCTGGCGGCCGACGCCGAAGGCCAGCAGGCGGTGGCGCAGTGGCTCGCGGCCCGGCTCGGCGTGCGCGAGGCGAGCGCGCCGCCGCGGGTGGCGCGGGTGGTGGAGGCCTTCGAGGCGCAGCTCAAGATCGAGCGCGAGGCCAATGATCTCGATTACGACGAATCGGGCCGTTTGCGCTTTTCTGCCATCTCGCATGCGGCCGACCAGGCGCTGTCGCAGCAGCTGGCCGGCGAAATCGGCGATGCCAAGGGCGGCGCGGCCGCGCTGCGCATGAGCTACGCGCGCAAGCGGCGCTACGGTGCGCTGCACATCGCAGCGCGCACCCGGCAGATCGACGCGCTGATCGAGCGCATCGGGCGCTATCGGGCCGAGCTCGAGCAGCGCCGTGCCGAGCTCGAGGCCTGGGGCGCGCAGGCGCTGTGGGCCGACCCCGCGTTCGTGGCGGCATCGCGTGCGCAGCTGGCCGCGCTCGGAGCAGGGCTGGATGCGCTCGAGGCGCGGGCGCAGGCTGCGCGCGCAGGCTTCGAGGCCTTGCCCAGACTGGACGCCGAGGGTGTGGCGCCCGATCCGGTCGAGCACGAGCCCTTGGCCGAGTGAGCCGGGTCATGGCTGTCGTCAGCACCGCAACCGAGCCTGACGCGCGGGCGTCGCACGCCGATGCCGAGCGCGGGCAG
Source organism: Thauera sp. UBA6194 (assembly GCA_002422685.1). GTDB lineage: Bacteria > Pseudomonadota > Gammaproteobacteria > Burkholderiales > Rhodocyclaceae > Thauera. The sequence goes on along the minus strand of DITC01000020.1, from coordinate 4,940 downwards.
GCCGCCGCGCTGTGCACGAGCGTGCGGCCGGTGCTGTTCGAGGCGCTCGAGGCGCCGCTCACGGTGCTCGAGCGACTGCCGCGCGCGCTCTGGCTCGGCGGTCTGACCCATGCCGGCGGCGAGCTGGACGCGAGGCTCGCCGCGCTCGAGATCTGGCGTGCCGCCCTGGTGCAGGGCCGGCTGCCGGCCTGTTCGGCCCCGGCCTGGCCGGCACCCCCGCTGCAGCTCGCCGTGCGCGAATGTTTCGAGCGCCTGCAGCTGCACGCGTATTGCCGTGCCCAGGAGCCCCTCGCCGACACCGTGCTGCAGGGGCTGCTGTTCCACCTCGACCTGGTCGTCGATTATCGCGACCGCGGCGCCAGCGCGGCCGACGCGCAGACCATGGCGGTGGAGGCCTTCGCCGCCGACTGGGCCGAGCGCTGCGGCGAGCTCGAGGATCTGATCGGCGCCTTCGGTGATCTGGGGGATCTGCTCAAGAACACGCGCTGGGACGCCTTGCGCGGCCTGCTGCGCAGCAGCGAATGGCGCGAGCTGGTGCGCATCCGCCGCCTGATCGAGCGCCTGCCCGAGCTCGTGCGCATCATCCGCAGCCTGGGGCGCGCGCAGCCCACCGCGCAGCCCAGCGCCGCCAGCCAAAGCTTGGAGACCGCCAGCGCGCAGGCCGAGGCGCAGGGGGACGCCAGCCGCCCGCAGCGCGTGCCCGACATGCCCGGCGAGACGCGCGGCATTCACCGCTCCGGGCGCATCGCGCGCATGCTGCCGGCCGAGGCGATGCTGCTCGGTCATCCACAGCTGCGTCTGGTCTGGCACGCCCGCCGCGCCGAGCGCACGCTGCTCGCCTACGAGGACGACGACCGCCTGCCGGAAACACGCCCGTCACCCGCGCCGGTCCTGCGCCCCAGCCCGCGCCCGGCACCGGCAATGCGGCTGGAGATGGGCCCGATGCTGATCTGCGTCGACACCTCGGGCTCGATGCGCGGCGGCGCCGAGGCGGTGGCCAAGGCCGTGGTGCTGGAGGCGGTGCGCAGCGCGCATGCGCAGGGGCGCGCGTGTCACGTGTTCGCCTTCGGCGGCCCGGACGAGGTGCTGGAGATGGCCATGGGCGTAGACATCGAGGGCATCGGCCGCCTGGCGCGCTTTCTCGGCCAGGGCTTTGGCGGCGGCACCGACATCGGCGCGCCGCTCGAGCGCGCGATCGCGCGCCTGGAAGAGGCCGAATGGCAGCTCGCGGACCTGCTGATCGCCTCCGACGGCGAGTTTGGCGCCACGCCCGCGCTGGTGGAGCGGCTGGACGCCGTGCGCCGCGCGCGCGGCCTGCGCGTGCAGGGCATCCTGATAGGCGACCGCGAGACCATCGGCCTGCTCGAGATCACCGACGACATCCACTGGGTGCGCGACTGGCGGCGCTATGCCGGGGTGGGCGCTGCGGGTGTCGATGGCGGCGCGCACCCTGCGACCGCGGGCGCGCCGCAGCGCGGCGAGGGGCTGGAGGCGGGCGGTTCGCCGGTGCATTCGAAGAGCCTCACCGCCACCTACTTTCCCGGCGGGCTGCGCAACCCGGAAAACCGCGCCCGCACCGTCAGTCCCGAGGCCGCCGCCGCTGCCGTGCGCGCCGGCCTGCACCGAGGAGAAAACCAATGAGCTTCGCCACCGACCTCGTCACCGAACTCGAACGCGCCAGCGCCGGCCAGCCCATCCCGCGCGTGCGCGCGCTGCACCTGCCGCCGCCCGAGGCCGCGGCGTCGAAGAACGGCGAATTCTGCGCGCTGGAGCTCGACGACGGCGCGCTCGGGATCTCGTACGTGCTGCTCGACGACACCTTGCAGCGGCTGATCGATTCAGGGGATGGTGGCGGCATCGTTGGTATGGATGCGCTGGAGTTGGCGCGGGCGTTTGCTGCGCCGCCGGCTGGCGCAGGGGAGGTGGGCGCAGGGCGCGCGGGCGCGCGCATGGCAGACGCCGCCGCGCAGGCGCTGCGCCGCACGCTCGGCTTCGCCGCCTGCAATGCGCTGTCGCGCACGGTGATGGACCGCATGGGCTTCGCCCCGCCGCGCGCCACCGACTCGATCGGCGGCATCGCGCCGCAGACGGGCGACCATGTCGGCATGGTCGGGCTGTTCTCGCCGCTGCTGAAGCAGGTCACGGCCGCCGGCGCGCGGCTCACGGTGATCGAGCTCAACCCCGACTACGCCGGCCACTACGACGGCTACCGGGTCACCCTCGACGCCGCCGAGCTCGAAGCCTGCAACAAGGTGCTCTCCACCAGCACCATCCTGCTCAATCAAACGGTGGACGCCATGCTCGCCCACTGCCGCCGCGCCGAACGCATCGTGCTCATCGGCCCCAGCGCCGGCTGCCTGCCCGATCCGCTGTTCGCGCGCGGGGTCACGGTGGTGGGCGGCAGCTGGGTCACCGACCGCGCGGGCTTCATCGACGCCCTGCGGTGCGGGGATTCGTGGAGCGCGTTCGCCTACAAGTTCGCGCTCTCCGCCGCCGACTGGCCCGGGCTGCCTGCCGCGCGCTGAGCGTCTCGTCCCGCCCGGGGCGCCTGACAGCGAACGCCACGTCGGCAAGGGCCTGCAAGGCCTGGGCCATGCGTGTGCGATGAAGCCGGGTCAGGGCTCGTCCGTCTCGCGCACCTCGTCAAAGTCGTCGATTTCGTCCGTCTCGTCCAGGGGTGCCGACATCAGCGCTTCGAGGCTGAGGTCGAGGTCTTCGCCATCCAGCACGAGGTCCTTGCGCAGCGCGCTGATGGTGAAGGCGCTGTTGGCGCCGGCAAAGCTCATCACCAAGGATTCGGCGCCGGCGCCGAAAATGGCGCCGCGGACCGCCTGCCAGCGATCGCTTACCGTCGTCAGCGGCGCGGTGCTGATGTCGAGGGCGCGGATCGTGGCTGTGTAGCCGACTGCGGGCGGCTGCATCGGCGCGACGATGCGCGACGCTGCCACGCCCGGCCGCTCGGCGGACACGTCGCCGCCGAGCTGCGCGCTGCCGATGTCGAGGCGGCTTCCGGTCGAATTCGCGTCGCAGGCGACGATTTCGGTCAGGGCAATGGATCGGGTCGCCGTGTCGAGCGTGAGCGCCACCATGCAGCCCGCCGATCCAAACTTCAGCCAGTCGCGCTCCGGGGCGCTGATCGGGCTGCCGTCCCCGGTCGTCATGCGCAGCATGCCCACGTAGTCGATCCGCGAGCGCGTCAGGCTTGCGGCATCGCGCCGATCGGTCAAGGCGCCCAGCCAGCCCGACCAGCGCTTCTCGTCGACCTCGTGCGCTGGCTGGCTGATGTCCACCGGCGCGATGTCGAACCACTGGACGCCCACCGTACCCGGCGAGGGCTCCAGGATCATGCTCCCGGGCTCGACGCGGTCGAGGGGAAACTCGAGCACCACGCAGTGATGAGGGTAGTCGATGCAGTAGTAGCGGCTCTCGACCCCATCCTTCACGTCGAAAGTGCCGTAGTAGGGGTAGTCGCGCTGGTCGAAGCCGACATGCCCCTTGCGCACGAGAATTTCGGGCTGGTGCAGGCGGTAGCGGGCCTGGCCGCTGCGCGCGCGCTGCGTTCGCCGCTCGCCGCCATCGGAGCCGACCTCGCGTACGTGGTCGAACTCTCCGCGAAGCTCGGACAGCGTGCCGGTTTCGGTGAAGCGAAGGGCCTGCGGCGCGCGGCCGTCGAGCACGTCGCGCACGAGCTTGACGAAATCCGTGACGGCGGAGGAGGTTGGCGCGGCGCAGGGTTCGGGTGCGGAGGCGCAGGGGGGGCTGGTCGCGGGGGCGAAAGTGGCGGCGATGGCGTCGGCCGGGAGCTTGCCGGTCTCGACGCGGTCATTCGCGCCGGCGGCTGTGCTGAGGATGAGCAGGGGGAGGAGGGCGGAGCGGAGACTGCGCATGATCGTGTGACGGATTTGGGTTGGCTGAAAGAGGGCTGAAAGAGGGCTGAGAGCGGGGTGCGGGAGGGCGACGGCGTGCGTGAGCGGCTGTCGGCGTCGCGAGGGGGGCGTCATGTGGGCGGGCATCTGGGTGCGTTTCAGTAGTCGGTTTCGATACGCTTACCCGTTAGGCGGTCGATGTACCAGCCCTTGCGTACGGGTTTGCCGTTGAAGATGTCTGCCTCGCGGAAATCGCCGCCGGCAAAGGAATGAACCGGGCCGACATAGACCGCTTCCCCCCATTGGTCCCGCTTCTTGGGGTCGAAGCCCGGGCGGCGCTCGATATCCCAGCCGAAGAGCGTGCCTTGGTTGCTCAAGCGGAATTTGAGGCGCAGGGGCCGCGCGGGTCGCGCTTGAGGTCGTCGATCAGCGCCTGGGGAATGCGCGTGCCGACTTCTATGGTTTCGTCGCAATGATGGACGGCAAGCTGCTGTTGGTCAGCAACGCCGAGGGGCTCACCGCGCAGAACGTGATTCAGCGCTACAAGTCGCTCGCCGACATCGAGCGCGGCTTCAAGGTGCTCAAGTCCGAGATCGAGATCGGTCCGGTGTATCACCGCCTGCCCGAGCGGATTCGCGCGCATGCGTCGATCTGCTTCATGGCGCTGATCCTGCACCGGGTGATGCGTAGTCGCCTGAAGGCGGCCGATGCGGGCTACACGCCCGAGCGGGCGCTCGAGCAACTGCAGCGCATCCAGCATCACCGCGTGCGCCTGAACGGCGGCGAGCCGGTGGCCGGGGTGTCGACGCTCAGCACGGAGCAGAACGAGGTGCTTCATGCGTTAGGAATTGAAAAGCCAGCGGCGCCGGAGCAGTTGGCGCTGTTGTAGTGGCATTTTTGAAAGTGCGGTCTAGCAAAAACAAGTGCTTGCGAGTGTAAGTGTCGAACTCGGGGGGGCGCGTTCGTCGGGTACGTCAATAGCCGTAAAGCACATCGAATTTCTGGCTTGTAGCTGATCTCGGCGGGTATCGATTCGCTGTCGATTCCGGGCGTCGTGCTTCGTTTCACGACGCC
>DITC01000023.1 GCA_002422685.1 Thauera sp. UBA6194 | reverse complement strand
TCTCTCCTGCTCCATCGTCGTTCTCAAGAAGTGAGTTCGGAGATGCAACGATCGATGATTCAGCTCTGATCGCGAACTACGGGGTTGCTCGGACGGTTACCTGAAGAATACTTTTGCAACCTTGAAAGCCGACGACAGCTCCTGGGGCTGGAATGCTGGTGTGCTGTTCAATGTCTCGGAGGTCACGAAAGTCGGACTTTCCTATCGCTCGAAGGTCAAGCACGAGCTTGAAGGGTCGCTGAGTTTCTCGGGAGACGCGGCAGGCAATCCTGCCCTCGGGGGGCGGACGACGAGCAGCGACGCTTCTGCAGATGTCGAGTTGCCGGATACGTTCATCGCCAGCTTCACACACAAACTGGACCCCAGGTGGGAGTTGCTGGCCGACGTTTCCTGGACCGGCTGGAGCAGCATCGACAAGGTCGACATCGTCCGCACATCGGGAGACCTCAGTGGGGAGGTGGCTCAGAGCCTCGGCACCAACTTCAAGGACACCTGGCGCGTCGCTCTCGGTGCCAACTATCTCCTCAACGATGCCTGGAAGCTGAAGTTCGGCGTGGCCTTCGATGAGACTCCAGTCAAGAACGCCGAGAATCGGCTGACGTCGCTGCCTGACAACGATCGCATCTGGTTCTCGTTCGGCGGGCAGTGGAAGCCGAATCAGGCTTCGACGCTCGACATGGGTGTGGCCTATCTTTATGTTGATGACACGAAGATCAACAACGGAGAGGCGATCAATCCTGCAACAAACGACTTCCGTGGCGTCGTCAAAGGCGAATACGACTCCAGCGTCTGGATCCTCGGCGCGCAGTATTCGCTCGCCTTCTGATCCTCGCCTCTAACACGGCCCGCGCCGCTTGCTGCGCGGGCCGGTTTTCTGTTTCACCTATCGTCCCGTCATCCGGAGAACCGCATGAGTCGTCTCATCATCCGCAAGGTCGCCGTGCTCGGCGCCGGTGTCATGGGGGCGCAGATCGCTGCCCATTGCGCCAACGCCGACGTGCCGGTGATCCTGTTCGACCTGCCGGCCAAGGAAGGCCCGGCCAACGGCGTCGTCGACAAGGCGCTCGCCGGCATGAAAAAGCTCGATCCGGCGCCCTTCGCCGCGAAGAATCGCGCGCAGTACGTCGAGTCCGCCAACTACGGCAGCGATCTCGCCCGTCTGGGCGAATGTGACCTCGTCATCGAGGCGATCGCCGAGAAGATGGAGTGGAAGCTCGACCTCTACGCCAAGGTCGCGCCGCACCTGAAGGCAGGCGCGATCTTCGCCTCCAACACCTCGGGCCTGTCGATCGAGGCGCTCGCCGCCGGCATGCCTGACGATCGTCGCAGCCAGTTCTGCGGCATCCACTTCTTCAATCCGCCGCGCTACATGCCGCTGGTGGAGCTGATCCCCACCGCCGCCACCGACGCGGCGCTGCTCGACGGCCTCGAATCCTGGCTGACCACCCGCCTGGGCAAGAGCATCGTGCGCGCCAAGGACACGCCCAACTTCGTCGCAAACCGCGTCGGCGTGTTCTCCATCCTCGCCGTGCTGCATCACACGCAGCGCCTCGGGCTGGCCTTTGACGAGGTGGATCTGCTCACCGGTCCGCGCATCGGCCGCCCCAAGAGCGCGACCTTCCGCACCGCCGACGTGGTCGGCCTCGACACCCTGGTGCATGTGCTCGCCACCATGCAGGCGACCCTGCCCAACGACCCCTGGCATGCGCACTTCAAGACGCCCGAGTGGCTGCAGGCCCTGATCGCCAAGGGCGCGCTCGGGCAGAAGACCAAGGCCGGCATCTACCGCAAGCAGGGCAAGCAGATCCAGGTGCTGGATCTGCACCTGCAGGATTACCGCGAGAGCGGCGGCGAAGTGCTGCCGGAGGTCGAGGACATCCTCAAGCTGAAGAACCCGGCCGACAAGTTCGCCCAGCTCGCCGCGCACCCGCATCCGCAGGCGCAGTTCCTGTGGTCGATCTTCCGCGACGTGTTCCACTACTGCGCGGTGCATCTGGGCGACATTGCCGACAACGCGCGCGACATCGACCTCGCGATGCGCTGGGGCTTCGGCTGGGCGCAGGGGCCGTTCGAGACCTGGCAGGCCGCGGGCTGGACGGCGGTGGCCGAGATGGTGCGCGACGACATTGCCCATGGGCGCGCCATGTCCGAGGTGCCCTTGCCGGCCTGGGTGTTCGAGCGCGAGGGTGTGCATGCGCCCGAGGGTTCGTACAGCGCCGCCGACAACGCCATGAAGCCACGCGCCGCGCTGCCGGTGTATCAGCGCCAGCTCTACCCCGACCGCGTGCTCGGCGAGGCGCCCGACGATCGCGGCGAGACCCTGTGGGACAACGCCGGCGTGCGCCTGTGGCGGCGCGCCGATCAGGATGCGCGCATCGGCATCGTGTCGATCACGTCCAAGATGCACGCCGTAGGCGACGAGGTCATGGACGGCCTGCTCGAGGCGATCGCGCGCGCCGAGCGCGAGCTCGATGGCCTGGTGATCTGGCAGCCGGCGCCGTTCGCGGTGGGTGCCAACCTGCAGCAGGTGGGCGAGGCCTGCCGTGCCGGGCAGTTCGACCTGCTCGAGGCCATGGTGGCCAAGTTCCAACGCACCTCGATGGCGATCAAGCACGCCCAGGTGCCGGTGGTGGCCGCGGTGCAGGGCATGGCGCTGGGCGGCGGCTGCGAGTTCGTCATGCACGCCGCGCACCGGGTGTTCGCGCTCGAGAGCTATGTCGGCCTGGTCGAGGCGGGCGTCGGCCTGATCCCGGCCGGTGGCGGCTGCAAGGAGTTCGCGCTGCAGGCGCATGCGTTGGCGCAGCGCGCTGCGGGCGGCGACGTGTTCCCCTACATCCAGAACGCCTTCCAGACCATCGCCATGGCGACCGTGGCCAAGAGCGCGCTCGAGGCCGTGCAGCTCGGCTTCGGTCGGGCGGGCGACGATGTGCTGTTCAACGCGCACGAGATCCTTTTCGCTGCGATCCGCCGCGCGCGCGCGCTGGCCGACGCCGCGTGGCGCCCGGCGCTGCCGAACTCGGCGGTCACCGTGGCCGGGCGCAACGGCATCGCCACCTGCGAAATGATGCTGGTGAACATGGCCGAGGGCGGCTTCATCTCCGCCCACGATTACCGCGTCGCCAAGGCAGCTGCCACCGCGCTGTGCGGCGGTGAGGTCGACACCAACCGGCGCGTGAGCGAGCAGTGGATCCTCGACGTCGAGCGCGCGCAGTTCGTCGAGCTGCTCAAGACCGAGCCCACCCAGCAGCGCATCGCGCACATGCTGCAGACCGGCAAGCCGCTGCGCAACTGAGGGAGAACCAGACAATGAGCAAACATATCCAGGACGCCTACATCGTCGCCGCAGTGCGCACGCCGGTGGCCAAGCGCAACGGCGCCTTCCGCCACGTGCGCCCCGACGACATGCTCGCCAGGGTGCTGCGCGAGGTGGTCGCCAAGGTGCCCAACCTCGACCCCAACGAGATCGGCGACGTCGTCACCGGCTGCGCGATGCCCGAGGCCGAGCAGGGCATGAACGTGGCACGCATCGGCCTGCTGCTGGCCGGCCTGCCCGACGGCGTGCCGGGCATCACCATCAATCGCTTCTGCGCCTCCGGCCTGCAGGCGGTGGCCGATGCCGCCAACCGCATCCGCCTGGGCGAGGCGGACGTGATGATCGCCGCCGGTACCGAGAGCATGAGCGCGATGCCGCAGATCATGGGCAACAAGGTCAGCCTCAACCCGGAGATCTTCGCGCACGCCGAGAACGTCGGCATCGCCTACGGCATGGGCCTGACCGCCGAGAAGGTGGCGCAGCAGTGGGGCGTGAGCCGCGAGGACCAGGACGCCTTCGCCGCCGAGTCGCATCGACGTGCCTGCGCCGCGATTGCGGCCGGGCATTTCCGCGACGAGATCCTGCCTTATGCGGTGAAGTCCTACGCGCCCGGCGCGGACGGCACGGTGCGCATCGCCGAGCGCCTGGTCGAGCATGACGAAGGTCCGCGCCCGGATTCGACCGCCGACAAGCTCGGCAAGCTGAGGCCGGTGTTCGCGGCGCGTGGCTCGGTGACCGCGGGCAACAGCTCGCAGATGTCCGACGGCGCCGCGGCGGTGCTGCTGATGAGCGAGATCGCAGTGAAGCGCTACGACGTCACGCCGATCGCGCGTTTTTCCAGCTTCGCGGTCGCCGGCGTGCCGCCCGAGGTCATGGGCATCGGGCCGGTCGAGGCCATCCCGCGTGCGCTCGCGCGCGCCGGGGTGTCGATGGCCGACATCGGCTGGGCCGAGCTCAACGAGGCCTTCGCCGCTCAGGCGCTGGCGGTGATGCGTCAGCTCGAGATGGATCCGGCGAAGGTGAATCCGCTCGGCGGCGCGATCGCGCTCGGCCACCCGCTGGGTGCCACCGGTGCCATCCGCACGGCGACGCTGATGGCTGCGATGCAGCGCGACCCCAAGCTCCGTCACGGCATGATCAGCATGTGCATCGGCACCGGCATGGGCGCGGCGGGCGTTTTCGAGCGCTGCTGAGCGCAGCGGGCGCGTTCTTGCCCCTGTGGAAAACCCGTATGACGTGAACGTCAAGGCGGTCCTCGCGTGATCCCGGAGTAACAATCTTTTATAATCCGGGTGTTTATTGACGCGAGGCCGCATCGCCGCAGGTTTGCTGAGGGGCATTCCGCGGGTTTTCAGGTGGCCTCGTCCATTCTCACGAGTCTTTGGGCGAGAAGCGCATGATAAGAATCAAACGCGGCCTGGACCTGCCCATTACCGGCGCCCCTGTGCAGCGCATCGAGGACGGACGTCCGGTGCGCAGTGTTGCCGTCATCGGCTTCGACTACCACGGTATGAAGCCGACCATGGCGGTTCAGGTGGGCGACCGGGTGAAGCTCGGTCAGGTCCTTTTTTCCGACAAGAAGACGCCGGGCGTGGTGTTCACCGCGCCCGGTGCCGGCACGGTCAGTGCCATCCATCGTGGTGACCAGCGCGTGCTGCAGTCGGTGGTGGTCGATCTCGACGGTGACGATGCGGTCGATTTCGCGCGCTATGGCGACGCCGAGATCGATGCGCTCGACGAACAGAAAGTCCGCGAAAACCTGATCGATTCGGGTTTGTGGACCGCGCTGCGCACGCGGCCGTTCAGCAAGGTGCCGGCGATCGATGCGCGTCCGCACTCGATCTTCGTGACCGCGATCGACACGCATCCGCTGGCGGTCGATCCGGTGGTGGTCATCGCCGAGCACAAGGAAGACTTCACGCGCGGCCTGCGCGTGCTGGCGCGCATCGCGCCGGTGCTCGTCTGCCACGCCGACGACACGCAGATGCCGTGCGCCGGACTGACCAACGTGCGCACCGAGGCCTTCGCCGGGCCGCACCCTGCGGGTCTGGCCGGCACGCACATCCATTTCCTCGATCCGGTGCACGCCGAAAAATCGGTCTGGTCGCTCAACTACCAGGACGCGATCGCGATCGGCAAGCTCTTCGCCACCGGTCGCCTGTGGACCGAGCGCGTGGTGTCGATCGCCGGGCCGATGGTGGACAAGCCGCGTCTGGTGCGTACCCGTCTGGGCGCCAACCTCGACGAGCTGACCGCCGGCGAGCTCAAGCCCGGCAAGCAGGTGCGCGTGATCTCGGGCTCGGTGTTCGGCGGTCGCGCCTCGCGTGGCGCCTGTGCCTACCTGGGGCGCTACCACCTGCAGGCCTCCTGCCTGGAAGAAGGCACCGAGCGCGAGATGCTGCATTACCTGCGCCCGGGCGTGGACAAGCACTCGGTGTTGCCGCTCTACGTCTCGAAGCTCTCGGCGGGCAAGCTGTTCGACTTCACCACGTCCACCAACGGCTCGCCGCGCGCGATGGTGCCGATCGGCAACTACGAAGAGGTGATGCCGCTCGACGTCCTGCCGACCCAGTTGCTGCGCGCGCTGATCGTCGGCGACACGGAGATGGCGCAAAAGCTCGGCTGCCTGGAACTGGACGAGGAAGACCTCGCGCTGTGCTCCTATGTGTGCGCGGGCAAGTACGAATACGGTCCCATCCTGCGGGATAACCTCGCACGCATCGAGAAGGAGGGTTGAGAATGGGTCTGCGCTCCTGGCTCGACAGCATCGAGCATCATTTCGAAAAGGGTGGCAAGTACGAGAAGTTCTATGCTCTGTACGAAGCCGTCGACACCGGCCTGTTCAAGCCGGGCAGTGTCACCCGCACCACGTCTCATGTGCGCGATGGTCTCGACCTCAAGCGCATGATGATCACGGTGTTCCTGTGCACCTTCCCGGCCATGTTCTTCGGCATGTGGAACGTCGGCTACCAGGCCAACACCATCCTCGCCGGCAGTGCCGAGCTGATGGCGGCGCAGGACGGCTGGCGCTTTGCGCTGCTGGGCGCCATCGCGGGCTTCGACCCGGCCAGCCTGTGGGCGAACTTCCTACATGGTGCGGCTTATTTCCTGCCCATCTACCTGACCACCTTCATCGTCGGCGGTTTCTGGGAGGTCCTGTTCGCCTCGATCCGCAAGCACGAGGTCAACGAAGGCTTCTTCGTCACCTCGGTACTGTTCGCGTTGATCTGTCCGCCCGACATGCCGCTGTGGCAGGTCGCGCTCGGCATCAGCTTCGGCGTCGTGGTGGGCAAGGAGGTCTTCGGCGGTACCGGCAAGAACTTCCTCAACCCGGCGCTCACCGGTCGCGCCTTCCTGTACTTCGCCTACCCGGCGCAGATGTCGGGCGACGCGGTGTGGACCGCGGTCGACGGCTACACCGGCGCGACCATGCTGTCCTTCGGCGCTTCGGGCGGCATCGAGGCCATCATGGCGGGCGGCATCACCTGGTGGGACGCCTTCATCGGGACGGTGCACGGCTCGATCGGCGAGACCAGCACGCTGGCCATCCTCATCGGCGGTGCGGTGCTGCTGACCATGAAGATCGCCTCCTGGCGCATCGTGCTCGGCGTGTTCCTGGGCATGGTGGCGACGAGTCTGCTGTTCAACGCCATCGGCTCGGACACCAATCCGATGTTCGCCATGCCCTGGTACTGGCACCTGGTGGCGGGCGGCTTCGCCTTCGGCATGATCTTCATGGCCACCGACCCGGTGTCGGCCTCGATGACCAACACCGGCAAGTGGATATTCGGTGCGCTGATCGGTTTGATGACCGTGCTGATCCGTGTGGTCAACCCCGCGTTCCCGGAAGGCATCATGCTGGCCATCCTGTTCGGTAACCTTTTCGCGCCGCTCATCGACCACTTCGTGGTGGCGGCCAACATCAAGCGGAGGCTCGCGCGCGATGTCAAATAAGGAATCCACATCCCGCACCCTGATGGTGGCGCTGGCGGTCAGCCTGGTCAGCTCCATCTTCGTGGCGGGGGCGGCGGTTTCGCTGAAGCCGCTGCAACAGCAGAACAAGCTGCTCGACAAGCAGCGCAGCATCGCTGCGATCGCCGGCATGGGCGGCGAAGGATTGTCCGGGGCGCAGATTCGCGCCCTGTTCGGCGACACCATCAAGGCCCGTCTGGTCGACCTGGAAGCCGGCGTGTTCGTGCAGGAAGGGCCGGACCCGGTGACCTTCGACCCGCTCAAGGCCGCCAAGGACCCACAGCAGTCGGTAAGCCTGTCGAACGCCGAGGACATCGCCTCGATCAAGCGCCGCGAGCGCCTCACCACGGTCTATGTGGTAGAGGGCGAGCAAGGCGGCATCGAGACGCTGATCCTGCCGATTCGCGGCTACGGCCTGTGGTCCACGCTGCACGGTTTCATGGCGCTCGAGGGCGACCTCAATACCGTGGTCGGCCTGGGCTTCTACCAGCATGCCGAAACCCCGGGTCTCGGCGGCGAAGTCGACAACCCCCGCTGGCGCGGCCAGTGGGAGGGCAAGCGCATGTTCGACGCCCAGGGCAATCTCGCCGTCCAGGTGGTCAAGGGCGGAGTGGACCCGCAGAGCGCGGCCGCCATCCATCAGGTCGATGCCCTGGCGGGGGCCACCCTCACCAGCAACGGCGTCGATAATCTGCTGAAGTTCTGGCTTGGCGAGCAGGGCTTCGGCCCCTTCCTTGCCAAGCTGCGCGCCAAGGAGGCCTGATCATGTCCAAGCTGACTCCCAAGGAAGTCCTGCTCAACCCGCTGTTCAACAACAACCCGATCGCGTTGCAGATCCTCGGCATCTGTTCTGCGCTCGCGGTCACGACCAACCTGAACACCGCGCTCGTGATGTCGATCGCGCTCACTCTGGTGACCGGGTTCTCGAACCTGTTCGTTTCGCTGATCCGGGCGCAGATTCCGAGCTCGATCCGCATGATCGTGCAGGTGGTGATCATCGCCTCGCTGGTGATCGTGGTCGACCAGACCCTGAAGGCCTTCGCCTACAGCCTGTCCAAGCAGCTGTCGGTGTTCGTGGGCCTGATCATCACCAACTGCATCGTGATGGGCCGTGCCGAAGGCTTTGCAATGCAGAACCCGCCTTTCCTGTCCTTCCTCGACGGTATCGGCAATGGTCTGGGCTACAGCGCGGTCCTGATCGCGGTGGGTTTCGTGCGCGAGCTGTTCGGTGCCGGCAAGCTCTTCGGCGTCACCATCCTGCAACCGGTCACCGAAGGTGGCTGGTATCAGCCCAACGGTCTGCTGCTGCTGCCGCCGTCGGCGTTCTTCCTCATCGGCTTCCTGATCTGGGGCCTGCGTGAGTGGAAGCGCGAGCAGATCGAGGAGAACCAGTTCAAGATGGCACCGCAGGTGCGCAAGGAGGCCTTCTGATGGAACACTATCTGAGCCTCTTCGTTCGGGCCGTGTTCATCGAGAACATGGCGCTGGCCTTCTTCCTGGGCATGTGTACCTTCATCGCGATCTCGAAGAAGGTCGAGACCGCGATCGGCCTGGGCATCGCGGTGGTGGTGGTGCAGACCATTACCGTGCCGCTCAACAACCTCGTTTACAACACCTTCCTTGCCGACGGTGCGCTGGCCTGGGCCGGCATGCCCGATGTGGATTTGTCCTTCATCGGTCTGCTCTCCTTCATCGGCGTGATCGCGGCAACCGTGCAGATCCTGGAGATGCTGCTCGACAAGTACGTGCCCAGCCTCTACAACGCGCTCGGCGTGTTCCTGCCGCTGATCACGGTGAACTGCGCGATCATGGGCGGCGTGCTGTTCATGGTCGAGCGCGACTACACCTTCAGTGAGTCGGTGGTGTATGGCCTGGGTTCCGGGTTCTCCTGGGGTCTGGCGATCGCGCTGCTCGCGGCCATCCGCGAGAAGCTGAAGTACAGCGACGTGCCCGAGGGCCTGCAGGGCCTGGGCATCACCTTCATCACCATCGGGCTGATGTCGCTGGGCTTCATGTCCTTCTCCGGTGTGCAGCTGTAAGGAGGCAACGAAAAGATGAATCCAGAAATCATCCTCGGCATCGGCATGTTCACCGCCACCGTTCTGGTGCTGGCGGTGATCATCCTGATCGCCCGCTCCAAGCTGGTGTCGTCGGGCGACGTCACCATCGACATCAACGGCGAGAAGAAGATCACCGTCCCGGCCGGTGGCAAGCTGCTGCAGACGCTGGCCGAGAGCGGCCTGTTTCTGCCCTCGGCCTGCGGTGGCGGTGGCACCTGCGCGCAGTGCAAGTGCGTGGTCACCGAAGGCGGCGGCTCGATGCTGCCCACCGAAGAGTCCCACTTCACCAAGCGCGACGCCAAGGAAGGCTGGCGCCTGTCGTGCCAGACCCCGGTCAAGCAGGACATGAAGGTCGAGGTTCCGGAAGAGGTCTTCGGCGTCAAGAAGTGGGAATGCACCGTCGAGTCCAACCCGAACGTTGCAACCTTCATCAAGGAGCTCACCCTGCGACTGCCCGAAGGCGAGGACGTCCACTTCCGTGCCGGCGGCTACGTGCAGCTCGAGTGCCCGCCGCATGTGGTCAATTACAAGGATTTCGACATCCAGGAGAAATTCCGCGGCGACTGGGACAAGTTCAACCTGTGGCGCTACGTGTCGAAGGTGGACGAGACCACCATCCGTGCCTACTCGATGGCGAACTACCCCGGCGAGAAGGGCGTGGTGAAGTTCAACATCCGCGTCGCCTCGCCGCCGCCGGGTCGGGACGACATTCCGCCGGGCAAGATGTCGTCGTGGGTGTTCAACCTCAAGAAGGGCGACAAGGTCACGGTGTATGGCCCGTTCGGCGAGTTCTTCGCGCGCGAAACCGACAACGAGATGGTCTTCGTCGGCGGTGGCGCGGGCATGGCGCCGATGCGCTCGCACATCTTCGATCAGTTGAAGCGCCTGCACAGCACCCGCAAGATCACCTTCTGGTACGGCGCCCGTTCGTTGCGCGAGGCCTTCTATGTCGACGAATTCGACAAGCTGGCGGCCGAGAACCCGAACTTCACCTGGCACCTGGCGCTGTCCGACCCGCTGCCCGAGGACAACTGGACCGGTTACACCGGCTTCATCCACAACGTGTTGTACGAGCACTACCTCAAGGACCACCCGGCGCCCGAGGATTGCGAGTTCTACATGTGCGGCCCGCCGATGATGAACTCCGCGGTCATCAAGCTGCTGCTGGATCTCGGCGTCGAGCGCGAGAACATCATGCTCGACGACTTCGGCGGCTGAGCGATCCGGCTACCGCGCCGGCCCGACGCAGGCGGATCGTCAAGCCGTCTGCCGGGCTGTCGAAGCGCCCGCCCGTCTTCTTTCGAGAAGGCGCGGCGGGTTTGTTTTTTGGGACGCAGGGGCTCAGCGCGACAGGCGATAGGCGAGCTGTCCGAGCAGCTCGTGCAGCGCGAACCAGGCCGCGTAGGCCGTGTTCTGGCTGGGCAGGCCGCCAAGCACCTGGTCGCCGCCGCCCAGCCAGGCCGTGGGGGCCGGAATCACGGCAAGCCCCTGGGCCTCGAACTCCCGCAGCGCGCGCTTCATGTGCATCGCATGGGTCACGAGCAGGATGCGCTCGATGCCGGCGTCGTTGAGCTGGCGTGCCGAGAAGCGGGCGTTTTCGCGCGTGTCGCGTGAGGCGGCTTCGACCCAGCGCACCGGAGCGGGGATGCGGAAGTCCTGCTCCAGCACGCGCTGCATCAGCAGCGCTTCAGGAGTCTCGCCGTGGGGCGCGCCACCGCTCACCAGCACCGGCAGGCCGGTCTCGCGGGCGAGCTGCGCCGCATAGCGCAAGCGCTCGAGCGCAAGCCGGTTGACGGTCTCGCCGCCGAATTCGGGCGCGTGCGTGCGCCGTCCGGCGCCGAGCACCACGATCGCTTGTGCGTGTCGAGCGGCGCGTGCGTCGAGCGGCGTGGGGTATTCCACCTGGTGCACGAGCCAGCTCACGCTGAAGGGCATGATCAGCAGCAGGTTGATGCCCAGCCCCGTCCATGCGAGCGTCTTGCCGGCGCGCGGGTGACGACGCATGAGCAGCAGCCCCAGCAAGACGGGCAGCACCGGCAGCAGCGGTGGCAGCAGCACGACCGCAAGCAGCTTCTTGAGCCAGAACAGCATGATGGACAGGTCGAGGGGCATGATCGGGCGTGCAGCGAAGAAAGAGGCGCGTTGGCAAAAGGTGGCCGGCAGCTCGTGTCGTCCGCCTCGGGCCGTCCGCTCAGGCCGTCCCGTTTGTCGGGCCGGGTAGGCCCAAGTATTATCCGGGCATCGATTCCCTTGTGGCCAACATGCACGCACCGCTCCGTCGCCCCCGCTGCCGCTTCATGCTCTGCGCCCGCGTGCGGCAGCGTTGCCTTTCGTGGGGAGTTCGGCATGGGCGTGCGTGATGCGCTGTGGCTGGTCGGGCTTGCGCTGCTGGCTTACGCGGTGTGGCAGTTCTTCCGTGCCCTGCGCGTGCCGCGCGCCGAGCCACGCGTGAGCGAGGATCCAATCCCCAGTGCGTCCGATGAGGATGAGGATGCCTTCCTCGACTATGCGCCGCTGCCCGGCTCGCCCGCCGCCACCCCGATAGCGAATGGCGCGTCCGCTGCACCTGCCGCACCGCAGCCCGAGACCGTAGCGCCGCGCGCCGACACGTTCCAGCTCGAACTCGAAAATTCCCATTTGCGCCAGGCGCTGCAGACGCAGCGCGACCTGGTCGCGATGCAGCAAGGCGAGATCGACCGCCTGGTGCAGGACATCACCGAGTTGCAGGACGAGCTCGCGCGCCTGCGCGTCCAGCCCACGAGCTCGCCCGAATACTCCGAGGCGCTGGTGCTGGCCAGACAGGGGCTCAACGCCGAGATGATCGCCAGCCGCTGCGGTATCACCCGCGCCGAGGCCGAGCTGGTGCTGTCGCTCGCGCGTCCGGAGACGGGTGCGGCATGAAGCGTGTGTTCGCCAGACCCGCGGCCGACGCTCCGGCGCTGCGCAGGCCGCGGCGCGATGCGCTGCTCAGGGCGGGTATTGCGCTCACGGTGGCGGCGGCGCTCGGCGTGCTGGGTCTGCTTGCCGGCGAGCGCAACGCCGGGCCGGACGAAGCGGCCCCTACCGGCGCCGGGGGTATGGGCGCTTCGGTCTCCGAGCCGGTCGTGGGGCAACTCGCAAGCGCGCCGGCGCCTGCAGCCCCGGCGCCCGCTCCGACTGAAGATACGCCCGCAGCGCAGCCTGCCTCGGCTGCCGCCGCAGCGTCCACCGCAGCGGTTGTTCAGGGCGTGCTGCTGCCACACGAGGCCTTGCGCGTGGGCGGGGCGGGCTACCGCATCCAGCTCGGCGTGTTCGGCGATGCGGCCAATGCGCTTCAACTCTATGAGCAGCTCAGCGCCGACGGCTACGCCGCCCATATCCAGAGCCGTGTCGTGGTGGGCCCCTTCGCCGATCGCGCGAGCGCCGAAAAGGCCCGCGCAGCGCTGCAGCGCTCGGGCATGCCCGCGGGCATTCTCGTGCCGCCGCCCCAGGGCGCCGCTAGCGATCCGTGAAGGGCATCACGCGGGTCCGGGCCGCTCCCGGGCGAACATGATGCTTTTCAAGGAGGCTGGAATATGCAGATCAAGAGCCCGATGTTCGGCAGCGCCGAGATCGCCGAGGACAAGATCATCGATTTCCCGATGGGTTTGCCGGGCTTCGAGACGTGCCGCCGCTGGACCCTGGTGCATGAAGAGGGGCGCGAGCCGGAGGTTTTCCTGCTGCAGAGCGTGGACGACGCGCAGGTCGCGTTCTCGATCACGATGCCGGCGCTGCTCGGCGTCAATCTCGAGTTCAGCCTCAGCGACGAAGAGGTGGCCATGCTCAAGCTGGCCTCGCCGGCCGACGCGGTGGTCGCGGTCATCGTGCGCAAGGAAGAAGGCGACGCGGCCAATCCCGCATCCACCGGCCTGCGTGCGAACTTCGTCGCCCCGCTGGTGATCAACGTCGGCGAGCGCGTGGGCCTGCAGAAGGTCATCAACCGCCTGGGCTGCGAGATCACGCTGCGCGCCCAGGGCTGACACGCCCGTTCCACATCCCGCAACCAGTCTGCAGCGGCCGGGGCGGGTGGGATGCGGGGTGGACGGGTACAATGCCGCTTTCCACTTTTGCGGAGGCTTGTCCCATGGCGCGTCAGATCATCTCCACCCCCAACGCTCCCGCTGCGATCGGTCCGTACTCGCAGGCGGTCAAGGCCGGCAACCAGGTTTTCATGTCGGGCCAGATCGGGCTCGACCCCGTCACCATGGAGATGGTCGATGGTGTCGAGGCGCAGGCGCGCCAGGTGTTCGCCAACCTCAAGGCGGTGGCCGAGGCCGCAGGCGCCTCGCTCGCCGACGCGGTCAAGCTCACCATCTACCTGACCGACCTGTCGAACTTCGGCGTGGTCAACGAGATCATGCAGTCCTGCTTCGCCGAGCCGTTCCCGGCGCGCGCCACCGTCGGCGTGCGCGAGTTGCCGCGCGGCGCGCTGGTCGAGGCCGATCTGGTGCTCGTGCTCGACTGAGGCCTGGCGCGCGGCTAGCTGTCTGGATCGAGACGTGAGGGACATGGCGTGATCGGGCACACGGCAGGGCATGCCGCGGGCCCGGTCCCGGCGTTTTCGTCGCCGCCGGCACGCGCATGGGCGGGCGTCGGCGCGCAACTCGCCGGGCGGCTCGCCAAGCTCGATCTCCATGCGCCACGCGACCTGCTGCTGCACCTGCCGCTGCGCTACGAGGACGAAACGCGCCTGACGCCGATCGCCGTCACGCGTCCGGGCTTCCCGGCGCAGATCGAGGGTGAGGTGCTGTCGGCCGAGGTCACGCTGCGCCCCCGCCGCCAGCTCGTGGTGCGCGTGGGCGACGGCAGCGGCACGCTGGTGGCGCGCTGGCTCAATTTCTACCCTTCGCAGCAGAAGCAGCTCGCGACCGGGCGCCGGGTGCGGCTGTTCGGCGAGGTGCGGGGTGGCTTCTTCGGCGACGAGATGGTGCATCCGCGCGTGCGCAGCGTGGAGGCGGGCGAGGCGCTGCCCGATGCGCTGACGCCGGTGTATCCGACCACCGCGGGCGTGGGGCAGGCGACCCTGCGCAAGCTCATCGACCGCGCGCTGCAGACCGAGGCGCTCGACGAGCTGTTGCCCGAAGACTGGCTGCGCCGCCTGGATCTGCCCGGTTTCGCCGAATCCTTGCGCGCGCTGCATCACCCCTCGCCCGATGCCGATCCGCATGCGCTCGAAAGTCGCGAACATCCCGCCTGGCGGCGGATGAAGTTCGAGGAGCTGCTGGTGCAGCAACTGTCGCTGCGCCGCGCTTACCTGGCGCGCCGCGCGCGTGCCGCGGTCGCGTTACCTGCGCGCGGGAAGCTCACTGCTGCGCTGCTCGCCAGCCTGCCGTTCCGCCCGACCGGCGCCCAGGCGCGGGTGCAGGCCGAGATCGCGGCCGATCTCGCCGCGCCGCACCCGATGCAGCGCCTGCTGCAGGGCGACGTGGGCTCGGGCAAGACCCTGGTCGCCGCGCTCGCGATGCTGCAGGCGGTGGAGAACGGCTGGCAGGCGGCGATGATGGCACCCACCGAGATCCTCGCCGAGCAGCACTGGAAGAAGCTCTCCGCCTGGCTGGCGCCGCTCGGGCTCGAGGTGGCGTGGCTGTCGGGCAGTCGCAGGAAGCGCGAGCGCGAGGTCGAGCTCGCCCGCCTGGCGAGCGGCGAGGTGCTGCTCGCGGTCGGCACCCATGCGCTGATCGAGGACCCGGTGACGCTGCCGCGCCTGGCGCTGGCGGTGGTCGACGAGCAGCATCGTTTCGGCGTGCGCCAGCGCCTGGCGCTGCGCGAGAAGGGCAACGAGGGCCGGCGCCCGCACATGCTGATGATGTCGGCCACGCCGATCCCGCGCACGCTCGCGATGACGCACTACGCCGACCTGGACGTCTCCGTGCTCGACGAGCTGCCGCCCGGGCGCACGCCGATCCGCACCCGGCTGGTGTCGGATGCGCGTCGCGAGCAGGTCGTCGCCCGCCTGCGCGCGGCCTGCCTCGGCGGGCGCCAGGCTTACTGGGTGTGCCCGCTGATCGAGGAGTCCGAGGCCCTGCAACTGCAGACCGCGCAGGACACCTTCGCCGCCCTGGTCGAAGCCTTGCCCGAGCTGCGCATCGGCCTCGTCCATGGTCGGCTCAAGAACGCCGAGAAGTCCGCCACCATGGCCGCCTTTTCGGCGGGCGAGCTCGACGTGCTGGTGTCGACCACCGTGATCGAGGTCGGCGTGGACGTGCCCAACGCCAGCCTGATGGTGATCGAGCACGCCGAGCGCTTCGGGCTCGCGCAGTTGCACCAGTTGCGCGGGCGGGTCGGGCGCGGCACCGCCGAATCCGAATGCATCCTGATCTACGCCCAGCCCCTGTCGCAGACCGGGCGTGCGCGGCTCAAGGTCATCTTCGAGAACACCGATGGCTTCGCGATCGCGCGCGAGGACCTGCACATCCGCGGCCCGGGCGAGTTCGTCGGCGCGCGCCAGAGCGGGGTGCCGCTGCTGCGCTATGCCGATCTCGAGGGCGATGCCGAACTGATCGAGCCTGCGCGCGAACTGGCCGAACACCTGCTCGCGCACGACGCGGCCAAGGCGCAGGCGCTGATGGTGCGCTGGCTGGGCGGGCGCGAGGCCCTGCTGCGCGCATGAACCAGGTCCTCTCTCCTTGCTCTTGCGCATGCCGAAGCAGGCAATCGCGGTCGTGCGCTTCGTGCAGTGCCCGATCCGCGCACACGTGAATTCACCGCTCCCGATCGTTTCCCCATGCGTCCGCTGATCGCCTTTCCCCTCCACACCGGCCCGCGCCACGAGACCTGGCTCGCACACCCGCCGCGCGCGTCCATGCCCGCGGCCCTGCGCCCCTGGCTGCGCGACGCCGGCTCGCTCACTGCACGCATCCGCGCGCGCTGCGAGCGCTTCGCGGTGCAGGTCGTGTGCCAGACGCTGGCGCGCGTGCATCGCGACGAGGCGCTGCTGCTCGGCCTGCGTCCGGGCGAGCGCGCCTGGGTGCGCGAGGTGCTGCTGGTGGCCGACGGCCGGCCGGTGGTGTTCGCGCGCTCGCTGCTGCCGCCGCGCAACGTACGCGGCGCGTGGAATCTCTTTCACGGCATGGGCTCGCGGCCGCTGGGCCAGGCCTTGTTCTCCGACCCGGCGATCAGCCGCCTGCCGCTGGCCTGCCGGCGTCTGGACGGGCGCGATGCGCGGTATCATCGCGCCCAGGCTGCGCTGATCCGTTACGCACCCGCGCAATCCCTGCCGCGCACCCTGTGGGCGCGGCGCTCCGTCTTTCTGCTGCGCGGCAGCGCGCTGATGGTGAGCGAAGCCTTCCTGCCCGAAATCCTGGAACTGCCCCGATGACCTCCGGCATGAGTCTCAACGACAAGCTGCCCCATTACATCCGCCTGATGCGGATCGACAAGCCGATCGGCACGCTGCTGCTGCTGTGGCCCACGCTGTGGGCGCTGTGGGTGGCGGCCGAGGGCTGGCCACCGCTGCACATCCTGGTGATCTTCGTGATCGGCACCTTCCTGATGCGCTCGGCCGGCTGCGTGATCAACGACTACGCCGACCGCGACATCGATGGCCACGTGGAGCGCACGGTCAATCGCCCGCTCGCCACCGGCGCGGTGAGCGCGCGCGAGGCGCTGTGGCTGGCAGGCGGGCTCGCTTTGGTCGCCTTCCTGCTGGTGCTGCCGCTCGATCCACTGGTGATCTGGCTGTCGATCCCGGCGCTCTTCCTGGCCGCCAGTTACCCCTTCACCAAGCGCTTCTTCGCCGTGCCGCAAGCCTATCTGGGGCTGGCATTCGGCTTCTCGATCCCGATGGGTTTCGCCGCGGTGCAGGGCGAGGTGCCGGCGCTGGCCTGGCTGATGCTGGTCGCCAACACGCTGTGGACGATCGCCTACGACACCGAATACGCCATGGTCGACCGCCCGGACGACCTCAAGATCGGCATCAAGACCTCGGCGATCACCTTCGGTCGCTTCGACGTCGCCGCGGTCATGCTGTGCTACGCGGCGGCCATCGTGCTGCTCGGCGTGGTCGGCGGCATGATCTCGGCCGGGCTCGCCTACTACCTCGGCCTCGCCGCCGCGGCGGGGATCGCCGGCTATCACTACCGCTTGATTCGCGCCCGCGAGCGCGCCGACTGCTTCAAGGCCTTCCGTCACAACAACTGGTTCGGCGCGGTCGTGTTCGCCGGCATCTTCGTCGACTACCTGCTGCGCGCGGCCTGAGGCTACGGCGGCCAGTGCGCCGCGCGCCTTCGACTACCGGACGCGGCCAATCGCCAATCCCGCCCTGCTCAGGCAGCAGCGGCCGCCCTCAAACGCAACTCAGATCCCTTCTGCTACGGACCGCGCCCATGCATTTCATGAACGCCCTCGACACCGCCTGGCAGCAGCGCAACAGCCTGCTCTGCGTTGGCCTCGACCCCGACCCCGCCAGATTTCCCGCCCACCTGAAGGGGCGGCCGGACGCCATCTTCGAGTTCTGCAAGGCCATCGTCGACGCCACCGCCGACCTCGCGTGCTGCTTCAAGCCGCAGATCGCCTACTTCGCCGCCCACCGCGCCGAGGACCAGCTCGAGGCGCTGATCGCGCACATCCACGCCGTCCATCCCGCCGCCCCGGTCATCCTCGACGCCAAGCGCGGCGACATCGGCAGCACCGCCGAGCAGTACGCCATCGAGGCCTTCGAGCGCTTCAAGGCCGACGCGATCACGGTCAATCCCTACATGGGGCGCGATTCGGTCGATCCCTACCTGGCGTATCCCGACAAGGGCGTGATCCTGCTTTGCCGCACCTCCAATCCGGGCGGCTCGGACCTGCAGTTCCTCGAGGTCGACACGCCCCGCGGCCGCATGAAGCTGTACGAGCACGTCGCGCGCACCGTCGCCGAGGACTGGAACGCCAGCGGCAATTGCGGCCTCGTGGTCGGTGCCACCTTCCCGGCCGAGATCGCGCGCGTGCGCGAACTCACCGGCGACATGCCGCTGCTGGTGCCCGGGATCGGCGCGCAGGGGGGCGACATCGCCGCCACGCTCGCCGCTGGCCGCACGGCTAACGGAACCGGGCTGATGATCAACTCTTCGCGTGCGATTCTGTACGCAGGCAAGGGCGAGGACTTCGCCGCGGCCGCGCGCAAGGTGGCGCTCGACACGCGCGACGCAATCAACGCCCAGCGCTGAGCCGGCAATGCCGAGCGCGGCTGCAACTTCCGCACGCTGGGCGCGTCAATGCCTGCCCGTGCCCGGCACGTCCTGCACCCACCACGAGATGCCTGAATGAAATACGACGACCTGCGTGACTTCATCTCCCAGCTCGAAGCCCGCGGTGAACTGAAGCGCATCACCGTCCCGGTCGACACCCACCTCGAGATGACCGAGATCGCCGACCGCGTGCTGCGCGCCGGCGGCCCGGCGCTGTTGTTCGAGAAGCCGGTGACCAAGGGCGTGGCGCAGTCCATCCCGGTGCTCGCCAACCTCTTCGGCACCCCGCAGCGGGTGGCGATGGGCATGGGAGAGGACGTGGCCGACGGCAACTGGAGCACGCCGCTGCGCGAAGTGGGCAAGCTGCTCGCCTACCTCAAGGAGCCCGAGCCGCCCAAGGGCCTGAAGGACGCCTGGGAGAAGCTGCCGGTGTTGAAGCAGGTGCTCAACATGGCGCCGAAGGAGGTGCGTTCCGCGCCCTGCCAGCAAGTGGTGTGGCAGGGTGACGAGGTCGATCTGGCGAAGCTGCCGATCCAGCACTGCTGGCCGGGGGATGCCGCGCCGCTGATCACCTGGGGCCTGGTGGTGACGCGCGGGCCGCACAAGAAGCGCCAGAACCTGGGCATCTACCGCCAGCAGGTCATCGGTCGCAACCGCGTGATCATGCGCTGGCTGGCGCACCGCGGCGGCGCGCTCGACTTCCTCGAGCACCAGCGCGCACATCCGGGCGAGCCCTTCCCGATCTCGGTGGTGCTGGGCTGCGACCCGGCGACCATCCTCGGCGCGGTGACACCGGTGCCGGATTCGATCTCGGAGTACCAGTTCGCCGGCCTGTTGCGCGGCGCCAAGACCGAGCTGGTGAAGTGCCTCGGCAATGATCTGCAGGTGCCGGCCTCGGCCGAGATCGTGCTCGAAGGCGCGATCCACCCCAACGACATGGCGCCGGAAGGCCCGTACGGCGACCACACCGGCTATTACAACGAGGTCTCCGACTTCCCGGTGTTCACGATCGAGCGCATCACCATGCGCCGCGATCCGATCTACCACAGCACCTACACCGGCAAGCCGCCCGACGAGCCGGCGATGCTGGGCGTGGCGCTCAACGAAGTCTTCGTGCCGCTGCTGCAGAAGCAGTTCACCGAGATCGTCGATTTCTACCTGCCGCCGGAAGGTTGCTCGTACCGCCTGGCGGTGGTCAGCATCAAGAAGCAGTACCCCGGCCACGCCAAGCGCGTGATGTTCGGCATCTGGAGCTTCCTGCGCCAGTTCATGTACACCAAGTTCATCATCGTGGTGGACGAGGATGTGAACATCCGCGACTGGAAGGAGGTGATCTGGGCGCTCACCACGCGCATGGACGCTACCCGCGACACCACCCTGGTCGACAACACGCCGATCGACTATCTCGACTTCGCCAGCCCGGTCGCCGGCCTGGGCAGCAAGATGGGGCTGGACGCGACCAACAAGTGGCCGGGCGAGACCCACCGCGAATGGGGCACGCCGATCGTCATGGACGACGCGGTGAAGACGAAGGTGGATGCGATGTGGGGCGAGCTGGGGCTGTAAGGCCGCGCCGGCCCGTGCGCCGGCCGTGTGGCACGGTGCGCTATCGAGAGCGAACCCGCGCCGCAGACGGGCGGGCAGGGCCGCCGCCCTGGGCGCTCGTTACGTTTTGTTGTTGCGCTGCAAGCAAATACGCGGCATGGTCCGCGCTCGAAGCTTTTGTCATGTGTCGCGGACACCCCCGGCGCGGGCTTCGTTGCAAGGAGAATCAATGAGCACTTCCTATCCTGCACCGCTCGAGGTCGGCCAGCCGTCCGAGAACATGGTGACCATCACCCACCTGGTCTATGCGCTGCATGCCTTCGCGGTGTTCTCGGCGCTGATCGGTTCGGCGACGATCATCTTCAGCTTCGTCGCCAGCCTGCCCTCGATCGCTGCGGTGGTGCTGAACTACTGGAACCAGAACGCGGTGCGCGGTACCTGGCTCGAGAGCCACTTCCGCTGGCAGATCCGGACCTTCTGGTTCGCGGTGCTGTGGATCGTGGTGTCGGGCCTGATGGTGATCACGATCATCGGCGTGCCGTTCGCGATCGGCCTGTTGCTGATCGTGGGGCTGTGGATCCTGTATCGCATCGTGCGCGGCTGGTGGGTGCTGATGCAGCGCCGTCCGTTGCCGATGCCGCCGGCCTGAATTAGCGCGCTTCGGGCGGCGGCCTTCAATCGCCGCCCGCCCACACCCATTCGAGCAAGGCATCCTGGGCCGCGGCGCTGTTCGCGGCCTGCGCGTGGTTCACCATCATGACCACGGCGTGGCGGCGGCCATGGCGGTCGAGCACATAACCGCCGATCGCGCGCACGCCGTTGAGCGTGCCGGTCTTGACGTGCGCCTGCCCCGCGGCCGGGCTCCCCGACAGGCGCCGACGCGCCGTGCCATCCAGCCCGGCCACCGGCATCGCGGCGATGTATTCCGGCATCCAGGGGCGCCGCCAGGCCGCCAGCAGCAGCTGGCCAAGGCTGTCGGCGCGGATGCGCTCGATGCGCGAAAGGCCAGAGCCGTTCTCGATCACCAGCCCACGCGTGTCGATGCCCGCCGCGGCGAGCGCGGCCTGCGCGGTGCGCGCGCCGGCGGCGACCATGTCGGTCGCGGGGCGCGCCGGTGCGATGCCGGAGCTGCCGAGGGTGGCGAGCAGCTGGCGCGCAATGACGTTGCTCGACCACTTGTTCATCTCGCGGATCACGTCGCCCAGCGGGGGTGAATCGTCGCTGAAGAGCGCTTCGGCCTCGGGCGGCGTGACGCCTGCGCGCGCGCGGCCGCCGAGTCGGCCGCCCACCTCGCTCCACAGCGCGGCGGCGAGCGCGCTGCCGAACTCCGCGGGCGGCAGCGGGGCGGCGCTCCAGGTGCGCGGGCCGCAGGCCTGGGGCAGGGTGCCGCTCAGGACCAAGCGACGCCCGGGTTCGATGCGGGCCTGCAGGTCGCGGTACCAGGTGCCGCAGGGCGCATCGGAGGTGCGGATCTGGTTGTCGATGGTGACCCCGGCCAGCGGTGGCTCAGCCGCGAGCGTGACCGGCGCGTTGGCGCTGACGCCCGGGTACAAGCCCAGCAGCAGGGTGTTGTAATGCATCAGCAAGCCGTGAGGACCGCTGTTGTAGGGGCGCAGGCCGCGGCCGTCGAAGGCCTCGGGGTCGTGCTTGGGCAGGCTCAGCACCGAGGCGTCGAGCACGATGTCGCCGGCGACGCGCTCGATCCCGAGCGCACGCACGCGGCGCAGCAGCTTCCACAGGCGATCGTAGCCGAGCACCGGGTCGGCGCCGCCGATCAGGTGCAGGTCGCCCTCGAGCACGCCTTCGCGCACCGGCCCGGTGATGGCCACGCGCGTGCGCCAGGTGTGGGCGGGGCCGAGCTGCTCCAGCGCGGCGAAGGCGGTCACCAGCTTCATGACCGAGGCCGGGTTCATGGGCTGGTCGGCGTTGATCGACAGCGTCGGGTGCGTGGCGTCCACGGGCTGCACCCACACGGAAACCGCGTCTGCCGGAATGCGTGCGCCATCGATCGCGAGCGCAAGCCCGGGCGGAAGTGCGCCGACATCGGCAAGAGCGTGCGGGGCGGCGCCGAGGGTCAGCGCAAAGCTTATGACGAGGCCTTGTAAAAAACGCTTGATGAGCATGACGAAAGTCCTGGTCGGGTGTGAATTGCGTCGTCTCGGGTGACGTGTTTTTCAGCGGGGCCGGTAGAATCGACGTGTGGCCGTGCTGTTTCGTTTTCCGGCCATTTTACGGGGGCAAGCTGGCCGCCCGTGTGAAACGAGTGTTTTCCAGTCAGGGCAACAATGAGCGGATTTGGGCATTACGAACGCACAGCGGATGAGCTCGAGCGCGAGATCGTCAAGCGCGGCATCGGCATAGGTGTGGATTGGCAGGACCGGGCGCGGCTGCGCGATCTGGCTCGGCAGGCATTGGGGTGTGATTCCGGCTGCATGATGAAGCTGTTGCGCAGCCCGATTCGGCAGGAAAAGCTGACCGGTGAGCTCTTCGCGCTCTCCGAGCTCATGCTCGACAACATGCGACAGAGCGCCGAGCTGGGTGTTCATACGCATGGCGGGCCGGCGTGGAAGGCCTTCGGGCGTGCGCTCTACGAGGAGTACGACGCCGGCGCGAGGGTGGATGCGGCGGCGCCCGAACCCCCCCGGCCCTGATGCCTGCCCGTGTGCGCCGGGCAGGCGTGGCGCCGCGGCTGCCGCTCAGTCGGCGCGGTGCTCGCCTGCGAACAGTGCGGCCACCGTCTCGCGCTCCCGAATGACGCTGGTGCGCGCGCCATCGACCAGGATTTCGGCGGCGCGCGGCCGGGTGTTGTAGTTCGAGCTCATCGTCATGCCATACGCGCCTGCGGACAGGATGGCGAGCAGGTCGCCTTCGGCGACGGCGAGCGTACGCTCGCGGGCGAGAAAGTCGCCGCTTTCGCAGATCGGACCGACCACGTCGTAGGCCGCCGCAGCACCTGCGCGCGGCCGGATCTCCACCACATCGTGCCAGGCGTCGTACAGGGCCGGGCGGGCGAGGTCGTTCATGGCCGCGTCGACGATGACGAAGTTCTTCGTCTCGCCGGGCTTGAGATATTCGATGCGGGTCAGCAGCAGGCCGGCGTTGCCCACCAGCGAGCGACCCGGCTCGAAGCAGAGCTCTTCCTCGCGGTCGGCGAAGACCGCCAGCAGGGGCGCGAGGTAGGTGGCCACCGCGGGCGGCGTCTCGTCGCTGTAGCGGATGCCGAGGCCGCCGCCGAGGTCGATGTGATCGAGCGCGATGCCCTCGGCGGCGAGCTGCTCGACCAGCCCGCGCAGCTTGTGCGCGGCTTCGGCCATGGGCGCGGGGTCGAGCAGCTGCGAGCCGATATGGCAGGCGACGCCGCTCACGTGCAGGTTCGGCAGCTGCGCGGCGCGCCGGTAGAGCGCAGGCGCGTCGGCGAAGGCGACGCCGAATTTGTTGCCCTTGAGGCCGGTGGAAATGTACGGATGGGTCTTGGGGTCCACGTCGGGATTGACCCGCAGCGCGATCGGCGCGCGCTTGCCCAGCTCGCCGGCCACCGCGTTCAGGCGCTCGAGCTCGGCCGCCGACTCGACGTTGAAGCAGCGGATGCCGGCCTGGAGCGCCTGGCGCATCTCGGCGCGCGTCTTGCCCACGCCCGAGAACACCACCTTGTCCGCAGTGCCACCGGCGGCCAGCACGCGGGCCAACTCACCGCCCGAGACGATGTCGAAGCCTGCGCCGAGGCGGGCGAACACCGACAGGATGCCGAGGTTGGAGTTGGCCTTGACCGCGTAGCACACGAGCGCACGGCGCCCTGCGAGGGCCTGCTGCCAGGCGCCGAAAGCGCCCTCGAGCGCGGCGCGCGAATACACGTAGGCCGGCGTGCCGAAGCGCTCGGCAATGTCCTCGAGCGCGCTGTCTTCCAGCCACAGCGCGCCCTCGCGCATGTTGAGGGTGGGGATCGGCGACACGGGGGCGCAGGCGGGCAGGGTGGATGCAGGGGCGTTCATTGGAGCAGGGAGTCGGAGTCGAGGTCCGGCGGGACGATGGGTTTGTTATGATCGGCGCCCGCGCTCGATGCGGCCGGCGCTCCCGGCGGCGGGGGCAGGTAGAGCGGCCCCTTGATGCCGCAAGCCGACAGCAGCGCGCAGCAGAGCGCGATCAGGGGAAGTTTGGTCCGCATCGCCGTTCTTCGGGAAAAACCGGAATCCTAACAGAAGGAATCACCATGGAAGAATCCGCGTTCAACGCACTCGCTGAGGCCGAACTGGCGCGCATCGAGTCGGCGCTGGAAGACTGCGGCGTCGATCTGGACATCGAGCCCAAACCCGGCGGCATCCTCGAGCTCGAGTTCGACAATGGCACGAAGATGATCATCAACCGCCACACCGCCGCGCGCGAGATCTGGGTGGCGGCGAAGTCGGGCGGGTTTCACTTTCGGCCGCAGGACGGACAGTGGGTCAACACGCGCGACGGCGCAGACCTGTGGGCCATGCTCTCCCGCCTGGTGGGCGAGCAGGCGGGTGAGCCCGTGCAACTGGCGCGGGCGGATTGAAGTCGGCCCGGGCCTGAGCGCTCAGGCCCGGCGCTGCGGGCTCAGCGCCGGATGGGCGTGGGCATGCGCTCTTCGACCGGCGCGGGGGCCTGAGCTGGGGGCAGGAACTGGCGCGCTTGCGGCTGCGCCATGGGCGCCGGTGGTATCGCCTCGCTCTCGGCCTCCATCGCCGGGCTCGTGTCCTCGGCGAACATGTCCACCAGCCAGTCGGGGGCGGGAGGCGGCTCGGGCGGATCGTATTCGGCGTAGTGATAGTCCTGCCGCGTGCCCAGTCCGTTCTCGACACGCTTGAGCCCGGGCGGCGGCGGCGGCGAGACCTCGGGCTTGCCCTCCAGGGCGGTGCGCATGTAGTCGATCCAGATCGGGAGCGCAGTCGCGCCACCGGTTTCGCCGCGCCCCATGTTCTTCGGCTGGCCAAAGCCCATCCAGCTCACCGCGACCTGGTCGGGGTGGTAGCCGCAGAACCAGGCGTCGACATAGTCGTTGGTGGTGCCCGTCTTGCCGGCCAGATCCTTGCGCTTGAGCACGCGTGCACGCGTCGCGGTGCCGCGCTGCACCACGTCACGCATCATCGAGTCCATCAGCCAGGCGTTGCGCGCATCGATCACGCGCGCCGCGCTCTGGCCGGCTATGGGCGGGTCGGTGCGGGCGATGAGGCGGCCGCTGCCGTCGTACATTTCCTTCACCACGTAGGGCTCGACCTTGTAGCCGCCGTTGGCGAACACCGCGTAGCCCGAGGCCATCTGCCACGGGGTGGAGGCGCCGGCGCCCAGCGCCATGGTGAGATAGGCCGGATTGCGTGCGCGATCGAAACCGAAGCGGCCGAGGAACTCCTGCGCGTACTGGGGCGTGATGTCCTCGAGCAGGCGGATCGAGACCATGTTCTTCGAGCGCGCGAGCGCGTCGCGCAGCGTCATCGTGCCGGAATAACGGCCGTCGTAGTTCTTGGGCTCCCAGGCTTTGGTTCCGGTGACGCCGGCGGGGTAATAAAGCGGGTTGTCCTCGAGCGTGTTGCCCGGGCCGAAACCCTTCTCGAGCGCGGCCGAGAAGATGAAGGGCTTGAAGCTCGAGCCGGGCTGGCGCACCGCCTGGGTGACGTGGTTGAACTTGCTGCGGTCGAAATCGAAGCCGCCGACGAGTGCGCGCACCGCGCCGCTGTGCGAGTCGAGCGCGACCAGCGCGGCCTGCACTTCGGGCAGCTGCGCGATCTCGTGGCCATCCTTCCCGCTCGCGCGCAGCCTGACGATGGCGCCTGGGCGGATGCGGCGGCTCTGGGGCGCCTTGGCGGACAGCATCGGCGCGGCGAAGGCGAGCCCCTTGCCGGTGATGCGGATGGATTCGCCGCGGCGGTAGACGACCACTTCCTTGGGCGAGGCTTTCAGCACCAGGGCGGCGAGCAGGTCGCCGTGATCGACGTGCTGTTCGAGCGCCTCGTCGAGCAGCTCGGGGGCGACCTCGCCGCCCGGCAGCTCGACGAAGGCCTCCGGCCCGCGATAGCCGTGGCGACGGTCGTAGTCGAGGACGCCCTTGCGCAGCGCTGCGTAGGCGGCCTCCTGGTCCTTGCGGTTGATCGTGGTGACGATGCGGATACCGAGCTCGTAGGCGCGGTCGCCGAACTGCTCCACGGCGATCTGGCGTGCCATCTCGGCGACGTAGTCGGCCGGGATGGTGATGTCCTGGTGCTTGCGCGCCGCCGCGGTGTCGCGGCGGCTCTGGCTGGGCGTGGCGAAAGTCAGCGCGCGCTCGTGCTGCGCTGCGTCGATGAAGCCGGCCTCGAGCATCCGGCGCAGCACGTACTGCTGACGCACGGCCGCACGTGCCGGATTGACGATCGGGTTGAAGGCCGACGGTGCCTTCGGCAGGCCGGCCAGCATGGCCGCTTCGGGCAGGGTGATCTCATCCAGTGTCTTGCCGTAATAGGCGCGCGCGGCCTGAGCGAAGCCATACGAACGCTGGCCGAGGAAGATCTGGTTGATGTAGAGCTCGAGGATCTGGTCCTTGCTCAGGTTCTGCTCGATCTTGAGCGACAGCAGGATCTCGTAGAGCTTGCGGCTGTACGTCTTCTCGCGCGACAGGAAGAAGTTGCGCGCGACCTGCATGGTGATCGTCGAGGCGCCTTGCCCCTTGCCGCCACTGGAGAGGTTGGCAAGCGCGGCGCGGGCCAGGCCGACCGGGTCGATGCCCTTGTGCTCGTAGAAACGCTCGTCCTCGGCGGCGAGGATGGCGTGCTTGAGATGGGAGGGCACCTCCGCGATGCGCACTACGTCACGACGTTCCTCACCGAACTCGCCAATGAGGTGGCCGTCCGCTGTATAAACGCGGAGCGGGATCCGCGGCCGATAGTCGGTCAGCGAATCCAGGGCCGGAAGTTTCGGCCAGGCGAAGAAGGCCATCGCCGCGAGCGTGGCGAGACCGAGGATGGCGAGCGCGAACAGCGCTGCGATCGGATACAGGACCCAGCGCATGGGTAATCCAGAGTTGGTTTCGAGCGGACGCGCATTATACGGGATGCAAACGTGGTGCTCTAAAGCCAGCTTGTTAGCACAAGTTAAGTGTGAATAAGTTCCCTTTACAGCTCAAGGGCTTGTTGTTAGCATGCGAGAGCGCTGCTTAGCAATAGCGTGTAACATGAAGAAATGTAAGGACTTTCTTTGTGATTGACCTCCCCTTTTTCAAGTCGGCAGCCACCCAGCTTGCCGGGCTCGATATTTCTTCTTCATCCGTCAAGCTGGTCGAGCTTTCCGGGGGAGACAAGGACGCTTACAAAGTCGAACGCTATGCGATCGAGCCTCTGCCGCGCGATGCCGTGGTCGACGGCAACATCGCCAGCCTCGAGGCGGTGAGCGAAGCCATCAAGCGTGCGGTGCGGCGTTTCGGCGCAGCCAAGAACGTCGCCGTCGCGCTGCCGTCGTCGTCGGTCATCACCAAGAAGGTGATGCTTCCCGAGGGCATGCGCGAGACCGAGATGGAGTTCGCCGTCGAGGGCGAGGCCAACCAGTACATCCCCTTCGCGCTCGACGAGGTCAATCTCGACTTTCAGGAGATCGGTCCCGCGCCGGGCAGTCCGGGCGACGTCGAGGTGCTCATCGCCGCGTCGCGCAAGGACAAGGTCGAGGACCGCGTCGCGGTCGCGCAGGCCGCGGGGCTCAAGACGGTCATCGTGGATGTCGAGTCGTTGGCGATCGAGTCGGCGCTCGAGCTGGTCGCGGCCGATTTGCCCGAAGGCGGTCGCGACCAGGTGATCGCGCTGGTCGACGTCGGCGCCACGGTCATGACCGTCACCATGTTCCGCAACGGCCAGTCCATCTACTCGCGCGAGCAGGCCTTCGGCGGCAACCAGCTCACCCAGGACATCGCGCGCCAGTACGGCATGAGCTTCGAAGAGGCCGAGGCCGCCAAGCGCACCGGCGCGCTGCCCGACAGCTACGCGCGTGACCTCATGCGCCCGTTCATGGACAGCCTCGCACTCGAGGTTTCGCGCGCGCTGCAGTTCTTCTTCACCTCCACACCCTACAACCAGGTCGATCACATCGTGCTCGCCGGTGGCTGCGCCGTGATGTAGGGCCTTAGCGAGGTCGTGGGCGCGCGCGCGCAGGTCGACACCATCGTGGCCAACCCCTTCGGCAAGATGACGCTGAGCGGCAAGGTACGCCCCAAGACACTTCTGGCCGACGCGCCCTCGCTGATGGCCGCTTGTGGCCTGGCGATGAGGAGGTTCGACGCATGATCCGCATCAACCTTCTGCCGCACCGCGTCGAAAAGCGCCGGCAGCGCCGGCAGCAGTTCTACGTGACCGCCGCGCTCATGCTCGTGCTGGGCGCGCTCGTCGGCTTCGGCGTGCATTACGTCTACGCCAGCAGGATCGAGGCGCAGGAAGCGCGCAACACCCTGCTCAAGACCGAGATCGCCAAGCTCGACCGCGACATCGCCGAGATCCGCCGCCTGCGCGAGCAGATCGACGCCCTGCTCGCGCGCAAGCAGATCAT
Organism: Thauera sp. UBA6194; assembly: GCA_002422685.1. Classification (GTDB taxonomy): domain Bacteria; phylum Pseudomonadota; class Gammaproteobacteria; order Burkholderiales; family Rhodocyclaceae; genus Thauera. Next base: position 10,013 of record DITC01000023.1, on the reverse strand, counting down.
CGAGTCGCTGCAGAGCGTGCGCGCCGAGACCGTGCATCTGTTCAACGAGCTCGCGCAGCGCATGCCCGACGGGGTGTACCTCAAGAGCATCAAGCAGACCGGCAAGCGCGTGACCCTGGTCGGCTATGCACAGTCCAACGCGCGCGTGTCGCACCTGATGCGTAACGTCGAGGCCTCCGAGTTCCTCGAGAACCCGACCCTGATCGAGGCCAAGGCGGCCACGGTCGATTCGCGGCGCCTGAGCGAATTCACGCTCGGCATCGCCATCCGTCTGCCTCAGGCCGAGGTCGACGCGCAGGCGCAGTCCGCCAAGCCGGGTGCGCCGGCCACCTCCGCGGCGAGCGCTGCCAAAGGAGCGGCCAAATGAACGCAAGCAGGAAGACCCCGGCCAAGGGCATCGACTTCCAGCGCCTGATGGCGGATTTCCGCGGGCTCGACCCGAACGATCCGGGCTTGTGGCCGGCCGCGCCCCGCGTCGCGGTGTTCGTGACCCTGCTCGCGCTGACCATCGCCGGCTTCTGGTGGTTCGACTGGCAGGACCAGGCCCTCACGCTGGAAACCCGCCGCGCCGAAGAGACGCAGCTGCGCGACAGCTGGGTCGCCAAGAAGCGCCAGGCGGTGAACCTCGAAGAGCACCGTCGTCAGCTCGAAGAGATCGATCGCCAGTTCGGCGCCCTGCTCAAGCAGCTGCCCAACCGCGCCGAGATGGACTCGTTGCTGTCGGACATCAACCAGGCCGGGCTTGGCCGCGGGTTGCAGTTCGAGCTCTTCAAGCCGGGCGCGGACGTCGTCAAGGAGTTCTACGCCGAGATGCCGATCGATGTGCGCGTCACCGGCACCTACCATGACCTGGGCCAGTTCGCCGCCGATGTGGCGCGCATGCCGCGTGTCGTCACGCTCAACGACGTCGCCATCGAGGTCGACAAGGACGGTCGGCTCAAGATGGGCACCAAGGCCACCACCTACCGCTATCTCGACGAAGAAGAGCTCGCGCAGCAGCGTCAGGCCGCGCAGGCCGCCAAGCAGGGGAAAAAGCGATGAAAGGGGTACTCATCCTCCTCGGCGCCAGCGCACTGCTCGCCGGTTGCAGCGGAGGCGAACAGGACGATCTGCACGCCTGGATGAACCAGCAGGCCAGCACCATGCGCGGCGCGGTCCTGCCGACGCCCGAGCTCAAGCCCTTCCCGGTGGTGCCCTATGCGGGCGAACAGGGCGACGACCCCTTCCGCACCGGGCGCATGGAGCCCGAGCGCAAGGCATCGGCCAGCGCCCTGCAGCCCGACCTGGAGCGCCGACGCGAGCCGCTCGAGGCGTTTGCGCTCGAGTCCCTGCACATGGTCGGCGTGTTGATGCAGGGGGCGAACACCCACGCGCTGGTGAAGGCAGGCAACGCGCTCCACCAGGTCAAGGTCGGCAACTACATGGGGCAGAACTTCGGCGTGGTAACCAGGATCACCGAAAACGAAATCACCTTGCGCGAACTCGTCGAAGACGTCTATGGCGACTGGGTGGAACGCAACAGCACGCTGATGCTGCAGGAACGGCAGGAGGCCGGCAAATGAACAACCGTATCGGAACGCTGCTGCTCGCAGCCGTCTTCGCAGGCGTTGCGCCTGTTTCGGGCGCGCTCGCGCAGGAAACCACGCAGACGCAGGCTTTCGCCAACCAGATCGAAGGCTTCGAGGTCGCCGAGCAGGGCGGCACGATCTATGTGCGCATGACCCTGCGCGAGCCTCTGACCGTGCCGCCGCCGAGCTTCTCGGTGGCCAGTCCGGCGCGCATCGCCTTCGACTTCCCGGGCACGGCCAACGCGCTCGGGCGCAGCGCGCAGGACGTCGGCCAGGGCGATCTGCGCAGCGCCAACATCGTGCAGGTCGGCGACCGCACGCGCGTGGTGCTCAACCTGGTCAAGATGAACCCCTACGAAACCCGCGTGCAGGGCCGCGACGTCATCGTCGCGATCTCGCCCAGCGCCGCACAGGCCGTGCGCAGCACCGCGGTGAGCGAATCGCAGGGCAACTTCGCCGGCTCGCGCGCCGCCGTCTCGGGCGGGCTCGCGGTGCGTGACATCAACTTCCGTCGCGGCACCGAGGGCGAGGGCCGGGTCATCGTCGACCTCTCCAGCCCCGACGCCGGCATCGACATCCGCCGTCAGGGCGCCAACCTGGTGGTCGACCTCCTGCGCACCGCGCTGCCCGAACACCTGCGCCGCCGCTCCGACGTGACCGATTTCGCCACCCCGGTGACCGCGCTGACCGCGCAGCAGGTGGGCGACCGCGTGCGCCTGACCGTGACGCCCAACGGGCTGTGGGAGCACAACGCCTACCAGAGCGAGAACCGCTTCGTGCTCGAGGTCAAGCGCGTGGTCGAGGACCCGAACAAGCTGGTGCAGGGCAGTCGCGGCCAGTATCAGGGCGAGAAGCTGTCGCTGAACTTCCAGAACGTCGATGTGCGCTCGGTGCTGCAGGTCATCGCCGACTTCACCGACTTCAACATCATCACGTCCGACTCGGTGCAGGGCAACCTGACCCTGCGCCTGAAGGACGTGCCCTGGGACCAGGCGCTCGACATCATCCTGCAGGCCAAGGGCCTGGACATGCGCAAGAACGGCAACGTGATCTGGATCGCGCCGGGTGACGAGCTCGCCGCACGCGAGAAGCTGCAGCTCGAAGCCAAGGCGCAGATCACCGATCTCGAGCCTTTGGTGACCGAGAGCTTCCAGGTCAACTACCACAAGGCCAAGGAGATCTTCGATTTCCTCAAAAGCAAGGACCAGACCATGCTCTCGAAGCGTGGCAGCGTGGTGGTGGATGAGCGTAGCAACAAGGTGTTCGTGACCGACGTACCCTCGCGCCTCGATGCGCTGCGCCGCCTGGTGCAGGAGATCGACGTCGCGCCGCGCCAGGTGCTGATCGAGGCGCGCATCGTGGAGGCGAACAAAGACTTCGCCCGGGACATCGGCGTTCGTCTTGGTCTCGGTGATTCGCGTAGCCGAAGCCTGGGCGGCTTGGGCCAGATTGGTTTTGGTTCTACGACGCTGGGGGGCGGCTTCGCCGCGGAGCAGGCTGTTAGCGGAGGCTTGCTGCCTGTCACCAGCTTCTCTTCGATGAACCTATCCTTGTTCAACAACGCTGCAACCCGCTTTCTGAATCTCGAGCTTTCCGCCCTTGAAACAGATGAGCGTGGTCGCGTCGTATCGAGTCCGCGGGTTCTGACGGCAAACAGGGTGGCCGCCTCGATCGAGCAGGGTGTCGAGATTCCTTACCAGGAGGCTTCGAGTTCAGGCGCAACGAGCATTTCTTTCAAGAAGGCGGTGATGTCCTTGAAAGTGACGCCTCAGATAACTCCGGACGGACGTCTGCAGTTGGCGATCGAAGTCAACAAGGACCGGCCGCTTTTCGATCCGCGCTTCGATGTGCCTTCCATCGAGACGAAGAATGTGAAGAGTGAAGTGCTGGTGGAAAACGGCGGCACCGTGGTCATTGGGGGTATTTATCAGGAAACGGAAGAGACAAACATCGCTCGTGTGCCAGTGCTTGGCGATTTGCCAGTGGTAGGCGCGTTGTTCCGTAACACCGAGCGCACATCCGACAGAAGTGAGCTGCTCGTGTTCATCACCCCGCGCATCGTCTCCGACGAGCTCTCGCTCCGCTGAGCCTTCCGCTCTGCTGATACAATCCCGGGCCGGCCATCCCGAAAGGGTGTCCGGCCCTATTTCATCTGGATTTCCGGCGAGTCACGCGTGAGCTGTCTGATACTGATCGGCATGATGGGCGCCGGCAAGACCACGGTCGGCAAGGAACTGGCGCGGCGGCACAAGCTGCGCTTCGCCGACTGCGACCACGAGATCGTCGCCCGCACCGGGGTGAGCATCCCGACCATCTTCGAGATCGAGGGCGAGGCGGGTTTTCGCCGGCGCGAGACGCAGATGATCGACGAACTCACCCAGGCCGACGATATTGTCATCGCGACCGGCGGTGGCGTGGTCACCACGCCGGCCAACCGCGAGCTGATGCGTGCGCGTGGCATCGTCATCTACCTGAACGTGCTGCCGCAGGTGCTGTTCGAGCGCACCCGCAACGACCGCAACCGGCCGCTGCTGCAGGTCGACAATCCGCGCCAACGCATCGAAGAACTGCACCGCCTGCGTGACCCGCTCTACCGGGAGGTCGCGCACATCATCGTCGACGGCGGGCGTGCCAACCCCGGCACCATGGTGCGCGCCATCGAAGAGGCGCTGCGCAAACACGAGGCCAACACATGCAGACCCTGAATGTCGCGCTGGGCGAACGCGCCTACCCCATCCACATCGGTCGCGGGCTGCTCGACCAAGCCGGGCTGATCGTGCCGCACCTGAAGACAAAGCGCGTCGCCATCGTCACCAACGAGGTCGTCGGTCCGCTCTACCTCGAGCGCGTGCGCAGCGCGCTCGAGCAGGCGGGCATCAGCGTGTCGGCGGTGGTGCTGCCCGACGGCGAGGCGCACAAGGACTGGCCCACGCTCAACCTGATCTTCGACATGCTGCTCGCCGAGCGCTGCGAGCGCTCGACCACGCTGCTCGCGCTCGGTGGCGGCGTGGTGGGCGACATGGGCGGCTTTGCCGCGGCCTGCTACCAGCGCGGCATGCCCTTCATCCAGGTGCCGACCACCCTGCTCGCGCAGGTCGACTCCTCGGTGGGTGGCAAGACCGCGATCAACCACCCGCTCGGCAAGAACATGGTCGGCGCCTTCTACCAGCCGAAGCTGGTGCTGGCCGACATCGACACGCTCGACACGCTGCCCGAGCGCGAGCTTTCCGCCGGCCTCGCCGAAGTCATCAAGTACGGCCTGATCCGCGATGCCGACTTCCTCGCCTGGCTGGAAGCGAACCTCGAGCGCCTGGTGGCGCGCGACACCGAGGCGCTCGCGTTCGCGATCGAGCGCTCGTGCCGCAACAAGGCCGAGGTGGTGGCGGCCGACGAGACCGAGCAGGGCGAGCGCGCGCTGCTCAACCTCGGTCACACCTTCGGCCACGCGATCGAGACCGGACTGGGCTACGGCGAGTGGCTGCACGGCGAGGCAGTGGCCGCGGGTACGATGATGGCCGCGGCCTTGTCGCGCAGGCTGGGCTGGATCGGTGCCGAAGACGTGGCGCGCATCGAGTCCTTGTTCGTACGCGCAGGCCTGCCAGTGTGGGGGCCGAAGCTGGGCGCGGCGCGCTATCTCGAGCTGATGGCCCACGACAAGAAGGTCGAGGCCGGCAAGCTGCGTCTGGTGCTGCTGCGCGCGCTCGGCCGTGCCGTGATCCATGGCGAGGCGAGCGCCGAGGACATCGCCGCCGCGATCGAGGCGCGCTGCCGCTGAATCCCGCCTGCCCGGGGCCGGGCAGGAGGCGCGAATCGGGTGTGCGCATGAGCGAGGCGCACAATGCAGGCGCGAAGCCTCGCTTCACATCCTCGCATCAACATTCAGGAGGTCGCATGCTCAAGCTCGCCCCTTACGCCGTGACCGAGGCTGCGTCGCGCGGACGCCGCTACGATGAGCCCGCGCCCGTGGCGCGCGGCCAGTTCCAGCGCGACCGCGACCGCATCGTGCACTCCACCGCCTTTCGCCGCCTGGAGTACAAGACCCAGGTGTTCGTGAACCACGAGGGCGACCTGTTCCGCACCCGGCTCACGCACAGCATCGAGGTCGCGCAGATCACGCGCGGCATCGCGCGCGAGCTCGGCCTGAACGAAGACCTCGCCGAATCCATCGCCTTTGCGCACGACCTCGGTCACACGCCCTTCGGTCATGCGGGCCAGGAGGCGCTCAACGCCTGCATGAAGGATTTCGGTGGCTTCGAGCACAACCTGCAGTCGCTGCGCACCGTCGATCTGCTCGAAGATCGCTACGCCGCCTTCGATGGGCTGAACCTGATGTTCGAGACGCGCGAGGGCATCCTCAAGCATTGCTCGCGCGTCAACGCCGAGAGCCTGGGCGAGGTCGGACAGCGCTTTCTCGATGGCACCCAGCCCTCGCTCGAGGCGCAGCTCGCCAATCTCTCGGACGAGATCGCCTACAACAACCACGATGTGGACGACGGCCTGCGCTCGGGCCTGATCACGCTCGAGCAGCTCGAGGCGGTGCCGCTGTTCGCCGCCCAGCGTCGCGAGGCCGAGGCGCGCTGGCCGGGCCTGAGTGGGCGCAAGCTGATCAACGAGACCGTGCGCCGCATGATCCACCTGATGGTGATCGACCTCATCGAGCAGACGCGCGCCAACATCGCGGCCGCGGGGGTGGAGACGCTGGCCGACGTGCACGCCGGGCCGCGACTCGTGGCCTATTCCGATGCGCTGTTGCAGCCGCTGCGCGAGCTCAAGGTGTTTCTGCGCGACAATCTCTACCGCCATTACCAGGTGCTGCGCATGACCAACAAGGCGCGTCGCATCATCAGCGACCTGTTCGCGGCCTTCATGGACGACCCGCTCATCCTGCCGCCGCAGTATCAGGCGATGGCGCGCGAGGACAAGCCGCGTGCCATCGCCGATTACATCGCCGGCATGACCGACCGCTACGCCATGAAGGAGCATCGGCGCCTGTTCGCGGTGGGCGAGATTCACTGACGCAGAGGTATGCGGCAGTGCAAAAAAATCTTGAATCTGTCGAGCTTTGGGGGGTATAGTTTTTTTCGACTGCGACGAGGCGGACCCTTGTGTCCAAAATGGTGCATACGGCCTCTAAAACGCCGGATTTCAATGCCATTTCGTTGCTTTTGCACCAGCGTGGTGCATGTCGTGAAGCCGGTGCGCGCGCGCCCGGCTTTTTTGTGCGCGTTCGGTTTGTCGGCGCTCGCCCGCGGGCGAGCACCCTGTCCGGCCCTTGCCCGGGCCCTGTGCGCGTGATCTTGCGTGTCGTTTGAGGAATAGAAGATGGATCAGCCCCATAAGCAGGGTCTTTACGACCCCGCCAATGAACACGATGCCTGTGGCGTGGGTTTCATCGCCCACATCAAGGGCGAGAAACGTCATGACATCATTCTCCAGGGCCTCGAGATCCTGAAGAACCTCGACCACCGTGGCGCGGTCGGTGCCGACCCGCTGCAGGGCGACGGCGCGGGCATCCTGATCCAGATCCCCGACCAGCTCTACCGCGAGGAGATGGCGAAGCAGGGCGTCACCCTGCCGCTGCCCGGCGAGTACGGCGTGGGCATGGTGTTCATGCCCAAGGAAGCCGCCTCGCGCCTGGCCTGCGAAGAAGAGATCGAGCGTGCGGTGGTGGCCGAAGGCCAGGTCGTGCTCGGCTGGCGCGACGTGCCGGTCAACCGCGACATGCCGATGTCGCCCACGGTCAAGGCCATGGAGCCGGTGATCCGCCAGATCTTCATCGGCCGCGGCCCCGACGTGATGGTCACCGAGGCGCTCGAGCGCAAGCTCTATGTGGTGCGCCGCCGCTCGGCCAACGCCATCGGCGCGCTCAAATTGAAGCACGGCAAAGAGTTCTACATGGTGTCGATGTCGGCACGCACGGTGAACTACAAGGGACTGCTGCTGGCCAACCAGGTGGGCGAGTTCTACACCGACCTCGTCGATCCGCGCGCCGTGTCGGCGCTGTCCCTGGTGCACCAGCGCTTCTCGACCAACACCTTCCCGAAGTGGAACCTCGCCCACCCGTTCCGCTACATCGCCCACAACGGCGAGATCAACACCCTGCGCGGCAACTACAACTGGATGCGCGCGCGCGAGAAAGGCGTGCATTCGCCGCTGTTGGGCGAAGATCTGCAGAAGATCTGGCCGCTGATCTACCCCGGCCAGTCCGACTCGGCCTCCTTCGACAACGCGCTCGAGCTGCTGGTGATGAGCGGCTACTCGCTCGCCCACGCGATGATGATGATGATCCCGGAGGCCTGGGAATCGCACACGCACATGGACGAGAAACGCCGCGCCTTCTACGAGTACCACGCGGCGATGATGGAGCCGTGGGACGGCCCCGCCGCGGTGGCCTTCACCGACGGCCGCCAGATCGGCGCCACGCTCGACCGTAACGGCCTGCGCCCGGCGCGCTACCTGGTTACCGACGACGACCTCGTGGTCATGGCGTCCGAATCCGGCGTGCTGCCGATCGCCGACAGCAAGATCGTCAAGAAGTGGCGCCTGCAGCCGGGCAAGATGTTCCTGATCGACATGGAGCAGGGCCGCATCATCGGCGACCAGGAGCTCAAGGAGTCGCTCGCCAACGCCAAGCCCTACGCCGACTGGCTGCGCCGCATCAACATCAAGCTCGACACGCTCGATGCGCCGGCGATGCTCGACACCGCCGCCGCGGCCGAGCGCGTCGCGCCGCTGCTCGACCGCCAGCAGGCCTTCGGCTACACGCAGGAAGACATCAAGTTCATCCTCGAGCCGATGGGCAAGGCCGGCGAAGAGGCGACCGGCTCGATGGGCAACGATTCGCCGCTGGCGGTGCTGTCCTCGAAGAACAAGCCGCTCTACAACTACTTCCGCCAGCTGTTCGCGCAGGTCACCAACCCGCCGATCGACCCGATCCGCGAGCAGATGGTGATGTCGCTGGTGTCCTTCATCGGCCCCAAGCCCAACCTGCTCGAGATCAACGAGATCAACCCGCCGTTCCGCCTCGAGGTGAGCCAGCCGGTGCTGGACTTCGAGGGCATGGCCAAGATCCGCAACATCGCGCGCTACACGCAGAACAAGTTCCGCTCGGCCGAGCTGGACATCTGCTATCCGGCCGAGTGGGGCAAGGAAGGCGTGGAAGCGCGCCTGGCCTCGCTGTGCGCCGACGCCGAGAACGCGGTGCTGGGCGGCACCAACATCCTCATCGTGTCCGACCGCAAGCTGGCGGCCGAGCGCATCGCCATTCCCGCGCTGCTGGCGCTGTCGGCCATCCACCAGCACCTGGTGGCCAAGGGTCTGCGCACGCGCGCCGGCCTGGTGGTCGAGACCGGCTCGGCGCGCGAGATCCATCACTTCGCGGTGCTCGCCGGTTACGGCGCCGAGGCCGTGCACCCCTACCTGGCGCTCGAGACCCTGCAGCACCTGGCGGGCGATGAGGAGAGCGCGGCCAAGTACGTCAAGCACTTCGTCAAGGCGGTGGGCAAGGGGCTGATGAAGGTCATGTCCAAGATGGGCATCTCGACCTACATGTCCTACACCGGCGCGCAGATCTTCGAGGCCGTCGGTCTCAAGCAGGCGCTGCTCGACAAGTACTTCACCGGCACCACCAGCCAGGTCGAGGGCATCGGCGTGTTCGAGGTGATGGAAGAGTCCATCCGCCTGCACAAGGCCGCGTTCTCCACCGACCCGGTGCTGCACGACATGCTCGACGCCGGCGGCGAATACGCCTTCCGCATCCGCGGCGAAGAGCACATGTGGACGCCGGACGCGATCGCCAAGCTGCAGCACGCCACGCGCTCGGGCAAGTCCGACACCTACAAGGAATACGCCAAGATCATCAACGATCAGGGCCGGCGCCACATGACGCTGCGCGGCCTGTTCGAGCTCAAGGCCGCCGAGACGCCGGTGGCGCTGGACGAGGTCGAGCCCGCCAAGGAGATCGTCAAGCGCTTTGCCACCGGCGCAATGTCGCTCGGCTCGATCTCCACCGAGGCGCACACCACGCTGGCGGTGGCGATGAACCGCATCGGCGGCAAGTCGAACACCGGCGAGGGCGGCGAGGACCCGATGCGCTTCAAGCCGCTGACCGAGGCGATCAAGCTGTCGCAGATCATCGGCGACAAGCGTATCGCGCGCGACCTGGACCTCGCCGCCGGCGACTCGCTGCGCTCGGCGATCAAGCAGGTGGCCTCGGGCCGCTTCGGTGTCACCACCGAGTACCTGGTCAACGCCGACCAGATCCAGATCAAGATGGCCCAGGGCGCCAAGCCCGGCGAGGGCGGCCAGCTGCCCGGCCACAAGGTGTCGGAATACATCGGCTTCCTGCGTCACTCGGTGCCGGGCGTCGGCCTCATCTCGCCGCCGCCGCACCATGACATCTACTCCATCGAAGACCTGGCGCAGCTGATCCACGACCTCAAGAAC
>DITC01000044.1:695-2619 GCA_002422685.1 Thauera sp. UBA6194 | reverse complement strand
TTTCTCCGCGAGCTTGCGCACCTCGTCGGCGACCACGGCAAAGCCTCGGCCCTGCTCCCCGACACGCGCCGCCTCGATGGCCGCATTGAGCGCGAGCAGGTTGGTCTGCTCGGCGATCTCGCGCACCTCGCCGGTCATGCGCGTGATCGCCTTGGTCGATTCCACGAAGGCCGAGACCGCGTCGGCCATCTGGCGCACCGTCACCTCGACTTCACCCACCTCGCCGACGAGCCTGGCCAGACTCTGCTGGCCTTCGCGCGAGCGGTGCAGGCTGTCGTGCGAGCGCGCACGCACGCCCTCGGTGCGCGCGGCAATGTCCGTGATGCTGTCCATCATCGCATCGACCCCGTTCGCCGCCGCGAGCGAATTGTCGTTCTGGCGATGCGAGCTTTGCGCCACTTCCTCCGCGTCCCTGGCCAGGTCCTGCGCCGCATGCGTGACCGCGGACGCCGAATCGCCCACATGGCGCACGAGCCCGGCGAGGGTCGACAGCATGTCGTTGAAGGTTCGTGCGGTGGTGCCGATCTCGTCTCCGCTACGCACCGGCAGACGTCGCGTGAGATCGCCGCCGCCCTTGGCAATCGCCGCCATGCCGAGATTGAGCTGCGCGAGCGGCCGCGTGACGAAACGGCCGATGAAGAAATACACGAAGCCGATGAGCGGAATCGAGACGAGCACGGCGAACAGGATGCTCTCGTTGCGGAAGGCCACCACCGCCGCGTTCGCCTTGTCGAGCGAGATGCGCATCGACACCACGCCCAGCGCCACGCCCTCATCGACCTGATGGCAGGCGATGCAGTCCTTGCCGAGCCAGTTCCGCGAGGCGAGCGAAGGAATGACCACGCGCAGATGCTCGCCATGCTCGGCGCTGTGCTCGACGCGCATGGTGCTGCGTCCTTCGGACAGGGCGGCGCGCTCGTCCGCATCGACCGGCGCGGCCGGCACACCGCCGTCGCCGAACACCTTCGTGACCGCCTCGCCACGGATCACTTCGAGGTCGCGCACGACCGAGAGCTCCTTGATCTGGTCGAGGAACACGTCGCGCTGAGCCACGGTGCCGGTGATCATCATGCCGGTCAGCCCCGCCATGGTCATCTCGTTGACCGCGCCGGCAAAATCACGCGCCTGGTCGATCGCGGTGTCGTGGTTCACCCGGGTCTCCCACACGATCATGCTGCCGAAGGCGAGCACCATCATCAGCCAGATCACGCCGGTAAGCCGAAGCCAGATCGGCATCGATGCGATGCGCCGCGCATTGTTTTCCTGTCCCGCGTTCATTTGGGAGCCCAGCCTTTTTCGATTGCTCAATATGGGCTTACGACCGCGAAGACACGGGCTTTAGCGTTCGGAGGCAAGTTTTTGCAGCATAAGCATGACGAATATCAAGTTGATCTGATATAAACCCCGTAGCGAGTACCCTCGAATCCTGCCCTGTGCGACTGCGGTATGCGCGTTGGCGCGCAGGCACCTTTCCGTTGCGGCCCGGTGGCCGCGACCGCCTTCCCCAGCAACCCACCAGGAGCTTCCACATGAAAAAAGCGATTGCCCTCGGCATCCTCTCCCTGTCCCTCGCGACCGCGGCCTCGGCCCAGGTCAAGCCGGAAGACCAGATCAAGTTCCGCCAGGCCGGCTACAGCTTCATGAGCTGGAACATGGGCAAGATCAAGGCCAACCTCGAAGGCGAATACAACGCCCAGCAGGTCCAGGCCGCGGCCGCCGCCATCGCCGGCATCGCCGGCTCGGGCATGGGCGCGCTCTACGGCCCGGGCACCGAGAAGGACATCGGCGACGTGAAGACCCGCGTCAAGCCCGAGTTCTTCGAGAACATGCCGGACGTCGGCAAGATCGCCACCGAGTTCAACACCAACGCCGCCGCGCTCGCCAAGGCTGCCGCCGACGGTGATCAGGCGGCCGTGAAGCAGGC
>DITC01000044.1:0-593 GCA_002422685.1 Thauera sp. UBA6194 | reverse complement strand
GGCGGCGGCTCGATGAAGCTGCCGGTGGCGAAGTAGAGCACCGCGGCGGTGATCGCGAGCGCGACGATGAAGGCCACCGTGCCGCCACCGCGGGCGGGCTCGTGCACCGGGTCGGCGACTTCCTTCACGCCGGTAATCATCGGCTTGACGAGGTCGTCCTTCTTCACCAGCGCATAGAACATCACCGCGCCGACGTGCAGCGCGACGAAGGCGATGATCACCCAGTAGTTCTGCCGGTGCAGGCTGGAGAGCTGGTCGCTGGTGGCCGAACTCACCAGATCGCGCAGGGGGCCCGAGAAGGCGATCTCGTCGTTCGAGAACAGCCCGCTGACCGCCTGGAAGATCATGATCGCGAGCAGCGCAAACACCGACAGCGCGCCGAGCGGGTTGTGGCCGGGGCGGTTCCACTGGCCGCGCAGATAGCTGCCGATGCGTCCGGGCGTGGGCACGAAGTCGGCGAAGCGCGCGTAAGTGGAGCCGACGATGCCCCAGACGATGCGGAAGGCGAGCAGACCGGTGATCGCCACGCCGGCACGGCCATGCCATTCGATCATGCTGCCGCCGATCTGGGCGGTGACGTAGGCGGCGACCAC
>DITC01000035.1:1945-2801 GCA_002422685.1 Thauera sp. UBA6194 | reverse complement strand
GTTGCCGAGCGACTTGGACATCTTGTTCACCCCGTCCAGGCCCTCGAGCAAGGGCACCATGACCACGCATTGGGGTTCCTGGCCGTAGTGCTTCTGCAGCTCACGGCCCATCAGCAGGTTGAAGCGCTGGTCGGTGCCGCCGAGCTCGACGTCGGCCTTCATCGCCACCGAGTCGTAGCCCTGGCACAGCGGGTAGAGGAATTCGTGGATCGCGATCGGCTGGTTGTTGCCGTAGCGCTTGGCGAAGTCGTCGCGCTCGAGCATGCGCGCCACGGTCTGCAGCGACGCGAGGCGGATCATGCCGGCCGAACCCAGCCCCTCCATCCACGCCGAGTTGAAGCAGATCTCGGTCTTCTCGGGGTCGAGGATCTTGAACACCTGGTCCTGGTAGGTCTTCGCGTTGTCCATGATCTGCTCGCGCGACAGCGGCGGACGCGTGGTGTTCTTGCCGCTCGGGTCGCCGATCATGCCGGTGAAGTCGCCGATCAGGAACTGGATCTGATGACCGAGCTCCTGAAAATGGCGCATCTTGTTGATCAACACGGTGTGCCCCAGGTGGAGGTCGGGCGCAGTCGGATCGAAGCCGGCCTTCACCCGCAAGGGCTTGCCGCGCTTGAGCTTTTCGACCAGCTCGGCCTCGATCAGCAGCGCATCGGTACCGCGCTTGATCAGGTCGATCGCCGCCTGAACGTCAGACATTCGATTTCTCCAAAAATACCTTTCCGGACCCTGCAGTTAGTTTGCTAAAATCCGTGGGATTAATCGCCATCCGAACCGCGAGGGCTCATGAAGGCCAGAAAAACCCGAATTCTAGCCGATCTGCCGGCACGTCTCCTCTCCCGTCCGCGCACATGGG
>DITC01000035.1:0-1895 GCA_002422685.1 Thauera sp. UBA6194 | reverse complement strand
CCGCAGCCGGGGCCGACAGCGACCTGCCTTTCGTTCACATCGATCGCATTCGTTCCGGCGACACCGTGCAGGCGATCTTCAATCGCCTCGGCATCGACGACGCCGAAGCGCTCAACCGTCTCACCAGCTCCGACGAAGGCAGGCAGGCGATCCGCCTGATGCGCGCCGGTCGCGCGGTGACCGCGGTCGTCACGCCCGAGGGCGCGCTGCTGTCGCTCAGCCTGCCGCTCGGCAACACCGCGCAGGATCTCGTCATCGAGCGAGGCGAAGCCGGTCTCGCGCTGCGCGAAGCACAAAGCGCGGAGCAGACGACGATGGTGGAGATGCGCTCGGGCACGATCACCCACTCCCTGTTCGGTGCCACCGAGGCCGCCGGCCTGCCCGACAGCGTCGCCACGCAGCTGTCGACCATTTTCGGCACCTGGATCGACTTCCGCACCGACCTGCGCAAGGGCGACCGCTTCAACGTCGTCTACGAGGCGATCTACGAAGAGGGCGTTCCGGTGCGCGCCGGCCGCATCCTCGCCGCAGAGTTCATCAACAAGGGTGAGCGCCACGCCGTCGTGCGTTATCGCGGCCCGAGCGGCAAGGAGCAGTTCTACAGTGACGACGGCCGCAGCCTGCAGCAGGGCTTCCTGCGCACACCGCTCGAATTCTCGCGCGTGAGCTCCAATTTCGGCCGCCGACTGCATCCGATTCACGGCAAGTGGAAAGCCCACAACGGCACCGACTTTGCTGCGCCCGTAGGCACACCGGTCATGGCCTCCTCCGATGCCACGATCGAATTCATCGGCACGCAGCGCGGCTTCGGCAACCTCATCGTGCTCAGGCACCGCAACAAGATCACCACGCACTACGCACACCTCAACGGTTTTGCGAAGGGTCTGACCAAGGGTCAGGCCGTCAGCCAGGGCGATGTGATCGGTTTTGTCGGATGTACGGGCTGGTGCACCGGACCGCACCTGCATTACGAAGTGCGCATCGAAGGCGGGCCTGTCGATCCGATGACCGCCGAGCTGCCGATGGCAGACTCCTTCAACGCCAAGGAGCTCGCCGCCTTCAAGCGCGACACGGCCCCCCTGCGCCAGCGTTTCGCGCTGCTCAATTACGAGTTCGCCAGCAGTCGCTGAGGCTGCAGAGCAGCAAAAAGGGGCGCCGAGGCGCCCCTTTTTTTTCGACCGTACCGCAGGTCGTGATCAGACGGTGAAAGACGAACCGCAGCCGCAGGTGCTGGTCGCATTCGGGTTGCGAATCACGAACTGCGAGCCCTCGAGCCCTTCGGTGTAATCGATCTCTGCGCCGAGCAGATACTGATAGCTCATCGGGTCGATCAGCAGCATCACACCGTTTTTCTCGTAGGTCGTGTCGTCGTCGTTCACTTCCTCGTCGAAAGTGAAGCCGTACTGGAAGCCCGAGCACCCACCGCCCGACACGAAGACGCGCAGTTTGAGATCGGGGTTACCTTCTTCTTCGATCAGCTCGCGCACCTTGTTCGCGGCGCTGTCGGTAAAGACCAGGATATCGGGGGTTTCAACTTCTGCGCTCATTTTTTCTCCTCTGTAGGGGGCGCCACGAATGATGCGCCATTCGTGGCCCGATCGTCAAAATCGGATCACTTTCAGTCGTGCAAGTTCCCTCAGGGACTGACCGGAACGATATCGAGCCCGGCCTCTTCATCGAAGCCGAACATGATGTTGAGGTTCTGCACTGCCTGCCCCGCCGCCCCCTTGACCAGGTTATCGATCACCGACAACACCACCACGGTGTCCCCGCCCTGCGGCCGATGCACGGCAATACGGCACATGTTCGAGGCGCGTACCGAACGCGTCTCGGGGTGGCTGCCCGCCGGCATGACATCGACGAAGGCCTCGCTCGCATAGCGCTGCTCGTAGAGC
>DITC01000030.1:2438-4654 GCA_002422685.1 Thauera sp. UBA6194 | reverse complement strand
GGTAGTTGAACACGGTCCCCGCCTCGGTGCGCTGGATGCCTTAGACCCGGATGTCCTTGACGACGAAGGGATCGAACGCGTAGGCCGGCGCAGCGGCGAAGAGGGCCAGGATGAGCCCGGTCAGGCGCTTGTGTTTCATGCGGGAGTTCAGCCGGAAATGAGACGGTTGATATCGTTGTAGAAGGCGAATGCCATGAGCATAATCAGGAGTGCGAGACCGATCTGCTGGCCGATCTCCATGATGCGCTCGGGAATGGGGCCGCCCCTGATGATTTCGGCCGTATAGTACATCAAGTGTCCACCGTCCAGAACCGGGATGGGCAGCAGGTTGAGCACGCCGAGACTGATGCTGATGAGGGCCACGAACTTCAGATAGTGGCTCAGGCCGAGTTGCGCGGTCTGCCCTGCGTAGTCGGCGATGGTGACCGGTCCGGAGAGATTTTTCCACGACACTTCGCCGGTGAACATGCGCCCGATCATCTTCAGGCTGAGTACGCTGGTCTCCCAGGTCTGGCGCACCGCGCGGCTCGCCGCCTCGAGCGGGCCGTAGCGCACCTCGCCGAACATCTGCACGCCGCCGGGCGCCGGCCCGGCCACGCCGACGCCGATGCGGCCGATGCGCTCGCCATTTTCTTCGGCGCTTTCCGGGACGATGGACAGGGTCAGGCGCACGCCCTCGCGCTCGAGCTCGAACGGCAGGCTGCGCTCGGGTGCCTTGCGCACGGCGAGCACCAGGTCGGTCCAGTGACTCACCGCCTGGCCGTCGATCGCGAGCACGCGGTCGCCGCTGCGCAGACCGGCGCGCGCGGCGGGTCCGTCTTCGGCCACGCGACCGATGACCGCGGGGATCTCGGGTCGCCAGGGCTTCAGGCCGATGCGTGCGATCAGGTCGGTGTTTGCTTCGTCGATGGCGATGCCGGCGAGCTCGAGGCGGCGGAACACCTCGACGTCTTCGAGCGTGCGCACGCGCAGCACGATCTCGCGCTCGTCGAGCGCGTGGCGCAGCAGCGCCCAGCGCAGGTCCTGCCAGCTCGCCACCGGGTCATCGTCCACCGCGACCACCAGATCGCCGTCGCGCACACCGGCCGCCTGCGCGATCGCAGGCGTGTCGGACAGCGCCACGCGCGGACGCAGCTCTTCGGTGCCGGCGACGAACAAGCCCCAGTACAGCACGATGGCGAGCAGGAAGTTGGCCAGCGGGCCGGCCGCGACGATGGCAAAGCGGCGATAGACGCTCTTGCGGTTGAAGGCGCGGTGCAGCTCTTCCGGCGCTACCGTGCCTTCGCGCTCGTCGAGCATCTTGACGTAACCCCCGAGCGGAAAGGCCGCGAGCGCCCACTCGGTCTGATCCCGCCCGGCGCGGCGCATGATGAGCGGCTTGCCGAAGCCGATCGAAAAGCGCAGCACCTTCACGCCGCACCAGCGCGCGACCAGGTAGTGGCCGAGTTCGTGGATGAGGATCAGCAGCCCCAGCGCGAGCGCGAAGGGGATCAGGTAGTCGAAAAGTGTCATCGGGCAGCCTGGCGTTGTCGGATCTCGGCGCATGCCCACGCACGCGCCTCGCTGTCGGCGGTGAATACCGCGTCCACGGAATCGACCGTGAGCGTGTCGCTACGTTCCAGCGCCGCCGCGATCACGGCGGGAATGTCGAGGAAGCCGATCCGACGCTCGAGAAAGGCGGCCACGGCCTCTTCGTTGGCGGCGTTGAGCACGGCCGGCGCAGCACCGCCGGCACGCAGCGCGTCGAAGGCCAGGCGCAGGCAGGGAAAGCGTTCGAGGTCGGGGCGCTCGAAGTCCAGGCGGGCGATCTCGAACAGGTCGAGCGGACGCACGCCCGCGTCGATGCGCTCGGGCCAGGCCATGGCGTGCGCGATCGGGGTGCGCATGTCGGGGTTGCCGAGCTGGGCGATCACCGAGCCGTCGGCGTATTCGACCATGGAGTGGATGACGCTCTGCGGGTGCACCACGACCTCGATGAGCCCGGCCGGCGCGCCGAACAGCCAGTGGGCCTCGATCACCTCCAGGCCCTTGTTCATCATGGTGGCCGAATCCACCGAGATCTTGCGGCCCATGACCCAGTTGGGATGCGCACAGGCCTGCTCGGGGGTGACGCGCGCGAGGGATTCGATCGGCGCGGCACGGAAGGGGCCGCCCGAGGCGGTGAGGAGCACGCGGCGCACCCCGGCGGTGGCGGGCTGGCGTGCATAGTCGGCGGG
>DITC01000030.1:1346-2313 GCA_002422685.1 Thauera sp. UBA6194 | reverse complement strand
GGGGCAAATTGCAGGCACTGCGCGAGCAGCTTGTCGTCCTGGCGGTGTGCGGTGAGGGCGAAGACCTCGAAGCGGTCGGGGTGACGGGCGACGACGTCCAGCGTGCTTTGCCCGATGGAGCCCGTCGCACCGAGAACGGTGAGGCGCTGGGGAGCGGAGTGAGACATGCGTGCGGGATTCCAGTTGTGGCGCCGCGCGAGGCCCGGGGCGGGCCTCAGCGCGCGAGCCAGAGAGCGGCGAGTGCGACCAGCGGCAGGGTCGACGTGAGGCTGTCGATGCGATCGAGGATGCCACCGTGTCCGGGCAGAATGGCGCCGCTGTCCTTGAGACCGGCCTGGCGCTTGAGCAGCGACTCGAAGAGGTCGCCGACGATGCTCACCGCGGTCCAGCCGATCAGGGCTACGCCGATGACCAGCGCTCCGCCGGGCTGATTGGCGCCGAGCGCCACGAGCGCGGCAAAGCCGAACAGCAATACCGCCAGCGTGGCGCCGAAAGCGCCTTCCCAGGTCTTGCCCGGGCTGATCGCGGGGGCGAGCTTGCGCCTGCCGAAGGCGCGACCGGAGAAATAAGCCGCGATGTCCGCGACCCACACCACGGCCATCGCGCCGAGCAGCACCCCGGGCCCGAGCAGGCGCAGATGCATCAGCGCAAGCGCCGTCGGCAGCAGCACGATGAAGCCGACGACCGATGCGAGCATCGGATTCGACAGCGTCCATTTGTTCTTGAGCCAGAGCGGCGCGACCAGCAGCCAGAACACCGCGCTCAGCACATAGAGCGGCAGCAGCATGGCGCCGCCGGCGAGCACGCCGTTGGCCAGACCCGACAGGTGAGCGATGAGCAGGCAGGTGACGCCGAACACGATCGCGGTGCTCATGCGCAGCGGGCGCTCGAAGCGTGCGAGGCCGCCCCACTCCCAGGCCGCCGCACCGCAGATGACCGCACACAGCACCGCCCAGCCTTTGGCAGG
>DITC01000030.1:0-1206 GCA_002422685.1 Thauera sp. UBA6194 | reverse complement strand
CTCGGTGCGCCCGGGATGCTGGGCCATCAGCTGCGCCATGGCGTTCAGGATGTCCCAGCGTCCGCCGTAGTTCGCGGCCACGGTGAGGGTGAAGCGGGTGTTCTGCGCGGTGCGGGCCTCGGAGGCGTGGATCGTGTCGACGAGCGCCGGATCGAAGCGCGACAGATCGCCGATCACGCGCAGCCGGATGCCGTTATCGTGCAGCCGGCCGACTTCCTTTTGCAGCGACTTGAGGAACAGCTGCATCAGGAAGGAGACCTCGTCCGCCGGCCGCCGCCAGTTCTCGGAGCTGAAGGCGAACACGGTCAGGTACTCCACGCCGCGCTCCATGCACGCGCGGATCACCGTGCGCAAGGCCTCGACGCCGCGTGTGTGGCCCGCCACACGGGGCAGCAGGCGCTTGCGCGCCCAGCGCCCGTTGCCGTCCATGATGACGGCGATATGCCGCGGCACCGCCGACACCTCGGGGATGCCACGGGTGGAGCTCTTGAACCGTCCGATCATGATCCGTCTCCTGTTCTGCCCATAAGGGAGCAGCCGATCCGGACGGGATCAGATCTGCATCAGTTCCTGCTCTTTGTGGGCGAGCAGCTTGTCGATCTCGGCGACGTACTTGTCGGTGAGCTTCTGGATCTCGTCCTCGCCACGGCGCTCGTCGTCTTCCGAGATCGCCTTGTCCTTGACCGCATCCTTGAGCTGCTGGTTGCCGTCGCGGCGCAGGTTGCGGATCGCGATCTTGGCGTTCTCGCCCTCGTGGCGCACGACCTTGGTGAGATCGCGGCGGCGCTCTTCGGTGAGCGCGGGCATCGGTACGCGCAGCAGCTCGCCCATGTTGGCCGGGTTGAGGCCGAGGTCGCTATCGCGGATGGCGCGTTCGACCTTGCCGAGCATCGGCTTTTCCCAGGTCTGCACGCCCAGCGTGCGGGCGTCGATCAGGGTGATGTTGGCGACCTGAGTCACCGGCACCATGGAGCCGTAGTACTCGACCATGACGTGGTCGAGCAGGCCGGTGTGGGCGCGGCCGGTGCGAATCTTGGCAAGATCGGTCTTGAGCGACTCGACCGACTTCTGCATCTTGCCTTCGATGGTTTTCTTCATTTCTTGAATCATGCGCGCATTCTCCGGAAGTCAGGAATGGACCAGCGTGCCTTCGTCTTCACCCATCACCACGCGCTTGAGCGCGCCGGGCTTGAGGATCGAGAACAC